>NZ_CP118614.1:4955415-5574842 GCF_028993595.1 Nocardiopsis camelliae
GACAGACACCTTCTCCTGTCGGCCGCCCGCTCGCACGATCGCGTACACCGGGTAACTCTCTTCCTGCTCGCTCAACGAATAATGCTCGGGACCATCCCCGAGACATGAGCCCGGGGTCCGGGTCCGACCGCACCTGTGCCCAGATCGGCCGGGAGGCCCATCCCCGTGTGGGCGGGGAGGTGCCTCGTTCCACGATCCACTGATCGCCTGTAGCGGGGCGCGGGGATCCGAGGGAAACAAACCCTGCGTGGAGAGCACTTCGGTGTCGGGGCGCGCGATTGTGGTGGCATAGCGCGCCGACGCACCGTCCCTCAGATTACCATCGGCCCGCCACGGGCCTGTACACGTGCCGTGGTCCGGACCGGGCTGGCGCCGGTCCGGACCACGGCGGGGCTACCGCCCCTGAATCAGCCCGCGTCCACGGCGGTCGGCGGGGTGGCCGCCGCCCTGGTGCGCCGGGTCCGGCGACGCTTGGGCCGCTCGGCGGCCTCGTCGTCACCGGTCTCGGCGGGCGTCTCGGCGGCGGTCGCGTCCGCCTCGGCGGGGACGCTCTCACCGCCCGCGGCCTCGGCCTCACCGGTGTCGGCCGCCGCGCGGGCGGTACGACGGGTGGTGCGCCGGGCGCGGGTCTTCTTGGCCGGGGCCTCCTCGGGTGCCTCCGCGGCCTGCTCGGGCTCAGCGGCCTCAGGGGCCTCCTCCGTGGCGGTGATCTCCTCCTGCTCCTCCGCCGCGGCCTCGGCCTTGCGGGAGCGGGAGGCCCGCTTACGGGTCTTCTTGGCGGTCTCCGGGGCCGGGGCCCCGGTCGCCTGCGGAGCCTCGGGGGCCTCCTCGGTCCGCGCCGCGTCCGCCCCGGCGGACCCGTCGGCGTCACCGCCCGCCTTCTCGGGCTTGTCGGAGGACGGCTTCTCGGCCTTCTCAGCGGCCTGGTCCGGCTCGCCCTTGCCCTTCTTCTTCTTGCGGCCGTTGCCGTTGCCGCCGCCCTTGCCCTCGACCGGGTCGCCGGCGACCACCAGGCCGCGGCCGTTGCAGTGCTCGCAGCTGTGCGAGAAGGCCTCCAGCAGGCCCTGGCCGACCCGCTTACGGGTCATCTGGACCAGGCCCAGCGAGGTCACCTCGGCCACCTGGTGCTTGGTGCGGTCGCGCGAGAGGCACTCCAGCATGCGCCGCAGCACCAGGTCGCGGTTGGACTCCAGGACCATGTCGATGAAGTCGATGACGATGATGCCGCCGATGTCGCGCAACCGGAGCTGGCGGACGATCTCCTCGGCCGCCTCAAGGTTGTTCTTGGTGACCGTCTCCTCCAGGTTGCCGCCCTGCCCGGTGAACTTGCCGGTGTTGACGTCGACCACGGTCATGGCCTCGGTGCGGTCGATGACCAGCGAGCCGCCGCTGGGCAGCCAGACCTTGCGCTCCAGGGCCTTGTTGATCTGCTCGTCGACGCGGTAGGCGGCGAAGACGTCGCGGTCCTCGTTCCAGTGCGAGAGGCGCTCGGAGAGGTTGGGGGCCACGTAGTCCACGTACTCGTGGACGGTGGTCCAGGCCTCATCACCGGACACGACGAGGCTGGAGAAGTCCTCGTTGAACACGTCGCGCACGACCCGCACCGTCAGGTCGGGCTCGCTGTTGAGCAGCGAGGGGGCGTTGGCCGACTTGGACTTGCGCTTGATGGAGTCCCACTGCTTGGCGAGACGGGTGATGTCGCGCTCCAGCTCCTCCTCGCTGGCGCCCTCGGCGGCCGTGCGCACGATGACGCCCGCGCCGGAGGGCATGACCTTCTTGAGGATCTGCTTGAGGCGCGCGCGCTCCTTGTCGGGGAGCTTGCGGCTGATGCCGGTCATCGAGCCGCCGGGCACGTACACGAGGTAGCGGCCGGGCAGGCTGATCTGGCTGGTCAGGCGGGCGCCCTTGTGGCCGACGGGGTCCTTGGTGACCTGCACCAGGACCGACTGGCCGGACTTGAGCACCGACTCGATGCGCTTGGGCTGGCCGTCCAGGCCGAAGGAGTCCCAGTTGACCTCGCCCGCGTACAGGACGGCGTTGCGGCCCTTGCCGATGTCGACGAACGCGGCCTCCATCGAGGGCAGCACGTTCTGCACCCGGCCCAGGTACACGTTGCCCACGTAGGAGCGGTGCGTGGCCCGGTCGACGTAGTGCTCGACGAGGATGTCGTCCTCGAGGACGGCGATCTGGGTGCGGTCCTCGACGCGGCGCACCACCAGGTCCCGCTTGACCGACTCGCGCCGGGCCAGGAACTCCGACTCGGTGACGATGGGCGCGCGGCGGCGGCCCTGCTCACGGCCCTCGCGGCGGCGCTGCTTCTTGGCCTCCAGCCGGGTGGAGCCGCGGACCGCCTGGACCTCGTCCTCGATCGGCTTCTCCTGGCGGGGCTCGCGCACCCGGACCACGGTGTTGGGCGGGTCGTCCGAGATGGCCTCGGGGCCGTCCCCCCCGCCGGAGCGGCGGCGACGGCGGCGCCGGCGACGGCTGCTGCGGTCGTCGGACTCGGCGGCCTCGTCGGCCGCGCCGTCGTCCTCGCCCCGGTCCTTATCGCCGCGCTGCTCCGCCTTGTCCTCTGCGGGCTCGGGGGCCTCGGCGGCCTCGTCCTCGTCCGCGCGGGAGCGGCCGCGCCCCCGGCCTCCGCGACGGCGGCGACGGCGGCTGGGGCGGTCGTCGTCCCCGTCGCCGGTCTCCTCCGCACCGGTGGCCTGGGCGGTCTCCTCCTCGGGCTCCTCGCGCGCGTCCTCGTCGGCCTCCGCCGGGGCGGTGCCGCGGGCGGGCACGGGGGCGGCGCTGGCCACCGGGGGCTGGAAGAGCATGGAGGGGGCCTGGAAGACGTTGCCGCCGCCCGCCTCCACGGTCTCCTCGTCCTTGTCCTTGGCGGGCTCGTCGGCTGCCCCGGAGGGCGCGGTCCCGGCGGTCTCCGAGGCCGCGGCGGAGCGGGCGCGCGAACGGCCGCGGCTCCTGGCCGCGGAGGGGGCGGTGTCCTCCGAGGCGGGGGCGGAGGCGCGCGAACGGCGCGGAGCCGCGTCCTCGTCGGCGGAGGCGCGGGCCCTGCGCGGGGCGGCGTCCTCGTCGGGACGGCCCGCGGCGCGCACGGTGCGCCTGCGCGAGGTGGTGGTCACCGAGGTCTTGACCGTGCCCCCCTCACCGGAACCGGCGAGGGAGGTGACGGGCGCGGAGGGGGGAGTGAAGACGTCGTCGGGTTCGGGGGGTGGTCCGGCGGCGCGGCGGACGCCCTTGGCGGGCGCGGGCGTGGTCACGCGCACCTCGCCGCCCCCCGCGGGGGGCGCCGCCGCCGTGTTGTCGGTTGTTTCAGTTGTACCCGCGGTGCCGTCGGCACCGTTGTTGGGCTCGTTGTCGAGCATCCGGGCGGTCTCCCGTCAGAGTCCTCGGGCGCGCCGCGACCTCTCGGTCGGCGGCGCGGCTCACGAGAACTGTCGTCGCTGTGTCAGCGCCGACGGCGCCGGGGCGCCGTCGGGGCAAAGTCCTGTGGTGTCGCCCATGTTCCCCGCTTCGGGGCCGCTCATCCGCGCGGTCCCGCCATGGGCGTTGACGGCCGTGGTGCGTCTTCGCGCCGCTCGTCCGCGTTGTCGTCCGCGGGTCCGGAGCTCGTGTGGGCTTCGGGCCGGTCCTGGGAGAGCGGGTCCGCGATCGCACCTGTCGTCTCGTCCAGCGGCCCCTGCGCCAGCCGGGTCATCATCGGAGATGACGGCGGCGCGAGGTCGGCCACGTGGCGAAGGCCGGTCAGCACGTCGTCCGGTCGAACAGCAGGTGTCGTGTGCCGTACGACCATCCGAAGTATGGCATATGTCGTGTGATGTTCCTCTGGGGCGCGCCCGAGGGAGTCAGCGCACACGTCGATGCGGACCACCGCCGGCCGCGTGTCGAAGCGGCGACGGCCCTTCTTCGTCATCCGCTCCACCTCGACGCTGTCGGCGGCCAGATAGGCGGCCACCGCCCTGGCGGCGTCGTCGGGGTCGACGCCCGCCATCTCCACGCGCCATTCGGAGGCCTGGAGCCGGTCGGCCAGCCCGGGATGTCGGGCCTCGACGACCTCGACGACGTCGATGCCCTGGGGCATGGCCGCGTCGATGTCGGCTCGGACCCTCTCGGGCGGACGGTGCTCGGCCAGAGTGAGTTCAAGGTACTCCGCCTCGCTGGCGACCCCTGTGGGGGCCGCGCCGGTGTAGGAGACCTTGGGGTGAGGCGAGAAGCCAGCGGAGAAAGCCACGGGTACGGAGGCCCTGCGCAGGGCGCGCTCCAGAGCCCGGGCGATGTCGCGGTGGCTGGCGAACCTCATGCGTCCGCGCTTGGCGTAGTGGACGCGAAGCCGTTGTCCGGGTTTGGCGGTGGAGGGTGAGGTGGTGCCCTCGGATGCGGGGGGCAGCTCAACTCCTTTCCTCATGCCCCCTGGTGCGGTCGGCGGGGCGACCTGAAGGGGCTGTTCCTCGTCCTGTTCAGCGTACGGTGCGCCGTGGTGCACATGCGCCAGCAGGACTACGCATACCGGTATCTCCCCCACTGACCTGCGGTCGAAAAGTCCCCGAGCGGTCGGAGCGGACACCGGAGCCGTGTTCACCACCAGAACGCGGGGTTCACCGAAAAAAATCCGAAGAAAATCTGGATCCGATGGCAACCCCCCGCGCAGCCCGCGAGTCCTATTACACGTACGGCCCGGCGCGAGCGGGGCGCCGGGCCGTACACCTTCCTCCCCCGGGCCGCTCCCCCTCAAGGGTCGAGAGAGCGCCCGGAGCGCGAAATCCTACTTCACGCCCTCCCGGGGCACATGAGCCGACCCCCGCCCCGGCACGGACGCCAGAACCCCTGACCCCACCGACGACCGGTGGGACCAGGGGTTCCTCCGTGTCCGGCGCCGCCCGGAAACCTCCCGGGCCAGCGCGGCACGCCGCCGTGGCCGCAGCCCTACGGCCGCGGGGCGGGGTCCGCCCCGCGACCGGCGCCCGGTCGGCTAGACCACGTTGAGCGGCAGCAGCGGGCGGCCCTCCGCCGGGGCGTTGATCTGGATCTCGGTGCCCATGCTCGGGCAGACACCGCAGTCGTAGCAGGGGTTCCAACGGCAGTCGTCCACCTCCAGCGACTCCTCGCCGTACAGCGAGTCCTGCCAGTCCTGCCACAGCCACGACCGGTCCAGGCCCGCGTCCAGGTGGTCCCAGGGCAGGACCTCGTCCTCGTCGCGCTCGCGGGTGGTGAACCAGTCCACGTCCACCGGGAGGTCGGCCAGGGCGGCCTCGGCGGCCCCGGACCACCGGTCGTAGGAGAAGTGCTCGCTCCAGCCGTCGAACCGGCCCCCGGAGCGCCACACCTCCTCGACCACCCGGCCGACCCTGCGGTCCCCCCGGGAGAGCAGGCCCTCGATGATGGAGGGGCGGCCCTCGTGGTAGCGCAGACCGATCGACTTGCCGTACTTGCGGTCGCCCCGCAGCCTGTCGCGCAGCTTGCGCAGCCGGGCGTCGACGGCCTCGTGCGAGGTCTGCGCCGCCCACTGGAACGGGGTCTGCGGCTTGGGCACGAACCCGCCGATGGACACCGTGCAGCGGATGTCCTTGCGCCCGGTCACCTCACGACCGGTCCGGATCACCTCGGTGGCCAGGTCGGCGATGGCCAGGACGTCCTCGTCCTCCTCGGTGGGCAGGCCGCACATGAAGTACAGCTTCACCTGCCGCCACCCGGCCGCGTACGCGGCGGTGACGGTGCGGATGAGGTCCTCCTCGGTGACCATCTTGTTGATCACCCGGCGCATCCGCTCGCTGCCGCCCTCCGGCGCGAACGTCAGGCCGGAACGGCGCCCGTTGCGGGTCAGCTCGTTGGCCAGGTCGATGTTGAACGCGTCCACGCGGGTGGAGGGCAGGGACAGGCCGGTGTTGGTGCCCTCGTAGCGGTCGGCGAGCCCCTTGGCGATCTGCCCGATCTCGCTGTGGTCGGCGCTGGACAGCGACAGCAGCCCCACCTCCTGGAAGCCGGAGGCCTCGACGCCGTCCTGGACCATCTTCGTGACGGTCTCCTTGTTGCGCTCGCGCACCGGCCGGGTGATCATCCCCGCCTGGCAGAACCGGCAGCCGCGCGTGCAGCCGCGGAAGATCTCCACGCTGTAGCGCTCGTGCACGGACTCGGCGGTCGGCACGATCGGCTTCTTGGGGTAGGGCCACTGGTCCAGGTCCATCACGGTGTGCTTCTGCACCGTGCCGGGCACCCCGGGCCGGTTGGGCGTGTAGGAGGCGATCCGCCCGTCCTCGTGGTAGGCCACGTCGAAGAAGCGGGGCACGTACACGCCGCCGGTCGCGGCCAGGCGCAGCAGCAGGCCGTCGCGCCCGCCGGGCTCGCCCTCCTCCTTGAACTCGCGGATGATCTCGGTGATGGCGAGGGTGATCTCCTCGCCGTCGCCCAGGACCACCGCGTCCAGGAAGTCGGCGATCGGCTCGGGGTTGAAGGCCGAGTGCCCGCCCGCCAGCACGACCGGGTGGTCGGCGGTGCGGTCGGCCGCGCGCAGCGGGATGCCCGCCAGGTCCAGCGCGGTGAGCATGTTGGTGTAGCCCATCTCGCTGGCGAAGCTCAGCCCGAGCACGTCGAAGGCGGCCAGCGGCCGGTGCGAGTCCACGGTGAAGTGCGGCACGCCGTGCTCGCGCATGAGCTTCTCCAGGTCCGGCCACACCGCGTAGGCGCGCTCGGCCAGCACGCCCTCGCGCTCGTTGAGGACCTCGTACAGGATCTGGACGCCCTGGTTGGGCACTCCCACCTCGTAGGCGTCCGGGTACATCAGCGCCCAGCGCACCCGGGTCTCGTCCCATTCCTTGACCACGGAGTTGAGCTCGCCACCGACGTACTGGATGGGCTTGGCCACCTGCGTCAGCAGGGGTTCCAGCCGCGGGAAGAGGCTTTCGACGGACATGGTGTGGGCCTTCGTTCGGCGGACATCGTGTCGGGTGTGCGTGGACCCCCGCCGTCGCGGGGGCCGGCGCGGTGACGCGTGGAGCGCGCCCGCGCGGATGTTCCCAGGCTACCGGCGCCACGGGCTCCGGGCCGCTCCGTCCACAGGCCCGGTCGGGACCCGCCCCGGGCCTGTCCCCCGGCGCCGCGCCGCTCCCCCGCCGGGATCGGCCCTCCGCACGGCGGCGGGGCGGGCACCGGCGCCTGCGCCGTGCCCGCCCCGCCGGTGTCGTGCTCCGTGTCCCTAGGCGAAACCCCGGTCCCGGGAGTCGACGCCCAGCACCAGCCCCAGGGCGACCATGTTGGCCACGATCGCGGTGCCGCCGTAGGACATGAACGGCAGCGGCAGACCCGTCACCGGTACGACCCCCAGCCCCATCCCGATGTTGATGAAGGCCTGGAACCCGAACCAGGCGACCACGCCCACGCACAGCAGGCGCGGGTAGGGCTGCTCGCACCCCTGGGCGATGCGCAGGATCCGCCACAGGATCAGCGCGAACAGGCCGATGACCACCACCGACCCCACGAACCCCAGTTCCTCGCCCGCCACCGTGAAGATGAAGTCGGTGTGCTGCTCGGGCACGAACTGCCCGTGCGTCTGCTCGCCCTGGAACAGCCCGGTGCCGTTGAACCCGCCCGACCCCACCGCGATCAGCGCCTGGTTGGAGTTGTACCCCGCGCCCTGCGGGTCGGCGGTCGGGTCCATCAGGGTGGCGATGCGGTCCAGCTGGTAGGGCTCCAGCAGGTCGAACCACCACACGCACAGCGCGCCGACCACCCCGCACGCCAGCATGCCCGCCACCCACACGATCGGGGCGCCCGACAGCGTGAGCATGCCCAGGAAGATCGTGACGAGCACCAGAGTGGTGCCCAGGTCCGGCTGCGACATCACCAGTGCCAGCGGCACCGCCAGGACCACCAGGCAGAACACCACGTCCCGCGTCATCGGCCGGGCCTCGCCGTCGCGGGGCTCCCCCAGCAGCGTGGCCAGGACCAGGACCAGACCGACCTTGGACAGCTCACTGGGCTGGAACTGGAAGCCGCCGACCACGATCCAGCCGCGCGACCCGTTGATCACCTCGCCGAGCGGGGTGAGCACCAGGACCAGCGCGACCACCGTGACCAGGTAGACGATCGGAGCGTACGCGCGGATCGTGCGGTGGTCCACCGCGGCGACCAGAAGGCACAGCGCCCACGCCACCAGGAGGTGGAGCAGGTGGCGGACCAGGTGTTCGGTGGACTCCAGCGGGTCGCTGCCGTCGCCCGGGATGGTCGCCGACCACACCAGCAGCGTACCGATGGCGCACAGGACCGCCACCGACACGACCAGCGTCCAGTCCAGTCGGCGCGCCAGGCCCGCCGCGCTGCGTCCGATCTCGGCGCTCCGCGACCCGGGCGCCCCCATGTAGGTGCTCATGGCTACCGATCCAGCAGGTCGATGGAACCGTCGGGACGGACGTCGGGCAGCTGCTCGGGCGGCGCGCCGCCCGGGATCAGCGGCTCCGCGCCGCCGGACGCGTCTGCCTCGGTCTCGGCCCCCTGTGCCGGGGAGTCGAACCCGTAGATGCCGTCGTAGATGGCCCGCGCGATGGGCGCCGCCGTCGTACCGCCGGTACCGCCCTGGGAGACCAGGACGACGATGGCGAACTGCGGGTCGTCGGCGGGCGCGTAGGAGGCGAACCAGGAGGAGACCTGGCGCCCCTCCACGTCGGCGCTGCCGGTCTTGCCCGCGACGGACACCTGGTCCTGCGGGAACCCGGCGAAGGCGCCGCGGGCGGTGCCCTCCTTGGGGACCGCGGTGAGCGCGGTCTGGAGGTACTCCAGCGTCTCGTCGCTGACCGGGAGCTCGCCGCGCACGACCGGTTCGATCTCGCGCACCTCCGTCCCGTCTGCGGAGACCAGCGCCCTGCCGATGCGCGGCTCGTAGAGCTTGCCGCCGTTGGCGATGGCCGCGTAGGCGCTGGCGAGCTGGAGCGGGGTGACGAGGACGTCGCCCTGGCCGATGGCGAAGTTGACGGCCTCGTTGGCCCGCCACTGGAAGCCCTCCACGCACTGCTCGTAGGCCAGCAGTTTGAGGTAGGCGGCGCGCGACGGGTCGGTCTCGGCGACGTCGGGGTAGCCGTGCTCGCCCCGGTGGCAGTTGTTCTCGCGGGTCTCCTGCCAGAAGGTGCGCTTCCACTCGCGGTCGGGGATGCGCCCGGAGGTCTCGTAGGGCAGGTCGATCCCGGTCGGTGAGCCGAAGCCGAAGCCCTTGGCCATCTCGGCCATCGCCTCGTCGGCCTCGCCGTCGGGGTAGAGCCCGCCGTCGTCCTTCCACATCTGGTAGCCGAAGTTGTAGAAGACGGTGTTGCAGGAGACCACGATGGCCTCGTGGAGGCTGATCGGCCCCTGGCCCTGGCCCTCGTAGTTCTCGTAGTTCTGCCCGGCCAGGTTCACCGAGCCCGGGCAGGCGTAGGTGCTGCGCAGCGAGTAGCCGTTCTCCGCCGCCGCCGCGAGCGAGGAGACCTTGAACGTGGAGCCCGGCGGGTAGGTGCCCTGCACGGCGCGGGAGAGCAGCGGCTCGCCCGCCTCCTCGCTGAGCATCTCGTCGAAGGTCTCCTGGTCGATGCCGCCGCGCCAGATCGCGGGGTCGTAGGTGGGCAGGCTCGCCATGGCCACCACGCCGCCGGTGCGCACGTCCAGGACGATGGCGGCGCCGGAGTCGGCCTTGTAGCGGGGCCGGGCGTTCTCCATCCCCTCGGCCAGCGCCTCCTCGGCGATCTTCTGCACGCCGAGGTCGACATGGGTGACCAGGTGCGTCCCCGGTTCGGGCGGCGTCTCGGAGATGACCTCCATGACCTCGCCGTGGTTGTTCACGCCCAGGACGCGCTTGCCCGCGGTGCCGCGCAGCTGGGCGTCGTAGACCGCCTCCACGCCGTCGCGGCCCACCATGTCGATGCCGGTGAACTGGGTGCGCAGGTCCTCGCGGGCCTCCAGCTCCTCCTGGGTCACCGGTTGCAGGTAGCCCAGCATCTGGGAGCCGTGCTCGCCCTGCGGGTACTCGCGCACGGCGTGGGCCTGGGCGCTGATCCCGGGGAAGCGGTCGGCGCTCTCCATGATCTGGAGGGCGACGGACGGCTCCACGTCGTCGGCCAGGGTGACGGGCTGGTAGGGCGAGCCGGGCCAGCACGGGCGGCTCACCTCGGGCCCGCACAGGCGCATGCGCTTCTGGAGCTCCTCCAGCGGGACGTCGAGCACCTCGGACAGGTCGGTCAGGACCTTCTCCCCGCCGTCGTCCATGCCCGTGATCTCGTGGTAGTCGGCGGAGACCACCAGCTCGGTGCTGTTGTTGACCAGCGGGCGGCCGGTGGCGTCCAGGATCTGCCCCCGCGTGGCGGGGACGAGGAGCTGCTGGTGGTGGTTGGCCACCGCGAGCTCCCGGTAGTGGTCCCACATCGGGATCTGGAGGTACCACAGCCGTACGGCCAGGGCCGCGAAGAGCACCAGGACCAGGATCTGGGCGAGCAGCAGTCCGGCCCGGCCGAGCTTGCGGCCGGGCAGTTCGACGTCGTCGACGGGCGACATGTGCACGTTCACCACCCCCCCGTGGACACCGGGCCCCGGACTCCGGCGAGCTCGCTGTCGGAGAACGCCCCCCGCGCCCACAGCAGCGGAAGCGTGACCAGCGGCGAGACCAGGGTGGTCAGGGCGGCGCCGACGAGGGTGTTGACGGCCACGGCGGCCAGCGACATCCGCGGGTCGCCCATGAGCACGCCGACCAGCGCGTAGCCCAGGCCCACTCCCACTGCGGTGACGGCGGTGGCGGCCATCAGGGCCCACACCGAGGGCCTGCCGCCCAGGGCCCCGGCGGAGCCGGTGTTCCTGTGCAGCAGGGCCAGCAGGTAGGCGGCCACGCACAGCACCAGGGCGTAGCGGCCCAGCGCGTGCTCGGCGGGCGGCAGGACGTCCATGGCCAGTCCGGCGGCGAAACCGCACGCCGCGGCGGCGGCGGGGCTGGTGGTCAGGGCGACCGCGACGATCGCCGCGGCCACGAGGTCGGGCCCGGCCCCCCACTCGAACGGGAGCCGGTTGACCACGGTGGCCTGGGCGAGGACGGCGACGGCCACCAGGACCAGGGTCGCTGCGTTCCTCATGAGCGTTCCCCCTTGTCGGGTCGGGGCGGGAGCACGGAGTCGCGCGGGTCCTCCTCGGGACCCCCGACCACGACGCCCACCACGTCCAGGGACGAGAAGTCCACGGCCGGGGCGATACGGGCGAGGCGGCTGAGCGCGCCGGGCGCCACCTGCACCTCCTCGACGGTGCCGATCGGCACGCCGGGCACGAAGGGCGCGCCCTCGTGCGAGCCGAGCGTGACCAGCCGGTCCCCGGCCTCGACCGGCGCCTGGAGGTCGAACAGCTCCAGGGTCAGTTCGGCGTCGGGGCCGCCGGGGACCGTGCCGCCCCGGACCACGCCGATCTTGCGCGTGGCCTCCAGGCGTGCGCCGACGGCGGAGTTGACGTCGGTGGCGAGCATGACGGTGGCGGTGCTCGGACCGGCCTCGATCACCTTGCCCACCAGGCCGGAGCCGTTGACCACGGTCATGTCCGGGCGCACACCGGAGTCGGTTCCGGCGTCGATGGTGACCGTGTCGGCGTAGCCGCGCGCGGTGACGTGGGTGACGGACTGGGCGGGGACGATCTCGTAGCCGCCCAGACCGGCCAGCCCCAGCATCGCGTCGAGCTGCTCGGCGCGTGCCTTGTCGATGCGGGCGGCCCGCAGGTCGTCCTCCAGCTCGGCGTTGGCCTGCTCCAGCTCGGCGACGCGCTCGGATTCGGGGCCGCTGACCAGGCCCTCGTAGAGACCGGTCACGGGCCCGGTCGCCCAGGTGACGCCCGCGGCGGCGGGCGCGAAGACGAGTTCGCCGCCCGTGCGGGCCACGGAGGTGACGGGGTTGGCGCCGGGACGGGCGTCCAGGACGAGCAGGGCCACCGCCACGGCCACGAGCACGGCGAGGAGTACGCGGGATCTGCGTGAGTCGCGGAACATGGGTCACCTCCGCCGTTCGGGGACGAGTACCTGGTGGAGCCGTTCGTAGTTCTCTACGCAGGTGCCAGAGCCGACAGCGACGGAGTCCAGCGCGTTGTCGGCGACGTGGATGGGCATCCCGGTCTCGTGCAGGAGCCTCTCGTCGATCCCGCGGAGCAGCGCTCCGCCGCCGGTGACGGCGATGCCGCGGTCCATGATGTCGCCCGACAGCTCCGGGGGGCACTTGTCCAGGCTGGTGCGGACCGCGTCGACGATGGCGGTGACCGGCTCCTCGATCGCCTGGCGGACGTCGCTCTCGGACAGGACGATGGTCTTGGGCAGCCCGCTGACGAGGTCGCGCCCGCGCACCTCGGCGCGGATCTCCTCCGAGCCGGTCGGGTAGGCGGAGCCGATGGCCATCTTCAGCTCCTCGGCCGTGCGCTCCCCGATCATCAGCGAGAACTCCTTCTTGACGAAGGTCGCGATGGCCTGGTCGAGTTCGTCGCCGCCCACGCGGATGGACTGCGAGGTGACGATGCCGCCCATCGAGATCACGGCGACCTCGGTGGTGCCGCCGCCGATGTCCACGACCATGTTCCCGGTGGGCTCGTGGACGGGGAGCCCGGCGCCGATGGCGGCGGCCATGGGCTCCTCGATGATGTAAACCCTGCGCGCGCCGGCCTGGTAGCCCGCCTCCTTGACCGCGCGGTGCTCGACCGAGGTGATGCCGCTGGGCACCGCCACGATCAGGCGCGGCTTGGCGAAGTGGCGCCGACGGTGGATCTTCTGGATGAAGTAGCGCAGCATGCGCTCGGTGATCTCGAAGTCGGCGATGACACCGTCCTTGAGGGGACGGATGGCCGTGATGTTGGTCGGCGTGCGGCCGATCATCTGCTTGGCCTCGATGCCGACAGCGACGATCCGGCCCGTTGAGGTGTTGAGCGCGACCACCGACGGCTCGTTCAGAACGATGCCGCGTCCTCGCACGTACACGAGCGTGTTGGCGGTACCCAGGTCGACGGCCATGTCCCGGCCGAGAAAAGCAAGGTTGTTCGGCATGTAACGTCCTCAGAGGCGCCGTGTCGGACGTGGTTGCCCGGGGCGACCATACGTAGTCGTTCCGGCACGATAGGTGTTGAGTCCCCCGTATCGTAACGGTCAGCACTTAGTCCGTTACGCAAACACACCGAATTGTTGCCCCGTCGGCGGACGAACCGACCGAAGTCGCCCGTGGCCGCGGGTCCCACATGCCGAGGGACCCGCGGCCGTGCCGTCTTCCCTACAGGCCGGGGAAGAAGAGCTTGATCTCGCGCTCGGCGGAGTAGGTGGAGTCCGAGCCGTGCACGATGTTCTGCTGCACCTCCAGCGCGAAGTCGCCGCGGATGGTGCCGGGGGTGGCGGTCACCGGGTCGGTGGCGCCGGCCAGGGCGCGGAACGCCTCCACCGCGCGCTCGCCCTCGACCACCATGGCCACGAGGGGGCCGCCGGTGATGAACTCGACGAGCGAGCCGAAGAACGGGCGTTCGGCGTGCTCCTCGTAGTGCGTCTTGGCGGTCTCGGCGTCGAGCGTGCGCAGCTCCATGGCGACCAGCTTCAGGCCCTTGCGCTCGATGCGCGAGATGACCTCGCCGACGATGTTGCGGCGGACGCCGTCCGGCTTGATGAGAACGAGAGTGCGCTCCACGTGCGTGTCAACTCCTCACTGGGGCTCCGCGTGGCGCACGTGGGCACCCGCCCACGGCAGCGGCCGCACGCGGAGGAATCGGGTGATGGGTCACAGGTGCGGGGGCCGCAGGAGGAGGGTTCTCCCCGGGCCGCCCGCCCGGACCTGCGTCACACTATCGCGTTTGGCGCGTGGGCGCGGAGGCCTCGGCGTCCTCGCCCCGCCCGGCGGCCTCCGCCTCGGCGCGGGCCAGGTGGGCGGCCTTCATCTCGTCGGTGCGGCGGCCCATGATGACGCCGGTCACCCACAGGGAGACGAACACGACGGCGATCAGAACCGCCCCGGAGACCAGGAAGGAGGTGAACAGGAAGGCTGCCTGAAGCACCCAGGCCGCGTAGTGCGCCCAGCGGTGCTTCTGGAGTCCGGAGAGCACGAGGGCGGCGACGGCCATCCCTCCCCACAGGCTCCCGGCCAGGACCGGGTCCATCCCCTCCAGGGAGACTGCGACGGGGATGAAGAGGCCGATCACGATGACCTCGAACACCAGGATGACGGCGCAGACTACACGCACGGCGGGTTCCCTTCGTAGTAGACCTGGCCCGTCACTCCTGCGCACCGCGCAACAGGTGGACGGCGTCACCGGCGGTGACGACCGATCCGGTGACCAGTACACCGGTGCCGCCGAACTCCCCGCCTTCCTCGGCCAGGCCCACTGCCCGGTCGATGGCGTCGTCGAGTCGGGGCTCCACGTGCACGCGTTCCTCACCGAAGACGTGCTGGGCGACGTTGGACAGCCGCTCCGGTTCGAGGGAACGCGGGGAGGAGTTACGGGTGACGACGATCTCGTCGAGCAGTGGTTCGAGGGGTTCGAGGATCCCCTCGACGTCCTTGTCGGCCATGATCGCGACCACCCCGACCAGCCGGGAGAAGGTGAAGGCCTCCTCCACGGCCGCCGCGGTGGCGGTCATTCCGGCCGGGTTGTGCGCCGCGTCGGCGATGATGGTCGGGCTGGTGCGCACGACCTCCATGCGGCCCGGGGAGTCCACTCCCGCGAGGGCCTCGGCGACGATCGCGGGGTCCAGGCCCCCGGCGTCGTCGCCGGAGGAGGCGAACGCCTCGACCGCGGCCACGGCCACGGCGGCGTTCCCGGCCTGGTGCGCCCCGAACAGGGGCAGGAACAGGTTCTCGTAGCTGCCGGTGAGGCCCTTGAGGGCGATCTGCTGGCCGCCGACGGCGATCTCGCGGGAGGTGACGCCGAACTCCAGCCCCTCCCTGGCCACCCGGGCCCCGACCTCCGCGGCGTTGCGGACCAGGGCCTCGGCGGCGGGCAGCGGCTGCTGGGCCAGGACCGCCACGGAGTCGGGCTTGATGATGCCCGCCTTCTCCTCGGCGATGCCCTCCACCGTGTCGGGCAGGTACTCGGTGTGGTCGATCCCGATGGGGGTCACCACGGCGACGTCGCCGTCGATGACGTTGGTGGCGTCCCACCGGCCGCCCATGCCGACCTCGACGACGGCCACGTCCACGGGGGCGTCGGCGAAGACGGCGTAGGCCATCACCGTGAGGATCTCGAAGAACGACAGCGGTGCGTCGTTCATCGAGTCGGCCATCTCGATGTAGGGGCGGATGTCGTCGTAGGCCTCGACGAACCGCTCCTGGGATACGGGCTCCCCGTCGATGACGATGCGTTCGCGCACGGTGCGCAGGTGCGGGCTGGTGTAGCGGCCCACGCGAAGACCCCGCCCGCGCATGAGCGCGTCGATCATGCGGGCGGTGGAGGTCTTGCCGTTGGTACCGGTGACGTGGATGGCCCGGAAGTTGCGGTGCGGGTCGCCCAGGAGGTCCAGCAGAGTGCGGACCCGGTCCAGTCGAGGATCGATGTCGGACTCGGGCGCTCGGGAGAGGATCTCCGCGGTCACCTCGGCGTAGCGCTGCTCGGCGCTGGCTTCGCTCACGGTGTCTCGGTGTCTCGTGTGTTCGGGGTGTACACCCGCGCCAGTCTACGCGCCCCCACCTGGGCACGGTCCCCGGGTAAAGGAAGCGGCGGCCTGTGTCGCGCAGACCATACTGGTGCCATGCTCGAACTTGACCCCTTCTTCACCGAGTGGGCGCGGCGCCGCCCCGACCGCCCCCGCGACCGCACCGGAAGCCTGGAGCGTGCCACGGCGCTGATGCGCGTGCTCGGGCTGGACACGCGCCGCCCCCCGGTACTGGGGGTGGTGGGGTCCAAGGGCAAGGGGAGCACGGCGACGACGGCCGCGGCGGCGCTGTCCTCGGCCGGGCTGCGCACGGTCCTGGTCACCGGGCCGAGCTTCCGCTCCTACCGCGAGCGCGTACGGGTGGACGGGACCTCGGTGTCCGACGCCGAACTGGACGTGTTGGGCGCCCGGATCGACGCCGCCCGACGGGAACTGCCGACGGTGGAGGAGTTCGGCGGCCACCTGGCACCGAGCGGGCTGTTCCTCGTGGCGGGGCTGCTGCGCGCCGTCGAGGTGGGCGCCGACGTGTGCGTGCTGGAGGCCGGGATGGGCGGTCATCGCGACGAGCTGCGCCTGGTCGGCCCGGAGGTCGTCGCCCTGGGCAAGGTCTTCGCCGAGCACGTGGGCGTCCTCGGCGACACCGTGGCGCAGATCGCCCGGGAGAAGGCGCGGGTGGCCGGGGAGCGGACCCGCGCGCTGGTGCGCCTGCCGCAGACCGCGGAGGTGGCCGCTGCGGCCGACGCCGCCCTGGCCGAGGCCACCGGGGGCCGGGTGCGGGCCGAGGTGGTCGATCCGGACCTGCCGGGGGTGGAGCCGCCGCCCGGTCTGCGCCCGCCGGGGCTGTCCGCGGCCTCGGGGGTGCTGGGGACGGCTGCGGCGGCGCGGATGCTGGACCACCTGGGCCGCCCGCCCCTGGACCCGGAGCGGCTGCACGCCGTGCTGGGCACCGTCCGGCTGCCGGGGAGGCTGTCCCGCCACGCCGTGCCCGCGGGGGCGGGAGGAGCGTCCGGCCGTGTCGGAGGGGCATCCGGCGGTGACCCGGTAGGGGGCGGCACCGCACCGGAGGCCGAGGTGGTCGTGGACTCGGCCATCGACCGCAACGGGGTCGCCGCCGCCCTGGCCCACGCCCGCGGGCTGTGGGGCGGGGTGGACCACGTGCTGCTGTGCCTGCCCGACCACAAGGACGTGTCGGGGGCGGTGGAGGTCCTGGGCGACCTGCCCGTGACCGCCGTGCGCCTGCCCGAGGCCCACCTGCGCTTCGAGCACGCCCTGCCGGAACACTGGGGCCGCATGGACGCCGCGGACCTGTCCCCCGCGGCCCTGCGCGCGCTCGGCGAACGCGTGCTGGCCCTGGGCACGGTCTACTTCACCGGCCGGGTCCTGGAGGCCGTGGACGCCCCCACCGACCGCCTCTTCGGCTGAGACCGCGAGGCCGCGTGGCCCCCGACCGCCCGACCCCGACCCCGACCGCCCGCGTCGTCCACAGGTCGGAGGAGGTTCTGGCGGTGCCGGGCGCCGGCGCGGAACACTCGGATACGGGGGGGTCGGGGTTCCCCGGCGCCGGGGCGCGGCTCCCCCGGAATCGAGCCTACGCCGCCGGGTCCCGGCCCGGAAGCGCTCTCCCGCCGCTGTGGAGAACTCCCCGTGCTCCTGCCGCCGGTTCGTGTCCGGCGTCCGGGGGCCGACGCCCGACGCCCGGGGCCGGGGTCCGGGCACAAAGCGGGAGTCCATGGCACAGGAGCGGGCCATGCACAGGAGGCGGGGGTGGTGCCGCGGCACCGCCCCCGCCCGGGTCGCGGGCCCGGGAAGCCCGTCAGCCCCTACCCGCCGTCAGCGCCGTCCCGGCCGGTAGCTCTCCTGGCTCTGCGGGTTGAACTCCTCCATCCGCACCCGCTCGGCCGCGCGTACGCGCGGGTCGTCGATCCGCAGCACGTCCAGGCCGCGCTCGATGTCGGACGAGTACACGTAGCCGTTGTAGTAGTACGTCGACCAGGTGTCGTTGTCCTGTACGCCCTCCTCGACGCGGGAGTCCACGTCGAAGAAGCCGATCTCGCTCGGGGCGCCCGGGTCGTTGAAGTCGATCACCGAGACGCCGCCCTGGTACCAGGACTGCACGAAGTAGTCCTGGCCGGGCACCGGGATCAGCGAGCCGTTGTGCGCCACGCACACCTGGTCGCCCTGGTGGCGGTCGATCTTGAAGTAGCTGGCGAACTCCAGCTCCGGCGAGTCGCCGCCGCCAACCTCGTAGATCGCGTCGGCGCCGCGCTGGGGACCGACCTCCTCGGTGCAGGTCGGAGCGCCGCCACCGCCGAGCTCGTCGGTGAACAGCACGGTGCGGGCGTCGTTGGTGAAGGTCGCCGAGTGCCAGAACGCGAAGTTCTCGTCCTGGACCACCTCGGTGACGACCGGGTTCACCGGATCGGAGATGTCCATCAGCACGCCGTCGCCCATGCAGGCGCCCGCGGCGATGTCGCGCTCGGCGTAGACGGTGATGTCGTGGCAGCCCTGAGTGGGCAGCAGCAGCCCGTCCTGCTCGTGGTTGCCGCCCTCGGGGAACAGGACCGGCTCGTTGACGACCGCGGCCTCCTCGGGCGCGTCGTGCGGCACCTCGATGACGGAGATCTTGTCGTGCGGGGGCTGGCAGTTCGGGAAGGCCTCCGACGGCGAGTACGACGACACGTAGATCAGGTCGCTGTCGCCGGTCTTGCTCGGCACCAGGGTGTTGGTGTGCGAGCCGCAGTCGGTGCGCACCGCCGACACGTACTGCGGGTTGGCCTTGTCGGAGATGTCGAAGATCCGGATGCCCTCGAAACCGTCCGGATCGGTCACCGGGACGGAGGGGGCGCCGCACTCGGTGCCCGCCCTGGGGTAGTCCACCGAGAAGTAGAGCAGGTCGCCGCTGACCGACACGTCGCCCTGACCGCCCGGGCACAGGACCTCGGAGACGACCCGCGGCTCCTCCGGCTCGGAGATGTCGTAGACGACGAAGCCGTCGTAGTTGCCGCCGATGGCGTAGTCGCCGCTGAAGGCCAGGTCGGAGTTGACGTTGCGCACGGCCGAGGGCTTGGGCGTGTGGGCGACGTGGGTGATGTTGTCGCTGTGGATGTCTTCGGCGGGCGCCTCGTCCGCCTGGGCGGCGGCCGGGCCGAGGAGCCCGAGGAGCAGGGACGCGGCCGCGGCGGACGCGAGGGCCGCGGTGCGCCGCAGCGCCTTCCTGGCCCGTGGTGCTGCGGGAGGTGCGGGCATGGGTTCTCCTGTGTGCACTAGGGGGTGGGGGTGGACGCGCCGGGGCCGCGGCGTACACGGCCGCGGCCCCGGTCGTTCGTCACCCGGCCACGGGCCGGGCGGCGTTCGGGCGGGCGCCCCGGTTCCCCTCGGGGCCCGGGGCGCCCGTGCGGTCAGCGGCCGTTGCCGCGGCCCGGCCGGTACTCGGGCTGGGACTGGGGGTTGAACTCGTCCATCCGCACCTGTTCGGCGACCCGGAACCGGGGGTCCTCCAGCTTCAGGACGTCGAGTCCGCGGGTGATGTCGGAGGAGTAGACGTAGCCGTTGTAGTAGTAGGCCGACCAGGAGCCGCCCAGGACGAGGTTGTCCTCGCTGATCGGGCCGCGGTCGAAGTGGCCGATCTCCCGGGGGTTGGCCGGGTCGTTGAAGTCGATCACCGAGACGCCGCCCTGGTACCAGGACTGCACGAAGTAGTCGCGTCCGGGGACGGGGATCAGCGAGCCGTTGTGCGCGACGCAGTTCTCGGTGTCGGCCTGGTGGCGGGGAAGTTTGTAGTAGCCCTCGAACTCCAGGTCGGGGGATTCCTGGCCGCCGCCGATGGCGTAGATGGCGTTGGCGCCGCGCTCGGAGCCGATCTCCTCGTTGCAGGTGGCGCCGCCGCCTCCGCCGAGTTCGTCGGTGAACAGCACGGTCTGGCCGTTGTTGGTGAAGGTCGCCGAGTGCCAGAACGCGAAGTTGTCGTCCTGGACCACCTCGGTGACGACCGGCGCGGCCGGGTCGGAGATGTCCATCAGCACGCCGTCGCCCATGCAGGCGCCCGCGGCGATGTCGCGCTCGGCGTAGACGGTGATGTCGTGGCAGCCCGCGGTGCCGGTGTTGCCGCCGTCGGGGAAGAGCACCGGGGTGTCGATGACCTTGGCCTCGGACGGTTCGTCGACGGGGATCTCGATGACCGAGATCTTGTCGTGCGGCGGCTGGCAGTTCGGGAAGCGGTCCGAGGGCGAGTAGGAGGAGACGTACACGTACTCGTGCTCGCCGTCCTTGCCCGGCACCAGGGTGTTGGTGTGCGAGCCGCAGTCGGTGCGCACCGCCGACACGTACTGCGGGTTGGCCTTGTCGGAGATGTCGAAGATCCGGATGCCCTCGAAGCCGTCCGGGTCGGTGGTCGGCACCGAGGGGGCGCCGCACTCGGTGCCCGCCCTGGGGTAGTCCACCGAGAAGTAGAGCAGGTCGCCGCTGACCGACACGTCGCCCTGGCCGCCGGGGCACAGGACCTCGGAGACGACCCGCGGCTCCTCCGGCTCGGAGATGTCGTAGACGACGAAGCCGTTGTAGTTGCCGCCGATGGCGTAGTCGCCGCTGAAGGCCAGGTCGGAGTTGAAGTCACTCATGGCCTCGGTCTTCGGGACGTTGGTCACATGGGTGATGTTGGCACTGGTGTCGGCGTCACTGGCGAACTCGTCGTCCGCCGCGGCCGAGGCCGGGCCGAGGAGTCCGACCATGAGCACCGCCGCTCCGGCGAGGGAGACTCCGGTCAGTCCGCGTCTGGCGCGCCGGGAGGTGGGGGTCGGGGGGGATGACGCCATCCTGTGTACTCCTGATTCTGATTGGAGCGAAACAGGAAGAAGGTACACAGTTCAACATCTATATGTATAGGGGGAGACAAAAGAAACCTTGTTCTTAACACAGTGTCCAGCTGGCCCGATTCGACTACACAAGGCGCCTAACCCCGGGCGCCGCGCGGCGCACCGGAGGGCTCCGGGGCGCCGCGGCCGACGGTTCAGCCGGAGGGGGTGGAGGGCTGCGACTGCGGGTTGAACTCCTCCATCCGCACCTCCTCGGCCCCCGCCAGGCGGGGGTCGGTGAGCCGGAGCACGTCGAGCCCGCGCCTGATGTCGGAGGAGTAGACGTACCCGTTGTAGTAGTAGGCCGACCACGAGCCCGCCGTCGTCAGGGCGTCGGGGTTCCAGGGGCCGCGGTCGAAGTGGCCGATCTCCTCGGGGGCGGTCGGGTCGTTGAGGTCGATGACCGAGACGCCGCCCTGGTACCAGGACTGCACGAAGTAGTCCTGGCCGGGCACCGGGATCAGCGAGCCATTGTGCGCCACACAGTTCTCAGTTTCGGTCTGATGACGAGGCAGTTTGTAGTAGCTCCGAAATTCGAGCTTCGGCTCCGCCCCGCTCTGGTCCAGCGAGTAGACCGCGTTGGCCCCCCGTTCGGGCCCCGTCCCGGCGTCACAGGTGGCCGCGTGTCCGCCGCCGAGTTCGTCGGTGAAGACCACGGTGCGGGCGTCGTTGGTGAAGGTCGCCGAGTGCCAGAACGCGAAGTTCTCGTCCTGGACCACCTCGGTGACGACCGGGTTCACCGGGTCGGAGATGTCGAGTAGCAGGCCGTCCCCCAGGCAGGCCGCGGCGGCCAGGTCCCGCTCGGGGTAGGCGGTGATGTCGTGGCAGCCGGTGGTGGTCCCGTGGCCGCCGTCCGGCAGCAGCACCGGCTCGCTGACCACCCGGGCCGAGGCCGGGTCCGCCAGCGGCACCTCGACGACGGAGATCCTGTCGTGCGGCGGCTGGCAGTTGGGGAAGTCCTCCGAGGGCGAGTAGGAGGAGACGTACACGTAGTCGCGCTCGCCGTCCTTGCCCGGCACCAGGGTGTTGGTGTGCGAGCCGCAGTCGGTGCGCACCGCCGACACGTACTGCGGGTTGGCCTTGTCGGAGATGTCGAAGATCCGGATGCCCTCGAAACCGTCCGGGTCTGTGGTCGGCACCGAGGCCGCGCCGCACCCGGTGCCCGCCCGGGGGTAGTCCACCGAGAGGTAGAGCAGGTCGCCGCTGACCGACACGTCGCCCTGGCTCCCGGGGCACACGACCGTGGACACCCGGCTCGGGTTCTCCGGGTCGGAGATGTCGTAGACGACGAAGCCGTCGTAGTTGCCGCCGATGGCGTAGTCGCCGCTGAAGGCCAGGTCGGAGTTGTAGGACGCGGCGCCGTCCAGCCCCTCCGGCCTGGGCAGGTTGGCCACGTGCACGACGCCCCCGCCGGTGCTCACCCCGTCGGCCCTCGCCCCGGGGACGGCCAAGAGGGCGGTGACCAGGAGGGGCGCCGTTCCGAGCGTCCCCCACCGCAGTCCGTTCGCGTGCCTTCGCGTCTCCGACACCACCGCACACCCCCCGGAAATACACAAAGCATCCAACTGGCTACTATGGGTTTTACTCCTCTACATTGGTAATAACCAGACGAAACGCCGAGAACGGACATACAACACTTCAGAAGGCCAAAAGCATGCAGAAGTCCCCGGGTTGACAGGCGTCCCGGCTCCCCCGCCCGGCAGCGCGAAGTCGAACGGGATGGCACCGACCCGGGCCCGGGACTGGACAGAACACCCGTCGAGTGAGTAAGAAAGCCCGCAGGACGTTGCCCCAAGGCACAGTGCCCGCCGGTGCGGCGGCCCCGTCCGCACCCCACCCCATCGGAGGACACCTCGTGCGTCGCCTGGTACTCGCGGCCGGAACCGCTCTCGCCCTGCTCGGAGCCTCAGCCTGTACGGGTGGGGGGGAAGGGCAGGAGCAGGAGTCGGCCAACGTCATCGCCCCCGGCGCGCCCGGGGAGTCGTCCTCCCCCGCCACGGCCGACCAGATCGCCGCCCTCGCCGAGGAGCAGGGCCACAACGAGGCCGACGTCACCTACCTGGTGATGATGATCGAGCACCACTCGCAGGCCCTGGAGATGACCGACCTGGTGCCCGAGCGCCACGAGCGCGAGGACGTCGAGCTCATCGCGGACCGCATCGCCGACGCCCAGGGCCCGGAGATCACCGCCATGGAGAGCTGGCTGGAGGAGAACGTCTTCGGACCGGCCAGGGAGAACCCGGCGCACCAGAACTTCTGCGGGCTGGAGGGGGACGGCACCCATCACGACGAGAGCGGCGACGTGCCCACCTGCGAACTGGAGGTGGACCACGGCGACATGCCGGGCATGGCCACCGAGGAGGAGCTGGAGCAGCTGGCGGCGGCCGAGGGCGACGAGTTCGACCGCCTCTTCGTGGAGCTGATGACCGCCCACCACGAGGGCGCGGTCACCATGGCCGAGGAGGTGCTGGCCGAGGGCAGGGACCAGACGGTGATGCGCATGGCCAACGACGTGATCGCCGAGCAGAGGGCCGATATCGCGCGCATGGAGCAGGCGCTGGAGTAGGCCGGACGGTCCCCCGCGCGTCCGTCCCCGCGGGGGCGGATCGCGCCCCCGGACACACGCGAGGGGGCGCCCCTGGTCGGGGCGCCCCCTCGCGTGTGTTGGACCCCGTCCCGCGGGCGGGCCGCCGGAGAGCGGGACGCGGGCCTCAGGAGGGTACCGCCGGACCCGTCGCGAACGCGGAGGACGCGGGCGCGGGGTCCGGGAGGACGCTGCTAGGCGGACTTCTCCTGGCGGGTCCGGCGCAGCTGGGCGCGCGGGACGATGGTGGGGTTGACGTTGTCGATCACGGTCTCCCGCGTAATGATCACCTGACCCACATCCTCACGACTGGGCACCTCATACATCACCGACAACAACACCTCCTCAATAATCGCCCGCAACCCACGCGCACCCGTACCCCGAATAATCCCCTGCTCAGCAATCGCGTTCAAAGCATCCGGCGTGAACTCCAACTCCACACCAT
This sequence comes from Nocardiopsis camelliae, assembly GCF_028993595.1. GTDB lineage: Bacteria > Actinomycetota > Actinomycetes > Streptosporangiales > Streptosporangiaceae > Nocardiopsis > Nocardiopsis dassonvillei. Next base: position 4,978,887 of record NZ_CP118614.1, read on the forward strand.
CCAACTCGAACAACCGCTGATACTGCTTCACCAACGCATTCCGCGGCTCCGTCAAAATCCGGATCAACGCCTCACGATCCAGATCATGCACACTCGTGATCACCGGCAACCGACCCACGAACTCCGGAATCATCCCGAACTTCAACAGATCCTCCGGCATCACCTCACCGAACAACGCCGAACCACCCAGCTCACCCTTGGGACGCAACACCGCGTTGAACCCCATCCCCTGCTGACCCGTCCGCGACTCGATCAACTTCTCCAACCCCGCGAACGCACCACCACAGATGAACAACACATTCGTCGTATCGATCTGAATGAACTCCTGATGCGGATGCTTCCGCCCACCCTGCGGAGGCACACTCGCCGTCGTCCCCTCCAAGATCTTCAACAACGCCTGCTGCACCCCCTCACCCGACACATCCCGAGTGATCGAGGGATTCTCACTCTTACGCGCGACCTTGTCGACCTCGTCGATGTAGATGATCCCCGTCTCGGCCTTCTTCACGTCATAGTCAGCCGCCTGGATCAACTTGAGCAGGATGTTCTCCACATCCTCGCCCACATACCCCGCCTCCGTCAGCGCCGTCGCGTCCGCGATCGCGAACGGCACGTTCAGAATCCGCGCCAACGTCTGCGCCAACAACGTCTTGCCCGACCCCGTCGGCCCCAACAGCAAGATGTTGGACTTGGCGATCTCCACATCCTCCTCGCCCGGACGGTCCCCCTCCGAGCGCACCCGCTTGTAGTGGTTGTACACCGCCACCGACAACGCCTTCTTGGCCTGCTCCTGACCGATCACATACGAGTCCAGGAACTCGTAGATCTCCCGGGGCTTGGGCAGGGAGTCCCAGGTGAGCTCGGTGGCGTCGGCGAGTTCCTCTTCGATGATCTCGTTGCACAGATCAATGCACTCATCGCAGATGTACACGCCGGGGCCGGCGATGAGCTTCTTCACCTGCTTCTGGCTCTTGCCGCAGAACGAGCACTTCAACAGGTCCCCGCCGTCGCCGATGCGTGCCACCCAGCCACTCCTCAAAACTAAGGCCGCCCCGTCGGTGCCGCTCGCGCGGGAAACCGCCCGGAAGTCGAAAATCTTCCGTGACCGTCCACAGCGGTGGTCACGGACGAGGCGATCTGTGTGTCGCTCTCCGTCAGACTAAGCGAAAAACCGGACCGGCTTCACCACCGGGCTCCCCCAGGCGGGTCATGGGCCGGTCCGGCCTGCGCTTCACCTTCGCCCGGACGCCCTGCCCTGCGCCGCGTACGCGCGCCCGGTCAGGCCGTCCGGCTGTGCCGCGGCCCTGCGTTCAGGACTTCAGGGAGGCCTTGCGGTAGGGCAGCACGAAGTCGATGATGCCGTAGTCCTTGGCTTCCTCGGCGGTCAGGATCTTGTCCCGCTCGATGTCCTTGGAGACCTTCTCGACGGAGTGCCCGGTGTGGCGGGCCAGGGTGGTCTCCAGCTGCGTACGGATACGGGTGATCTCGTTCGCCTGGATCTCGATGTCGCTGGCCTGGCCGTGCATGCCCTCGGTCGCGGGCTGGTGGATCAGGATGCGGGCGTTGGGCAGCGCGCCGCGCTTGCCCGCCGTCCCGCCCGCGAGCAGGATCGCGGCGGCCGAGGCGGCCTGGCCGATGCACACCGTCTGGATGTCGGGGCGGACGAACTGCATCGTGTCGTAGATCGCCATGAGGGAGGTGAAGGAGCCGCCCGGCGAGTTGATGTACATCTGGATGTCCCGCTCGGAGTCGAGCTGCTCCAGGGTGATGAGCTGGGCCATCAGGTCGTTGGCCGACGTGTCGTCGATCTGGACGCCGACGAAGATGATCCGCTCCTCGAAGAGCTTGTTGTACGGATTCATCTCCTTGACGCCGTAGGACGTCCGCTCCACGTAGGACGGCAGGACGTAGCGACCCTGGGGGGCCATCGAGGCCGCGCCGCCGATGAGACTGGGGTTGAACTCGGTCATTTCACGCCTTCCACGCACTGCGCCGTTCCTGGGATGAGGTCCGACGGATCAACTCTGGGTTCGGCCCTGGGTCACGTCGAGGGTCCCTTCGAGGACCTCGTCGATGAAGCCGTACTCCTTGGACTCCTGGGCCGTGAACCAGCGGTCGCGGTCGGCGTCCTTCTCGATCTGCTCGACCGTCTGGCCCGTGTGCTCGGAGATCTTCTCGATGAACATCTTCTTCACGTAGAGCAGCTGGTCGGCCAGGATGCGGATGTCGGAGGCGGTGCCACCGATACCGCCCGACGGCTGGTGCATCATGACGCGGGTGTGCGGCAGCGCGTAGCGCTTGCCCGGCGCTCCGGCGCACAGGAGCATCTGGCCCATGGACGCGGCCATACCGATACCCACGGTGCGCACGTCGTTGGGGATGTACTGCATGACGTCGTAGATCGCCATGCCCGCGGTCACGGAACCGCCGGGCGAGTTGATGTACATGGTGATGTCGCGCTGGCGGTCCTCCGCGGACAGCAGCAGCAGCTCACCCACCAGGCGGTTGGCGATCTCGTCGTCGACCTGCTGGCCGAGGAAGACGATTCGCTGGCGCAACAGGCGCTGAGGCGTCTGCTCAAGCAAAGGGGAAATCTGGGTCTCCGACGTACGGGCGTCGAAACGCGGGGACTCTTCAAAGGTCGACGGCACTCTCGTCACCTGCTCCGGAATCGAAACGGTTGCGATACAGCGACACTAACGCCGCGCGGCACCGCGCTCGTCCGGTTCGCGCCCCTGTTCGCTTTGAGCGCAGGGTGGCACGGTCTCCGTACAGGGCGTTCTTCCACAGGCGAACACGACGCGGGCCCCGCCCGACCCGGAGGGTCGGACGGGGCCCGTACGCGCGGAGCCCGGGGCTACCGGGTGCCTACTTGGCCTCGTCAGCCTTGGCGTCGTCAGCCTTGGCGTCGTCGGCCTTGGCCTCGTCGGCCGCGTCCGCGGCGTCGCTCTCGGCGTCGTCCTCGACGGCCTCCAGGGCCTCACCCGCGGCGACGGCGGCGGCCTTGGCGGCCTCCTCCTCGGCGTTCTCCTGCTCGACGACGTTGCCGTCCTCGTCGGTGATCCGGGCGCCGGCCAGGACCAGGTCCATGGCCTTGCCGCGGACGACCTCGGTGAAGGCGACGCGGATCTGGTTGGACTCGACCAGGTGCTGGGCCAGCTGGTCCGGGCTCACGCCCATGCGCTGGGCCTGCTCGAAGACGTACTGGCTGAGCTCGCCCTGGTCGGCGCTCAGGTCCTCCTGGATGGCCAGCTGGTCGAGGATGAACCCGGCCTTGACCGCGGAGCGGGCGCCGGTGGTCAGCTCCTCGTCGAACTCCTCCTCGGTCTTCTCCTGCGACTCGAGGTAGGCCTCCTTGGTGAGGCCGCTCTGCGCGAGCTGCTGCTCCAGGCTCTGGCGGCGGCGGGTGATCTCCTCCTCGACGACCGCCTCGGGCAGCGGGATGTCGACGGAGTCGATCAGCTGCTCCAGGGCCTTGTCGCGGGCGGCGGAGAGCTGCTGGAGGCGGCGGACCTCGCCCATGCGGTTGCGCACGTCCGCGCGCAGCTCGTCGATGGTGTCGAACTCCGAGGCCAGCTGGGCGAACTCGTCGTCCAGCTCGGGCAGCTCCTTGACCTTCACGCTGTGCACGGTGACGGTGACGTCCGCCTCCCGGCCCTCGTGCTCACCGCCGACGAGGGTGGTGGAGAAGGTGGCCTCGCCACCGGCCTCCATGCCGCGCAGGGTCTCGTCGAGGCCCTCCAGCATGGTGTTGGTGCCGACCTCGTAGGAGTAGCCGCTGACCGCGACGTCCTCGAGCTTCTCGCCGTCGACGGCGGCGGACAGGTCGATGGACAGGTGGTCGCCGTCCTCGACGGGGCGGTCCGCGCCCACCAGGGTGGAGAAGCGCTCGCGCAGGGTGCCGATCTGCTCGTCGACCTGCTCGTCGGTCACCTCGGCGGTGTCGACGGTGACCTCGATGCCCTTGTAGTTCTCGACCTCGAACTTGGGGCGGACGTCGACCTCGGCCGTGAAGGCGAGCTCGTCGTTGTCCTCCAGCTTGGTGACCTCCACGTCGGGCTGGCCGAGCGCGAAGAGCTCCTCCTTCTGGATGGCTTCGTTGTAGAGCTCCGGAACGGCGTGGTTGACCGCTTCGCTGATCACCGCGCCGCGGCCGACGTAACGGTCGATCAGCCGCGCCGGCGCCTTGCCGGGGCGGAAGCCCTTGATCCGGACCTGCTTGGCGAGCGACTTGTAGGTCACGTCGAAAGCGTGATCGAGCTCCTCGAAGGGCACCTCGATGGTCAGCTTGACCCGGGTGGGGCTCAGCTCCTCGACATCGGTCTTCACGGGGCGGTACTCCTAGGTTTGCCGGCTGGTGTCCGCGTCGGCCCGCAGGCGCACCACACACAACGGCGAAAGGCACGCGCGCACCCCCGGGGTCTTGACGACCGCATCCAGCTGGGGTGCCCTGCGACGGGCTGGGACTTACAGTTTCCTGCTGATCGCACCAAGTCTAGGGCAGATACACAGGGGGCCACGGCGCGCGGCCGGAGCCGCTGCCACGGTGGTTTCGTCGGGGTGGCGGGATTCGAACCCGCGGCCTCATGCTCCCAAAGCATGCGCGCTAACCAAGCTGCGCTACACCCCGTGTGCCGAACCAAGGATGGCACTCCTGAGAGGTGTGTGCGACCACGGCTCCGGAGACTGTAGTCTTGTCCCCGTCGGCTCCACGAGTCTAGAGGACGCTCGAAGTCTCCGGTGCCACGCGGGCGTAGTTCAATGGTAGAACACCAGCCTTCCAAGCTGGCCATGCGAGTTCGATTCTCGTCGCCCGCTCCGCTCGGGGCGAGCTGTGTGTCAAGGACACCGGCTCGCTTCGCCATTTCCCCCGGGGGACGACCTCTTACCCTCCCCACTCTCCCTCCTTCATGCGTGATTTCGGACGTTTTCGGCATTTCGACGGGCGACTTTTCCAGTGAGGTAGCTCACATTCGCGGACCGCTCCCCCGTTCCGAAACCGAACCGAGTTCGACCGTTGTGCCCCGGGAAGGAATACCCGTCCCGAACGGATACGTTGACCTTTCGGGTGAGCCCGCAGGCGCGATCGGATCCGGGCGCCCTCAGGCCTGCCGAACGGGTGGTTGAATGACGGACACGGAAGCGACGCGGGGACCCGGCACCGCGCTGAGCGCCCACTGGTTCGAGCGTCCCGACCCCCTGGTGCGACCGGCGGTCGTCACCGGGGCCTTCGACGTCCTGCACGTCGGGCACGTCCGCTTCCTCCGCTCCATCGCCGACCGGGGGCTGCCCCTGGTGGTGGGCGTGGAGTCCGACGCGCGCGTGCACGCCTGGAAGGGCCCGGGACGCCCTGTGAACCCCGCGGAGGAGCGCGCCGAGACCGTGGCCGCCCTGGCCTGCGTCACCGGCTCGTTCGTCATCGAGGGGCCGCCCGAGGTCGCCGACTGGGCCTCCTACGCCGAGGTGCTTCGCCCCCTGGCTCCCGCCGCCCTGGCCTACACCGCCGGGGACCGCTACACCCAGGCCAAGATCCGCGGCGCCGACGCCCTCGGCGCGCAGGCCTGGGAGCTGCCCTTCACCCCCGGCCGGTCCACCACCGCGGCCCTGGGACGCCTCGCCCACTCCCTCTAGCACCGGCGCGCACGCCCCCACCCGGCCCGCCGCGACGGTCGGCGGCCCCGCCCGCCCCGTCACGCGCGCGGGCCCTTCCCCGTCCACGCGCGACCTGGGAAGCGGCGCACGCGCACCGGTGTTGACGCTTGCGTGGCGAATAGGCAAGCAGAACGAGGCTGTTCATGACAATGATGTCCGGCAGGCCCTCCTACAGGGCCCTGGTCAACGACGGGAGCGCGAAGGGGCAGTCACTGCCCCCCGGAATCACCCGACGCATCATCTCCTACGCCCGCCCGCACTGGCGGGTGATCCTGTGCTTCCTGCTGGTGACGACGGTCGGCGCCGGGATCGTGGTCGCCAACCCGCTCCTGCTCAAGGCCATCATCGACCGCGGCATCCTGCCCGGGAACACCGCGCTGGTGGTGTGGCTGGCGCTCGCCGCGGCGGGTCTGGCGGTGCTGGAGAGCGGGCTGACCCTGCTCGGCAGGTGGCTGTCCTCCCGGATCGGCGAGGGGGTCATCTACCAGCTGCGCACGCAGGTGTTCACCCACGTGCAGCGGATGCCGGTCGCCTTCTTCACCCGTACGCAGACGGGATCGCTGATCAGCCGTCTGAACACGGACGTGGTGGGCGCGCAGCGGGCGATCACCTCCGTCCTGCAGTCGGTGGTGTCCAACCTGGTGAGCGCGACCGCGGTGATCGTGACGATGATCGCCCTGTCGTGGCAGGTGACACTGATCGCGCTGGCCCTGGTCCCGCTGTTCGTCGTCCCCGCCAAGGTGATCGGACGTCGGCTGGCGCACATCTCCCGCGACGCGATGGACACCAACGCGGACATGAGCTCGCTGATGACCGAGCGGTTCAACGTCGGCGGGGCGATGCTGGTCAAGCTGTACGGGCGCCCCGAGGAGGAGTCGGCGGGGTTCGCCCGGCGCGCGGGCCGGGTCCGCGACCTGGGCGTGCGCCAGGCGGTGTTCGGCTCGCTGCTGTTCAGCATGCTGGGCCTGATCACGGCGCTGGCCATGGCGATGGTCTACGGGGTCGGCGGCGTGCTGGCGATCGGCGGGGCCTTCGAGGTGGGCACGCTGGTGGCGCTGACCACCCTGCTCGCCCGCCTGTACGGGCCGGTGACGACGCTGTCCAACGTGCACGTGGAGATCATGACCGCGCTGGTCTCCTTCGACCGGGTCTTCGAGGTGCTGGACCTGGAGCCGGGCATCAAGGAGAGCCCCGACGCCCGGGACCTGCCCGGGGGGCGTCTGGGCGTGGAGTTCGACAACGTGTCGTTCCGCTACCCGGCGGCGAGGGAGTCGTCGGTGGCGTCGCTGGAGCTGACTCCGCAGGCGTCGGTGGACGAGGACACGCAGGTGCTGAGCGGGGTGTCGTTCCGGGCGGAGCCGGGGACGATGGTGGCCCTGGTGGGGCCGTCCGGAGCGGGCAAGACGACGCTGACGCACCTGGTGTCGCGCCTGTACGACCCGACCGAGGGCCGGGTGCTCGTCGGCGGGCTGGACCTGCGCGGGGTGACCGGCGGCTCGCTGCGCGAGGCGGTCGGCGTGGTCACCCAGGACGCGCAGCTGTTCCACGACACCGTGGGGGCGAACCTGCGGTACGCGCGGCCGGAGGCGACCGACGCCGAGCTGGAGGAGGTGCTGCGGATGGCGCGGCTGGGCGCCCTCCTGGACCAGCTGCCCAACGGGTTGGACACGATGGTCGGCGACCGGGGGTACCGGCTCTCGGGCGGTGAGAAGCAGCGGCTGGCGATCGCGCGGCTGCTGCTGAAGGCGCCTTCCGTTGTGGTGCTGGACGAGGCGACGGCCCACCTGGACTCCGGGTCCGAGGCGGCCGTGCAGGAGGCTCTGTCCGTGGCGTTGGAGGGCAGGACCTCGCTCGTGATCGCGCACCGGCTGGCGACGGTGCGTGAGGCGGACCAGATCCTGGTGCTGGAGGACGGCCGGATCCTGGAGCGGGGCACGCACGACGAGCTGCTGGACCAGGGCGGGCTGTACACCGCGCTGTACCGGACCCAGTTCGCGCCGCAGGGCCGGTAAGCGCCCGTGCCGGGGACCGGCCCGGCGGGACGGTTTCCGGCGCGTCCGGTCGGCCGCCCGCCGGGAGCCTCTCCGGCGCCGGGGCGGGGCTACCGGGGCCCGGAGTCGGTCGCCGCCGGACTAGCCGCCCTTCTTGGACTTCCTGTCCTTGGCTTTCCCGGCCTTCTTCTCGTCCTTCTCGGACTTCTTGTCCTTCTTGTTCTTCTCGGACTTCTCGTCCTTCTTGTTCTTCTTGGACTTCTCGTCCTTCTTCTTCCCGCCGTCCTTGCCCGGGCGGGCGGCGCCCTCGCGCCTGTCCTTCCTGCGCTCCTTCTTGGCCGCCTTGGAGTGCTTGGGCTTCTTGCGCTTTTTCGGCTTCTTGGCGTCCTTCGAGGTCACGTGGTCGGCCAGGACGGCGGGCAGCGGGGCGATACCGGGCCCGCCCTCGAAGATCCAGTCGTCGACGGCCTCGACCAGCTTGTCCTCGGTGACCTCCCCCAGCCACACCGGGCGGCCTCCGGCGGCCCGCCCCGCCGAGGACGGCTGGACGACCACCACGTTGGCCTGGAAGCAGATGCCCAGGCACTTGCTGGTGCGGACGGGAACGCTACGGCCGGAGTGGTCGTCGATGGCCCTGAGTCGGGCGAGCTGCGCCTTGTGGTCCACCCCGGGGACCTTCTTCTTGGTACCGCAGCAGCAGCCCCGGCACACCGTGAGCTGACAGGGACGTCCTTGGGCCGTGTCCACTCTTCTCCCTTCACGCTCCCGCCGAACCCCAGGAACCGTTAGGTTCGCCTTACCTCATCAGCCTAATCCTTGGCCGAAACCGCCTGACCAGCGGGTACGCCCCCGGGGCCGGTCGCTGTCGCACCCTGGTGTCCGGGCCCGGTGACCACCACGGGACGCCAGGTCTCGGGCAGCCCCGCGCCGCCGTCCCGGCCGTTCCACCCCGGCGCCCACACGAACGGCAGTCCGGCGGCGAACAGCGGGCCCGGGCGGTCCATGAGCTGCATCCGCACCTGGGGTTCGGTGCAGGCGCCGGAGTTCCCGCAGCGGGCCACCGTCTGACCCGCCCGGACGCGGTCGCCGCGGCGGACCGCCAACGATCCGCGCTCCAGGTGTCCCAGCCGTACGTAGGCGCCGCCCACGTCGATCACCAGGTGGTTGCCGAGCGGTCCGGCCGGACCGCGCAGCTCCCGCAGGGTGTTCTCCACGACCGAGCCGAACAGCCACGGCCAGGAGTTGCGGCTGCGGTGGTCGCGCCGACCCCCGTGGGCGGTCACCACCGTCCCGTCGGCGGGCGCGTGGACGGGCTGGCCGAAGGCCGGGAAGTCTCCCGGCGGGCGGCTGAGCGGCCGCCAGCCGATGTCGGGGCGGACGCCCGCGCCGGGTTCGGCGACCAGGCCCAGCGCGTGGGTCTGCCCGTAGGCGTGGCTGCCCTGGCTCGGCACGCTGTCCACGGGGCTGGTGAGCGCCATCCACCTGCCCCGCACGGGCGGTTCCAGCACCCGGGGCTCGCACCGCACGGTGCCCAGCCGCAGGTAGACGGCCAGCGCGGCGGCGAGCAGGACGCCGCCCACCCACCAGGAGAGGCCGAGGTAACCGGCGAGGAGGGCGAGGGTGGCCGTCCACATCAGCGGCATGCGGACCCTGGCGAGCAGCAGCGGCCATCGGGGGACGGGACGGCCGGAGGGGGCCGGGGAACGGCGCGGGGCGGGTGAGGGCATCCCCCATTGTGGACGCCCCGCCCGCCCCGCGCGAAGACGGGCCGCGTTATCTCGGGTTCTCCCCGTCCCGGCGGATCTCCCCGTCCGGCCGGGTCCGCTCGTTCTCCCGAGCGCGTTTGCGCAGGTACTCCGTCGCGGCTCCGGCGCCCTTGTCGATCCTGTCGTCGTGGGCGCCGCCGGTGGCCTTCTTGGCGGCTCTGGCGGCCTTGCCGACCAGGCCCTGGGCGTGTTCGGCGTTGTCGTCGACGGCCTTCTTCAGCCGTTTGAACGCATCTCCGGTACCGGACATGTAATCCTCCCTCGATCCGTCCTGCCCTGTCGCGATACCCGGTTCCCGCCCCGTTCATGCCGGTGGGGCGTCCGGGGCGGGGTCGGATACCAGGTCACAGGCCCAGGACCACGGTTGCGATGGAGAAGTAGATGAGCAGTCCCGTGGCGTCCACGATGGTGGTCACCATCGGTGAGGACACCACCGCCGGGTCCACGCCCACCTTGCGGGCGAACAGCGGCATGGACGAGCCGATGACCGCCGCCCACGTGCACACCGCGATCACCGAGCACGCCACCACCACGGCGACGTCCACGCCCACCAGCAGGGAGCCGATGGCCAGGGCCAGCACGGCCAGGAGGAGTCCCAGCAGCAGGCCGACCCGGGCCTCCTTCCAGATCACCGAGGGCAGGTCGCGCACACGGACCTCGCCCACGGCCAGGGCGCGCACGATCGCGGTGGCCGACTGGGCTCCGACGTTGCCGCCCGTGCCGATGAGCATCGGCACGAACAGGGCCAGGGCGGTGACCGCCTCCAGTGCCGACTCGAAGGCCTGCATCACGTTGACCGTGAGCGTGGCCGCCACGATGAGCAGCATCAGCCACACCGAGCGCGCGCCGACCAGGCGCAGCACCCCGACGGAGACGTAGTGTTCGCCGACCGGGCTCGCGCCGGACTGGAGGGCCATGTCCTCGGAGTCGGCGGCCTCGATGACCTCCAGGGCGTCGTCGAAGGTCAGCAGACCCACGAAGCGCTCCTCGGAGTCCACCACCGCCAGGGCGACCAGGTTGGCCTCCTGCATCAGGCGAGCGGCGTCCTCGACCGGTTCCGCGGCGCGCACGCGCGGCGCGAACACGTCCACGATGTCCTTGATCAGCCGTTCGTCGTCGCTGACCACCAGGTCGCCCAGGGTCACCGTCCCGACCATGCGGCGGCCGTCGCTGACCACCGGCAGGGTGTAGATGGTCTCGGCGTCGGCCCCCCGCGCCCGCACGACCTCCAGGGCGCGGCCCACCGTGAGGTCGCGGTGCAGGATGACCGTCTCGGGGGTCATGTACCGGCCGACGGAGTCCTCGGGGTAGCCCAGCAGGGCGGCGGTCATCCTGCGTTCGGAGGGGCTGAGCCCGGCCAGGGCGCGGGTGGCGATCTTGGCGGGCGCCTCACCGATGAGACGGGCCCGGTCGTCCGGGTCCATCTCCTCAAGGATCTCGTGGAAGGCCGTGTCGCGCAGCCCGAGCAGGATGGACTGCTGCTGGCCGGGGTCGAGCTCCTCGAAGACCTCCAGCTCGCGGTCCTTGTCCAGGAGCCGGAAGGGGATGATCGCCTCGCTGCCGTCCATGCGGGAGAGTTCGTCGGCGATCTCGTAGGGCCTGTGTTCGGCCAACCAGAGCCGGATACCGGTCAGATCGTTGTTCTCGACCAGATCGATCAGTTCTTCAGCGCGCTCGCCTTCTGACATGCGAAGCACCCCCTCGCATTCTTCTGCGCCCGGTGGGAAGCACCACGGGCGGCACCGGATCCTGGGAAAAGCGGTGGGCCGGTGGTTCCACGGCCCCGCTCCGGTCCCGTTGTCACTGGTGTGGTGAACCGTGCGTCGGGTGGGTCTTCCGGGGGCGGAAAGGGCGGGCACGGTGATCCGGGGACGTGTACGGTCTGACCGCCGTACGCGGGACGGGGAGCACCCCGACCATACCCGTCGGGAGGGCCTAGGAGCACACTGGCCAACTCACCAGCGCGCCAGGAACCGCCCGACGGGTGGGAGCGGGACGGGCCGGGAGCACACTGGCCAACTCACCAGCACGCCAGAAACCGCCCGACGGGTGGGAGCGGGACGGGCCGGGAGCACACTGGCCAACTCACCAGCACGCCAGAAACCGCCCGACGGGTGGGAGCGGGACGGGCCGGGAGCACACTGGCCAACTCACCAGCACGCCAGAAACCGCCCGACGGGTGGGAGCGGGACGGGCCGGGAGCACACTGGCCAACTCACCAGCACGCCAGGAACCGCCCGACGGGTGGGAGCGGGACGGGCCGGGAGCACACTGGCCAACTCACCAGCACGCCAGAAACCGCCCGACGGCTCAGTCCCGCCAGAGGACGACCAGAGCGCAGTCGTCGTTCTTGTCCCTGCTGAGGGTGTCCACGATCTCGTCCGCCCCGGTGGCGAAACCGCGCGGGACGAGCTGCTCGGCCGCGCCGAGGAGGCGGTCGATCCCGGCGTCGAGGTCCTCGCCCGGGGTCTCGATGAGGCCGTCGGTGCAGAGCATGATGGCGTCGCCGGGCCGGAGCCTGCCCTCGACGGAGGCGTAGGTCATCTCGGGGATGACGCCGAGGACCACGCCCTTGGCCTCGGTGGTGCTCCACAGCCCGCCGCCGCTGTCGTAGTGCAGCGCGGGCGGGTGCCCGGCGGAGGCGATCTGGTACTCGCCGGTGTCCAGGTCCACGCTCAGGTGCACGGCGGTGACGAAGCCCTCGCCACCGCTGTTGCGCATGAGGTAGTCGTTGCAGTGGGCCAGGAAGTCGCGGGTGGGGACGGCCCCGATCAGTCCGCTGAAGGCGCCGGAGAGCAGCAGGGCACGGGTTCCGGCGTCCACGCCCTTGCCGGAGACGTCCACGACGGCCACGTCCAGCCGGTTCTCCCTGCGGATGGAGACGACGAAGTCGCCGCCGAAGGACGAGCCGCCCGCCTGGCGCAGGACGGCGGTGCGCCCCCAGCCCTCGGGCAGCCGGGGCAGCCTGCCCTGGCGGCGCAGGCGGTCGCGCAGGTCCAGCAGCATCATCTCGCCGCTGAGCCCCTGGACGCCGAGGCGCTCGCGCACCCCCGACAGCAGGTAGGACAGCACCGCGGTGACGCCGATGGTGACCAGCAGGCCGGGGCCCACCTGGCCGAAGTCGAGCATGAAGGCCACGAAGACCAGGACGGCGGCGACCACGGCCAGCAGGAAGGCCAGGCTCTTGCGCTTGAGGAGGAGGCCGCCCGCGAGGACGGTGAGGATGGTGGAACTGGGCGGGAACCAGCCGGTGGGACCCCACACGGCGCCGACGCCGATGCCGACGGCCAGGGCGACGAGGGTGATCAGGACGAGCCGGTAACGGAACAGCACCTTGCGCCGGAGCACCGCGACGAGCCGCTGCGCGGTGGAGCGCAGTAGCCGGGTGGTCTTGGCGGTCGGTGTGGGCTTCATGTGTCCCCTGCGTTGCACACCCGCTCACCAGCGGGGGTTCGGTTCTCGGACGGCACGGTCGGGATGGGCGCGGGGGCCGCGTCGCCGCCGGGGGCCGGCGTACGGGGCTGTGTGGGGCACGCCCTGGCCGTGGTGGTCGGAGGTGCCGACCGGAGGGCACCGCCGCGCCGCGGGCAGCGAGGCCCGCAACTGTGCACGAACTGTAGCGCGGGGGGTGTCGCCGTGGCACGTGCAACCAGCAGTGTTCTCCGCCCAAACCGAGGATTTGGGTTCAGCCGATAACCGAGCGTGTGGATTCGGGCATCGTTCCGGCGTCCGAAAACCGTTCCGTAAGCCGGGGTGTTCATCCCTCTCGGACGCTCCCCCGCGGTCGGGCTCCCGCCGCCGGTCGGGTCCGCGCCCCGTCGGCGCGGTCCGCTTCCAGGATCCCACGGCACAGCGGCGCGGACCAGGGGCTCTCGTCCCCGGCCCGCGCCGGAGGCCGCTCAGCGCGTACGGACGTCCCCGCGCGCGGCGAAGGGCACCCGAACAAGGGAAGTGCCGCGCGTGGCGTCCGTCGAGGGCGGTGTCCCGCCCCGTCGCGGAGCGCCCCCGGCGGGCGGTGGCGGGCGACGGGCGGGCCGGAGCGAAGCGGAGGTCCCGGGCGGGCACCGCTCAGGGGAGCTGGGGAAGCTCGCCGGTCTCCTCGTAGGCCGTCAGCATCGCGATGCGGCGGGTGTGCCGTTCCTCGCCGCTGTACGGGGTGGTGAGGAAGACCTCCACGAACCGGGTGGCCTCCTGCGCGGAGTGCATCCTGGCGCCGAGGCTGAGCACGTTCGCGTCGTTGTGCTCACGCGCCAGGCGGGCGGTGTCCTCGCTCCAGGCCAGGGCCGCGCGCACGCCCCTGACCTTGTTCGCGGCGATCTGCTCGCCGTTGCCGGAGCCGCCGATGACGACGCCCAAGGAACCCTTGTCGGAGGCGGCCCCCTCGGCCGCGCGCAGCACGAAGGGCGGGTAGTCGTCAGCGGCGTCGTAGGCGGCGGGCCCGGCGTCGACGACGTCGTGGCCCTGCTCCCTCAGCCAGGAGACGAGGTGTTCTTTGAGCTCGTAGCCCGCATGATCTGATCCAAGGTAAACACGCACGGGACCAGTCTGGCAGGTCACGGCGGTGACAAGCGCAGCGCCCCGCTCGCCGGGGCGAGGCGGGGCGCGGTGGTACTCGTGTCCCTCAGATGGAGCCGGAGGCCGCAGCGGCGACGCTCAGCCCGAGAACAGCGAAGAGGGCCATCGAGCCGATGGCGATCACGTTGTAGATGACGATCGCCTTGAGGTCCTTGCCGAGAGGACCTGCCTTGGAGACCGCGGGCTTCTTGCTCAACTTCCACCTCGTTAGGGTTCGACCAGGGATATCCCGTCGGAAATTTTTCCACACCGCACAACGTGGTTCTCACCGGGGCCGATTCCGCGCGAGGAGCCGCGGGGGCCGTGAGTCCGCGCACATCCGTCGGCGGGAGCGCGCCACCGGTCCGCGCGAGGAGCCGCGGGGGCCGTGAGTCCGCGCACATCCGTCGGCGGGAGCGCGCCACCGGTCCGCGCGCCGGGCCCGCGGGGCCCGGCGCGCGTGCGGCGTCACAGCTGGACGGCCTTGACCTCGCAGAACTCCTCCAGGCCGTGGGCGCCCCACTCTCGCCCGTTGCCGGAGCGCTTGTAGCCGCCGAAGGGGGCCCGGGGGTTGAGGGCGCCGCCGTTGACCTCCACCTGTCCGGCCCGCAGGCGCCGGGCCACGGCCAGGCCGCGCTCGGGGTCGCCGGACCACACCGCCGCGTTGAGCCCGTACACGGTGTCGTTGGCGATGGCGACCGCCTCCTCCTCCGTGTCGTAGGGGATCAGGACCAGCACGGGGCCGAAGATCTCCTCTCGGGCGATGCGCATGTCGTTGCTGACGTCGGCGAAGACCGTGGGGCTGACGTAGTAGCCGTTCGGGCGGCCCTCGACCGGTTCGGGGCCGCCGGTGACCAGGCGGGCGCCCTCCTCCACTCCGAGCGCGAGGTAGGAGCGGACCCGCTCCAGCTGGTCGGCGGAGACCAGCGGGCCCATGCGGGTGGCCTCGTCCGCGGGGTCGCCGGGCGCGTACTTGGCCGCGGACTCGGCGGCCAGGGCGACGGCCTCCTCGTAGGAGTCGCGGTGCACCAGCATGCGGGTGAGCGCGTTGCAGCTCTGCCCGGTGTTGCGCATGACGTCGGCGACGCCGCGCTTGACCGCCTTGACCAGGTCGGCGTCGGGAAGGATGACGTTGGGCGATTTGCCGCCCAGCTCCAGGGCGACCTTCTTGACCGTCTCCGCGGCGACCTGGCTGACCCGGGTCCCGGCGCGCGTGGAGCCGGTGAAGGACACCATGTCCACGCGGGGGTGGGCGGCGATGGCCTCTCCGACGACCGGGCCGGTGCCCGACACCAGGTTGAACACGCCCGCGGGCAGGCCCGCCTCGTGGAACACCTCGGTGAGGGCGTAGGCGCTGAGCGGGGCGGCCTCGCTGGGCTTGAGGACGACGGTGTTGCCCGCCAGGAGGGCGGGGACGACCTTGAGCACGATCTGGTGGAGCGGGTAGTTCCACGGGGTGATGGCGCCGACCACGCCGACGGGCTCGCGCACGATGAGCGAGTTGCCCACCCGCTCGCCGCCGAAGTAGCGCTCGCCGGTCTCCTCGACCAGGTCGATGTAGGTCCGGAACATGAGGGCGGGCAGGCCCGCCTGGACCCTGCGGGCGAACACCGCGGGAGCGCCCATGTCCCGGGTGAGCTCCGCGGCGATGTCGTCGACGCGGGCGTCGAACAGTTCCAGGGCCTTGGTCAGGTGGGTGACGCGCTGCCCGGGCGCGAGCGCGGACCAGGCGGGCAGGGCGGCCGCCGCCGCCGCGACCGCGGCGTCGACGTCCTCCGCGGCCCCGGCCGGAACGGTGTCGATGACCTGCTCGGTCGCCGGGTTGACCACGTCCAGTGCCTCGCTGGAGGCGGAGTCGCGCCAGGCGCCGTCGATGTAGAGGGATCGCATGGCCCCACTGTCGCAGAACGCGATTCGGGTTGGCCAGCCCGGGGCGCGGGGCCGGTGCTTTCCCCGATGCCGGGGGTTTCGCGCCGCCCCCGCGGAGGGCGGCGGACCGGTGTCCCGTCGGATCAGTCCCAGTGCGGGGGGCGCTCCGCGATGAGGCGCGCGGTGGAGTCGTCGTCGGAGTCGCCCCAGCCGGGGCCCCTCTCGTCTCCGGTGGTGTCGGGCAGGATGTCGAGGTCGTCGAGGAAGTCGACCCTGCGCTCATCGTCGGGTCCGGACACGGTCCCCCGCCCCCTTCGCGTTCGTGGCGGCGGGCCCCTGCCCGCCGCCGGTGTTCGCCTCCAGTGTGCACCCGTCCGGGCGCACCGCGGCCGTCCGCCCCGTCGGGCCGGGGCGCGCGCCCCGGCCCGGCGGTCGCGGATCAGTCGAAGACGGGTTCCCGGGTGCGGGTCCGCTTGAGTTCGAAGAACCCGTCGGTCCCGGCGACCAGGAGCACGCCGTCCCAGAGCCTGCCGGCCGCCTCGCCGCGCGGGATCGGCGTGACGACCGGTCCGAAGAAGGCGGTGTCGGCGACCCGGACCACGGGGGTGCCCACGTCCTCGCCGACCAGCTTCATCGCCTCGGCGTGCGAGGCGCGCAGGGCCTCGTCGTGGTCGGTGGACGTGCCCGCCTCGGCCAGGTCCTCGGGCAGTCCGGCCTCGGCCAGCGCGGCGCGGATCGTGTCCGCGGTGCGCGGTTCGCCGCCGTTGTGGAAGCGGGTGCCCAGGGCCGTGTAGAGGCCGCCCAGGACCTCGGGGCCGAAGCGCTGTTCGGCGGCGACGCACACCCGCACCGCCTCCCAGGACCTGTCGATGCTCCCGCGGTAGTCCTCGGGCAGTTCGCGGCCCTCGTTGAGCACGCCCAGGCTCATCACGTGCCAGCGCACGCGGACCGGCCGGACCTTCTCCACCTCGACGAGCCAGCGCGAGGTGATCCAGGCCCACGGGCACGCGGGGTCGAACCACATGTCCGCCTGGACGGTCTCCTGCCCGTCGCCGGGGTCTGGGGTCTGCGTCATCGCTGCTCCTCGTATCGGGAAAAGGTGTGCACACTTCGGGTCGTAGGAGTGCAACCCCGGCTATCGGTTGCGCATTCCGTGCCCTCGCGTGGCAGGATCGGGGCGAGTGGAAGACGACCCCCGGCCCCGACGACGCTCCACCCCAGGCGGCGGACTCGCCGTGGTCGGCAACGATCCGGCCGGCGGGGACGGCGGCCGTGGAGGGAGCGTGGCGTGGCAGGGAACCTGACACGGGACGAGGCTCGTGAGCGGGCGCGGATTCTCAGCGTCGACTCCTACGCCGTGGAGCTGGACCTGACCACCGGTGCCGAGACCTTCAGGTCCACCACCGTGATCCGGTTCTCCAGCCCGGAGCCCGGGGCGCGGACGTTCGTCGAGCTGGCCGCCCCAGCGATCCGCACGGCGACGCTGAACGGGACCGAGCTGGACGCGGCCGAACTGTTCGACGGCGAGCGCCTCGCCCTTCCCGAGGTGGCCGCGGACAACGAGCTGACGGTCGTCGCCGACGCCGTGTACATGCGCACCGGAGAGGGCCTGCACCGGTTCGTGGACCCGGTCGACGACTCGGTGTACCTGTACACCCAGTTCGAGACGGCCGACGCACACCGCATGTTCGCGTGCTTCGACCAGCCCGACCTCAAGGCCACCTTCGAGCTGACGGTGTTCGCTCCCCCCTCGTGGGAGGTCGTGTCCAACAGCGCGCCCGACGTGGAGCGCGAGGCCGCGGGCGAGGAGCGGGTGCGCTGGCACTTCCCGGCCACGCCGGTGATGTCCACCTACATCACCGCGCTGATCGCGGGCCCGTACCACGTGGTGCGCGACGAGCACGACGGCATCCCGCTGGGCCTGTACTGCCGCGCCTCGCTGGCCGAGCACCTGGACTCCGACGCCCTGTTCGAGGTCACCAAGCAGGGCTTCGACTTCTTCCACGGCCTGTTCGACCTGCGCTACCCGTTCGGCAAGTACGACCAGCTGTTCGTGCCCGAGTTCAACGCGGGCGCCATGGAGAACGCGGGCGCGGTCACGTTCCTGGAGGACTACGTCTTCCGTTCGAGGGTCACCGACGCCCGCTACGAGCGCCGCGCCGAGACGATCCTGCACGAGATGGCGCACATGTGGTTCGGCGACCTGGTCACCATGCGCTGGTGGGACGACCTGTGGCTGAACGAGTCGTTCGCGACCTACGCCAGCGTGTACTGCCAGGCCAACGCCACCAAGTGGACCGACGCCTGGACGACGTTCGCGAACGTGGAGAAGAGCTGGGCGCTGCGCCAGGACCAGCTGCCCTCCACCCACCCGGTCGCCGCCGACATGGTCGACATCCAGGCGGTCGAGGTCAACTTCGACGGCATCACCTACGCCAAGGGCGCCTCGGTGCTCAAGCAGCTCGCGGCGTACGTGGGCGTGGACGCGTTCTTCGCGGGCGTGCGCGCCTACTTCAAGGAGAACGCGTTCGGCAACACCGAGCTGCGGGACCTGCTCAAGCACCTGGAGGCCGCCTCGGGCCGCGACCTGTCGGGCTGGTCGCGCGACTGGCTGGAGACCACGGGCGTCAACACGATGCGTCCGGAGTTCGAGGTGGACGCCGAGGGCCGCTTCACCTCGTTCACCGTGCTCCAGGAGGCACCGGCCGACCACCCCACGCTGCGCTCGCACCGGCTGGCGATCGGTCTGTACGACCGCACCGACGAGGGCGTCGTGCGCCGCGAGCGCGTGGAGCTGGACGTGCGCGGCGAGCGCACCGAGGTGCCGGAGCTGGTCGGCAGAGCCCGGCCGGACCTGGTGCTGATCAACGACGACGACCTGACCTTCACCAAGGTCCGCCTGGACGAGCGCTCCCTGCGCACCGTGGTGGAGGGCGTCGGCGAGATCCGCGAGTCCCTGCCCCGCGCGCTGGCCTTCGGCGCCGCCTGGGACATGACCCGCGACGGCGAGATGGCCGCCCGCGACTACGTCTCCCTGGTCATCTCCGGGATCAGCGGCGTGAACGACGTCATGGTCGCCCAGACCCTGCTGCGCCAGGCCAACTCGGCCCTGCACATGTACGCCGACCCGGCGTGGCGCCCGTTCGGCTTCGAGCAGCTCTCCGAGCGGCTGCGCGAGCTGCTGACCGCGGCCGAGCCGGGCGGCGACCTGCAGCTGGCCTACGCCAACGCGCTGGCCGCCTCGGCGGTGAGCGACGCCCACCTGTCCCTGGTCCGGGGCCTGCTGGACGGCGCGATCACCGTGGACGGGCTGGTCGTGGACACCGACCTGCGGTGGACGCTGCTGCGCCGCCTGGTCGCGACGGGCAAGGCCGGGGAGGCGGAGATCGCCGCCGAGCTGGAGCGCGACGCCACGGCGGCCGGGCAGCGCAACGCCGCCGGGGCCCGCGCCGCGATCCCCACCGCCGGGGCCAAGGCCGCGGCGTGGGAGCGGATCGTGGGCGAGGAGCTGGCCAACGCCGAGTTCCGCGCGGTCCTGCTGGGCTTCACCGAGCCGGGCCAGGCCGAGCTGTACCGGCCGTACGTGGAGAGGTACTTCGCGCAGTTGGGCCCGGCCTGGGAGAAGTGGACGGGCGAGTTCGCGCAGACCTTCGCCGAGGTGGTGTACCCGAGCGGCCTGGTGGAGGAGGCGACGCTGGAGCGCACGGACGCCTACATCGCCGGGTCCGACCCGGCCCCGGCGCTGCGCCGCCTGCTGGTCGAGGGCCGCGCGGGGGTGGAGCGGGCCCTGCGCGCCCGGGCCACCGACATCGCCGCGGGCGAGCGTCAGGAGTAGGACGCGGGGACCGCGTGCCCGCTCCGCCGTCGCAGGCGGGGCGGGCGCGCGTGCGCCGGGCCCCGCCGCGCGCCGTGGCCCCGGGTCGGCCCCGGGATTCGAGCACGGCGCGGGATCGGACGCGGGCCGGGCCCCTCGCGTCGCACCGGCGACGGTTCCGGCCGACTTGCTAGGGGGCGTGGTCCCGCCGGCCGACCGGCCCGAGGGTGCGGCGGATGCGCGCCACCATGCGCGGGTCGGCGAGCAGTTCGTCCACCAGGACCGGCTCGCCCTCGCCGCTGGTGAGCGGGATTCGCCAGTTCGGGTACTCGTCGCTGGTGCCGGGCTGGTTCTGCATGCGCCGCTCCCCCACCACGTCGGTGAGCGCGATTCCGATCATGCGGGCGGGGGTGGCCACCAGGTAGGCGTGCATGGCCGCCACCACGGCGGCCGGGTCGGCCACCGGGTCCACGTCGTCGTCGAGCAGGCCCAGGTCCACCAGGAGCTCGCGCCAGCGCTCCACGCGCGACTCGGCGTCGGCGCGCTCCTCCTCCACGGGGCGGCCGAGCAGGCCCAGCCGGTCGCGCAGCTCCACGTGCTCGGTGGACAGGAACGAAGCCACCGGCGGCAGGTCGTGGGTGGCCACCGTGGCCAGGCAGTCCGCGCGCCACTCCCCCGGCGGGCGCGGGCGGCCGTCGGCGTCCTGCTCGAACCACAGCACGGAGGTGCCCAGGACCCCGCGGTCGGCGAGGTGCTCGCGCACCCACGGCTCCACGGTGCCCAGGTCCTCCCCGACCACGACGGCGTCCGCCCGGTGGGCGGCCAGGGCGAGCGTGCCCACCATGCCCTCGTGGTCGAACCTGACGTAGGTGCCCTCGTCCGCGGAGGCGCCCTCGGGCACGCACCAGAGCCGGAACATGCCCATGACGTGGTCGATGCGGACCCCGCCCGCGTAGCGGAACGTCTGGGCCAGGATCTGGCGGAACGGTTCGTAGCCGCGCCCGGCCAGGCGCCGGGGGTGCCAGGGCGGCTGGCCCCAGTCCTGCCCCTGCCGGTTGAACTCGTCCGGGGGCGCCCCCACGTGCAGGCCGGGCACGAGCGCGTCCCCGTACATCCACGCGTCCGCGCCGCCCGCCTGCACCCCGATGGCCAGGTCGTGCACGATGCCGACGGCCATCCCGCCGGTCTCGGCGGTGGTCTGCGCCTGGGAGAGCTGCTCGTCGAGGATCCACTGGAGCCAGCGGTGGAACTCCACGGCGGGCCACCGGCGCAGGGCCTCCTCCCCGACGTCGCGGCCGTGGACCCCGCGCAGCCCCTGCGGCCAGGTCCGGTAGTCGGTGCCGTGCCGCTCGGCCAGGGCCGACCAGGTGGCGAACTCGACCAGCGGTCGGCCCTCGCGTTCGAGGTAGGCGCGCAGGGACGCCTCACGGCCGGGGGCGCGGGGAGCCTCGAAGAGCACCTCCAGGGCGGCGCGTTTGGCCCTCCACACGGAGTCGCGGTCGAGGAGGTCGGCGGTGCGGCCGCGTTCGCGCAGCGGCCGGGCCAGGCGCTGGATGCCCTCGCGCTGGGCGGGGTCGAGCCGGGCGTACTCGGGCACGTCCTCGATGCGGATGTAGAGGGGACTGGCGTAGCGGCGGCTGACCGGCAGGTAGGGCGAGGGCTCCACCGGGGGCAGCGGCTCGGTGGCGTGCACCGGGTTGATCAGGGCGAAGTCGGCGCCCAGGTCGCGCGCGCTCCAGTCAGCCAGCTCGGCGAGGTCGCGCAGGTCGCCGGTGCCCCAGGAGGCGCGGGAGCGCACGCTGTAGACCTGCGCCATGACGCCCCACAGGCGCGGGTGGTCCCTGAGCGCGCTGGGTTCGATGCGGTCGGGGGCCACGAGCAGGGGCGCGGTGTGCTCGGCGGCGCCGTCGGTGACGCGCAGGGTGTGCACGCCCAGCGGCAGTCCGGGGCCGAAGGGCAGCAGGGAGCCGCCGGAGGTCTCGACGACGCTGTGCGACCCCTCGGGGAGCACGAGGTCGGGCGCCTTGCCCTCGCGGACGACCACCGCGGGCGGCAGCGGGTCCGGCGCCGCCCCGGCGTCCGGGGCCGCCGGGTCCACGCCCAGGGCCGCCAGGACATGGCGGATGGTGTCGGGACTGACCGGGACCCTGCGCCCCCGCCAGTCCTCGTAGGTCGTCGCGACTCCGTGCTGCTCTGCCAACCGTGCCAGCTGAACGTCCCTCACAGAATCCGATCATGCCCTACCAGGGGCTCCGTACACCGGAGGCCGTTCCGGCGTGGGACCAGAACGTGTCCCGGGTGCGGGCCGATAACGGCTCCCCGCGCGGCGCTTCCGGACTGTCCAGCACGTACAAACGGATGCTCTGCACAGGCCGTCAAATCGATCGCCCCGTGTCCTGGACATCTGCATAATCGGGATGTGCTCGCGAACTACCGACGGCTCTTCGCCGTCCCCCACGTCCTTCCCCTGCTGGCCTGGTCCCTGGCCGCGCGCTTCTACATGCCGGGGCTGATGATCGCGGTCACCTTCCTGGTGGAGGGGTGGACCGGCTCCTACACCCTGGCCGGGCTGGTCGCGGGCGCCTTCACCCTGGGCATCGCGCTGGTGGGACCGCTGCGCGGGCGGATGGCCGACCGGGGCGGGACCGACCGGCTGGTGCTGGTGTGCGGCGTGGTGTTCAGCGCGGGGCTGCTGGGCCTGGTCCTGCTGCCCGAGCGGCTGTGGTGGCTCTCACTACCGCTGGCGCTGGGCACCGGGCTGTTCGGCTCCCCGGCCAACCAGATCGTGCGGGCGCTGTGGCCGCGGCTGACGCGGGGCCCCGAACGGCAGGCGATCTACGCGGCCGAGGCGACCACGCAGGAGCTGCTCTTCGTCTTCTCCCCGATCATGACCGCGGGCGTGGTGGCCTTCGCCGGTGCCCGCTGGGCGCTGGTGCTGCTGTCGGTGGTGGCGCTGCTCGGCTCGGCCGGGTTCGCGCTCGGGCTGCGCCGGGCCGGGGTGACCGGTCCCGCGCCGACCGGGGAGGGAGCCGGTGAGGAGCCGCCCGGTCCGCGCCGGAGTCTGCTGCGCAACCCGGCGCTGGTGGCGCTGTTCCTCATGTGCCTGCTGATGGTCAGCGGGATCATGGGCGTGGATCTGGTGATCGTGGCGTGGGCCAACGAGCTCGGCGCCCCGCAGTACGTGATGGTGCTGGCGTCCGTGTGGGCGCTGGGGTCGCTGGTGGGCGGGGCCATCGCGGGCGCGCTGCGCGGCCGTCCCCACCTGGTGCGCCGCTGCTTCGGCTCGGCTCTGGGCGTGGCGGTGCTGGTGCCGTTCGTGCCGCCGATCGCGCAGTTGCCGACTCCGCTGCTGGTCACACCGCTGCTGTTCCTGTCCGGTATGGCGCTGGCGCCGACCCTGGCCGCGGTCATGGGCCGTCTGGGCGACCTGGCCCCCGCGCGGCGGCGGGCCGAGGCCTTCGGGTGGATGTCCACGGCGCTGGGCGTGGGCGGGGCGGTGGCCGGTCCGCTGTCCGGCGGCCTGATCGACCTCATGGGTATCGCGGGCGGTGTGCTGGGCGCGGCGGTGCTGGTGCTGGTGTCGGCGCTGCTGAGCCTGTTCGTGCCCGAGCCGCCTCCCGAGGCCGCCGAGGAGGCGGACGGCCTCGACCCGGAGGAGGTCGGGGGGAGCGTGCTGGAGGCCCCGCCGGTGCACGGTGCCGCGGCGGGTGCCGAGGCCGCGTCCGACGATCCCCGCTGAGGCGCGGGCCGCCGGAAGCGCGTGCTCCGCGCTGGTCCCCCACCGGGGCCGCCGTCGGCGCCTGTGGCGGGGACCACCGGGTGGGCGGTCCCGGCCGTCGCAGCGGCGGCCGGTCAGCCGGTGCGCAGCGGCGGGACGCGGTGGGCCCAGGGGCGCGCGCGTTCGAGCTGCGCCGACAGCGACAACAGGGTTCCCTCGCCGCCCATGCGGCCGGTGAGCATGACGCCGATCGGCAGCCCCTCCGGCGACCAGTGCAGGGGGACGCTGACCGAGGGCTGTCCCGAGACGTTGTAGACCGAGGTGAACGGCGCGAACGCGGTCATCCGGCGGAACTCCTCCTCGGGTCCGTCGCCGGTGAAGTGCCCCAGCGGGACCGGGGGCGCGGCCAGCACGGGCGAGAGCACCGCGTCGAGGTGTCCGGTCGCGGCGACGAGGGAGCGGACGCCGCGCTGGAGGCGGGCGCAGGCGGCGATGTAGTCGGGCACGGGCGTGGCGCGGGCCCGCTCGCGCAGCCACTGGTTGAGGGGGCTCAGTTCGGCCTCGCGGGCGGGGTCGACCGGCGTGGCCGAGGCCATCGCCGCCCAGACCACCCCGAAGTCCGCCATGAAGGAACCGCCGAAGTGGGCGTCCCCGGGGGCGGGGACCTCCTCCACCTCGTGTCCCAGGTCGGTCAGGAGGCGGACGGCCTCCTCGTGGGCGGCCAGCACGTGGGGGTGCACGGGGATCCGGGCGGAGCCGGTGGTGGTGTGGCAGCCGATGCGCAGGCGCCCGGGTTCGCGGCCCGCGTGGTCGGCGAAGGTCTCGCCGGGCGGCAGGGGCGGGGCGGTGAAGTGGTCGCCCGGTCCGGAGAAGGCCATGGCGTCCAGCAGGAGGGCGGCGTCCCGGACGTCCCGGGTGAGGGGTCCGGCGGTGGACAGGCCGGCGAGGTCGGGCTTGAGGGGCGCGCCGGAGATCCGGCCGCGGGTGGGCTTGAGGCCGAAGAGCCCGCACGCGCTGGCGGGGATGCGGATCGAGCCGCCGCCGTCGCTGCCCTGGGCCACGGGGGCGAGTCCGGCGGCGACGGCCGCCGCGGCGCCTCCGCTGGAGCCGCCCGGGGACAGGTCGGTGTTCCAGGGGTTGCGGGAGGGCGGGGCGACGGCGTTCTCGGTGTAGCAGCTCGACCCGAACTCGGGGGTGTTGGTCTTTCCCGGCAGGACCGCGCCCGCGGCGCGCATCCGGGCGACCGTGCCGGAGTCGGTCGGGGCGACGGCGTCGCGGAAGACCGGTGACCCCTGGGTGAGGCGGACCCCGGCCACCGGGTCGAGGTCCTTGACGGGCACGGGGAGCCCGAGGAGCGGCGGCAGGGCCTCTGGCGTGTCGGCCATCACCCGGTTCTGCGCGTAACGGGCTTGTTCGAGCGCCTTTTCCGGGGTGACCGTAATGTACGCGCCGACGAGGTGGTCATACCTCTCGGTGCGGTCCAGGAAGTGCTCAGTGATCTCAGTAGGCGACAGCTCACGACTGCGGACCATCGCGAGGAGCCGATGGGCCGGAAGGTCATGGATCTGGGTCATGGCGAGTCAGGTTAGCGGGCACACCGCAGGGCACCACCGTGAGGAGGACTCGACTTCTCCAGAGAGACCGACCGAAGGGTAAGCATTCCCTGTCCCGAGGCGGCCGACACGCTTGGGCGCCGAGGAACGGGGTTAGAAAAGTGTGAGAAGTAATGCACTAGGACTCGGATATGGATCGAACTAACCTGTCCGACGTGAAATCGGCTACCAGAGTGAACGGCTCCACTCCATCGTCCGGGGGATCGGACCCCGAAAGGCCCGAATCCCTCTTTTTCCCCAACCAGAGAAAGAAGAAGGAGACCTCGGGCGGCAAGGCGGTCTACGGCGCCCTGCGCTCCAACCGCTCCGTCCGCAGGTGGATGGTACGCGGCGGCGGCGCCGCCGTGGTGGCCGTCCTGGTCGGCCTGCTCACCTCCGACTGGCGGACCGGCGTCACCTTCGGCGTCCTCACCCTGGCCGGGGTCATGGTGTACTCCTCCCGGCGCGAGTCGGAGATCCCGCGCTGGCGCAAGCCCTCGGCGGCCCAGCGCAAGACCGAAGCGCAGCTCAAGGTGATGAAGCAGGTCGGCTACCGCGTCCTGCACGCGCGCGCGGTGCCCGGCGGCAACGGCCAGATCGACCACTTCATCGTGGGTCGGCGGGGCGCGTTCGCCATCGACTCCGAGTCGTGGGACAAGCGGCTGCCGCTGCGCAACAAGCTGGAGAAGCTCTACCACGGGCGGTTCAGCAAGAACGAGCGCATCGACGAGGCCCTGGAGGAGGCCAAGCGGGCGCAGGACCTGATCAGCTCCGAACTGGGGCGCGAGATCAAGGTGCGCGCGTCGCTGGCCATCTACGGTCCCGGCATGCCCTGGGACAGCCACCGGCTGCGGGGCGTGGACATCATCACCGGCACCAAGGTCCGCAAGTGGCTGCGCAGCGGCCGGGACCGCCTGACCGAGAAGGAGATCGAGGAGATCTACCAGGCCGCGATGAAGGCCCTGCCGCCCAGGTACTGAGACGCCCCCACCCCCCTGACACCACCCCGGCCCGGGACGGACCACAGCGCCGTGGCACCCGGGCCCTTCCCGTGTCCAGGGGCTTTTCCGCGTCCCCACCACGGCCGCGGCCCGGCCCCGGACCGGCCGCCCCACCACCGGCGTCTCACGATCCGGATAGCCCGTCTTCCACTCCGAGACCAGAGCGGTGCGACGAAGGACTACCATCGAAGGGAAACACCCGTAACGATGGGAGCCCACCCCATGCCAGCCCTACGCTCACGCACCGTCACCCACGGCAGGAACATGGCCGGCGCGCGCGCCCTCATGCGCGCCACCGGTGTGGAGCGCGAGGACTTCGGCAAACCCATCGTGGCCGTGGCCAACAGCTTCACCGAGTTCGTCCCGGGCCACGTCCACCTGCGCGAGGTGGCCGAGGTCGTCGCGAACGCCGTCCGCGAGGCGGGCGGCGTCCCCCGCGAGTTCAACTCCATCGCCGTGGACGACGGCATCGCCATGGGCCACGGCGGCATGCTCTACTCCCTGCCCAGCCGCGAGCTGATCGCCGACTCGGTCGAGTACATGGTCAACGCGCACTGCGCAGACGCCCTGGTGTGCGTGTCCAACTGCGACAAGATCACCCCGGGCATGCTGCTGGCCGCGCTGCGCCTGAACATCCCCACGGTGTTCGTCTCCGGCGGCCCTATGGAGGCGGGCAAGGTCACGGTGGTCGACGGCACCGCCACCACCGTGCGCAAGCTGGACCTGATCAACCCCATGATCGCCGCCGCCGACGAGAGCGTCTCCCAGGCCGAGCTGGACGAGATGGAGGAGGCCGCCTGCCCGACCTGCGGCTCCTGCTCGGGCATGTTCACCGCCAACTCGATGAACTGCCTCACCGAGGCGATCGGCCTGGCCCTGCCCGGCAACGGCACCGTGCTGGCCACCCACACCGCCCGCCGCGCCCTGTACGAGGACGCCGGACGCCTGGTCGTGGAGGCAGCCAAGCGCTACTACGAGGACGACGACTCCTCCGTCCTGCCGCTGTCCATCGCCACCCCCGAGGCCTTCGGCAACGCCATGGCCCTGGACGTGGCCATGGGCGGCTCCACCAACACGATCCTGCACCTGCTGGCCGCGGCCACGGAGGCGGGCGTCGGCTTCGGCCTGCCGGAGATCGACGCGGTCTCGCGCCGGGTGCCGTGCCTGTGCAAGGTCGCGCCGAACACCGAGAAGTACCACATCGAGGACGTGCACCGGGCGGGCGGCATCCCCTCCATCCTGGGCGAGCTGGCCCGAGGCGGCCTGCTGGACACCTCCCTGCCCACGGTGCACGGCAAGACGGTCGGCGAGTTCATCGCCGAGTGGGACATCGTCTCCGACACCGTCTCGCCCGAGGCCGTGGAGCTGTTCCACGCCGCCCCCGGCGGCAAGCGCACCACGAAGGCCTACTCGCAGGACACCCGCTGGGACACCCTGGACACCGACCGGGAGAAGGGCTGCATCCGCTCCGTCGAGCACGCCTACACCAAGGACGGCGGCCTGGCGGTGCTGTTCGGCAACCTCGCCCCCGACGGCGCGATCGTCAAGACCGCGGGTGTGGAGGAGGAGCTGTGGACCTTCTCCGGACCGGCCAAGGTGTTCGAGTCCCAGGAGGACGCCGTGGACGGCATCCTCAACAAGCGGATCGAGCCCGGTGACGTGGTGGTCATCCGCTATGAGGGCCCCAAGGGCGGCCCGGGCATGCAGGAGATGCTGTACCCGACGAGCTTCCTCAAGGGCCGCGGCCTGGGCAAGGCCTGCGCCCTCATCACCGACGGCCGCTTCTCCGGCGGCACGTCGGGGCTGTCCATCGGCCACGCCTCCCCCGAGGCCGCCGCGGGCGGTGACATCGCGCTGGTGGAGGACGGCGACATCGTCAGCATCGACATCCCCAACCGGGGCATCGTGCTGGAGGTCTCCGCGGAGGAGCTCGACGCGCGCCGCGAGCGCCTGCTCAAGGAGCTGGGCCGCTTCAGGCCGCGCGACCGGCAGCGACCGGTGACCGCGGCGCTGCGCGCCTACGCGGCCATGGCGACCTCGGCCTCGACCGGCGCCGCGCGCGACGTGTCCCAGGTCGAGAGGTAGCGGACCCGGAGGTGGGGGCGGTGCGACCGCCCCCACCCTCAGGAGCAGCAGCCGCCCCCGCAGCACCCTCCACCGGAGGGCGCGGGGGCGGACGCGCGTCCGCCCACCGCCACGGTGGACAGCAGCCGGACCGTGTCGCCGTGCCCCTGGGGGCAGGTCGCCGGGTCGCCGGCCCGCGCCATCGGACGGGAGAGCTCGAAGGTGTCGCCGCACTCGCGGCAGCGGAAATCGTATCTGGGCATGCGGTCAGGATACGGCTGGCCCCGGCTCACCCCGTGAAGGGGTTCAGGAGCCTCACTCCCCGGTCTGCGACGTCCTTGGTGTTACGGGTGACGAACGTCCACCCATGGTGCTTGGCGGTGGCCGCCATCAGACCGTCGACCACGGGAATCCGATCAGGAACGTTCACCGGAGCCCACTCGAGAACGACTCCCACGTCCACGGGAACGATCCTGTCGCCGTAGGCGCGGACGAGTAGGTCAAGCCAGTCGGACAACCGTTGCGCCTGGGCACGGTCGCCGCGGTGGTGCAGTGTGCGGACTCCCAGCCGGATCTCGCCCACCACGAGTGCACTGATGTACAGATCCGAGTCCTCGACCTCGTCCCACCACCTCAGAAACCCCGGGTCCGGCTCGCGTCGGCGCAACTCGGACAGGACGTTCGTGTCAAGGAGAAAGCTCAACGTTCGCCCCAGTCGATCTCGCGTCCGAGGTCCGGAACGCGGACCTCGTCGGGCACGTCCAGCGGAGGTACCGAGCCGAGAAGCTCCTTGAAACCTCCGGACTGCCCCTTCAGCCTGCGGTACTCCTCCATGTCCACCAGTACCGCGACCTCACGCCCGTGGCGCGTGATGATCTGGTCGCCCTCGCTCTCCACAGCACGAAGGACCTCGCTGGTGCGCTGCTTCAGTTCCTGTACCTGCCATCTCATGGCGATCACCTCCGGTCACAGTCTAGACTGTCTGGACAGAAAATGGAGAACGTTCGTCACCGTGGTGATGGGAAAGGCGCCGGGACACGCGACCGCCCCCCGGCGCGTGTGCCGGGGGGCGGTCGGGGTCGGGGGCGGCGCCGGGTGGGACGCAAGGTCCCGGCTCCGCCGGATCAGGCGGCCAGGTGGGCCATGTACGGCTCCCACTGGGGGTCGCCGTGGAGGTCACCGTTGATCAGGCGCCAGTGGGGCCCCTTGGGCACCTTGGGGGTCACGTGCAGCTCCCAGCCGAGTTCGTCCAGGAACTTGTCGGCCTTGCGGTGGTTGCACGGCTTGCACGCGGCGACCACGTTCTCCCACACGTGCGCGCCGCCGCGGCTGCGCGGGATGACGTGGTCGATGGTCTCGGCCTTCTTTCCGCAGTAGCCGCAGGTGTGCCTGTCGCGCCGCATGAGGGCGACCCTGGTGAGGGGCACTCTGCGGCTGTAGGGGACGCTGATGTAGCGTCGGAGCCGGATGACCGACGGCACGTCGTAGGAGCGTGTCGCCGAGTGCAGTATCGCGCCCGCGTCGTCCTGGTGGACGACCTCCGCCTTCTCCCTCAGGACGAGCAGGATCGCCCTGCGCAGAGGCAGTGTCGTCAGTGGTTCGAAGCTGGCGTTGAGCAGCAGCACGTGGCGGCGGGCGGTGCCTGTGCCACCCTCCCGGCTGCTTCGGGCGCTCATCGCGTCGCCCCAGCCGTCGTCTGTGACGGCCGTGTCTCCTCCCCGGCCAGCCGATCGGCCAGCCAGGAGACCTCCCTGTGCACCGATCCGAGGATCGATGGTTCCGTACGCCTTGCCACACGGACCTCCCGGTGGTCCCGCCGAGTTGCGTCCCGCATTCAGTTTGCGTGGTCGGACCGCTCCGGCGCCACCCCAATTTGCGCTGGGCCGCCCAGAAACCGCGTGTTCCCCCTTTTCCCGACTCCATTGTGCGCTGGCGGCGCTCCTTTTCACACTGGCGCCGCGCCGGGCACACCCGGGTGGATGGCGGTGGATAGGGTGCGAAGTATGCGTGAACTCCGCTACCCCCAGGCCGCACGGCTGGACATCATCGAGAACCTGCACGGCCACACGGTCGGTGACCCCTACCGGTGGTTGGAGGACGGCGATTCGGCGCAGACCAAGGAGTGGGCTGCCGCGGAGGACGCCCTGTACACCGAGGTCTCATCGCGGTTCACCACACGGGACTGGTTCGCCGACCGGGTGCGGTCCCTGCTGGGCGCCGGAAGCGTCGGTGCGCCCGTGTGGCGTGGCGACCGCCGCTTCTTCGTCCGTCGCGCCGCCGACCAGGAGCACGGCGTGCTCTACGTCCAGGACGGCGACGGCCCCGAGCGGGTGCTGGTGGACCCCGGAGCGCTCGACCCCCAGGGTCTGACCACGCTGGACGCCTGGAAACCCGACCACTCCGGCGCGCTCCTGGCCTACCAGCTCTCCGAGGGCGGCGACGAGGAGTCGGTGCTGCGCGTCGTGGACGTGGCCTCCGGCGACCTGGTGGACGGGCCCGTCGAGCGGGTCCGGTACAGCCCGATCGCCTGGCTGCCCGACTCCTCCGCCTACTACTACGTGCGCCGGCTCCCCCGGGACCAGGTGCCCGAGGGCGAGGAGAGCTACCACCGCCGCGTCTACCTGCACCGCCTGGGCACCCCCGCCGAACAGGACACCCTGGTCTTCGGTGAGGGCCGCGACAAGACCGAGTACTTCACCCCGGTCGTGAGCCGGGACGGGCGCTGGCTGGTGCTGCTCGCCAACCGCGGCACCTCGGCGGCCACCGACGCCTGGATCGCCGACCTGTCCGACGGGAACCTGGACGCGCCGCGTCTGGTCCCCTTCCAGGAGGGCGTGGACGCCTCCCTGTACCCGCACGTGGGCAGGGACGGGCGCCTGTACCTGTTCACCGACCGGGACGCCCCGCGCGGACGCCTGTGCGTGGCCGACCCCGCCGACCCCGGCTACGGGAACTGGACCACCCTGGTCCCGGAGGACCCCGAGGCGGTGCTGGAGGGGTACGCGGTCCTGGACGGCCCCGGGATGGAGCGGCACGAACTGCTGGTCCTGCGCAGCCGCCACGCCGTCAGCGAGATCACCCGGCACGACCTGGCCACCGGCGAGCCGCTGGGCGGGCTGGACATGCCCGGCCTGGGCACCGTGGCCGGGCTGGTCGAACGCCCCGAGGGCGGGCACGAGGCGTGGTTCGGCTACACCGACAACACCCACCCCTCGTCGGTGTACCGCTACGACGCGCTCTCGGGCGAGGTGTCGCCGTGGGCCGACGCCCCCGGTGACATCGACCTGCCCGACGTGCGGGTGGAGCAGGTCACCTACACCTCCCGCGACGGCACGGCCGTGCGCATGCTGGTGGTCTCGCCCCAGGCTCCCGCCGAAGGGCCGCGGCCGACCATCCTGTACGGCTACGGGGGCTTTCGCATCTCCCTCACGCCCGCCTACTCGGCGGTGGCGCTGGCCTGGGTGCGCGCGGGCGGCGTGTACGCCGTCGCCAACCTGCGCGGCGGTCTGGAGGAGGGCGAGGAGTGGCACCGGGCGGGGATGTTCGCGAACAAGCAGAACGTCTTCGACGACTGCGCGGCGGCGGCCGAGCACCTGGTCGCCACCGGGGTGACCGACCTCGGGCACCTGGCCGTCATGGGCGGCAGCAACGGCGGGCTGCTGGTGGGGGCCATGGTCACACAGCGGCCGGACCTGTTCACCGCCGCGGTCTGCTCGGCCCCGCTGCTGGACATGGTCCGCTACGAGCGGTTCGGACTGGGCCAGCTGTGGAACGTGGAGTACGGCACCGCCGACGACCCCGAGCAGCTGGGGTGGCTGCTGGGCTACTCGCCCTACCACAACGTGCGCGAGGGCACCCGCTACCCGGCGACGCTGTTCACCGTGTTCGACAACGACACCCGCGTGGACCCGCTGCACGCGCGCAAGCTGTGCGCGATGATGCAGCACGCCACGGCGGCCGCGCCCGAGGAGCGGCCGATCCTGCTGCGCCGGGAGTCGGAGGTGGGCCACAGCTCGCGGTCGGTGAGCCGCAGCGTGGCGCTCAACTCCGAGCAGCTGGCCTTCCTCGCCCACCACCTGGGGCTCCGCGTGGGCTGAGACGCCCTCCCCGGTGTCCGCCCCGCGAGAGCAACAACACAGGGGCCGGGCACCGGGGGACGCCCGTTCCCCCGCCAGGCGTTGAGACAATCGGGAGGAACCGCTCCCCCGGGAGAACAGCGCGAGAGGATCCGGACGTGACACAGACCGAGAGCGGAGCCGCCGACACCCGGACGGCTGAGCCCCGCAGGCACGTGCACCTCGCGCAGGTCCGCTACGCCGACCTCGACCCGCAGCACCACGTCAACAACGTGCGGATGCTGACCTACCTGGAGGACGCCCGGGTGTCCTTCCTGCGCTACGGCGGCGCCGTCGAGGGCGACGAGGTCTTCGGCGCCATGGTGGTGGCCCGCCAGGAGGCGGACTACGTGGCCCCGCTGCTGCCCCGCTCCGAGCCGGTGCGCGTGGAGCTGTGGGTGACCGAGGTGCGCAACGCCAGCTTCACGCTGGCCTACGAGATCCGGGACGAGACCACGGTGTACCTGCGGGCCAGGACGGTGCTGGTCGGCTTCGACGTGCCCACGCAGCGCGCCCGGCGGCTCGACGAGGTCGAGCGCGCCTTCCTCGCCGACTACGCCTGAGCGCCGCGGGGACCGGGCGGCCCGGTCCCGGCGGCCGTGTCGCCCCGGGTCACTTGAGGGAGATGGTGACGGCCTCGCCGTCGTCCCCGTCGTCGCCCTTGGCCGACACCGAGACCCGGGTGGGGTTGGCGACCTCGGGGGCGGTGGTCTCCTCGGGCACGTTGACCATGCTGTGCGCGGCCATCACCATGTACTCCCAGAGCTGACGCTCCAGGGCCTCGTGCAGCTCCAGGGAGTCCACCGCGGCACGCATGTGCGCGAGCCACAGGTCGCGCTCGGAGGTGCCGATGCGGAACGGCACGTGCCGCATGCGCAGCCGTGGGTGGCCCCGCTGCTCGTTGTAGGTGCGGGGGCCGCCCCAGTACTGGATGAGGAACAGGCGCAGGCGCTCCTCGGCTGGGCCGAGGTCCTCCTCGGGGTACATGGGCCGCAGCACGGGGTCGTCGGCCACCCCCTCGTAGAAGCGGCGGACCAGGCGGGTGAAGGTCTCCTCACCGCCCACGGCCTCGTAGAACGTCATCTGCACGGGCTTTTCGCCCGCGCTCTGCTGGGAATCGCGCGCGGAAGTCATCGCCACCAGGGTATGCGACCGCCCCGGCCCGGACGAGTCGTCCGGGCGGAGAGCACGGGGGCCCGCGGCCGGATCGGGGATCCGGCCGCGGGCCCTGGGAACCGCTCGGCGCGGGGCGCTCGGCCCCGGCCGGTCAGTCGCGGGTGAGCTTGCGGTGGGTGACCGCGTGCGGGCGCGCGGCGTCGGCGCCCAGGCGCTCCACCTTGTTCTTCTCGTAGGACTCGAAGTTGCCCTCGAACCAGTACCAGTTGGCGTCGCCCTCCCACGCCAGGATGTGCGTGGCGACACGGTCGAGGAACCAGCGGTCGTGGGAGGTGATCACGGCGCAGCCGGGGAAGTCCAGCAGCGCGTTCTCCAGCGAGCCGAGGGTCTCCACGTCCAGGTCGTTGGTGGGCTCGTCCAGGAGCAGGAGGTTGCCGCCCTGCTTGAGGGTGAGGGCCAGGTTCACGCGGTTGCGCTCACCGCCGGAGAGCACCCCGGACGGCTTCTGCTGGTCGGAGCCCTTGAAGCCGAACGCGGCGACGTAGGCGCGGCTGGGGATCTCGACCTTGCCGACCTCGATGAAGGTCTCGCCGTCGGAGATGGTCTCCCAGACATTCTTGGTGTCGTCGATGCGGCCGCGGTACTGGTCGACGTAGGAGATCTCGACGGTCTCGCCGACGTTGATCCTGCCCTGGTCGGGGGTCTCCTCACCGACGATCATCTTGAACAGCGTCGTCTTGCCGACGCCGTTGGGGCCGATGACGCCGACGATGCCGTTGGGCGGCAGCGAGAAGCTCAGGTCCTCGATGAGCACGCGGTCGTCGAAGCCCTTGGTGAGGTTCTTGACCTCGACCACGGTGTTGCCCAGACGCGGGCCCGGCGGGATCTGGATCTCCTCGAAGTCCAGCTTGCGGGTCTTGTCGGCCTCGGCGGCCATCTCCTCGTAGCGCTGGAGGCGGGCCTTGCTCTTGGTCTGGCGGGCCTTGGCGTTGGAGCGGACCCACTCCAGCTCGTCCTTGAGCCGCTTGGCCTTCTTGGCGTCCTTTTGCCCCTCGACCTTCAGGCGGGCCTGCTTGGTCTCCAGGTAGACGCTGTAGTTGCCCTCGTAGGGGTAGAACTGGCCCCGGTCCAGCTCCAGGATCCACGTGGCGACGTGGTCCAGGAAGTACCTGTCGTGTGTGATCGCGATGATGGTGCCCGGATACTTGGCCAGGTGCTGCTCCAGCCAGTTCACGCTCTCGGCGTCCAGGTGGTTGGTGGGCTCGTCGAGCAGCAGCAGGTCGGGCTGCTCCAGGAGGAGCTTGCACAGGGCCACGCGGCGCTTCTCGCCACCGGAGAGCTGGGTGACGGAGGCGTCGCCGGGCGGGCAGCGCAGCGCGTCCATCGCCTGCTCCAGCTGGCTGTCCAGGTCCCAGGCGCCCCGGTGGTCGAGCTGCTCCTGGAGCTTGCCCATCTCCTCCAGCAGGTCGTCGGAGTAGTCCGTCGCCATCTGCTCGGCGATCTCGTTGAAGCGGGTCAGCATCGCCTTGGTCTCGGCGACGCCGTCCTCGACGTTCTCCAGGACGGTCTTGTCCGGGTCGAGGTGGGGTTCCTGCGCGAGCAGACCGACGGTGAAACCGGGCATGAGCCTCGCCTCGCCGTTGGACGGCTGCTCGATGCCGGCCATGATCTTCAGAAGCGTCGACTTACCCGCACCGTTGGGGCCCACGACGCCGATCTTGGCTCCGGGCAGGAACGACCCCGAAACGTTGTCCAGGACGACCTTGTCGCCGTGCGCCTTGCGCACGTTGTTCATGGTGTAGATGTACTCCGGCATGAGTCCAAGCCTAGGGTGTCGCGGCCAATGCCCCCGCCATGGTTCGGGCCCGCGGGAGCCGGTTCCGGGCGGCGGTCGCGGCCCGGACCCGCCCCGCGGAGGCCGCGCCCCTCACTCCCGCGGCCGCTTGCTCCTCGCCCGCAGCCAGCGGGGCGTGAACTCCCGCCAGCGCTCCACGGGCAGCCCCCAGGCCAGGGCCCGGCTCATCAGCACCGCCATGGAGTAGCCGGGGTCGGCGTCCAGGGCCACCTCCAGCGCCGCGGCGGCCAGGGGCTCGTCCCCGCGCTGCCAGGCCGCGACCGCCAGCAGGGAGGCGGGTGCCGCCCGCTGGTGCCGGGGCAGGTGGCGGGTGACCCGGGCCCACAGTTCCTGGTGGGCGGGGGCCGCCTCTGCGGTGATGCGCGCCCACGCCTCGTCGCGCACCCGGATCTCGCCGAGGTAGACCCCCAGCCAGGCCAGTTCCTCCTGGTCGGTGACGCCCCGGCCCTCCCGTTCGGCCCGCACCGCCGCGAGCACGGCGCTCAGGCCGCGGTCGGTGAGCGAGCCCCGCATCCCCTGCTCCAGGAGCCGCCGGGCGCGCGCCCGCACCTCTCCGGCGACCGCGTCCATCGCGGCGCGTTCGGGGCCGTGCACGGGCCGCAGCACCTCCCGCACCCGCTCGATCTCGGCCGTGACCTCCGAGAGCGGCTGGACCGGGACGATCCCGTGCAGGACCGCGCTGGCCGGGACGGTGGAGCTGTCCACGTTGACCACCGTCCCCTCCACCGGACAGCACTCGGCCCTGGCACAGGTGTAGGACCAGTAGCGGCCGCCGGTGACCCGCAGGGCGTCGACGACGGCCAGGCCGCGGCTCCGGGCGGCGGACAGGATCCTGTCGACGTGGGGCGTGACCCGTTCGGGCGGCCCGTAGGCCACGACCACCAGGGAGGTGCAGCCCTCCGCGGCGGCCATGTCCACGGGGACGACCGCGCGCTCCAGCGGGTCGCCGGCGGCGGCCAGGCGGTCCAGGTCGCCGCAGAACGCCGAGTGCACGCCCTTGTCGCGCACGGCGAGGACCACGATCCCCGGATCGGGCGGCGTCCCCACCAGGTAGGGCAGGGTCGCGATGATGTCGGTCGGGTTGGTGAGGGTGAGGGCGGCGCCCGCCGCGGCGGCGGGGCCGGTCCGCCCCGGCCCGCCGGGGCTCCGGGGCGGGGGGACGGGAGCGCCGCCGCCCTGGGAGCGCCCGGGCGGGGTCGGACGGTCGGACTGGGCGGGACGGTCGGGGTCCGGTGCGGAGTCGAGGGGGCGCCTGGGGTCGGAGGGGCCGAGGGAGTGGTGCGGCTGGTCAGAGTGCATACCTTCACGGTGCGTGATCAGACGGTTCGGGCGCAACGCCCTCCTTGGCGTTGTGGACAACTCCGTCAGACCACGAAGCCGCAGGTCAGGGAAGTTCGGTGTGCTCGGTGGGATCCGTGTGCTCCTTGTGACCGGAGATCTCCCCTCCCCGGGGCCCCGGGATCTTGCCGCCGCTCCCGGGGCGCCCGGCGGGCAGGCACACGCGGTTGCGGCCGGTCTCCTTGGCCCGGTAGAGCGCGAGGTCGGCCGCGGTGAGCAGCTCCACCAGGTCGTTGCCGTGGTCGCCGATGACGGCCGCGCCGATCGAGATGGTGATGGACACCGGCACGTCGTCCACCGCGATCTCCATGCGTCCCACCTGCGAGCGCAGGCGTTCGGCGGCCCGCCAGGCCTCGGCGGTGTCGGAGCCCGGCAGCAGTACCACGAACTCCTCTCCGCCGAACCGGCCGAGCAGGTCGGACTGGCGCAGCTGCTGGGCGATGGTGGTGGCGACGCCCAGCAGCACCTGGTCTCCGAACAGGTGCCCGTGGTTGTCGTTGACCCTCTTGAAGTGGTCGATGTCGATGATCAGCACCGCCGCCCTGCCCCGCGCGGAGCGGGCCCTGGCGATCTCCACCGACGCCTCCTGCTCCCAGGTGGGGGCGTTGAGCAGGCCGGTCTTGGGATCGGTCCGCGCGGCCATCTGGAGTTGCTGGTACATCAGGCTGCGCTGGAGGAGCAGCACCGGGGGGACCGCGATGAACAGCAGGAACAGCGACAGGTGGGCGAGGATGGCGACGGTGACGCCGACACATAACTCGACGGCGTCCACGATGAGGGCCTCGCGGTCCCACATGGGCCGCAGGGTGTGCCCGGGGCCGCTGCTGATCCGCGCGGCAACCGCGACGAGCAGGTTGTTGAGGACGGTGAAACCCGTGCAGCACAGCACGGCGACGAGCACGCCGGGGCCCGTGGTCAGGTACTCGTGCGCGCCGGGGGTGCCGCCGAGCCCGTCGACGAGGCCGCCGCCCCAGATCGAGTGCCAGGTCACCGAGGCCAGGAACCCGGACAGGGCGATGGAGGCGGCGTTGAACACCCGCCGGTGGAGCAGCGCCCGGCGCGTGCGGTACTGGAGCATCAGGAAGACGGGCACCGGCAGGATCAGCGCGTACAGCGGCGGCAGCAGGAGGACCGCCGGGAACCACCAGGCCCCCAGGAAGTCCCGGTTGATCCCGGCCGGCGTGCCGAGGCGGCGGCCCGCCTCCACGCAGAGCACGGCGCCCGCCAGCAGCGCGACCAGGGTGACCGCGTCCATCACCGCGGGGGCGGTCAGCGCCACCGCGCCTCCGAACAGGAACAGCGTCGCGGACACGAGCAGCGCCATGTAGACGACCAGCCCGCGGGGCTGCTGGAGGATCGGCCAGCGCGGACGTTCGTCCTCGGGACGCCCGGCCGGCGCGATCGGCTTCTCAGAGATGCTCACCGTTGCGCCTCCCTCCTCACATCGCTCTCCACCGTCCGACTCCTACACCCGCCTCTGATGGGTCCACCGCCTCCCACGGTTCTCCCTTCGACGGGGTTGTTTCGCCGCGCGTTCCCTTACGGTGCCAGTCGGTTACGACAACGGGGCGTCGGGGCCCGACGACGGTGCGGCTCGCCAGTCCCGCGACACGCTCCACTTTACATTACGTTGGGTAATAACTTAATTGCTGATTGTGTGATCGCCGTGGGTAACGGGCTTGCGGCCGGGGCACCCGGTTTTCACGGGGTTGGGCTCAGCGGTGATCTAGGGCATCCTGCCGTAGGGACCCTCCACGGTAGCCACTGTGTGGCACGGCGTGTCGACCGCCTGACACCCCGAACACCCGGGCTCCCACGGCACTCACTACAAGGAGCACACATGTACAACGGCACTGTCTGGGTCTAGAACCCGTTACAGCTGAGTGAAGATCACCGGGGACGGGCGGCGCGGTGCCGCCCGTCCCCGGCCTCGGAAACGCGGTGGGGCTCCGGCCCGGGCGTCAGCGCCCGTCCGGCCCCGGGGTCAGTCCGCCGTACTGGCCACCTCGTAGGCCGCCCGGAACGCCCGGTACCTTGCCAGTTCGGCCTCCAGCGGCTCCACCACGCGCAGTCCGGTGATCTCCCGGACCCGGGCGGAGGCCGTGCGCTCCACGTCCTCGCGGCGCTGGACCGCGGCCACCTCGACCAGGTTGCCGCAGCCCACCCCGGTCAGCCACCCCACCAGCAGGGCCGCGACCACCAGGACGCCGGAGTAGGCGGCGAACACCGGGTCGTCGAACACCGCCAGGCCGGTGATGCCGCCGCCCAGCCAGCTCGACAGGGTCACCACGGCCCAGGCCAGACCCAGGCCCGCGACCGCGAGCAGCGCGTACTGGGCCGCGCGGGCGACCTTCCACCACGACGGGCTCCGGTCGGGATCGCCGACCGCTCCGGCCACGGCCTGCCCCAGTTCGGCGGGCAGCTCGGGAACGGCGCCGCGGGCCACGGCGCGCATGCGGCGGCGCCACAGCGGGGGCATGCCCTCCGAGACGCTGTCGGCGGCCTCGCCCAGCGCGGTCTCCAGTTCGGCCTCGTGCGCGTCCACCGGGCCGCCCACACCGCTCCCGCTGTCACGGCGCAGGAAGTCCAACTGGACCGCGGCGAGCGGGTCCTTGCCCAGCCGCAGCGAGCGGCGGGCCACCGGCCAGCCGACCTGGCGTCTGCCGCGCCGGACGTCGTTGGTCTCGGTGACGTCGGCGACCGCCGCCACACCGGCCGCGTTGGCCAGCCCCTCCTGGACGCGGGCGCGCACCTGGTCCGGGACCGCCTCGGGCACCGCGCCCTCGCCGTGGAACTCGCCGAAGGGCTCGACCACCTGGTCCAGGTCGGCGGCCAGCCGGTCCACCAGCGCGCGCCGCTCGCCCACCGTCTCGGCGAGGAACTCGTGCAGGTCGCGGATGCCCTGGCCGGTGAGAGTGGACGTGGTGATCACGCGCGGGTGCACCCCCGACTCCGTCTCCAGCAGGCGGCGCAGGTCGGTGAGCAGTTCCTCCAGCTCGTCGGGCTCGACCTTGTCGACCTGGTTGAGGACGGCGACGGTGACCGCGCCGTGCCCGGCCATCTGGGCCAGGTAGCGGTGGTGCACCGCGGCGTCGGCGTACTTCTGGGGGTCGAGCACCCACACCAGCAGGTCGACCGAGCCGATGAGGCGGTCGGCCTCGGCGGTGTGCATGCTGCGGACCGAGTCGTGGTCGGGCAGGTCGAGCAGGACCAGGCCGGTCAGCTCGGAGCTGCCCGTGTCCAGGACGCTGGTGCGCGAGTGGCGGTAGCGGGTCGGGACGCCCAGCCAGCCCAGGAGGGCGTCGGCCCCCTCGTGGCCCCACACGCAGGCGTGCGCCTTGGAGGTAGTGGGCCTGGTGACGCCGGTCTGCGACAGCTGGAGCCCGCACAGGGCGTTGAACAGCGAGGACTTGCCGCTGCCGGTGCCGCCCGCCAGGGCGACCACGGTGTGGTCGCCCGACAGCCGCAGCCGTGCCCCGGCGTGGTCGAGCAGTTGGGTGGACCGGGCGACGAGTTCCTGCGGCAGGTCGTCGCGGCCCAGCTCGGTGAGGGTGGACAGCGCGTCCAGGCGCTCGATCAGCTCGGCCCGGGTGGTGGAGCGGGCGGAGTGCCAGGTGTCGTGGGTGGTGGGACGGTACTCCTCGTCCTCCTCCGCGTCGGCGGCGGTGTCGGCGCCCACGGCGCGGAAGGCCCCGGAGACCGCGGAGGGGCCGGGGACGCGGCGGGGCAGCGGTTCGGGCCCCTCCGAGGCGTCGGGTCCGGCCGGCGCGGGCTCCTCGGAGGCCTCGTGCCCGCCCTGGTCCGGGGAGGCCTCCCGGGCGCGGTGCGGCGCCCGGTCCTCGTCCCGGTCCCCCGGCTGCTGGCCCACGACCGGGAAGGCGCCGGTGGCGCGCCCGGCGATCCGGGTGTCGTCGGCCGCCTCGGCGAGGCTGCCGACCCATCCGGCGAGCCCGTCGGGGTCCTCGTGGCGGTCCTCGTCGGGGCGGCGGTCCCCCTCGCGCTCCGGGTCCGCGAGGGACCGCGCGTGGCGTCCAGAGCGCCGCTGCGCGGCGGGGGGCGGTGCCGGGTCCTCCGGCTCCGCGTCCGCGCCGCGGGGGGCGCCCTGGCCGCTCTGGACGCCCCGGTGCGGGGCTCCGGCGCCCGAGGGGTCGGGGTATGCCGCGATGCCGTCGTAGGCGGGGTCCTCGGAGCCCGCCTCGGACACGGCGTGGTCGGGGTGCTCGGGGACCGGCACGGTGTACCCGCGCCAGGGCCCGGACGCCGCGTCGCCACCGGGGCGCCCGTCGTCACCGGCGCCGGGCGCGCTCCGTCCGTTCTCGCGGTCCTCGCCCTCGGCGCGACCGTGCGCACCGGGCTCCCCGTACGCCTGCGCGGGGTTCCATTGAGTCGTCATCGTGCAATCTCAAGGTTGTACGTGGCCTGGTAGAGCTGGACGGCGGTGTCCTCGGACGGGATGGCGGCAGACGCCAGGGCGCTGTCGAAGGGCACGCGCTCGCTGTCGAGCAGTCCCTGGACGCGCTGGCGCAGGTCGTCCCGTGCCGCTGCGCCGATGCTGCGCAGTGACTGGGCGCCGAACAGCCCCTTGAGCAGGCGCTGCGGGGAAGGGCCGGAGGCCTCGGCCGCGTGGGCGCCGCCTCCGGAGCGGGACCGCTCGTAACCGAGCAGGTCGATGATCAGGACCAGGGCGACGACGTCGTGGTCGAAGGTGACGAACCGCGCCACGGAGCGCTTGGTGGCGCCGCTGGCGGTGGTCATCTCGACGACGCCGCGCTGCCACTCGGCGATCTCCTGGCGGATCTGCTGTGAGAGCAGGCCGGTGCCGGGCTGGTTGAGGGCCCTGGTGGCGAGGTCGCCGCCGCCGGGGACCTCGCGCCACCTGCGCTCGACCTCGTCGGAGGCGCGTTCACAGGAGGAGACCACCAGGGCCTCCAGGCCGTCGCGGACGGCGCGTTCCAGGGCGCCGACCCGCTGGCCGCGCTCGGCCTGTTCGGCGCGGCCGCCCCTGCGCGTGCGCCTGCCGCGCGGGCGCAGGCTCCTGGTGAGCTCTCCCCCGGCCGCGACCTCCTGCCAGCGGGCGAGCAGCGATCCGCGCAGCAGGGAGCCGTCGGCCAGGCTGGCGTCGACGCGGTCGCGGGCGGCGGCGTAGGAGTCGTCGACGGCGGCGGTGAGGGTGCGCCCGGTCTCGATCTGCGTCTCCACCTGGCGGGCCAGTTCGGGCACCCGCGTCCGGAAGCTGTCGATGACGCCGATGAAGGTGCGCCGTGAGACGCGGTCGCGTTGCTCGGCCTCGCCCGCGACCTCCGCCAGGTAGTCGCGGATGTGTTCGGCGACGTTGGAGGTGAAGCGCTCGCCCCGGATCTGGTCGGTCTCGGGGATGGCGAACCGGGCGGCCGCGCCCAGCCCGTTGGCCTCCAGCATCGCGCCGAAGTGGTCCAGGAGCTGGCGCCTGCCCCTGCGCGGCACCCGGGAGAGCACGACGGCCAGGGAGGTGTCGCGGTCGCGGGCGACCTGGAGGAACTCCCACACGCGCGCGTCGGCGTAGCGGCTGCTGGTGGTGACGAACACCCACAGGTCGGCGGCGTCGAGGAACTTGGCCGCGAACTCGTGGTGCGCGGCGACGGCGGAGTCGACGTCGGGGGTGTCGAGCAGGGCCACGCCCGGGGGCATGGCCTCGGTGGCGGCGAGCACGAGCATGCCGTCCTTGCCCGGCATGGCCAGGCCCTGCTGGCGCACGCGCGGCAGGGAGGGGATGAAGGAGGCCTCGCTGAACCAGTCGACGTCGGCGGGGTTGCAGGCCAGGACGGGGCTGTTGGTGGTGGGGCGGCGCACGCCCGTGGTGGTGACCTGTTCGCCGACCAGGCTGTTGACCAGGGTGGACTTGCCCGCTCCGGTGGATCCGGCGACCGCGATCAGCAGCGGGATGTCGGGGCGGCGGACCCGGGGCAGGACGTAGTCGGAGAGCTGGGCGAGCACGTCCGCCTGGAGTGCGCGGCCCTCCTCGTCACTGGGCAGGCCCTCGGCGAACTCCAGGTCCCGGATGTGCTTGCGCAGTGCTTCCAGGACCTGTTCGAAGTGGTTCTCTTCGGGTTGGGGGGCGCGGTGCTTGGCCGGTCCGGCGGCGAGCGGCACGGTGGGCCCCCGTCGGGCGCCGACGGCCGCGCTGTCGGCCTCGCGCGCGGGTGCGGAGCCCTGGGCGGGCTGTTCGGAGGTGGCGGCCGGTCCGGTTCCGAACCGGTCCGGAGCGCCGGGACCGTTGGTCCCCGGTGCGGCCGACGGCCGGGTCATGATCGGTGTGCCCTCCTCATCGGTGCTGACGGTCCCCGCCGCGGAGCGACGTACGCCGCGGGCGGAGGTCTCACTGGAGATCGCGCCCGGTCGCCAGTCGACGGGTCTCGAACTGGTTTCCTGTGTGCAGTATGTCAAGATCCCGCGCTGTTTTGACCACTTCTCCGATGATCAGTACCGCGGGGGGCCGCACTCCGGCCGATCGGGCCGCGGCGGCGATGGTGGCCAGCGTACCCGTGACGGTCCGCTGACCCGGCAGCGTGGCCTCCTGTACCACCGCCGCGGGGGTGTCGGCGGATCTGCCGTGGGAGACGAGGGCCTCGGCGATCGCCTCGATCCGCTCCACCCCCATGAGGACGACGACGGTACCGCCCGCGCGGGCCAGTCCGGCCCAGTCGACCGTGGAGCGCTCGTCGCCGGGGGGAACGTGCGCGGAGACGATGTGCAGGTCCTGGGCCACGCCGCGGTGGGTGGCGGGGATGCCCGCGCTGGCCGGGGCGGCGAGCGCGCTGGTCACACCGGGCACGGCGATGACGGGGATCCCCGCTGCGGCGCAGGCGGCGGCCTCCTCGCCGCCGCGGCCGAAGAGGAAGGAGTCGCCGCCCTTGAGGCGCACCACGAACTTCCCGCGTCCGGCGCGGTCGACCAGGGTCGCGTTGATCTCCTCCTGCGTCATGGAGCGGCCGTAGGGGATCTTGGCGGCGTCGACGATCTCGACGTCGGCGGGCAGGCGGTCCAGGAGGGAGGTGGGGGCGAGCCGGTCGACCACCACCACGTCGGCCTGGGAGAGGAGCTGCTGTCCCCGCACCGTGATCAGGCCGGGGTCGCCGGGGCCGCCTCCCACGAGGGCGACGCCGCGCAGGCGCTCGCGTCCGCGGCGGGCGTCGAGGGTGCCGTCGGCGAGGCCGTCGACGACGGCGTCGCGCAGTCCGGCCGAGCGGCGGGGGTCCCCGGAGGCGACGACGCCCACGGTGACCCCGGCCGCGCTGCCGCTGGCGGG
The DNA here is from genome assembly GCF_028993595.1 of Nocardiopsis camelliae. Classification (GTDB taxonomy): domain Bacteria; phylum Actinomycetota; class Actinomycetes; order Streptosporangiales; family Streptosporangiaceae; genus Nocardiopsis; species Nocardiopsis dassonvillei. The sequence goes on from NZ_CP118614.1 coordinate 5,022,617, forward strand.
GGTCCAGGCGGAGGAGGCGTGGCGGTCGTCGGCGCGCACGCACCACACGCGGGCGTTCTCGGCCTCCTCGGCGACGGCGGCGTTGACCGCGGGGTCGTCGGTGGCGGCGTGCACGAGCCAGTGGGCGGGGGCGTCCGGACCCGCGACGTCGCCGGGGGCGTAGGGGCGCCGGTGCCAGGTGAGGCGTCCGGCCGAGGCGAGGTCCTCCAGGGCCGCCGAGGCCTCGGGGGAGACCAGGGTGACGCGGGCGCCCGCGTCGATGAGCACGGGGACGCGCCGCTGGGCGACCCTGCCCCCTCCGACGACGAGGACGTCGCGTCCCCGCATGCGCAAACCAAGGAGATAGGTCATGTGTCGCGCCCCTTCGGTCGTCCGTGCCGGTCCCCGGCGACGACGGCGGGGTGCTGGCGGAGGAGGACCGCCAGCCGCCGGCGATAGTTCGGCGATTGCTCCAAAAGTACCTTGTCAAAGAGGTATTACGCGGGTGTAAACGGGTGCCGCACCGGGGGTGTGAGCCCGCCCGCACCGGGGGTCGGTGCGAGCGGGGACGGTGGGCCGCTCCAGGTCAGGAGGCCGTGGAGACGCCCGCGTCGTCGAAGGTGGCGACGTCGCGCAGGACGCGCGCCGCGCTCTGGAGCAGCGGCAGCGCCAGCAGCGCTCCGGAGCCCTCGCCCAGGCGCATCTCCAGGTCGACCAGGGGGCGCAGGCCCAGGTGCTCCAGGGCCAGGCTGTGCCCGGGCTCGCTGGAGCGGTGCCCGGCGAAGCAGGCGCTGAGGGCGTCCGGGGAGATCGCGGCGGCGGCCAGGGCGGCCGATCCGGCGATGACCCCGTCCAGCAGCACCGGAACGCGCAGGGCGGCGCCGCCGAGCACGAACCCCGCCAGGGCGGCGTGCTCCAGGCCGCCCAGGGCGGCCAGGGTGCCGATGGGGTCGGCCGGGTCGACGGGGTTCGCGGCCAGGGCGCGGCGCACCACGTCGACCTTGTGGGCGTAGACGGCGTCGTCCACGCCGGTGCCCCTCCCGGTGGCGTGTGCGGGGTCGGCTCCGGTGAAGGCGCACACCAGGGCGGCGGCCGGGGTGGTGTTGGCGATGCCCATGTCGCCGGTGATCAGGCAGCGGTTGCCCGCGGAGACCAGGTCGCGGGCGACCTCGATGCCGCATTCCAGGGCCTGGAGGGCCTGCTCGCGGGTGAGCGCGGGCCCCTGGGTGAGATCGGCGGTGCCGTGCGCGACCTTGCGGGCCAGCAGGCCGGGGGCGCCGGGCAGGTCCGCGGCCACGCCGACGTCCACGACGGTGACCTCGGCACCGACCTGGGCGGCGAAGGCGTTGACGACGGCGCCGCCCTCCAGGAAGTTGTGCACCATCTGGGCGGTGACCTCCTGGGGCCAGTGGGTCACCCCCTGGGCGTGCACGCCGTGGTCGCCCGCGAACACGGCGACGGCGGCCGGGTCGGGGATCGGCGGCGGGCACTGTCCGAAGATCCCGGCCAGCTGGACCGAGACCTCCTCCAGGAAGCCGAGGGAGCCGAGCGGCTTGGTCATCCGGTCCTGACGGTCCCTGGCCTCCTCCATCGCGCGTGTGTCCAGGGCTCCGACGGCGGTGATGGTCTCCTCCAGCAGGCTCGTGGGGCTCTGGCCGGGCAGACCGCGGCGGCCGTAGCGGTCGTGGTGCACCGCCCAGGACAGGGGACGCTCCCCGGCCCAGCCGGAGAGGGTGAGCTCGGACTCGGCGGGGAACTCCTCCACGTAGCCGACGCACAGGTAGGCGGCCAGGTCCAGGTGGGCGGGGAGTTCGAGGGCGCGGGCGACGTCGCGCTCGTCGACGAAGGTGAGCCAGCCGACGCCCAGGCCCTCGGCGCGCGCGGCGATCCAGAGGTTCTCCACGGCGAGCGCCGCGGCGTGGTCGGCGCTCAGGGGGCGGGCGTGGCGGCCCCGGGCGTGGCGTCCTCCCCGTGCGGGGTCGACGGTGACGGCGATGTTCAGGGGCGCGTCGAGGACCGCCTCGGCCTTGAGCCCGGCGAAGGCGCGGGCGCGGACGCCCGGCGGCGCGTGGGCGTGGTCCTCGCGCTCGGCCGCGGCGAGGTCGCCCACACGGGCGCGCAGGCCGGGGTCCTGGATGACCAGGAAGTCCCATGGCTGGGAGTCGCCGACGCTGGGTGCCTGGTGGGCGGCCTCCAGGACGCGGGTGAGCACGTCGTGGGGCACGGGGTCGGGCCGAAAGCCCGTCCGGACGTCGCGGCGTTCGCGGATGGCCCGGTAGACGGCGGCGCGCTCGGCCTCGCCGTAGGCGTGGACGGAGCCGTCGCCGGCCCGCTCGGGGGCCGGGGCGGCGGGCGCGGCCACCGGCTCGGGAGCGAGCTGGACGGGAGGCCCGGTGGGCCTCGGCAGGGGCGCGGCTGGTTCGTGTGCGTGCATGCTCTGCTCCGGCTCGGTGGTCGCGGAGGGCTGGTCCGCGCGTCCGTGTTCTGTGGTCGGTGCTCCGGCCCCGCCGGACCCCGCCTCCTCCTGGTCGGCGGTGGTCCCGGTCGGGCGGACGGTCCGTGCGGGGTGCGCGGCCTGGTGTGCGGGTACCGCCGGTCCGATGGGAGCGGCCGGTCCGGGGGGCGCCCCGGTGTTCGGGGGCGCGGCGGGGTGCGCGGACTCCTCGGTGGGCACGGGTTCGGCAGGGCGCGGGGGCACCGGCGGGTACGCGGGGGCGGCCGGGTGGGCGGACGCCGCGGGACGGGCGGGTACGCCCGGGCGGCCGGGCGTGGTCGGGCGGGCGGGTGCGGCGGTCCGCGCGGTGGTCGTGCCGTGCGCGGGTGCGGCCGGAGGCGCGGGCGCCTTTCCCAGCGGGCGCGCCGCCTTGGCGAGCACCGCCGACCTCGCGAGTTCCGCCGCGTCCGCGAGCGCCGTCGAGAGCTCCGGTTCGGCGGGGGGCCGCGGCTCGACGGGGGTCTCCTGCCCGGCCGGACCACCGGGTTCGGCCGGAGGTTCTGCCTCGGCGGAGGGCGCGGTCCGCTCGTGGCTCTCGGGGACCGGTCTCGGCCCGGATCCCGGGTCGGCCGCCTCGGTCGCGGTGGCGTGCTCGCCGGCGCGCGGGGGGATGACGTCGGGCCGGTGCGGCGATCCGGTCGGCGGCGCGTCCGCCGCGGGGGCGTCCGCCGAGCGCTCGGCCTCCGGGCGCGGGGCCGGGGGGATGTCCAGGGGAAGCGCGCCGTAGGGCGAGACCGGCGCGGAGGGGACCCGTGGCGCGGGGTCGGCCGGTGCGGGGGGCCGGGGCCGCTGCCGGAACGGGTTGGCCGGGCCCGAGGAACCGCGCGGGGGCCGGGCCCGGGCGCCGCGCCCGCTCTCGGGGAGCCCGTCGAACAGGCCGCCGAGGCGGGAACCGGCTCCCGAGGAGGACCCGCCGCCCTTCCAGCGGGGCGGCTCGGCTCCGCCGTCCTCGCCGCGCCGGGCGTCCTCGCGGTCGTCTCTGGTCATGATCGCTCCACGCAAGAGGTGTTGTGGCGGGCCCGTCTCCGCCTCGTCCGGCACAGACCGGTAAGCGTAGTCCGCCGCTTCCGCGCCGCCCGCACGGGTACCGCGGACTCGGGGCGGCCGGTACCGGTCCGGCCGCCGAAGGTCCCGAGTCATCACCAACTGTGCCAGAGACCGCGCGGGCGCGCGCTGGCTCCGCGAACAGGCCAGGCGCGAGAAACCCGGCCGGGGTCGGGAACCCCGCGGGCCCGGGTCGGTTCCGGGGGGCGGCCCCGGCCGCGGAGCCGCCTCACCGGGCGAGCAGTTCCCCCAGCGCCTGCGTCAGGACCCGGTGGACCGCGGGCTCGCGGACAGCCACCCGGAACCACTCCGGTCCGAGGCCGGGAAAGGTGTCGCCGCGCCGCACGGCGATCCCCCGTTCCCGCAGGCGGGCCCGCAAGCGGTCCGCCTCCGGGTCCGCGACCAGCAGGAACGAGGCCCGCGCTCCCGGGACCACCCGCAGGCCCAGGTTCCGCAGGCCCTCGGCGAGGTCGTCGCGGTGCGCGGCCAGGGACGCCGCCCAGGCGTCGGCCTCGGCGAGGGCCTGCGGCCTGCAGCACGCCTCCACCGCGACCAGGGCGGGCGTGGACACCGACCACAGGGGCTGGGCCGCGGCGAGTTCGGCCACCAGACCGGGTTCGGCGAGCAGGTACCCGGCGCGTAGCCCGGCGAGGGACCAGGTCTTGGTGAGGCTGCGCACCACCACCAGGCCCGGCAGGTCTCCGCGCGAGGCCAGCGACTCCGGTTCGCCGGGAACGCAGTCGGCGAAGGCCTCGTCCACGACCAGCACGCGCCCGGGTCGGGCCAGCCCGGCCAGGACGGGCCCGGGGTGGAGCACGGAGGTCGGGTTGGTCGGGTTGCCCACCACGACCAGGTCGGCGTCCTCGGGGACCAGTCCGGGGTCGAGCGTGAAGTCCGGTTCCAGCAGCACCCGGTCCACGGCGTGCCCGGCGGCGCGCAGGGCGGCCTCGGGCTCGGTGAACTGGGGGTGCACGACGACCGCCCGCCGGGGGTTCAGGACCCGCGCCAGGAGGACGAAGGCCTCGGCCGCCCCGGCGGTGAGCAGGACCTCGCCCGTCCCCCGTCCGTGGCGCCGGGCGACCGCCTCCCGCGCCCGGGAGGGGTCGGGGTAGGCGCCCAGGCCGGTCAGCGAGTCGGCGAGGAGCCGCCCCAGCCAGGCGGGCGGTGTCCGGCCCCGCACGTTGACAGCCAGGTCGAGCAGTCCGCCGCCGACCTCGGCGTCACCGTGGTGGCGCAGGTCGTGTCCCGCGTCCATGTACTCCCCCACCCCGTGTGTTCCTTTCTTCACAGGAAAAACATCGCACCATACGCCATCACCAGCCCTTCCGGTGAACGGGGGGCGCCTTGGCCACACATTCGGACGTGCCGTTGGTGGCGCGGCTCACGGTCCTGTGCCAGGGTGTCCGGGTTCCCACCCCCGGGCCCTCCCCCGCCCGATCCGAGAGAACGGACACACGATGCGAAGGCGTACCCTCCTGGCCGGTGCCACCGCCGCCGCGGGACTGACCGCGCTGGGCACCGCGCTCCCCTCCGCCCGCCCCGCCCTGGCCGACACCGGCGGCGGCAGTGGCGGCGGCGACCGCACGGTCCCCCGCGTCCTGGCGGAGCCCTCCGCCTCACACGGACTCGTCCGCCCCGACCTGCGCTTCGACATGGTGGCCGTCACCGGCGACCCCGGGGAGACCGACGCGGCGGTCCGCTTCGAGACCGCCGACGGCCTGGGCTCGTGGAACCCGGTGCACCTGCACACCGGGGGCCGCGACGACCGGGACCCGGTCGCGGCCGCGCTGGTGCGCGCTCCCGAGGGCGCCACCGGTTACGAGGTGCGTTCGAGGGGGGAGAGCGCGGCCGTGAACCTGCACGACGGCGAGGTGCTGCGCTTCGGCGGCCCCGCACAGGCGTCGCTGTCCGCGGAGGCCTCCGGCGTGACGCGCGGCCGGACCAGCGTCCCGTTCCGCACCCGCGCGGGCTGGGGCGCCGACGAGTCCTGGCGTTTCGACGACCTCGGCAACGACCTGTGGGCGGCGGAGTTCCACCCCGTGCAGGCGCTGACCGTGCACCACACCGCGATGCCGACCGGCGACGACCACGCGGCGGACGTGCGGGCGGTGTACTACCTGCACGCGGTGCAGCAGGCGTGGGGGGACATCGGCTACCACGTGCTCATCGACCCCGACGGGGTGGTCTACGAGGGCCGCCACTCGGGCGGGGACGGTGTGCCGGTCTTCTCCGGGGTCCCGCGGCCGGGGCGGGCCGAGTCGGTGACCGCCGGGCACGCCTACGGGTTCAACCAGGGCAACGTGGGCGTGTGCCTGCTCGGGGACTTCACCGACGAGCTGCCCACGCAGGCGGCGCAGGACTCCCTGGTCGACGTGCTGCGCGTGCTGTGCGCGGTGACCGGCGTGGACCCGGCCGGGCGGATCGAGTACGTCAACCCGGGCACGGGCGTGGTCACGCCGGGCGACGCGATCTCCCGGCACCGCGACTGGCTGGAGACCGAGTGCCCGGGCAACGCCTTCTCCGAGGTGTTCGACAGCGCGGTCCGCCAGCGCGTCATCGCGGGCCTGGCATAGGCGGACGGGGGCGCCCGCCGGAACCGCGGACCGCACGGGGTCCGCGGCCGCGCCGACGGGCGCCTCCTGGTCGGGGCGGTACCGCCCTGTCTCGGGCACCCGCGGAAGAATCCGGGTGCCGCGCTCGGGTCCGGCGCGTATCGTGAGCGCACTCCGACCCGAGGGGAGAGGCGTGACCACCACGCAAGACAGACCGATACTGCCGTCAGTGATCCTGGAGACCGAGCGCCTGCGGCTGCGCGCGTTCGTCGAGGGCGACGTCGACGACGTGCACGCGTCCTGCACCGACGCCGAACTCCAGCGCTGGCTCCCCCTCCCCCTGCCCGGGGTGCCCTACACCCGGGAGGAGGCCGAGCGGTGGTGCCGTGAGGTGGCCCCCGCCCTGCGCACCTGCGGCGAGGGACAGCAGTGGGCCATGGTCGAGAAGGAGACCAAGCGGCTCGTGGGCTCGGTGGGCCTGGTGCGTGTCGTGTGGGCGGCCATGAACACCGAGGTCGGCTACTGGGTCTCACCGTGGGGACGCGGCCGCGGGTACGCGACGGAGGCCGCCGTGGCCGTCTCCCGCTGGGCGCTGGAACAGGGCTTCCGGCGGGTGGAGATCAAGGCCGCCACCGGCAACACCGGTTCGCGCCGGGTCGCGGAGCGGTCGGGGTTCAGCCTGGAGGGCGTCGAACGCAGCGCGATGCCGCTGCACGAGGGCCGCGCCGACCTGGCGGTGTACAGCCTGCTCCCCGGCGACCTGGACTGACGCGTGCGCCCCGTCCGCGCCGGGCTTGCCGACCGCACCGGGCGGCGTCCCGCCCGCACGGGTCGTACCGGGCGGGCGGGGCCGTACGGACCGCGGTCGCGGAGCGGACGAGGACGCGCCGGGCGCGTCCTCACCCCCACACGCGGGAGAGCAGCCACCTTCCGGTGGCCGTGTCGTGGCGCAGTTCGTACACCCCCTGGGACTGGGCCGTGCCCGCCTCCACCCGCCAGTGCCTGCGCTCGGGCGCCTGGGACTCACGCGCCGGTGTCCAGTCCATGCGCAGCGTGACCCAGTGTTCGAGGATCCTGCGCACTCCGTACACCCTGCCGTTCCACACGAACCGGGCCGGGCGCCCCTCGTCCTCGACGACGGTCACCTCCGCCCCGTAGTAGCGTCCCACGACACTTCCCCTCAGCATCATCCGCCTCCTGTCAGTCCCGGCACACGCCACCGGGACACCCACCCGTGGGGAAGACGCGGCCAGGTGTTCGAACGTGTGTTCTAATCCTAGCGAAAACCGGTGCCTCCGGGGAACCGTTCGGGCGCGAGGGGCATCCCCACGACTGACACGGCGCGTTCGCGCCGCTCACGAACACCCCGCCCCGGGTCCGGGCCCGCGTCCGCGGGGACCGGGGGGCGAGTCAGTCCAGAGCGCGTCGGCGTGTCGGCATCTGTACGCTGTGAGCGCGAACTCCACGATTCATGAGGGACCCCCAACTGTGACGTCGAACGGGCAGCAGAGCGGCAAACCCCTGCGCGTGGGGGATCCGCGCGAACTCGACGGTTACCGCATCGTGAGCCGTCTCGGCCGGGGCGGCATGGGCACCGTCTACCTCGCCAGGGACGCCTCCGACCGGTCCGTCGCAGTCAAACTCATCCACCCCGACCTGGCCGACGACGAGTCCTTCCGGCTGCGCTTCGCGCGCGAGGTCGAGGCCGCGCGCCGCGTGGCCCGCTTCTCCACCGCGGGGGTGATCGACGCCCGGCTGGAGGGCGATCCCCTCTTCATCGTCTCGGAGTACGTCCCGGGCCCGAACCTGGACGAGGCGGTCCGCGCGGACGGCTCGATGGCGGGCGGCACCCTGGAGGGCCTGGCCATGGGCGTGGCCGCGGCGCTCACCGCCATCCACGGGTCCGGGGTCGTCCACCGCGACCTCAAACCGGCGAACGTGCTGCTCTCCACGGTCGGCCCGAAGGTCATCGACTTCGGCATCGCCCGCGCCCTGGACGAGGCCGCGGACGCGGTCACCCGCTCCAGCCAGCTCATGGGCACCCCCTCGTACATGGCCCCGGAGCTGATCCTGGGCGAGCGGGCCACCGCGGCCGCCGACATCTTCGCGTGGGGCTGCCTGGTGGCCTTCGCCGGAACCGGCACCGCCCCCTTCGACGCCGCCACGGTCCCCGCCGTCCTGCACAACATCTCCTCGGCGCCGCCGCGCCTGGACGGCCTGGACCCGGACATGTACGACCTGGTCAACGCCGCACTGGACAAGGACCCGGCCAACCGGCCCACCTCCAAGCAGCTCCTGGCCCGGCTCACCGGCCAGGAGGACCCGCAGGAGTCCGAGGTGGAGCGCACGATCAGCACCTCGTGGGCCCCGCCGAGCAGCTCCCCGGTCCCGGGGCGGCCGCCGCGGGACACCGGGGTCGGGGTGCGGGAGAGCGGGCCCGCGGCGCACCAGGCGCCGAGCGGACCCCAGCAGGCGGAGGGCCAGCCCCCGGACAGCGGACCGCAGCAGGGCGCCGCGCTCCCGGACGGCGGCCAGCCCCTCCAGGCGCAGGCCACGCAGTACAACCCGTACGCGCAGCCCACGCACGTCCAGCACCCGGTACAGCCGCCCCACCTGGAACAGCGGCACGGCAACCCGGGCCTCCAGCCCCCGGGCCCCCAGCAGGGCGCGGGGTACGGCGGCCACCCGCCCCAGGGCCAGCCTCAGGTCCACGGCCAGCAGGTTCCCGGCCACTACGCCCACTCCGGCGGCCAGGTCCCCCCGGCGCACCAGGCGCACGGCGGTCACCCGTCCCCGGCCCAGGGCCAACACGCCTTCAACGCCTACTCCGGTCCCGGCGGCCCCGGTGCTCCGGGCCCACCGGGCAGCCCCGCTGGACCGTCCGGCGGCGCACCGCGCAAGCGCAGGCGGCTGGTGGTGATCGGCGCGGCCGCGGGCGCGGTCGTCCTGGTGGCCGCCGTGGGCGCGGCGGTCCTGCTCAACGACGGCCCGGGGATCCCGGAGAACACCGTCTCCATCCACAATCCCGACTTCAGCTCCGACCCCGGCTGGGTCAGCAACACCTACGCGTACGAGGAGTCCGACGGCTACTGGGCCGAGCAGGAGGGCGTCGTGCTCACGGTGGAGCCCGACACCCAGCCCAGCCGCGGTGAGGTGGTGGAACTGGAGCAGGAGCAGGAACTGCCCGCCGACGTCCTGGTGAGCAGCGGCGTGTACGCGGTCACCGGCCCCGAGCAGTCCATGTTCGGCCTGCGCTGCTGGGACAACGACGGTGAGGACGGCCGCAGCCAGTACGAGGCCCTGCTGCGCCACGACGGCCAGGGCGCGTCGGTCCGCCGGATGAGCGAGACCGAGGGCGACAGCGTTCTCGCGGAGGCCACCGACGTGCCCGGCTACGTGCCCTACCCGGTCTACGACGAGTCGTCGCGCGAGGAGTACGGCATCGACGCCGGGAACCCCTTCGGCTTCGACCACGAGAACATCCCCACCAACACCGTCACGCTCTCCTGCCGCTTCGACGAGGCCGAGGACACCATGGAGCTGTCCATGTGGGTCAACGAGGAGCACGTCCTGACCACCGTGGACGACAACCCCCTCCCCCAGGACGCCGAGGAACCGCAGGACCGCCGCAGGGTCGGCATCGTGGCCCGGCAGGGGCCGAGCAACCAGCCGTTCTCGGCGTTCTTCACCGACTTCTCGCTGCACCGGATCCTGGAGGAGGGCCGGTCGGAGTGAGCGGGCCGCCGTGGCCGGTTCGGGCTCCGGGCTGACATGATGCCGGGAACCGACCCGGAAGGAGCAGTGGACCCATGCGTGCCATCGTGATCGAGGAGAACGGCGGACCCGAGGTACTGCGGCTGGCCGAGAGGGACGACCCGGCGCCCGGCCCCGGGGAGGTCCTGATCGACGTCGAGGCCCGCGGGGTCAACTTCATCGACATCTACCAGCGCAGCGGCCTGTACGACGTCCCGCTCCCCTACGTCCCGGGGATGGAGGGCGCGGGCGTGGTGGCCGCCGTCGGCGAGGGCGTCACCGACCTGTCCGCGGGGCAGCGGGTCGGCTGGGCGATGGCCCCCGGCGCGTACGCCGAACGGGCCGTGGTCAAGGCCTCGCTGGTCGTCCCCGTCCCGGACGCCGTCTCCGCCGAGCAGGCCGCCGCCCTGCTGCTCCAGGGCATGACCGCCCACTACCTGGTCCGCTCGGTGTACCCGGTGGCCGAGGGCGACACCGTGCTGGTGCACGCGGCCGCGGGCGGCACCGGTCTGCTGGTGACCCAGCTGGCCAAGGAGCGCGGCGCGCGCGTCATCGGCACCGTGTCCACCGAGGAGAAGGAGCGCATCGCGCGCGAGGCGGGCGCGGACGAGGTGGTGCGCTACGCCGAGACCCCCGTGGCCGAGGCGGTGCGCGACCTCACCGGCGGCGAGGGGGTGGCCGCGGTCTACGACGGCGTCGGCCGGGACACCTTCGACGCCAGCCTGGCCTCGCTGCGCCCGCGCGGTGTGCTGGCGCTGTTCGGTCAGTCCTCGGGAGAGGTGGCCCCGGTGGACCCGCAGCGGCTCAACTCCGCCGGTTCGGTGTACCTGACCAGGCCCTCGCTGGCCTACTTCGTGGCCGACCGCGAGGAGCTCCTGGGCCGGGCCGGCGACCTGTTCGCGCTGGTGGGCGACGGCCGCCTGGACGTGCGGATCGGCGGACGCTACCCGCTGGCCGACGCGGGGCGGGCCCAGAGCGACCTGGCCTCGCGCCGGACCACCGGCAAGCTCCTGCTGGTCTGAGCCGGACGGCCCCGGGCCGCACGCACGACGGGCGGGGGAAGGCGGCCCCTCTCCCCCGCCGCTCCGAACCGGCTCCGCGGCCGGTGGCCCCGCCGCCGGTGCGGCGCGACCGGCCGCGCGGACGGAACCTAGTCCTCCTCGCGCGGCCCGGGCGTCCGGGAGCCGCCGAGGGCCGACCCGGCCCGCCTCACGTCGTCGCGGGCGTCGGCCACCGCGCGTTCGGCGGCCTCGGCCGCGTCCACGGCTGCCTGCGCCGAGGAGGAACGGGTGGGGTCGGGCGCCGTGAGCTGCGCGGGTCCGCGGGGTTCGGTCTCCTCCTCGTCCTCCTGTTTCCGCGTGGAGGGCACCGTCGGGGCGTCGCCCGCGAAGGCGTGGCTGACGTTCTTGACGGCCTCGGTGAGCTCGCCGGGGATCACCCAGAAGGTGTTGCCGTCGCCCTCGGCCAGGGACGGCAGGGTCTCCAGGTACTTGTAGGCGAGCACCTTGGCGTCGGCGTTGTTGGCGTGCACCGCCTGGAACACGCGCTCGATCGCCTTGGCCTCGCCGTCGGCCCGCAGGATGGCCGCCTGCTGGTCGCCCTGGGCCTCCAGGATGGCCTGCTGGCGGGCGCCCTCCGCCTTGAGGATGCGCGACTGGCGCTCGCCCTCGGCGTGGAGGATGGCCGCGCGCTTGTCGCGGTCGGCCCGCATCTGCTTCTCCATCGCCTCCTTGATGGTGGGCGGCGGGTCGATGGCCTTGATCTCCACGCGGTTGACGCGGATGCCCCACTTGCCGGTGGTCTCGTCCAGGACCCCGCGCAGGCGGGTGTTGATCTCCTCGCGGGAGGTGAGCGTCTTCTCCAGGTCCATGGAGCCGATGACGTTGCGCAGCGTGGTGACGGTGAGCTGGTCGATAGCCTGGATGTAGTTGGCGACCTCGTAGGCCGCGGCCCTGGGGTCGGTGACCTGGTAGTACAGCACGGTGTCGATGTTGACGACCAGGTTGTCCTCGGTGATGACGGGCTGCGGGCGCGAGGTGAACACCTGCTCGCGCAGGTCGAACTTGGAGTTGACGCGGTCCACGCCCGGGATGAGGAAGTTCAGGCCCGGGTTCAGGGTGCGGATGTAGCGGCCGAAGCGCTCGATGTTGTACGCCCTGGCCTGCGGGACGATGCGGATCGCCGCCAGGGCAACGGCAACGACGACGACCGCGAGGATGATGAGGGCGATGGTGGGTTCCATGTGCTGGCACCTGGCCTAGGTCGGGAACGTGACTGTGGCGGGGTTCAGGGCAGTGCCTCGCGCGGGTAGACAACGGCTGTGGCCCCGTCGATCTCCATGACGTCCACGCGCGTGCCCACCGGGATGACGAGGTCCTCGTCGATGCAGCGCGCGGACCACTCCTCCCCGGAGAGCTTGATCCTGCCCCGGTCGGCGCCGACCTCCTGCAGGACGACCGCGGAGCGTCCGACGAGCGCCTGGGCACCCGACCTGACGACGGGGCCGCCCCTGAGCTGGCGCCGCATGATCGGCCGCACGAGGTAGATTCCGGCGGCCGCGGTGGCGGTGAACCCGATGATCTGTGCGGCCACCGGAAGCCCGATGGCGCCGAGGAGGGCGGCGACCAGCGCCGCGACCGCCAGGAGGCCCAGTACGAACGTGAGTGTGAAGACCTCGACGACTCCCAGGCCCACGGCGAGGATGAGCCAGATCAACCAGGCGTCCATGTTCCTGCGGCCCTCCCGCTCATGTTCGGGTATTCCTTACGCTACCCACACGGACCCGGCGAAGCACGCGATCCGGCTCCGGTGTTCCCCTGCCGTGACACGCGGACGCGGCCCCCGCCGGCACCCGCTCGGGGCCACCGCGGGCCGCGTCCGCTCCGCCCGTCCTACCGTCCGCCGGAGAACTGGTAGACGAGCTGGTACGTGGGCCGGTTCTGCCACGCGATCGGCCACATGTTGATGCCGCCGACCGCCTGGTGGATCACCGTGTCCGCGCACAGCTGGTCGCCCGGGTCGCAGTGCTCGTCGCCGGGGTAGACCTCCGCCGCGGGGGTGTCCGCGGCCTGGGCCAGGGTGTCCAGCAGCACCGTACGGCAGGCGTCCGGGTCGCCGCCACCGCAGTGGGCCTCGCCCAGTCCGCCCTCCACCTCCTGTCCGAGCACCGTGCGCAGGTCCTTGTCCACGTAGGACCACCAGCCGTACTGGAACGCCGAGCCCCGGTGGGGCTGCGCCTGGTTGACGCTCCCGGGCTCGCCTCCCCCGATGGAGCCCGAGGGCGACTCGTCGGTCTGCACGGCCCTGGTGAGCTGGGTGTAGAGGTCCTCGCCCAGGCCAGGTTCGAACTGGGCCCGCACCAGCAGCGGCCACCAGGCGTCCAGCGTGCGGATGGCGTCGGCGTGGGAGTAGTGCCCGGCGTCGCGGAAGGGCTCACGGCGCAGGGATCCCGACTCGTGCCAGAGCCGCAGCTCCTCCACGACCGCGGCCAGTTCGGGGTCGTCCACGGCCTCGGTCCCGATCACCTCCAGCAGGAGCGGGAGGACCTCCTGGGCGCGCAGGTCGGCGACCCCGGCCTCCATCATCACCCGGGTCAGGCTGGCGGTGGTGAACTCGTGCCCGTCGGCGACCAGCGCGGAGACGCGGCCGTCGATGAGGTCGCCGCGGTGCACCGACCCGGTGGCCCAGCCGGAGGTGTAGCCCTGGGCGGGCTTGTTGTTCCAGTTGACGATGTAGTCGGGGTTGATCGCCTGCGGGTGGTCCTCCTGCGGGTGGTAGTCGACGCCGTTGGTGTCGGGGTCCCAGCCGGACCAGCCCGCGTCGGAGTAGGCGTCCACGGGCAGGTTGGGGTTGGTGCCCTCGGTCCGGACCGGGTTGGCCCCGGAGTTGACGAAGGCGATGTCCTCGTCGTCGACGTAGTGCCAGTTGAAGGCGTATCCGATGTCCTCGGCCGCGTCCGTGAAGGTCTGCGCCGAGGTGACCTCGCCGGGGTCGTTGAAGCGCTGGAAGCCGATGATGGAGTCGACCTCGCGCATGTAGGTGGAGCGCCGCGTCGTGAACGCGACGGGCTCGCCGTCCACGGTCGCGAAGGAGTGCACCAGGCCGAACTCCGAGCGCAGGGAGGTGAGCGTGTAGCCGCCCGACGGAGTGCCGTCGGCGATGGTGGGCGACCACTCGTTGGTGACGCTCAGCTCCTCGAAGGGCACGCAGTCCCCGGCGGTGTCCACGTAGGCGCGCGACCCGGTGGTGGGCGCGGACCCGTCGGTCTCGCACAGTTCGACGGCGAAGGTGTCGGTGACGTCCTGGCCCGCCGATGTGGCGCTCCAGGCGTAGTCGACGCCGCGCCCCATCTGGACGTAGAAGCTCACGCCCGCGAAGGACGCGCCGCGTGCGCTGATACCCGGCCCCTGGAGTTCCTGGAGCATGAGCAGTTGCGGGGAGAAGTAGCCGGTCTGGGGGCCCATCACGGCGACGGGGTTGCCGCTCGCGGTGTGCTCGCCCGAGACGAGCAGGGCGTTGGACATGCCGCGGGGGTCGGTGAAGCCCTCGGGCAGGACGCCGTCGTTGAACACGCCCTCCACCGCGGACAGGTCCCCGTCCTCGACCATCTGTTCCAGCTCGTCGCGCTGTTCCCGGGGCAGGTCCTCGACCGCGGGCGCCTCGGCGCCCTCCTCGGGCTCCTCCACCGTGCTCGCCGACGGGGCGGGCTGCTCGGCGGTCTCGCCGCTGAGCGCGGAACCGTGCTCGTCGTGGACGATGTCGTAGGGCTCCACGGAGCCGGGGTCGGGCACGGCCTCGCCGACCGGGTTCTCGGGGGTGCCGCTGTAGGGGAACTCGCCCTCGACGCTGACCACGGCCTCGGGGTCGTTCTCCGTCCGCCAGGCGCGGTAGAGCTCGGCGCCCTCCTCGGCCCCGTAGCGGTCCCGGAAGTTGGCGAGCACGACGGCCGCCTGGACCTCGCCGCCGCCACCGCCGCCGAAGATGCCGCCCACCATGGCGGCGATGCCGACGACGTCGGTGGGGGTGAAGGGCTCGATCTCCCCGGCGTTGGTGATGGCGTCCTTGTGCCCGGTCAGGACGTACTCGCCGGGGAAGTCGCGGTCGTCGTCGGCCTCCTCGATGTAGGCGTTGACGCCCTCCAGGTAGGCGTCGACGTCGGCGAGGGCCTGCGCACCGCGCTCTCCGCTGGCCGCGACCCGGTCGATCTGCGCCTGCTTGTCCTCCTCGGTGTAGGGGGCGCTGCGCCACAGGTCCTGTTCCAGCCCGCGATTGCCCTCGGCCCCTCCGGCGAAGGAGGTGAGTTCACCGCGTCCGACCCGGCGCAGCACGTCCATGAGGAAGAGGCGGTCCTCCGCCGCGGCGTACCCGGCGCCGAACATGGTGCCCTCACGGGTGGTGCCCTCGACGTGCGGGATGCCGTGGTCGGCGTCGCGGGTGATGGTGACGTCGTCGCGCGGCTGGTACCGGCGCCCCACGTCGTCGGCGTCGACCCCGAAACCGGCGTCGAGGAAGAAGTCGTCCAGGCCCTCCTCGGTGAGGCCGTCGTAGTGGTGGACGAGGTTGTCGTACATGTCCAGCTGGCTGGAGGAGTGCCGCGGCCGGGTGCCGAAGACCTGGTGGCCGAGGATCTCGACGAGCGTGGCGCTGCCGTTCTGGCCGGGGGGAAGGATGTCGTTGCATCCCCCGGGCGCGCAGTAGTCGGGTTCCGGTTCGGCGAGGGCCCTGGGGGCGGCGGGGAGGGCGGCGAGCGTGGCCGCGGCCACCATCAGGGCGGTACCCGAGGCGCCGGTGCGTAGCCGTCGTCTGAGCGAGGGGAACAAGAGCTGTCACCACCTGGGGGTGCGGGCGATGGGTGAGCGCATGCTACGCACGAGTAAGGAAATCGCGAAAGAGATTCATATTTGGGCGGGCCGGAGGAACCCCGTACCGGAAAACCGGCGGGTTTGGAGTGACCTGCGCCACAAGCAGCCCGAATTCCGGAGGGCGGTCGGGGCAGTGCCCGGCACGGGAGACGGGGCGTGGCCACATCCGGCCACGGTCCTCGGACGCACCCCCGCGGGGCCGCCGGTACGGCCGGACGGGTCGGCGCCGGTACCGGGGAAGTGGTTCTGTGCCTGCCCGCCTTTTGACACAATCGCGGCATGAGCGAGTACCCCAACTCCCGCCCGGGGGAACCGTGGTGGCACGAGCCCCACGGTGAGACCCCCGGCTGGGGCCTTCCCCCGCAGCAGCACGGCGGCGGGGCCCTGGAGCCCTACGGCTCCCCCACCGGGGGCTACCAGCCCGCCGTCCCCCCGCCCCAGCCCGAGGGGGACGTCCCCCTCGGCACCATCGGCGAGATCGCGTTCTCCCGGCACACCGTGATCACTCCCATCGGGCGCTTCCCGATCAGGGGAACGGTGTGGACGGTGAACGACATGAGCCGCACCGAACGGAACACGCCCACCTGGGCGGTCATCGTGGCCGTCCTGGTCTTCTGGTGGACCTGTCTGCTCGGACTGCTCTTCCTCCTGGTCAAGGAGCAGAGGACCACCGGGCACGTGCAGGTCACCGTCCAGGGGCACGACAGGCACTACAGCACGACGATCATGGTGACCCACCCTGGCATGGTGGGCCAGATCCACCAGCAGGTGAACTACGCGCGCAACCTGACCTGAGCCGGGCCCGCGCCCGGGGCGTTCACCGACGCCAGCCGGGCGCTACCGGGCCGCCGCCGCGGCCACGGCCAGGGCCCCGAGGTGGACGGCCCGGGCCAGGCGGACCGCACGGCGGATGTCGTCGACCCCGGCCCGGGGCCCGTCGCCCATCGCCGGGCGGCGCTCCTCGCGCCCCCCGTAGACGTTGGCGCCGCCCAGGGTCCGGCCGAGCGCGCCCGCGAACGCGGCCTCGCACTGCCCGGCGTTCGGGCTGGGGTGCCGGTCGCCGTCGCGCCGCCACACGCGCCACGCCCCGCGCACGTCACCGCCGACCACGGGCGCGGCCAGGACCGCCAGGACCGCGGTCAGCCGGGCCGGGCCCCACCCGGCGAGGTCGTCCAGCCGCGCCGAGGCGGACCCGAACCGTTCGTAGCGCTCATCGCGGTGGCCGACCATGGCGTCGAGGGTGTTGACGGCGCGGAAACCCGCCAGGCCCGCGACCCCGCCCAGGGCTCCCCAGACCAGGGGCCCGACCACGGCGTCGGAGGTGTTCTCGGCGACCGACTCGACCACGGCCCGGGCGACTCCCTCCTCGTCGAGCCGGGAGGGGTCCCTGCCGCACAGGTTCGGCAGGAGTTCCCGCGCCCGCGCGAGGTCGCCGTCCTCCAGGGCCCAAGCGATCTGCTCGGCCTCCCGGCACAGCATGCTGCCGCCGAGCACGGCCCACGTCGTCGCAGCAGTCGCCGCGCCGCCCCGCACCACGGAACCCGCGGCCACCACCGGAAGCACGGCCCCGGCCGCGAACAGGGCGCCGCGCGCCCGCGAGTCCCCGTAGACGCGCCGTTCCCACCATCCCGCGGCGCGCCCGTACAGGGCGACCGGATGCCCCCGACGCGGGTCGGGCACCGCCTTGTCGAGCAGGAAGCCCGCCACCAGTCCCAGAGATCGCACCCGACCACGTTAGCCGTGTCAAGGAAGTCCCTCGCAACTCCCAAACCACGGCAAACCATGTTTGTCTCTCTGGGTAATAACACATACACAAAGAGCAATAATTGACTGACCGCAAGGGGCCTCCGCATGCTGACCGCGCTGGCCGTGCTGATGGTCTCCGCAGGTCAGTGGTGGTGGTTCTGACTCCCCGTCCCACCTCGGGCATCGGGACTTCGCGAAACGCCCGGGGTACAGCACCGCACCGGGAGTTAATCACCGGTAACGTGGTGCGCGAGGCCCATAGCGACCGGTTTGGTGGAACGCGCGTGGTAACGAGAGGCAACTACGAATCACCGTAGTTGATGAGTCTTTGCCCGACTGTGGGCGACATCAGGCGAATACCCTAGAATGTCTGCCCGGGACGCCACCGGCACCACGGCACGGGTCCTCCCGACCGCAGGCCCGCCGACCGGCCCCCGCCCCGCCTTCGGCGCGCGACGCCTTCCCGCGACCACGTGTCACAGCGTGATCACGACCTGCCATGGCGGGCGACAATTGAATCGAGCACCCGTAGCTCAGTGGATAGAGCACCGGACTTCTAATCCGATGGTCGCAGGTTCGAATCCTGCCGGGTGCGCCACAAAACCCCAGGTCAGAGGGGGTGCGCGAGTCGAACAGACGAGGCGCCGGGTCTGGTTCGGGGCCTGACATCCTCCATGTGTGCTCCGCAGTGCAAGGTCCAGTACAGGTGGAGGCCCACCTCGCGGAGCACTTTGCCGTCCCGTGACCCTGGTGGCCCGCGCCGGGCACGCCCCCGTGCCAGCCCACCAGCGCTCCACAACCGTCCCGATGCCGCGGCGTGGTGTACCTCTCGGGCCTGGGGACACGCCCTGGTGCCCCAAGGCCGCATACGGCCGACCCAGCCGAAGCCCCTGCCCCCAGGTCCTCGCGCGCCGCGATCAGACGGCATGGACAAAACGCGAGGAGAACGAGACAGCGTCGCCAACGCCGTGAACCGAGGTCTGAACCAGGTCCACCTGAACCTGGTACCACCGCGAACTCCAGTGCCTGCGCGCCAAGGTATTCAACGGTTCTCCGGAGAATCCTGCCCGGAAAACGGATCGGCCAATTCACAGATCGACCTGTTGCGTACCGTGAACGCATGAGCAATGGAATCCGATGGATCGGCGTACACAGCGATCAGAGGCCGAGCACCCGTATCCCCGGGATGCTCGGTGGTATTTCCCTCACCGCAGCCCGTGACATCGACACCGAGGACTTCCTCACCTGTCTCGGCGCAGAGCCCCTCCAGCTCGACGAAGGCTGTCTATACAAGGACTGGCGATCGGTGGCCCTTCCTGACGGGATGGATACCAGAAAAGTCAACTACGCCATGTACGGCACCTACGGTGACTGGGTGTACGTACTGGAGGATCGGGAAATGGCCACCTGGCACATGCACCGTCGCGGCGGCCCGCCGATGTCCGCGCTGGCCGGGGTGGAAACCGTCTGTGTGAGCTTGAACAGGCACGACCCGCCCCCCTACATCTCACACGTCACTCCCGAAGGCCACATCGTCAGTGTGGAGTACGGGGAGGACACGGGCTACGGATCAGCGTTCGATGCCGCGCTACAAGCGGCGGGTGCAGTCTTCCCATCCGTGTGGGACATGCCGGAGGACGAGCTGGAGCTGTACTGGGAGCAGAATATGGAAGGACTCCTGCCAGCGGTGTTCTCCGCAGTCGGAAACTACTGCGGACTGTCCATCGATCAGGTAGCAGTCGAAACCGGTGACCTTCCCGTCGCTGTTCTCTTCCCCCTGACTTGACCCACACAGACCAGGAGGGGCTCTCCTGATATTCGGCCTGTGGCGGTTAGGTGACGGTCATGGTGTAGATGCCGGGGTCAGCTGGTTTACCCCCGTCGACGGTGTAAGCGCAGTTGCCACTCATACGGGGGCCGTCTCGCGTACTCCTTGGCAGAGGCTGGATGCAAGCCCTGCGGTTAGGGCACACCCGTGGTGCTGTCGTCGGAACCTGCTTTCTACAGGCCGCCCAGCCGCCTGTTCATCGTGTCCAGTGTCGGCCAGGGAGGACCGCCGCGCAGCGCGCGCAGGAGCTCCTCCCCGAAACGCCTCCCGTTCGGGAACTCGTCGCCGCGGTCCCAGCGCCACGCCGCGACCATCGCGAGAACGAGCTGTCGGCACTCGTCCAGGAGCCCCTGGTCGATGTCCGGGTAGTGCTCGCAGACCTCCTCGGGCACATGGGCGAGGTCGAACTCGACGGGTCCGCGGCAGCACGTCTCCAGGTCGATGAACAACGGGCCGATCCGTGTGCTGAGCACGTTGCCCGGATGCGGTTCTCCGTGGAGCAGTTGCTCCGCGGCGCCGCGCTCCCCGATCGTCCGTCGCAGGCCCGCCAGCCTGCCGCCGAGGAAGGCGCGATCCGCGTCGGCCAAATCCGGTGAGCGGTCCGGGTCGGCCACGATGTCCTGCGCCTGCGTGATCCGGTCCGTGAACCGCGGGCTCGGCACGTCGACCCGGCGCATGCCGGCGTGCAGCAGTTCCAGCGCCTCGGCGCACTCGGCCGGTGGGACGCGGGGCGTTACGGGCTCGTAGTAGGTCCACAGCGTCACGGTGAAGCCGTCGCGCGTGTACACGCGCGGGTCCGCCCGGGGCTCCAGGGGGCACACCGGGGCCCCCGCCGCGACGAGCCGCTGAGCCAGCTCCACCTCGAACCGCGCGACCTCCTGGCCCACGGGGGCGACCCGGGCGAAGACGTCGCACGGGGTCAGCCGCAGCGCCAGCTTGTTCGAGTTGTGGAGCACGGTCGCGCCGCTGGCCGGCAGGCCGAGCGAGGCGGCGACCGAGGTCGCGGCCGCCGTCGCACGAGTAACGTCGGACATTTCCATGCTCAGATCCTGGCGTACCGGACGCCGGTGGTCTCCCCCTTTTCCTTTCCGGGCACGGGGGTGGCTCGGTCGCCCCGCGCGCCAGCGTACCTCCGCGTCACCCACGGTCACAGGCCATCACGCGCAGGGCCCGCGCGGCGGTTGGAGGGGTCGGGACCGGGTAGTGGCTGCCCCATGCTGCTGATGAGGCCACCGGGTGTTTACCCAGCTCAGGAGGACACCTCCTTGCTCCGTACCGTGCTGCGCCAGCACGGCCGGGTCGCCGGGCGCTCCGTCCTCGACGTCGGTTCGGGCACCGGGGCGCTGGGCATCGAGGCCTTCCGCGCCGGCGCGGCCAGCCTCACCTCGATCGACCTGTCGCGCCGCTCGGTGCTGGCGAGCTGGCTCAACAGCCGACTGCACGGGGTCCCGGCCAAGGTCCGGCGCGGCGACCTGTTCGCTCCCGTGGCCCCGCACCGCTTCGACCTCGTGCTCGCCAACCCGCCCTACATGCCCGCTCCCGGTCGGCGGCTGCCCCGCCACCGGATCGCCAGGTGCTGGGACGCGGGGCCGGACGGGCGGATCCTGTTGGACCGCATCTGCGCGGGGGCGTCCTCGGTGCTCAGCGAGGACGGCGCACTGCTGCTCGTACAGTCCGAACTCGCCGACGAGCAGGCCACGTTGGAACAGCTCAGGAAGGCCGGGCTGGTGCCCGAGGTCCTCGCCAGGGCCCGCATCCCGTTCGGGCCGGTGCTGCGCGCGCGTGCCGCGGCGCTGCGCGCCCGAGGTCTGCTCGGCCCCGACCAGACGGAGGAGGAACTCGTGGTCATCGAGGCACGCCATGGCTGAGGACCGCCGCCGGATCGTCGTCACCGACGACGGCCCGGTCCTCGTCTACGGCCCGGTCGACGTGGAGACGCCCGACGGAACGCGCGTGCGCAGCGACCGGGCGGTCACCGCGCTGTGCGTGTGCGGCCGCAGCAGGCGCCGCCCGTTCTGCGACACCAGCCACCGCCGGCGTGTACGCGGCGACGGAGGGAAGGAGCACGGCCCATGACCATGACGACGCCGGAGGCGCCGACGCTGCCCGCCCCCCGCGGCCCGGTCTCCGAGGCGGTTCTGGAAGCGCTGCGCGGGAACCGGACCGGGCTCCCCCCGGTGGACGGCTCCCCGCCCTACGGTGAGGACCTCCAGCTCGCCCTCTACTGCTGCTACGAGCTCCACTACCGCGGGTTCGGGGGAGTCGACGCCGACCGCGAGTGGGACCCGGCGCTGCTGGCGTTGCGCGCCGGACTGGAGGGGGCCTTCCTCGGCGCGCTCAGGGACGAGGTGGCCCCCGGCACGGACGTCGAGAGCGAGATCGGCGCGCTCCTGGTCGAGCACGTCGACGCGTTCGGCGCCTCCCACCACCTGCGCCGCCACGGGCAGCTGTGGCAGCTGCGCGAGTACGTCGCCCTCCGCTCCCTCTACCACCTGAAGGAGGCCGACCCGCAGACCTTCGTCATCCCGCGCCTGCACGGCCCCGCCAAGGCGGCGCTCGTGACCGTGCAGCACGACGAGTACGGCGCGGGGGACCCCGAGCGGACGCACTCCACGCTCTTCGCCGACATGATGGCCGAACTGGGCCTGTGCGCGGACTACGGCGCCTACCTCGACTCCGCCCCCGCCGAGATGCTGGCCGAGGTCAACTTCATGTCGCTGTGCGGTCTGCACCGCGGGTTGCGCGGAGCGCTGATCGGACAGTTCGCCACCGTCGAGCTCACCTCCTCCCCCGGCTCGGACCGGCTGGTCAAGGCCATGCGGAGGCTGGACTGCGGTCCGGCCGCCATCCGGTTCTACGCCGAGCACGTCGAGGCCGACGCGGTGCACGAGCAGCTCCTGCGGCGCGAGGTGATCGCGCCGCTGCTGAGCACCGAACCCGAGCTGGCCTCCGACATCGTGTTCGGCGTCCGCGCCAGCACTCTCCTGGCCACCCGGCTGGAGGAGTACCTCCTGAGCCGGTGGAGCCGGGGCGAGTCGGGCTTGCGCGAAGCGACGGGACGGACGTGAGGAGACCATGAGAACACCTGGACCAGCGGTGCGGGCCCGTGTCCTTCCGCTCGCCGACAGGGGCGACGCGGTGCCGGACGACACCGTGGTGCGCGACTGCCTGCGGCAGTCACCGCCCCGGCTGCCGCCCTGGCTCGGCTACGACGCGGTCGGCTCCGCGCTGTTCGAGCGGATCACCGAGCTGCCCACCTACTATTTGACCCGCGTGGAACGCGACCTGTTGGAGCGCCACTCCGCGGAGATCGCCGAACTGCTCGCCTGCGGGCGCGTCGCCGAGCTGGGCAGCGGAAGCGCGAAGAAGACACGGCTGCTGCTGGAGAGCTGTCTGCGCCTGCGCGAGACCGCCTACCTGCCGATCGACGTCGACCGGGGCATGCTGGAGTCCAGCGGCGCCGAGTTGTGCGCGGAGCTGGACGGACTGGAGGTCACGGGCCTGTGGGGACGTTACGAAGCCGGTCTGGACTGGCTGCGCACCCACCCCGGTGAGCCGCTGGCGATCGTCTTCCTCGGCAGCAGCTTCGCCAACGCCACCCGCGGGGAACGCGACGCGCTGCTGGGCGAGATCGCCCGGACCCTGCGCCCGGGCGAGGCCTTCCTGGTCTCCGCCGACCTGGACAAGGGCCGCGAGGCCCTGGAGACCTGCTACAACGATCCCGCCGGGCACTCGGCCTTCGCCGACTTCCGGCTCAACTACCTCACCCGGTTGAACGACCTCTACGGCGCCGACTTCGTGCTCGAAGACTTCGTCCCGGAGGCGCGCTACGACGCGGACACCACCACCGTGGAGGGGCGTCTTCGCGCCCGGGCCGACCGGGCGGTGCCCGTACCGGGTCTGGGGCTGACCGTGCGGGTGCCGCGCGGGCGGTTCGTCAACGTCGGCTACTCGGTGAAGTTCGATGTTCAGGGGCTGACCGAGGAGGTGGGGGCGCACGGTTTCGGTCTGAGGGCCCGGTGGCTGGACCCCGACGCGCGGTACGGGCTGTTCCTCTTCCGCCGCGACGGGGGCTGAACGGGCGAGGCGAAGGGCCGCCACCCGTGCGGGGCGGCGGCCCTCCTGTCGCGAAGGCGCGACTACCTCCGGCCGACGACCTCGAACTCGAGGACGTCGGTGAACTCGCGGCCGTAGGAGTCGGTCGCGGTCACCTCGGCGGTGTGCTCACCGGTGTGCAGGTTCCTGGGCAGGTCGAACCGCCACAGGTGCATCGTCCGGTTGGCCAGGCTGCCGCCGTGGACGAGCTGTTGCGCGACCGCGTACGGGTCGGAGTACTCGACGCCGACGTTGACGGCCTCGCCCTCCATCTGCTGGGTGCGGGTGGCCTCCCGGGCCGGTCCGCCGTCGATGCTGACCTCGACCGTCGAGCCGGTGGAGCCGAAGAAGAAGTTGGTCGTCAGCCAGCTTCCGTGGGCCAGGTCCCTGCGGTCGACCACCAGGGGCTCCTCCAGTTCGGGGGCCTCGCCCACCGGGTTGCCGTTCCACTCCTGGCGCTCCCCGACCCACTCGCGGTAGGTCGGGCTGTTGATGCCCAGCTGCGTCTGCACGTCGTCGGTCTCGCCGGTGACGGTGTAGCGCTCCTGGAACTCGCTGCCCTGGATGTCCAGCGTCACCACGCCGGGGCGTCCGCCGTCGCGGCCGATCGCGGTCGGGTAGCCCTCCTCGCCGATCGCGCCGGAGTACCAGTCGCCCGAGATCGCGCCCGCGGTGATGTGCGGGAAGGGCAGGCCCTCGACACCGAACAGGTCGTTCCAGCCCTTGGCGCCGTCACCGGTCTTGAGGTTCTCGATGCTGTGGCTGTGGCCGGACACCGCCACGGCGCTGCGGCCCTCCAGCAGCTCGTGCACGCGCCGGACCTGGTCGGTCTGGTGCACCGGGGAGGTGGAGTCGGCGTAGTTGAGCAGACCGATGTGGCTGGCGACGACGACGAGCTTGTCGGGGTCGACGTTGGCCAGGTCG
This sequence comes from Nocardiopsis camelliae, assembly GCF_028993595.1. Taxonomy (GTDB): domain Bacteria; phylum Actinomycetota; class Actinomycetes; order Streptosporangiales; family Streptosporangiaceae; genus Nocardiopsis; species Nocardiopsis dassonvillei. Next base: position 5,046,893 of record NZ_CP118614.1, read on the forward strand.
CGTTCGAGCCAGGCGAGCTGGTCCTCGTCGAGGCGGCCGTTGTAGGACGGGTCGCCCTCCGGGTCGGCGCAGTGCGCCTCGATGCCCGCGGGGCTGTCCTCGGCCGCGACGCACGGGTACTCGACGGTGTTGAGCGCGATGATGTGCGTGTTGCCGACGTCGTAGGAGTAGTACTCCGGAGCCAGCTGCGCGCGGTAGGTGTCGAAGGAGTGCTCGGAGCCGGGGGCGTCGAAGTCGAGGTCGTGGTTGCCCGGCAGGAAGCGGGCCGGGCCGTTGGTCTCGGCGACCAGGTCCTTGATCTCGGGGTAGAGCGACAGGTCGTCGCCGACGACGTCGCCGACGAACAGCGTGCCGCAGCCGGCGTAGTCGTGGCGCGCGGCCAGGTCGGCGATGGCGCCGTCGCGCGCGTACTCGATCTCCTGCCGGTCGTAGGTCTGCAGGTCTCCGGCCATGATGCAGCTCTGCGCGTCGGTGGCGGTCAGCTCGCTCTCCACCAGCGGGAAGTTGACCTCGGACGGCAGGGGGCCGGTCGGCTCGATCCCGCCGTAGCGCAGTTCCGGCGACCCCTCGGGCAGGTGGTTGTAGTGGAACTGCGGGATGTTGTGCTCGTCCATCGGCACCTGATAGCCCGAGGGCTGCGTGATGGACACCGTCATGTTGTCGAACGCGGGCAGTTCGTAACGGCCCTCGCTGTCGGTCAGCACCACGTCGCGGCCGTTGGTGACCATGACGCCGGACAGGCCGGCCTCCTCGCCGTCGCTGGCGCTGTCCCGGTCGGCGTCGACGAACACCTGGCCGGTCAGCACCGCGTCGTCGGCGGCTCCGGCCGGGGTGCGGACCACCTCGATCTCACCGCGGTAGGCGGTGTCGTCGAAGTTCTCCGACGGCGCCGCCGCGGCCGGGGCGGACACCGCGGTCAGGGAACCGGCGATGACGGCGGCCATCGAGGCCGCCAGCGCCGCGCGAGAGTAACGGCGTGTCCGCGGAGCACTCGGCGTTTGCGCACGTCGTGAATGTGTCGTTGGCATGCAGTTGCCTCCGGTCTGCGGGGGAGGGGGAGCAAAACCGGCCAGGGGGACCGGCGGGAAGCAACCTTTCTAGATATGGCTGAACAAAGGCCCAGTTGTCGGCCAACAGTCGGCCACCAGGCGGTGACCACTGGCGCGGCGCACTGATTATTCTCAGCCAGTTCTATCCCCATACGTTGTGAATGGCTAGGGCCGTCCGGGCGTTCTCTCCGTTCCGTCCCGGACTGGCTCGGGTCCTGCTTTCGGGACGGCCGCGAGGTTCATCCGGCCTCCTGGCGCACTTGTCCCCGAGAAAGTTCCGGAGCCGGGAGCCAGGCGTCGCCGACAAATGTCCGCGCACGTCAGCTAATGTCTACGCACGTCGGCCCGGGAAGCAAGGCGCAACTCCGTACACGCCGAAAAACCTCCGCGGAGCGGTGTCGGACGGCGCCCCTCGGCCGCCCCGGACGACACGCCCCCTCCGGTGACGGGACCGGCGCAGTGCGGCGTACATCCAGGTGAACCGCGGGTATCCCGACGCGGGGTTCCGGCCCCGTCGACGGCTCCCCGCGCCTGCCCCGCCGCCCCTCGGCGGCCCCGTCGCCCGCGGCGACGCCACGACCGGTGCCACCCTCGCGCGCCGCGACCCTTTCCTGTACCCTCTTCGTGGTCGCTTTTCGGATAAGCGGGAAGGTGCGAACGAAGATCAAGGCACTGGCTCCGATCAGTCTGGCTTCGTCTTTCCGGGGCCATTACCTCTGGCGGAGCGTGCCCGGGAACTCGCACTCCGACTCGGCCCGGCGACACTCCTGCAGTTCCTTCTCACCATCGCCGCGGGCCTGTTCATCTGCAAAGTCGCCTCGGGTACCGCTGATCTGCTCGTGAGAATCCTCAGGCACAAGGCCGTACAACGGTGGCCGGGCCTGGTGGCGGAAAAGCCGCGTCGCGGTTCGGCCGGAACAGGGGAATCAGTTCGGGGGCCGGCGGCGATCCGCAACGGGGTCCACGGTGACGTGTCGGGCGTCGTCGTCCAGGCCGGGCGCGTGGACCGGCTCCACATCCACCCCCGCGGCTGCGCGGCCCCGGACCGCCCCGGCCCGGCGGCCGCCGGGCCGCCGGAGAACGGCCCCGCCTGAGCGGGTTCCCGGAGGCGCGGACCGCGCCCGGGAACGGGACACATCACCTCTTCTCCGCCCGTCTATACACATTGTGTATAGTCGCCGCCATGTCTATCGGCAACACGCTGCTCGGCCTGCTCGAATCGGGCCCCCGCCACGGGTACGACCTCAAACGCCTCTTCGACGAGCGGTTCGGGCACGACCGGCCGCTGCACTACGGACAGGTCTACTCGACGATGTCGCGCCTGCTCAGGAACGGCCTGGTCGAGGTGGACGGTGTGGAGACCGGCGGCGGCCCCGAGCGCAAGCGCTACGCCGTCACCGACGCCGGTGTCACCGACGTCGGCCGCTGGCTCTCCACGCCGGAGAGCCCCGAGCCCTACCTCCAGAGCACCCTGTACGCCAAGGTCGTGCTGGCGCTGCTGACCGGCCGTGACGCCGCCGGACTGCTGGACGTGCAGCGGGCCGAGCACCTGCGCCTGATGCGTGAGCTCACCCGCCGCAAGACGGGCGGCGACCTCGCGGACCAGCTCGTCTGCGACCACGCCCTCTTCCACCTGGAGGCCGACATCCGGTGGCTGGAGCTGACCGCCAGCCGCCTGGACCGGCTCGCCGGGGAGGTCGGCGCGTGAGCGGCACCACCGCGGCGGAGGGCGCGGGGGCCCTGCTCACCGCCACCAGGCTCCGCAAGTACTTCGGTTCGACCGCCGCGCTGAACGGAACGGACTTCAGCATCGGCTCCGGCGAGGTCGTCGCCGTCATGGGCCCGTCCGGCTCCGGCAAGTCCACGCTGCTGCACTGCCTGGCGGGCATCCTCGACCTCGACGGCGGCACCGTGCACTACGACGGGCGTGAGCTGTCGGCCCTGTCCGACGCCGAGCGCAGCAGGCTCAGACGCAGCGACTTCGGCTTCGTCTTCCAGTTCGGCCAGCTCGTCCCCGAACTGACCTGTGTGGAGAACGTGGCGCTCTCCCTGCGCCTGACCGGCGTCGCCCGCAGGCGCGCGGAGGCCTCCGCGGCGGAGTGGATGGCCCGCCTGGAGGTGGACGACGTGCGCGACAAGCGCCCCGGCCAGGTGTCCGGCGGACAGAGGCAGCGGGTGGCCATCGCGCGGGCGCTGGTGTCCGGGCCCCGGCTGCTCTTCGCCGACGAGCCCACCGGCGCGCTGGACTCGCTCAACGGGGAGCGCGCCATGGAGCTGCTCACGGGCGCGGCCCGCGACACCGGGGCCGCGGTCGTCCTGGTCACCCACGACGTCCGGGTGGCCGCCTACTCCGACCGCGAGGTCGTCGTCCGCGACGGCCAGGCCCTGGGCCCCGCCCTCGGCCCCGCCATCGGGCCCATGGGGGCGACGTGATCGGCCGGTGGTACCGCGACCTGGCCATGGGCGCGGAACTCACCCTGGGCGGCGGGCGGGTCGGCTGGACGGGGACGCTGCTCACCGCGCTGGGCGTGGGCCTGGGGGTGATGGTGCTCCTGCTGGCCGCCGCGGCGCCCTCGGCTCGCGCGGCGGGTCAGGAGCGGATGGACGCGCGGGCACCGGTGTACCTGGAGCGGGGCGCGCCGACCAGCGGTGCCGCGGTCCTCGCGGCCCCCCGGGTCGTCGAGTACCGGGGCGACATGTTCACGGGCATGCTGCTCGAAGCGCCCGCGGGGCCGGGGACGCACGTGCGCCCGCCGGGGATCGACCGGGTGCCGGAGGCGGGCGAACTCCACGTCTCCCCCGCCCTGCGCGACCTCCTGGACTCCCCCGGGGGCGCCCTGCTCGCCGAGCGGTTCGACGGCGCCGCGGTCACCGGCCTGATCGGCGCCGAAGGGCTGCGGGGACCGCGCGAGCTCTACTTCTACCTGGGCACGGACTCCCTCTCCCGGTCCCCGGTCCCGCACGCCGCCTCCGGCTTCGGCGCGGACCTGAGGGACGGCGGCATGTCCGCGGCCCTCGTCCTGCTCGTCGTCGTCATCATCGTGGTGCTGCTGCTGCCGATCGCCGCGTTCGTCCTCACCGCGACGCGCTTCGGGGCCGAGCGGCGCGACCAGCGCCTGGCCGCGCTGCGGCTGGTGGGCGCGGACAGGGCGATGACGCGCAGGGTCGCCGCGGGCGAGTCCCTGGTCGGCGCGGTCCTGGGCCTGGCCCTGGGCGCCGGGTTCTTCCTGGTGGCGCGGACCTTCGCCGACGACGTGCGGCTCCCGGGCCCGGGCGTGCTGCCCGCGGACCTCACGCCGGCGCCGCCGCTCGCCGCCCTCGTCGTGGTGCTCGTCCCGGCCAGCGCCGTCCTGGCGACGCTCCTGGCGCTGCGCGGGGTCGAGGTCGGTCCGCTGGGCGTCTTCCGGGAGGGCGCCGACCGGGGTCGGCGGCTGTGGTGGCGCGTGGCGGTCCTGGCCGTCGGCTGCGCCGTCCTGGCCGCGCTCGGGCGGGGAGGAGGCTCCGAGGGCACGGAGTGGGCCGTCGCCGCCGGTGTGGCGGTGGCCCTGACGGGGTTCACCCTGCTGCTGCCGTGGGTCGTCGAGGCCGTGGTGGGCCGGCTGCGCGGCGGTCCGCTGTCGTGGCAGATGGCCACGCGGCGCCTCCAGCTGAACGGCGGGATCGCGGCCCGCACCGTCAGCGGGGTCACCCTGGCCGTGGCCGGGGCGATCGCGCTCCAGATGCTGTTCTCCGCGATCGCCGCCCGGGTCCCCTCCGACGGCGGCCCGGAGCCCGGACGGGTGGGGATGATCGCCTCGGCCACGGTGGGGAGCAGCGCCGAGGCCGCGGAGTTCGCCCGCGACCTCGGCGGCGCCAGGGGTGTGGAGTCCTCCTCCCCCTTCCTCCTGGCCCACCTCCCCCCGGCGGACGCCCCGCCCGGCCCCGACGACCCCTCACGGACGCGGGCGGTGGTCGTCGCCGACTGCGCGACCCTGGGCGGGCTGATCGCGTTCTCCTCGTGCGCCGACGGCGACGCCTTCGTCTCGGGTGAGGGGGCCTCCGCCGTGCGCGCGGGGGACCGCCTGGACCTCGACAACGCCCCTCGGGGCGGCTCCGCCTCCGGGCCCCGCACCTGGACCGTCCCGCCGGTGCGCGGGGCCGAGGCCGCGGACGGCCCGGTCGGGCAGGAGTACCGGGGGCTGTTCGTCACCCCGTCCGCCCTTCCGGTCGAGGAGCTGGAGTACCTCCAGTCCACGGTGCTCGTCACCCTGGACGGGAGCGACCCGGACGCGGTCGAGCACGTGCGCAACCACGTCGGGATCGACAGCCCGGGAATCCGTCTGCGAGTGCTGCACCAGGAGGGCGGCGGCACCCTGTTGACGTCCATCGGCGACGCGCTCCGGGCCGGTGCGGTCCTGATCATGCTGGTGATCGGGGCGAGCATGGTCGTCTCCACGGTGGAGCAGCTGCGGGAGCGCAGGCGGCAGCTCTCGGTGCTGGTCGCCTTCGGGACGAGCCGTGCCACGCTCGCCGCGTCGGTGCTGTGGCAGACCGCGATCCCGGTGGTGCTCGGCCTGGCGATCGCCGTCGGGGGCGGGACCGGGCTCGGGCTCCTCCTGCTGCGGCTGGCCGACCTCCCGGTCACCGACTGGCTGGGGTTCCTGCCGCTCGTGGGCGCCGGATTCGGCGTGATCGCGCTGGTGACGCTGGCGAGCCTGCCCTGCTTGTGGCGGATGACGGGCCCCGAGGGCCTGCGCACCGAGTGAGGCCGGGGAGCGCGGCGGGGTCGTGGAACCGGTGTCCGCGGCCCCGTCGGGCGTTCGGGGGCCGGTAGCGCCGGAGGCCCCCGCTTCGGGGGGACCGCGGGAAAACCCGGATCGCCCATATCACCTTTTGTCAGGAATAGAGACGAACGCGTTTTCCACACCCCCCGGACGCGAACCCCCTCCGGGATTCACCGAACCCCGGAAGCGCCCCCGGAACCCAGCGGGGATCACCCCGGGGCGAGCCGAATTCCGGCGTTCCGGACCGCCCTCCTTCGGCGTTCGACCCAGCCCCAACCCCGAAGCAACGCTGCGGCGACAACCTGCGAAAACACGGACAATCCGCACGACGACACCGGTTTTTATCCACCCGTGTCCGTTTGCTCCTTTCCCTTTTTTCCGCCGACTTTCACCAAACCAAACCAGATCACACCATTGCGTTGACAAAAACCGTGATGGCCGAAGATGATCACTCCACGAGGACCGCGGCGGACCTCCGGCCGCCGGACGGTGTTCTTCCTCGGGCGCCGCCGTTTCCGGCCGCCGTCCTTTCCGTGCCGATCGGGAACAGGGGGTGTACGCCGTGGCGCACACCGATGACGAAGCGGGCGCCGACCGCGCGCGGGAGCCGCTGCTGGTCGCCGCCGGGGTGGCCGACCTGGCATGGAGCGGGATCGGCGCGGCCCTGCGGGGAGCGCGGTCGCTGCTGAGCCGGTCGGACCTGGCCGAGCTGGTCCGGGACGGTCGGCGGGACCTGCGCGAGCGCGGCGAACTGGCGCTGCGGCGGTACGCTCCGACGGCCGAGTCCCACATGGAGCTGCTCGCCCGGCGGGCCGCCGCCTCCCGTCCCGGCCAGAGCGATGGCTGAGACCGGGGAGCAGGCCCTGCTCCGGACACGGGTGGACGCCGAACTCCGGGAGTTCGCGCGCCGGGAGACGGACCGCCTCCTCTCCATCGACGCCGACCTGCTGCCGGTGGCCGAGCAGTTGGACGTGGCGGTGACCGGGGGCAAGCGCCTGCGCGCGTCGTTCTGCTACTGGGGGTGGCGCGCGGCCGGGCAGCCGGACAGCGACGCGCTGGTCAGGGCAGCCGCCGCGATGGAGCTGGTGCACGCCGCGGCCGTCGTCCACGACGACCTCATCGACGAGAGCCCGATGCGGCACGGCGTGCCGAGCGCCCACGTCGCCCTGCGCGCGGCGTTCACCGGCAGGCCCAGACCCCACGCCGGGAGCCGCGCCCTGGCCCTGCTGACCGGCGACCTGCTCATGTCGTGGGCCGCGGAGCTGTTCCTGTGCTGCGGCCTCCCCTCGGCCTACCTGTCCCGCGCCCGTGAGCTGTGGCTGGTCATGGCCCGGGAGCTGATCGCCGGGGAGTGCCTGGAAATCCTGCGCACCGGCTCGCCGCCCGACACGGGCCGCTCGCTCCAGGTGATCCGGTACAAGACGGCCAAGTACACCGTCGAGCACCCCCTGCGCATCGGCGGCGCGCTGGCCGGCGCCCCGGGCGCGGTGATGGAGGCCTTCACCGCCTACGGGCTCCCCCTGGGCGAGGCCTTCCAACTGCGGGACGACCTGCTGGGGCTGTTCGGCGACCCGGAGCTCACCGGCAAGTCGAACCTGGACGACGTCCGGGGCAACCGGCCCACCGTCCTGCTCGCCGAGACCTGGTCGGCCGCCACCGCGGCCGAGCGCCGGGAGCTGCGCGGCCTGCTCGGCCGCCGCGGCCTGGACGGGGAGGGCCTGTCCAGGGTCCGGTCGATCATGCGGCGCACCGGGGCGCCCGAACGCGTCGAGGAGATGATCGGCGAGCGCGTCCGGGCCGCGACCGACGCCCTCGACCGCGCCGACCTGCCGGACGGGGCCTCCGCCGCCCTGTCGCAGATGGTGACCTCGGCCGCGGCCCGACACTCCTGACCCCAGGAAGGGATCCCATGTCCTACACACCGGAGTCCATGGACGCGCTGCGTCTGATGGGCGACGAACTCGCCGACGCGACGGTGGAGACGCTCTTCGAACGCGGGGAGGTCGGCAAGTTCAACACGCTCATGCGCTACTTCTCCAACGCCGGACAGGACCTGCCCGACGGGCTGCCCGACGTCGCCCGCGAGTACCTGCACGCCACGGCAGCGCCGCCCTCCTGGGTCGACTGGGACGAGATGGAGAGGGCCCGTCTGTTCTTCATCGACAACAACGTGCACATCTCCACCGCCCTGGCCTTCTCGTCGATGCCCGCCTGCTACGTCGTCCCGCACGTGGCCAGGCTGCTCAGCGCCACCCACGCCCTGGAGTACCCCTCGCGGCGCATGGCCGAGACCGGGCAGTTCACCGTGTACCTGATGCAGCCCGACGCGTTCGAGGCGGGGAGCCGGTTCGTCCCCTCGGCCCAGAAGGTGCGCCTGCTGCACGCCTCCATCCGCTACCACATGCGCCGCGAGGGCCGCTGGGACGTGGACGCGCTCGGCACGCCGATCTGCCAGGAGGACATGATCGGCGGCCAGATGATCTTCTCCATCCAGGTCCTGGACGCCCTGCACCGGCTGGGCGTGCACATGACGGCCGAGGGCGCGGAGTCCTACTACTACGCCTGGCGCATCGTCGGCGCCATGCTCGGTGTCAGCACCGAACACGCTCCGGCCGACGTGGCCGCCGGCCGCGAGTTCTCCGACCTGTACATGACCCGGTACATGGGCCCCTCCGAGGAGGGGGCGCACCTGACCCGCCAGCTCATCGACCTCTACGAGGAGGTCGTGCCCGGAACCCTCCTCGACCCGGTGGTCGCCGCCCTCGTCCGCTACCTCATCGGCGACACCTGCGCCGACTGGCTCCGGGTTCCGCGCAGCGCCTGGGACACGGCCGTCAGGGCCTCCCCCGCCCTGCTCGGGGTCCTCGAACGCGTCGAGGACGGCTCCCCGCTGGGCGCGTGGGCCCTGGACCGCCTCGGCCACGTCACCACCCACCTGGAGCTGAGCTCCCTCACCCGCGGCCGGGTCATGCAGTACGCCATCCCCGAACGGCTCAGGGACGAGTACGGCGTCCCCTCCCGCGCCTCCCGCGCCCAGCGCTGGACCCCGCCGCCCCCGGTTCCCCAGCTCTAGGGACGGACGGCCGGTCCCGCGCGCCGGTGACCCCTGAGAACCCGGTGGCCCCTGCGACCCCTGTGGTCAGGGTGGCCCGGGAGACCTTCGCGAGGAGGGCTCCCGAATGCGGCGGAGGCTGCCGGGGGACCGCCCCCGGCAGCGACCCACCCGGTGGGTCCCCTCCGCGTTCGCCGCTGGGATGATCGCGGGGCCGACGCCACGGTCGGCGCAGTCGAGGGGAGCCCTGCCGTGACCGGACGCCTTGTGCACGTGGGACCGGTGATCATCGACGTCGTGATGGCGGTCGACGCCCTCCCCCGGGCCGGGGAGGGCGTGTTCGCCTCCTCCGCCCGGACCCTGGTCGGAGGCGGTTTCAACGTCGTCGCCGCCGCGGCGCGGGCGGGCATGGAGGTGGTCTACGCGGGGGCGCACGGAACCGGGCCCCACGGGGACCTGGCCCGGGCCGCGCTGCGCTCCGAAGGGGTGGCGGTGGCGCACGCCCCCTCCCCCGACGCGGACACCGGCTTCTGCGTGGCCCTGGTGGACGGGGACGCCGAACGCACCTTCGTCACCCGGCTGGGCGCCGAGATGGACCTGTCCCCGGACCGGCTGCGCACCCTGCGGCCCGAACCGGGGGACTTCGTCTACACGGTGGGGTACTCGCTGCTGCCCGGGCCGCGCGCCGACGACCTGCTCACCTGGATCGGGGGGCTCCCGGAGGGGGTGCGCCTGGTCCTGGACCCGGCTCCGGTCGTGGGCGACGTCCCCGGGCCGACCCTGGACCGGGTCCTGGCCCGCGTGGACCTGCTCAGCCTCAGCGCCGCCGAGGCCGCGACCGTGACCGGGCGCTCCGTCCCCGAGGAGGCCGCCGCTCTCCTGCTCCCCCGGATCCGTCCCGGCGGCACGGTGGTCGTGCGCGACTCCGCGCGGGGCTGCGTGGTGGCCGGTGGCGGGGACGGGACAGTGTCCGGGGGCGCCGCCGCCCGGCGCGTGCCCGGTTTCCCCGTGCGCGCCGTGGACACCAACGGCGCGGGCGACGCGCACGTGGGCGTGTTCACGGCCGCGGTGGCCGACGGTCTGGACCCGCTGGCGGCCGCCCGCCGGGCCAACGCGGCCGCCGCCATGGCCGTCACCCGCCGCGGCCCGGCCACCTGCCCCACCGCCAAGGAGACGGACGTCTTCCTGGAGGAGGCCGAGGGTGACGGGGACCCCGGCCGGGGCCGGTGAGCCGGACGGGAGCACTGCCGGTGATCCGGCCGGGAGCGCCGCCGTCCCGGAGCGTGGGGCCCGGCCCGTGTCCCGCCCGTTGTCGGCGCTCCGCCCCCGCCACAGGCACGAGGCCGCGGGGAGGGGACGGTCGGCGCCGCACCCGCCTTCACCTGCCTTCACCTGCCTTCACCTGCCTTCACCTGCCGGAAGCAACCACCGGACCCACCTGCGGTTTTCGGGACGCGTCCTGACCTCCGGCTTGCCGCCGGGCGATCCGCGGGTGAACGCCCGACCGGTTCGCGGGGAGAGGGTGAAGTCCCCATGAACCGAAAATAAAGTTGCAGGAAAAACAGCCTGTGCAAGAAAACTTGCTTGTATCGTGGGCGCTGTGAACCTCCAGGAACGCATGAGCGAGTACCGCGACCGGCTGACGAAGTCGGACCGGGTCCTCCTCGACGAACTGCTCTCCAACCCCGCCGAGGCCCCCCTGTGGCGGGGCGGGGAGGTGGCCCAGCGCGCGGGGGTCCACCCCGCCGCCGCCACCCGGCTGGCCCAGCGGCTGGGCTACCAGGGCTACCTGGAGCTGCGCGAGGACCTGCGCGAGGCACACGAGGCACGCCTCAACGGCGCGGGCGACCGGTTCCGGGCCGAACTCCGGGGCCAGGGGCAGGCCAGCGTGCTGGACACCCTCCTGGCCACCGAGCTCGACTCCCTCGCCGCGGTCGGCAAGCACGTGAGCCAGGCCCAGATCGACGAGGTGGCCGACCTCCTCGTCGGCGCGCGTGTGGTCTACCTCTTCGCGCGCGGCAACTCCGGGGTCCTGGCCGAACTCCTCGACAGCCGGCTGCGGCGGTTCGGGATGCGCCCGGTCAACCTCGTCGGCCCCGGCCGCGAGGTCGCCGAACGCGTCCTGGCGATGTCGGACTCCGACGCCGTCGTGTCGTTCGCGTTCCGCCGCGCTCCGCGGGGCCTCACACAGCTGTACGCACACGCCTCCGAGGTCGGAGCCCGTTCCGTGCTGGTCACGGACACCCTGCACACCCTCGATCCGGCTCCGACCACCGTGCTCTCGGCCCCGCGCGGACACCAGGAGGGCTTCTCCTCCCTGAGCGTCCCGATGATGATCGCGAACGCCATCGTGCTCACCGTCGCCCAGCGCCACCCCGAGACCATCCTGCCCGCCCTCGACCGCCTGGACGACCTGCTCAACGCGTTCGACTGACGCCGGTCTCCCCGTCCCCCGCGACGGCCGGACCACCCCGGCCCCGCTCCCGCCTGCGCGAAAACCGACGCAAAGGACCTGTCATGCGCACTTCGAGACTGCTCTCCGCCTCCGTCGCCCTCCCGCTCGCCGTGACGCTCGCCGCCTGCGGCGGCGGCACCCCCGAGGCCGCAGACACCGCCGACACCGGCGAGGCCGCCCAGCCCCACGAACTCGACGACGCCACCCACGAGGAGCTCGTCGAACTGGCCCAGCAGGAGGGGGAGGTCACCGTCTACTCCTTCACCTCGCGCATCGCCTCCGTCGAGGAGGCCTTCGAGGCGCAGTACCCCGGCGTCGACCTCATCGGCCACGACATCGCCTCCTCCGAGCAGATCACCCGCCTCCAGTCCGAGGCCCAGGCCGGAACCCCGTCGGCGGACGTCGCCTACATCTCCGACGCCCCGGTGGTCATCACCGAACTCGTCGCGGGCGGCATCCTCCAGAACTACGTCCCCCAGCGCGTCGCCGAGACCGTGCCCGAGGAGTACCAGCAGCCGCTGCTGGCCAACCGGCTCTCGACCAAGATCCTCATGTACAACGAGGAGGCCCACCCCGACGGCAGCCCGATCCAGAACCTGTGGCAGCTGACCGAGGAGGAGTGGAACGGCAAGGTCGTCATGGTCGACCCGAGCGTGCGCGGCGACTACCTCGACCTCATGACGGAGATCGTCCAGCGCTCCGACGAGATGGCGCAGGCCCACCAGGAGCACTTCGGGTCCGAGGTCGAACTCGACGAGGGCGTGGAGAACGCCGGGCAGCAGTTCATCAAGGACCTCTACGCCAACGGCCTGGTCCTGGTCGACGACACCGACAACGTCAACGCGGCCGTGGGCGCGACCGGGCAGGAGGACCCGCCGGTCGGCATCACCTCCTACTCCGACCGCCGGGACAACGAGGAGGAGGGCTGGGCGCTCCAGGCCTCCCTGGGGACCGCGCCGTCGCTGGGCATCACCTTCCCGGCCTACATCGGCATGGTGCAGGGCTCCGACAGCCCGGCCGCCGCGCGTCTGGTCGCCGACTTCCTCATGGGCGACGACTCCGCGACCGGCGGTCCCGGATACGAGCCCTTCTACGTCCCCGGCGACTACCCGGTCCGCACGGACATGGAGATGCCCGAGGACGCCGCGCCCCTGGACGAACTGGGCGCCTGGGACATCGACCCCGAGGAGACCGCCCGGGTCCGCGACGACGTGGCCGACTTCCTCCTGACCCTGTAGAACCCCCGACTCCCCCGTCAGCGAAAGGAAGCCATGACGACGGCACCCGCCCCCCGCCGCACCGCGGTCGGCACCACGGTGGCCCGTGCGCGCACGGCACTGAGGCAGCCCTCCGTGGTGCTGGGAGCCGGCACCCTGCTCGTACTGTTCGTCCTCGTGGTGGCGCCGCTCAGCGGACTGGTCAACACGACCCTCCAGAGCGGCAACCGCGAGGCGTGGGCGGACGTGTTCGCCAGCCCGATGTCGGAGAACCTCCTGTGGAGGCCGATGGGCAACTCGATCCTCATGGGGACCGCCACCGCCGTCTGCTCGACGGTGGTGGGCGGGTTCCTCGCCTGGGTGGTCGTGATGACCCGCATCCCGGGGCGCAGGGCCCTGGGGCTGCTGGCGACGATCCCGTTCGCCCTGCCGAGCTTCGCCCTGGCGCTGGCGTGGGAGTCGGTCTTTCGCAACGACCTGATCGGCGGGTCCACCGGGATCCTGATGAACCTGGGCCTGGACGTCCCGGACTGGCTGGCCTGGGGACCCGTACCGATCGCCGCGACCCTGACGGCCCACTACTTCTCGCTGTCGTTCATGCTGGTCGCCGCGGCGCTGGCCAGCGTGAACGGCGACCTCATGGAGGCCGCCGAGATGACCGGGGCCTCCACGCTGCGGGTGGCCCGGGACATCGCCCTGCCGGTCGTGGCCCCGGCGATGATCTCCGGCGCCCTGCTCGCCTTCGCCGAGGGGGTCTCCAACTTCGTCACACCGGCCCTGCTCGGACTGCCGGTGCGGTTCCACACGCTCTCCACCCGTCTGTACGGGGCGATCTCCACCGGTGACGTCGCGCGCGGGTACGTGCTCTCGATCGTGCTCATCATCGTCGCCGCGATGATCATGTACGCCTCGACCCGCATCACCGGGGGCAGGCGCAGCTTCGCGACGATCACCGGCAAGGGCGGCCGCCGCCGGGGCGTGGACCTGGGCCCCTGGGGCTGGCCGGTGGCCGGGCTCGCCTGGCTGCTGGTCACGTGCACCACGATCGTGCCCGGACTCGTGCTCGTCCTGAGCTCGCTGACCCTGCGCACCAACGACTTCGCCTCCGGGCTGACCCTGCACTACTGGATCGGCGACTCGGACCCCGCGCTCGCCCAGGGGCAGCGGGGCGTCCTGAACAACCCGCAGATCCTGGAGGCCACCTGGAACACCGTCCTGCTCGGGGTGTGCGTGGCGGTCGGCGCCGGTGTGCTCGGACTGCTCATCTCCTACGTCATCACCCGCTCCAACGGCCCGAGGTGGCTGGTGGGAACCATGAGCGTCACCTCGTTCGTGCCCTTCCTCATCCCCGGCATCGCGCTGGGCGCGGCCTTCATCGCGCAGTTCGGGGCGCCCATCGGCCCGCTCCCGAGCCTGTACGGGACGTTCGCGATCCTCGTGCTGGCCGGGATCGCGGCGACGATCCCGTTCTCCGTCCGGTCGGGCACCTCGGCCCTGAGCCAGGTGTCCAGGGACGTCGAGGAGTCCGCGGTGATGGCGGGGGCCGGGCTGATGCGCAGGATCGGCGCGGTCATCGCGCCGCTGACCGCGCGCGGCCTGTTCACCGGCGGGGTGCTGGTGTTCGTCCAGATGGTGCGCGACCTGTCCCTGGTCGTGCTGCTGGCGACCCCGGCGATGCCCGTCCTGGCCGTGCTCACCTACCAGTACTCCTCGGAGAACTTCACCCAGTTGGCCAACGCGGTCACCGTGGTCATCGCGGTCATCTCGGTCGCGGCAACCGTCATCGCGCGGCGCTTCGAGGGCGCCGCCCAGCCCTGGAACTCCAACTCATGACCCCGACGCCGCGCGCCCGGCAGGCCGAAAGGACCGACATGCGCCCCGAGACCTCCTCGGCCGCCCTGACCATCACCGACCTGCGCAAGGACTTCGGCGGCACCGCCGCCGTGGACGGCGTCTCGATCGAGGTCCCGGCGGGCTCCTTCCTCGTGCTGCTCGGACCGTCCGGCTGCGGGAAGACGACGACCCTGCGGATGCTCGCCGGACTGGAGAACCCCACCGGGGGCGAGATCCGGTTCGGCGACCGCGTCATCGCCCGCGGCGACGGGACCGAGATCGTGCCGCCCGCCGAGCGCGAGGCCGGTCTGGTCTTCCAGTCCTACGCGCTGTGGCCGCACAAGACCGTGCGCCAGAACATCGCCTGGCCGCTGACCGTGGCCAAGTGGTCCAAGGCCGACCGGCGGGCCCGCAGCGAGCAGGTGCTGTCGATGCTGTCGATCGAGGACCTGGCCGATCGCTACCCGGGGGAGATCAGCGGCGGCCAGCAGCAGCGGGTGGCGATCGCCCGCATGATCGCCCCGCAGCCCAAGGTGCTGCTCTTCGACGAACCGCTGTCCAACCTCGACGCGAAACTGCGGGTGGACACCCGGGGCGAGCTGATGCGCGTGCACCGCTCGACCGGCGCCACGAGCGTCTACGTCACGCACGACCAGGTGGAGGCGATGACCATGGCCACGCACATCGCGCTCATGAAGGACGGCCGGATCGAGCAGTTCGGCACGCCGCGGGAGCTGCTGGAGTCGCCGCGCACCGCGTTCGCCGCGACGTTCGTCGGCACGCCCCCGGCCAACATCATCGAGTGCCGGGCCGAAGGCGGTCGGTTGTCGGCCCTGGGCGCCGACTGCGGCGCGGCTCCCGCGTCGGTCCCGGACGGGGTGGTGCGGGCGATGTACCGGGCGGGTTCGCTCGGGATCGACCGCGACGCGTCCGCGCCCGGCTGCCTGGAGGCGGTCTTCGCCGACCAGGTGCCGATGGCCGACAGGTGGGTCGTGGGCGTGGACCTCGCCGACGGCACCCGGGTGAACGTCTCCCGGGACACGCCGGTCGACCTGCTGCCCGGGGACGCGGCCGGTCTGCGGCTGCCCGAGGCGCCGGACGCCTACTTCGACGCCGCGGGCGACCGCCTGGACACCGGGGCGGTCCGATGATGCGGCTGTTCCTGGTCCGCCACGGCGAGACCGCGTGGAACGGTGAGCGCCGCCTCCAGGGGCAGCAGGACATCGGGCTGTCGGAGGCCGGGCGCTGCCAGGTCGCCGCGCTGGCGGAGACGGTCCGCTACCTGGACCCCGGCTACGTCGTCACCTCCGGGCTGTGCCGTACACAGGAGACCGCCGAGGTCCTCGGGGTCAGCCCTGACGCGCGCGACCCCCGGCTCAACGAGGCCTACCTGGCCGACTGGGAGGGGCGGTACTCGGCGCAGATCAAGGAGGAGGACGGCGGTGTGTACGCCGCGTGGCGCGCGGGGCGGTTCCACCCCCCGGGCGCGGAGAGCTTCGGCGAACTCACCGACCGGGTGGTCGAGGGGATCGGCGCCGCCGTCCGCCGGGCGCACGCCGACGGCCACCGGACGCTGCTGGCGGTCACCCACGGAGGGCCGGTGCGGGCCTTCCTCGTGGCCGCCGTCGGGCTCGACCCGGCGCGGACGGTGCCCAGCCACCCGGCCAGTCTGAGCATCGTGGACGTCGACCCCGGGGCCGCCTCCCTCACCGAACCGGGTGCGGCCAGGCTCCGGCTGTTCAACTACTCCCCGGCGATGTCGCCGTTGGATCCGCCGGACTGACGGACGTCGCCGGGGCGGGAACGCTCGTGCGGCGTTCCCGCCCCGGCGACGGGCCGGTCCGGCGGGTTCCACGGCCGGCGCGCGGATCATCCCCGCACCAGAGCCCGGCCGGTCCCCGCGCGCTGGCGCGCGGACCGGGGCCGGGCCTCAGTCGTTGCCGGACTCCATGGCGGCGTGGTCGAGCAGGTCGTCGCTCTCGGGGGCCTGTCCGCGGGAGGCGATCGCCTCGGCGCCGCCCTCGGGCATCGCGCCGATCAGCCCGGTCGCGGCCGCCTGGGCGGCGCCGATCGACGTCGGGTGCGAGGTGCCGACCATGCCGACCCTGGAGTACTCCTCCAGCTTGGCGCGGGAGTCGGCGATGTCGAGGTTGCGCATGGTCAGCTGGCCGATGCGGTCCACCGGGCCGAACGCGGAGTCCTCGGTCCGCTCCATGGACAGCTTGTCCGGGTGGTAGCTGAACGCCGCCCCGGTGGTGTCCATGAGGGAGTAGTCCTCGCCTCGCCGCAGCCGCAGGGTCACCTCGCCGGTGACCGCCGTGCCCACCCAGCGCTGGAGGGCCTCGCGCAGCATCAGCGCCTGGGGCTCCAGCCAGCGGCCCTCGTAGAGCAGCCTGCCGAGCCGACGGCCGTCGTTGTGGTAGCTGGCGAGGGTGTCCTCGTTGTGGACCGCGTTGACCAACCGCTCGTAGGCCGCGTGCAGCAGCGCCATGCCCGGGGCCTCGTAGATGCCGCGGCTCTTGGCCTCGATGACGCGGTTCTCGATCTGGTCCGACATGCCCAGGCCGTGTCGGCCGCCGATGGCGTTGACCTCGTTGACCAGGTCCACGGCGGTGGCGAAGGTCTTGCCGTTGACGGACACCGGGCGGCCCTGCTCGAAGCCGATCGTGACGTCCTCGGGGGTGATCTCGACCTCGGGGTCCCAGAACCGCACACCCATGATGGGCTCGACGATCTCGATGCCGGTGTCGAGGTGTTCGAGCGCCTTGGCCTCGTGCGTGGCGCCCCAGATGTTGGCGTCGGTGGAGTAGGCCTTCTCGGTGCTGTCACGGTAGGGCAGGCCGTGGGCCAGCAGCCACTCCGACATCTCCTTGCGGCCGCCGAGCTCGTTGACGAAGTCGGCGTCCAGCCAAGGCTTGTAGATCCGCAGGGAGGGGTTGGCGAGCAGACCGTAGCGGTAGAAGCGCTCGATGTCGTTGCCCTTGAAGGTGGACCCGTCGCCCCAGATCTGCACGCCGTCCTCAAGCATCGCGCGCACCAGCAGGGTGCCCGTGACGGCCCGCCCGAGGGGGGTGGTGTTGAAGTAGGTGCGGCCGCCGGAGCGGATGTGGAAGGCTCCGCAGGCCAGCGCCGCGAAACCCTCCTCCACCAGCGCCTCCCGGCCGTCCACCAGGCGGGCGCCCTCGGCGCCGTAGGCGGTGGCGCGGCCGGGGACCGAGGCGATGTCGGGTTCGTCGTACTGGCCGATGTCGGCGGTGTAGGCGTACGGGACGGCGCCCTTGTCGCGCATCCACGCGACCGCCACCGAGGTGTCGAGGCCACCGGAGAAGGCGATACCGACGCGCTCGCCGACGGGGAGGGAAGTGAGTACCTTGGACATGGAAATAAGTATGCGCCCTTATGAATGAGCATGCAATCTGGGGGGCCGCATGTCGGTGTGGGATACATCCCTGACCTGCCGCGCTGGGCGCCGGGTCCGGGGTCGCGCGGGGCACCGCTGCGCGGGCCGCGTCGGGCGGCGGAGCCGGTGTCACCGGGCCCCCGGGGGCGCCCCGGCGGCACGGAGCGGGCCGGTCCCGAGGCCCGCTCCCCCCACCCTGCCCGGGAGCGGGGCCGCCCGACCCGCGACGCGCCGGACGCTCCCGGGCGGTCGCGCCCTGCGCCCGCGGGGCCGCGGGAAAACCGCGTGCGCCCCGCGGGGGCCGCGGGTTAGCGTTCCGGGATGAGCGCACAGGAGGACCACTTCGCGGAGAGCGTCGCGGCGACCTACGACGAGTCGTCGGCGGAGATGTTCGAGCCCGCCGTCCTGGATCCGGCCGTCGACCTCCTGGCGGAACTGGCCGGTAACGGCCGGACCCTGGAGCTGGGGATCGGGACGGGGCGCGTCGCGCTGCCGCTGGCCCGCCGCGGGGTTCCGGTACACGGCATCGACCTGTCCGAGGCGATGGTCGAACGGCTGCGGGCCAAACCCGGCGGCGACGCGGTCGGGGTGACGGTCGGCGACTTCGCGACGACCCGGGTGGAGGGGACGTTCTCCGTCGCCTACCTGGTCTTCAACACCATCATGAACCTGACCGCGCAGGACGAACAGGTGGCCTGTTTCCGCAACGCCGCCGACCACCTCGAACCCGGCGGCCGCTTCGTCGTCGAGGTCGGCGTCCCCGACCTGCGCAGGCTGCCGGAGGGCCAGGACGCCGTGCCCTTCCACGTGGGTTCGAACCGACTCGGGTTCGACGTCTACGACGTCGCCACGCAGGCGATGAGCTCACACCACGTCACGGTCGCCGACGGGCGCGGCACGTACCGGGAGGTCCCCTTCCGGTACGTGTGGCCCGCCGAACTCGACCTCATGGCCCGGCTCGCCGGGATGCGCCTGAGCGACCGGTGGGACGGGTGGACCCGGGAGCCGTTCACCAGCGCCAGCCGCCAGCACGTCTCGGTCTGGGAGAAGCCCGTCGGCTGAGCCCGGGGAGCGGCCGGGCCGCCCGACGCGGGCGCACGCGGCGACGGCCCCGCGGGCGCGCCGGGAGTTCCCGGTGCGCCCGCGCGGTGGGCTCACTCGTACTCCGTGCCGCCCCCGCGGGTGAGGTAGGCGTCGGAGACGAACTTGACGATCGCGCGCCCGCCCAGGACCGGCGAGTAGCGCTCGCGCCGGGGCCGGACCACGACCCCCTCGCGCAGGTGCAGGCCGCCACCGCTCCAGGTCTCCTCCCCCTGCGCCAGCGCGAGCAGCGCCGCCTCGTCGTAGGGGCCGTCGTGGAGCAGCGGCACCGAGGGCAGCCCGACCGACTCCAGCACCTCGGGCAGGTCGGCGGCGTCGACCCAGCTCAGGGCACCGTCCACGTCCAGGGAGACGTCGAAGACCGCGTAACCGGGCTGCTCGCCGCGGCCGGTCTCGCCGTAGGCCAGGTCCTGCACCCCCGCGCCGAACACCTCGCCGAACACGCCCACCCGGGCGGCGCCGAACCGCTCCGCCAGCCCGCGCGCGGCCTCGGGCACCCCGTGGGCGGTCAGCGCCCGCCAGTACAGGTTCTTCTCCGCGAACGCCAGCGCCTGGTGCCGGGACCCGTGGCCCTTGGACGAGGCGAACTCCTCCCCCGTCGCGGCGACCAGGGTGAACAGGCAGGCCGTGCCGTGGATCTTCTCCGTGGCCACGACCGGCTCCCCCGGCTCGAAGGCGTCGGGGTAGCGCTTGGCGTTCTCCACCTCGATCCAGCGCAGCAGGCCGGGCGCGTCGACCAGGTCGCCGCCCATGTGCACCGGGACCGGAGGCACCCACTTGGTGATGCCGAGTTCCCCGGCGAAGTCGGTGCCGTCACGGTGTTCCGCCGCCAGGTCGCGGTCGACCAGCAGCTTCGGGCGGCAGACGATGCCCTGTGACAGCTCTCCGCGCAGCCGGACGGCCTTGACCCGGTTGCTCCGGGAGCCCGCGAGCCTGCCCGTCAGGCCGAGTTCACCGATGAGGTCCTCGGGCAGCAGCGCGCTCTCGGGGATGTAGACGGCCCAGTCGCCGGTGCGGTAGTCGTCCTTGGCCACGACCGCGCGGAACAATCCGACCTGCGCCAGCTCCAGCGCGTCCGCGTTGGGGTGCGGGTGGATCGTCAGCCGCTCGGCGGTGACCCGAAGGGTGGACATGGCGGTTCCTCCGTGTGGGGAGGCGCGTTCGGACCGCGCCCCGGGGGTCGGTCCACTATGTCCGAGCGCCCTGCGGACCGACAACGGCTTTACGGAGGGACCGGAGCGCCCGACGGCGGGCCGCGACGGGTTCGGGGCGACGTTAGAGTCGGGTGAACGAGAGGGGGTGCCGCGATGTCCGGGGCGCAGCACATGCAGATCGGCGAGGTCGCCGAGCGGACCGGCCTGTCCCTGCGCACGATCCGCTACTACGGCGAGGTCGGCCTGGTCGAGCCCTCCGCGCGCTCCCGCGGCGGCTTCCGGCTCTACACCGAGACGGACGTGGACCGCCTGAACCTCATCAAGCGGATGAAACCGCTGGAGTTCAGCCTTGAGGAGACCCGCGAGCTGCTGGAGGCCGTCGACCGGCTGGGTTCGGCCGAGACCGGACCCGACGAGCGGCGGGCCCTGAGCGAGAGGCTCGACGCCTTCGAGGCGGCCATCGTCGCCCGCTGCCAGGCCCTGCGCAACCAGTTGGCGATGGCCGAGGAGTTCGCCGAGCGGCTGCGTGAGCAGCGCGCCCGCGACAACGCCACCGCCTAGCGTCCGCCGGGGCCGAACGACCAGCGCCCCGAGACGGGAACCCGCCCCCCGGCCCGCATCGCGGGTCACCGCACGCCGACACACTCCAGGACGGAACCGCACCCGCTCCCGGGCCGGGGACCGGGGCGTGCCGCCGCGGCCGTGGCACACGGCCGCCCCCGCCCTCCGGATACGCGTCGTGGACCGCGCCCCGCCCCAACGCCCGCGGGCCGGGTCCGCCCCCAGAGGCGGGCCGCGGCCCCGTCCCCGCACGCCCCCGGCCTCCCCACCACCGCACCGGCGGTCACCGCGCGTCACCGCCGGTGGAGTGCGCCCGCCGTACGGAGCGCCCGCCCGGGGAACACCCGAACCCTTCCGTACTGTGAGGGTCGTCTCAGTCGCCGAACGAGAATCAGACTCTCACGTAAGAGTAGAGTTTCTCCGGGTCGTCACCCGCGCACGAGCGGAGGACCACCGCACTCTCCTCCCGGCCCGACCCAGAGGCACGGCCGTGCCCGCGGCGACGAAGCCGCACCGGGGCCGACACCGCCCCGGATCCCCGTGCGCACCCGCGCACCCCGTCTCACCGGCGCGCGTCCGCGCCGTGCACGAACGCCTGACCCGAACACCGCGGTCCTCGTTGTGGGCTGCCCGAAACCCGATGGGTGCCATGAAACTGCCCGTGAAGACCCCCAGGTCCCTCAAGGCCCGGATCCCCGCCGCCGCGCAGCTGCGCGCCGACGTGCTGGCCGGACTGGTCGTCGCCCTGGCCCTGATCCCCGAGGCCATCGCCTTCTCCCTCATCGCCGGGGTCGACCCCCGCGTGGGCCTGTACGCCTCCTTCGTGATGGCCGTGTCCATCGCCTTCCTGGGCGGGCGGCCCGCGATGATCTCCGCCGCCACCGGCGCGATGGCCCTGGTCGCGGCGCCGCTGTCGATGGAGTACGGCGTCGACCACCTGATCGCCGCCACCATCCTGGCCGGGCTCATCCAGGTCGCCCTGGGGCTGCTCGGGGTGGCCAGGCTGATGCGGTTCGTGCCGCCCAGCGTCATGACCGGGTTCATCAACGCCCTGGCCGTCCTCATCTTCACGGCCCAGCTGCCCTACCTGGAGGGCGTGGGCGTGCCGATCTACGCCATGGTGGCCGTGGGCCTGGTCATCGTCTTCGGCCTGCCCCGCCTGACCAAGGCGATTCCCGCGCCGCTGGTGGCCATCGTCGTGCTCACCGTCGCCGCGCTGGCCCTGGGCATCCCGGCGCAGACGGTCGGGGACATGGGCGAACTGCCCGACACCCTGCCCGTGCCGCTGATCCCGGACGTGCCCTACACGCTGGACACGCTGGTCCTGATCGCCCCCTACTCGCTGACCCTGGCGCTGGTGGGGCTGATGGAGTCGCTGATGACCGCCAAGGTCGTCGACGACCAGACCGAGACCTCCTCCGACCACGGCCGCGAGGCCCGCGGCCAGGGAGTGGCCAACGTGCTGGTCGGCTTCTTCGGCGGCATGGCCGGGTGCGCGATGATCGGCCAGACCATGATCAACGTCAAGTCCGGGGCCCGTACCCGCGTCTCGACCTTCCTGGCCGGTGTGTTCCTGATCATCCTGTGCGTGGCCCTGGGCGACCTGGTGGGCATGATCCCGGTCGCTGCGCTGGTCGCGGTGATGTTCTTCGTGGCAATCGTGACCTTCGACTGGCACAGCGTCGCCCCGGCCACCCTGAGGCGGATGCCCTGGACCGAGACCCTGGTCATGGTCATCACCGTCGCCGTGGTCGTGGCCACCCACAACCTGGCCCTGGGCGTGATCGTCGGGGTCGTGGTGTCCATGGTGCTCTTCGCCCGCCGGGCCGCCATGCAGGCCGACGTCACCAGCGTGCTCGACCCCGAGGGCGGCACCCGCGTGTACTCGGTCAACGGCGAGGTGTTCTTCGCCTCCACCGGCGAGCTGGTCAACCGGTTCGACTACACCGAACAGGGTCTGGAGAGGGTGGTGGTGGACATGTCCAACGCGCACGTGTGGGACTCCTCGGCCGTGGCCGCCCTGGACCAGGTCACCGAGCACTTCCGCAGGCACGGGGTGCGGGTGGAGATCACCGGCCTCAACGGGCCCAGCGCGCACCTGCACCGGGAGCTGTCCGGAACCCTGACCGGCGGCCACTGACCCCGGGCGACGGGGGCGGCCCGCCGGAACCGCGACGGGCCGCCCCCGGGTTCCTCGGACGGCGCCCCTGCCGCGGCCGGGCCGGGCAGGACGAGTGCGGCCGGACCGCGGAAAACGGGTGCGGGCGCCCCCCGGCTGAGACGGACGCGCCTGACCGGTCACGACCGGCCGCGAGGCGCGCTCTCCAGCTCCCCGCGCGGTCAGGCCTCCTCGTCCACGTGGATCGCGCCGGTGGGGCACACCTGCCCCGCCTCGCGCACGGCCGGGTACAGGTTCTCCGGCGGCCGTTCGGTGAGCAGTTCGACGATGCCGTCCTCCTCACGCTGGTCGAACACCTCCGGGGCGAGCAGCACGCACTGACCGGCGCCGCAGCACCAGTCCTGGTCGACGGACACCCTCATGGTCGCTCCTCCTTCGTCTTCGCGGCGCGATCGCGCCCCTCGGCCGGGGTCACGGGGGCGAGCCAGATCCCCGTGAGCGCGTCCACCAGTCCGGTGGCCGTGTCCTCCCAGCTGCACCGGGGCGTGGCCGCCTCCTCGGCGAGCGCGCGCTCGCGTTCGGCGCACATGTGCACGATCAGGTGGCGGGTCATGTCCTCGCGCTCGGCGCGCACCGGCGGCGGCAGGTCGGGCAGGCCGGCGCGCAGGCCGAGCAGGACCCGCCTGAGCGGGGGCGAGGTCAGCGTCTCCTCGGTCATGATCACGCGCAGGCCCGGGTCGGTCATGACCTGCGCGGAGAAGCGGGCGAACCAGCTCGGAACGCCCAGGTGCGCCAGGTGCCGGGTCACCGGCCGGACCAGGCAGGCGATCCAGTCGCCCGTCCCGGCCGGGTCTCCCGCCTCCTCGACCGCCCGCGCCCACAGCGGTTCGAGCCGGTCGGTGTGCGTGCGCACGATCGCGCGCACGAGGTCGGTCTTGGTGCCGAAGTGGTAGCCGACCGCGGTGTTGTTGCCCTGTCCCGCGGCCGTGCTGATGCCGCGGTTGGACACCGCGAACAGGCCGTGTTCGGCGAACAGGCGCTCGGCGGTGGACAGGATCAGCTCCCGCGTGGCACCGGCCCGATCGGTCCGCGTCCGTGGCACGGTCACCACCGGACCGGGACCTCGCGCAGCCCGCCCACGACCAGGCCGTCCAGCCGCCGCAGTTCCGCCGCCGGGACGGCCAGCTCCAGTGTGGGGAGCCTGCGCAGCAGCACGTCGAGCACGGCCTGGAGTTCGGTGCGGGCCAGCGCCTGCCCCAGGCACGAGTGCGCCCCGGCGCCGAAGCCCAGGTGCGGGTTGGGCACGCGCCCCAGGTCCATCTCGTCCGCGTTCTCGAACGCGCTCTCGTCCCGGTTGGCCGCGCCCATGCTGCACATGACGGTGGTCCCGGCCGGGACGGTGGCGCCGCCGATCTCGGTCTCCTCGGTGATGTAGCGCGGCAGGCCGAGCCCGGAGTTGGCGTCGAAGCGCAGCGCCTCCTCCACTGCGGAGCGCACCAGCGTCCGGTCGGCCAGCAGCCTCTCCCAGCGGCTGCGGTCGTCCAGCAGCATCGCCACCATCTTGCCGATCATGTTGGCGGTGGTCTCGTGCCCGGCGACCAGCAGGCCCATGCTGGTGGCGACCAGCGCGGAGGTGGGCAGGTCGTACCCGGCCTCGGCGGTCTCGGTGATCAGGGAGCTGATCAGGTCCTCGCGCGGCTCCGCCCGCTTGGCCTCGACGTGGCCGCTCATGTATGCGAGGAACTCGGCCTGGGCCCGGTCCATCTCCTCCTGGGTGTAGCGGGTGAGGTTGAGCAGCGCGTCCGACCAGTGCGAGAAGCGGTCGCGGTCGGAGTCGGGCACGCCGAGCATGTCGCAGATGACCCACACCGGCAGGGGGAAGCCCAGGTCTGCCCGGAGGTCCGCCGGGTGTCCGCGCTCCACCATGCCGTCGACGAGCCGGTCGGCCATGGCCTCGATTCCGGGCCGCAGCGCGTTCATGCGCCTGGCGGTGAACCACTTGCCGACCAGCCGCCGCCACTGCCGGTGCTCCTCCCCGCTGTCGGGGACCGCCGAGGCGAGGTCGCTGTTGAACACGCCGCCCGTCGCGTCGGCCGAGACCCGGGCCGCGTCCTCGGCGTCGAGCCGCCGGGTGAAGCGGGGGTCGGAGAGCACCCGCCTGACGTCCTCGTAGCGGGTGACCACCTCCGCCCGGTCGCCGCTGGGCAGCCGCACCCCGGCGACGGGGCACCGCTGCCTCAGCTCGGCCCACTCGGCGGGCGGCTCCAGCGCCTCGGGGCCGGGGATCGGGTAGTCCATCAGCCGTTCGGTTCCGTCGGCACCCACAGCCCTCACTCCTCTGCGTCATCGGTACGTACACGTACAGTGAACGCCCGTCGCGGTGTTGAGTCAAGCGACTGACTTAAGAAGTGGGGCGTACGCGCTCGAACGCACGCGGCGCCCGCCGCCGCGGACCCGGGGCCGGGTCCGCGCGCGGTCGCCTCCTCAGACGGCCGACCAGCCGTTGTCCACCGGCAGCACCGCGCCGCTGATGCTGCTCGCCGCGTCGGAGGCCAGGAAGACGACGGCGGCGGCCAGCTCCTCGGCCCGGGCCACGCGGCCCATGTTGGACATGAAGGTGCCGAGGGTGGTCGGGCCGTGGGGCGCGGAGGCGACGTCGACGGTGATCGAGGTGGCGGTGCCGCCCGGGGCGACGGCGTTGACCCTGATCCCCTTGTCGCGGTACATGACCGCGGTGGACTTGACCAGGCCGACCACGCCGTGCTTGGAGGCGGTGTAGGCGGCCCCGGCGGCGCTGCCGCGCAGGGAGGCCTCCGAGGCGGTGAAGACGACCGATCCGGCTCCCCGCTCGACCATGTGCGGCAGGACGGCGCGGGTGAGCAGGAAGGGCGCGGTCAGGTTCACGCGCAGGAGCCGCTCCCAGACCGCGTCGGTGACGTCGGCGGTGGCGGACATGTCGTCCATGATCCCGGCGTTGTTGACCAGGACGTCGACACCGCCGAGGCGTTCGACGGCCGTGGCGACGACCTCGTCCACGACCTCCTGACGGCTGAGGTCGCCGGTCACGGTCTCGGCGGTGCCCCCGGCCGCGCGGATCTCCTCGGCCGCCTCCCGCGCGGTGTCGGCGTTGAGGTCGGCGATCAGGACCCCGGCGCCCTCCTCGGCGAAGCGCAGCGCGCTCGCGCGGCCGATGCCGGAGCCGCCTCCGGTGACGATGACGTTCTTGTCCTTCAGGCCCAGGCCGGTCATGGGAAGCCCTCTCGTTGCCGCTGGTGGCGGCCACGGCGGCCGCTGCTGTCACTGTAGGACTTTTTGTCGCTCAGAGACAAATATTGTTCCGCCTGGTCCGGGCGTTAGTAAAGTGGACCCGCCCAGACGCCTCGGACACGGGAGGGGGACGGTCGTGCCGGGAACACCGTCCGCGAAGACGCCCCGCACACCCTCGGGTCGGGGCCGCCCGCCCATGACCGAGCGGCGCAGGGAGATCGTGCGCATGGAGATCGCGCACGCGGCCGTACGGCTGTTCACCGAGAACGGGGTGTCGGGCACCACGGGCGACGACATCGCGCACGCGCTCGGCATCTCCACCAGGACGCTGTGGCGCTACTTCCCCAGCAAGGAGAGCTGCGTCCGGCCGCTGCTGACGACGGGCCTGGAGCACATGGCCGAACGCCTGCGCGCCTGCCCTCCCGGGGTCCCCCTCCTGGAGTACCTGGAGCGGGAGCGGTTCTTCGACGGCGAGCCGCAGGTCGTGGAGGGACCCGTCGCGGACCTCATCCGGATGACCCGCACCGAACCGGCGCTCATGGCGGTGTGGCTGGAGGTGCACCACGCCGCCGAGTCCGTCTTCGCCCAGATCATCGCCGACCGCACCGGCGAGTCCGCCGACAGCCTGCCCGTCCGCGTCCAGGCGGCCGCCCTCAACTCGGCGCTGCGCCTGGCCGCCGAGGAGCGGGCGCGCCTGGAGGACGACGGGCGCGGCGTTCGCTCGGAGGGCGTGGGGCCGCTGCTGCGCACCGCGCTGACCACCGCGGCCCGCGGCCTGCCCGCCTTCGGGCACGGCGGCGGGGACGAACGCGGGGACGAAGGCGGGGACGCGCCCTCGGACTGAGGGTCTGTGTGCCGATCCCGGCCGCCGCCGCTGTCGGCGCGGGGAGGCGCCCTCTGGCTGGTTCCGTCCCGGGCGCCGTGCGCGACGGCCCGCGACCGGGCCGGGCGGCACGGGGGCTCCGGCCCGGCGGCCGACGGGCCGGGCCGGAGCCGGGTTCAGGCCGGGAGTTCTCCGGCGCGGGTGGAACGGACGGTGAACGCCGTGACCAGACCGACCATCGCCACCCCCATCACCCAGTACGCCGGGGACACCGGGTCGCCCGTCGAGGCGACCAGCTGGGCCGCGATGTAGGGGGCCGTCCCACCGGCGACGATGGTACCGATGTTGAATCCCAGGGCGACTCCGGTGTAGCGCACGGCCCTCGGGAAGAGCTCGGTGAACAGCGGGAACGCCGGAACCTGGAGCGCCGCGTTGAGGACCATGAACACCAGGTACATCAGTCCGACGACCAGCAGCCCCGAGGCCTGCGACATCACGAGGAGGATGGGGTAGGCCAGGAGGACGTACCCGACGCACCCCGCGGTGAGCACCCTCAGGCGTCCGAAGCGGTCGGTGAGCAGGCCCAGGAACGGCATGCACGCGCAGGCCGCGGCGATCACGGCGGCCGAGAGCCAGTACACGTCCTGGGAGTCGTGGCCCAGGTCGTTGATCAGGTACACGTTCATGTACGTCAGCCCGACGTACCCCGTGCCGTTGGTGGCGACGGCCAGGCCGACGACCTTGAGGACGGCGCCCGGGTTGCGCCGCAGCACGTCGGTGAAGGGGCTGCGGGCCACCTCCGCCTTGGTCTCCATCTCCCTGAAGTCGGGGGTGTCCTCCAGCTTCAGCCGCGCCCACAGGCACAGCAGGGTCAGCGGGACGCAGAGCAGGAACGGGATGCGCCATCCCCAGGCCGTCATCTGCTCGGGGGCGAGGAGTCCGACGACCGCGCCGGTCACGGCGGCCGCGACCGCGAAGCCGAGCGTGGAACCGGTCGGGGTGAACGCGCCGAAGAAGCCGCGCATGCCGGCCGGGGAGGACTCCGCGATGTAGGTGGCCGACCCGCCCACCTCGCCTCCGGCGGAGAAGCCCTCGGCCATGCGCACGACCACCAGCAGGATCGGGGCGATGATCCCGGCCTGCGGGTAGGTGGGCAGCATGCCCATCACGGCGCAGCACACGCCCATGCTGACGACGGTGGAGACCAGCGCGACCTTGCGTCCGGTCCGGTCCCCGAGGCGGCCGAAGAAGATCCCGCCGAGCGGACGCATGAGGTAGCCGGACCCGAACACGGCCAGGGTGGCCAGCACCGAGGTGGCGGGGTTGGAGCTGGGGAAGAACAGCGGGGCGATAACCACGGTCAGGAACCCGTAGACGCTGAACGCGTAGTACTCGATCAGGGTCCCCACCCCACCGGCGACCGCGGCTCGCAGCGCGGTGCGCCGGTCGCGCACTGGCGCGCCGACGGGGGTCGGTGCCGGGGAGCTCCCGGCGCTGTCTGGAGCGGACAAGGCGATGCCTCCTGGTGAGGACGGATCGTGGGCGCCGGTCGGGGCCCGCGGGGAAGGACGCCTCCCCGTGGGCGGGGCGGCGGGGCGGGGCGCCGGTCCGGCGCTCCCGTGTGGCGGTGGGGCGGTCCTGACCCGGCCGGTCAGTCCGCGGCGTGTGTCGAGCGGTGCTCGGACAGGAGCAGGTTCAGGCTTCCCCCCGCCTCGATGACCTTGACCACGCGCTCGGTGAGCGGGTTTCCGGTCAGCTCGGCGTCCCGGTCGGGAAGGCGTACGGACGGGCGCCGCCAGTCGACCTCGACGCGGTCCCACCGGTGAACGGCGCGGCTGATGCCGGGGACGGTCAGCAGCGGCATGCCGTTGTAGGTCTCCCCGCGCCAGAAGCCGGGTGAGAAGGACTCGGCGATCACGGCCGACACGCCCAGGTTGCGCAGCGCGACGAGCGGGGGGTAGTGCGGGTGCCCGTAGCCGAAGTTGCGGCCCCCGACGACGACGTCGCCGGGGCGCACCTCGTCCACGAACGCGGGGTCGTAGTGCCGCATGCACACGCTCCGCAGCACGTCGGGGTCGTAGTACTTGATGTTCTCCACGCCGATGATGAGGTCGACGTCGAAGTCGTCCCCGAAGATCCAGGCGACGCGGCCGCTGATGACGTCGGGCGGCGGCAGCGGGCTCATGACCCGGTCACCTCCCGCACGTCGCAGATCCGCCCGGTCACGGCGCTGGCGGCGACGGTGTAGGCGGAGCCCATGTAGATGTTGGCGTCGGTGCTGCCCATGCGCCCGGAGATGTTGAGCACGCCCGTGGACACGCAGTTCTCCCCGGCCTCCAGGGGCTTCTGGTAACCGAAGCAGAAGTCGCAGCTGGACTCGGCCACGGCGGCTCCCGCGTCGCGCAGCACGTCCAGCAGCCCCTCCGCCTCGGCCTGGCGGTGG
This sequence comes from Nocardiopsis camelliae, assembly GCF_028993595.1. Taxonomy (GTDB): domain Bacteria; phylum Actinomycetota; class Actinomycetes; order Streptosporangiales; family Streptosporangiaceae; genus Nocardiopsis; species Nocardiopsis dassonvillei. The sequence continues at coordinate 5,076,130 of NZ_CP118614.1, forward strand.
ATCGCGGCCGAGGTCGGGACGACGTTGAGCTGCACGCCGTCGGCGACCCTGCGGCCCCGCAGCACCCCGGCGGCGGCCCGGATGTCCTCCAGCCTCCCGCTGGCGCAGGAGCCGATGAACGCCTTGGTGACGGGGGTTCCCTCCAGCTCCGAGATCCCGAGCGTGTTCTGGCCCCGGGCCGACCCCGGCAGCACGACCTGCGGCTCCAGCCGCGAGAGGTCGATCTCGTGCACACCGGCGTAGACCGCGTCGGGGTCGCTGTACAGCGGCTCGGGAACGGTGTCGGAGACCCTGCGGGCGTAGTCCAGGGAGAGTTCGTCCGGGTTGAAGATCGCCGACACCGCGCCGGTGAACATCGCCATCCCGCACAGGCCCTGCCTGCGGTCGATGCTCATCGAGCGCGCGCCGGGGCCGGTGAACTCCATGACCTGGTGGGCGCAGCCGTCGGCGCCGAGCCGGGCGATGATGGTGTGGACGAGGTCGCGGTTGTCCACGCCCTCGGGGAAGGCCCCGGTGAGCTCGAAGCGCACCGACTCCGGCACGTCCAGGAAGATCCGGCCGGTGACCCATGCTTCCAGGAGGTCGCGCCGCACCCCCCATCCGAGCGCCCCGAAGGCCCCCAGGCCGCTGATGTGGCCGTCGAAGTGGATGAGGAACCGGCCGGGGAGGGCGTATCCGAGTTCGGCGGCGACCTGGTGGCCGATCCCCTCGGCCTCGTGCAGGGTGATCCCGTAGAAGTCGCACCAGTCGCGGGTGACCTTGTGGACCTCGGCCTCCTTGGCGCTGCCCCGTGTGAGCATGTGGTCGATGAAGACCAGGTAGCGCTCCGGGTCGGCCAGTTCCGTGATGCCGAAGTCGTCGTGCATCTGCCGGAACATCACGTCGGTGTAGCCGGGGAAGTCGTAGGCGATCATGTGGTCGGGCCGGAACGCGCGGTTGTCGCGGGCGCGGACCGGGGTCCCCCCGGCGGCCCGGCCGAGGATCTTCTCGGTGATGGTCAGGCCCATGCTCACTCGCCCCCCTGTGCGGCGGGCAGGTAGGCCCGCTGCGCGGCCTCGACCTCGGCGAAGCCGATCAGGTCGACGAACTCGTGGTGCTGGAGCGCGTCGGCGCTGACCTGGGCGGGGGGCTCTCCCCCGGCCAGCCTGCCCAGGGCCTGGCGCATGGCGCCCGTCGCCGCCATCAGCACCTGGGTGGGTAGGAGGGCGAGCGCGACACCGACCTCCTCCAGAACCCGGGGGGTGAACTCGCGCTCGGTCCAGGTCGAGGCGGTGAGCGTGGCGACGAGGGGGACCCCGGCCGCCTCCCGGCACTTCGCCCACTCGTCGACGGTGGAGAAGGTCCTGGTGACCGGCATGATCATGTCGGCTCCGGCCCCGACGTAGGCCTGCGCCCGGCGCAGCGCCTCGTCACCCCGGGCGTCGGTGCGCGCGATGACGAGGACGTCCTCGCCGACGGCGTCCTTGACGGCGCGCACCTTCCCGGCCCCCTCGTCGAGCGGGACCAGGGGCACCGGGTCGCCGACGCAGAGGGGGCAGCGCTTGGGCGACTCCTGGTCCTCCATGAAGACGGCGGCGGCACCGGCGTCGCGGAAACGGCGGCCCGCCCGCGCCGCGTTGACCGCGTTGCCGTACCCGGTGTCGATGTCGGCGATCAGCGGGAGGCCGCTCGCCTCGCGGATGCGGCGGGTCGCGTCGAGGTTCTCCGACATCGTGTACAGCTCGGCGTCCGGGTAGCCGAGGGAGGCGGAGACGGCGAAGCCCGAGGCGCACAGGGCCGGGAACCCGGCCTGTTCGGCCAGGCGCGCGGTGAGTCCGTCCCAGACCCCCGGCGCGTAGACCACTCCCGCGTCCATCAGCTCGCGTAGTCGCTGGGATTCCATACCGCCTGCCTTTCGTATAGCGGAACGCGTTTCAAAAGGAGGCTAAAGAGGCGTATGATCCTGTGTCAAGGATCACTTCGGTACGTAACTCAGCCGACACCCGACGGGTCTACGTGCTGGAACGCCAACATACCGACCGGGCGGTCCGTGCACGGGTGGCCCCGGGTCCACACCGCACGGAACACGTTTCGCACAGAACGGGAGAGTGAACCGCGATGATCTCCGTGATGCAGGCCGAACCGCTGGGGCTGCACCAGGTCTTCGACCGGGCCGAGACGACCTTCGCCGACCGGAAGGTCGCCGCCGGGGAACCGGACGGCGTCCGCACGCTGGACTACGCCGAGCTGTTCGCCGGGGCCCGCGGACTCGCGCAGGTCCTGACCGACCTCGGGCTCCGCCCCGGCGACCGGGTCGCGACCTACGCCTGGAACACCCTGGACCACATGCGCGCCTACGTCGCGATCCCCGGATCGGGCATGGTCATGCACACCGTGAACGTCCGCCTCAGCGCCGACGAGATCGCCTACACGATCGGGCACGCCGGCGACCGCGCGGTGCTCGTGGACGGGTCCCTGTGGGAGGCCTGGTCCACCGTCGACCTCCCCGACACCGTCGAGCACGTCCTCGTCATGGGCGAGGCCCCCGAACTCCCCGCCGCCCAGGGCGGAGCGCGCGTGAGCCGACTGGAACTCCCCGCGGCCCCCGAACCGCGCAGCTGGTGGCGTCCCCGGGACGAGAACGAGGCGGCGGGCGTGTGCTACACGTCGGGCACCACCGGCCGCCCCAAGGCGGTGGTCTACAGCCACCGGTCGGTCTACCTGCACGCGCTCACCCTGTGCACGACCGACGCGTTCGCCATCGGCCACCACGACGTGGTCCTGCCGGTCGTGCCGATGTTCCACGCCAACTCGTGGAATCTGCCCTACGCGGCCCTGGTGTCGGGCGCCGGCCTGGCCCTTCCCGGCCGCCACCTGGACCCGCTCAGCCTCGCCGGATTCGTGCGCGACACCCGGGCGACGTTCGCCGCCGGTGTGCCCACCGTGTGGTCCTCCCTGGTCCGGGCGGTGGAGGAGGGCCGGGTGCCCGCCGACGCGCTGGCGACCCTGGACCGGGTCGTCATCGGCGGCTCCTCCGCGTCCGAGAGCCTGCTCGACGCGCTCAACGGCCTCGGGGTCCGCCCCGTCCACGCGTGGGGCATGACCGAGTGCTCACCGGTCGGGCTGGTCGCCGTGGAACCGTGCACCGCCGACGAGGCGGCGCGTGCGGCGGCCCGCCGCACGCAGGGCCGCCCCCTGCCCGGCCTGGCGGTCCGGTCGAGGGCCGCCGGAGGAGAAGTCCCCCGGGACGGCTCCTCCGTGGGGGAGCTGGAGATCAGCGGCCCCTTCGTCGTGGACCGCTACCACGCCCCCGAGCAGGACGACGGCGCGTCCTTCGACTCCTCCCCCGACGGGCGCCGCTGGCTGCGCACCGGGGACATGGTCACCGTCGACGCGCGGGGGTACGTGACCCTGGTCGACCGCGCCAAGGACATGGTCAAGTCCGGCGGGGAGTGGATCTCCTCGGTGGACCTGGAGAACAGGCTGTGCGCCCACCCGCGGGTGCGGGAGGCGGCCGTCATCGCGGTCCCCGATCCCACCTGGGGAGAGCGGCCCGTCGCGGTCCTGTCCAGCACGGACGGCGGGGAGATCCCCCCGGACGAGCTGCGGGGCTTCCTGGGGCAGGGGTTCGCGCGCTGGCAGCTCCCCGACCGGTTCGTGACGGTGGAGGAGGTCCCCAAGACCAGCGTGGGCAAGTTCGACAAGAAGAGGATGCGCTCGGTGTACGGCCGTGAGAGCTGAGGCGGACGGCGGGGCCGCGCCCACCGGAGCCGGGTCCACGGCGTCGGTCAGGCCGCGGTCCGGCCGCTACCCTGACACCGACGGCCGAACGTGCGAGGAGGTCCCCTTCGGTGGCGACGATCGACGGTGAACCGGCCGTTGGACCCAAGGGCGTGGTCAACTCGGTGCTCCGCGCCTGTCGGCTCCTGGAGTGCTTCACCCACGAGCGGCACGCGCTCACCCTGGGTGAGCTGGCCGAGGAGACCGGGCTGAACAAGACCACGGTGCACCGGCTGCTGGCCACGCTGGTCCAGGTCGGCTGGGTCAGTCAGCGCGCGGACGGCGCCTACAAGGTCAACATGCGGCTGTTCGCCGTGGGGTCGACCGCGCTCGCCGAGCTCAACCTGCGCGACGAGGCCGCTCCCCTGCTGCGCGGCCTGGCCGCGCGCTCGGGCCACACGGCCTACCTGATGGTGCCCTCGGAGGACGGCGCGGTCTGCATCGACCTGGTCGAGGGCTCGGGGCCGCTGACGATCAAGAAGATCACCGTCGGCAGCGTGCTGCCCTTCCACGCCGCGGCGGGGCCGATGACGATGCTGGCCTTCTCCAGCGAGCTGCGGGAACGGTGGCTGTCCGGACCGTTGCGGAGCTTCACCGCGCACACCCTGACCGACGGGCACTCCCTGCGCACGCACCTGGAACGGATCGCGTCCGAGGGCTACACCGTCAGCGACGAGGACTTCCTGGACGACGTGGGCGCCGTGGCCGCCCCCGTCTTCGACTCCTCGGGAGGGCTCGCCGCCACGGTGAGTCTGGGCGGACCCGCGACGCACTTCCGGGGATCCGGCCTGGTCGGCCTCATCGCGGCCGTCCGGGAGGCGGCGGCCGAACTGTCGGTCCAGTTGGGCGCCCGGTCCCGGACCGACCCGCCGGAGGCCGGACCCGCCGTCCGGTAGGAGGCGGCGGTCCGCCCGCCGCCTCCCGCGTTCCGTGCGGTGTCCGGACGCTCCATCGGTGCCGTTGGGTTTCCGCAGTACCCCCTTGTCTCTATATATCGTTGACTGATATATATCGTTCATGAAGATGAGAGAGCAGACCTACCTCGTGCTCCTGGCCCTCGCCGAGGAGCCGATGCACGGGTACGGGATCATCTCGGCCGTGCGCCGGCTCTCCGACGGCGACGTCTCGCTCGGCGCCGGAACCCTGTACGGCGCGCTGGACCGCCTGGCCGACGGCGGCCTGGTGGAGGTGTCCGGCGAGGAGGTCGTGCGGGGCCGCAACCGGCGCTACTACCGGCTCACCGGCCAGGGGCACGCGGCCCTGGTCCGGGAGACCGAGCGCATGACCCGGCTGGCCGACCTCGCCCAGCGGCTCCTGAACCCGGGGCCGAGACCGCGGACGGAAGGAGCGTGATCCATGGACGCCTACGAGGAGCGGCTCCGGCGGGCGCTGCGCTGGTACCCCCGCCACTACCGCGAGCGCCACGGCGAGGAGATCGTGGCCACCGCGCTGGACCTGCGGGCCCCCGGCAGTGACGCGGTGGACCGGGCCGAACTCCGGGGGCTGGCGGTCGCGGGCCTGCGCACCCGCCTGCGTGAGCGGCCGCCCCCGGGCGCCTGGGCGCGCTACCGCTTCCTGGGCACCCGGGTCCCCTACCGCCACCGCATGTGGGTGCGCGACGACGTCACCGGCAGGGGCTACGCCGCGCGGAGGATCGGCTGGAGCCTGGCGGCCCTGCTGGTGCCCGTCGTCCTCCTGTCCCCCCTGGCCGCGGGGGTGGACCCCTGGGGCACCGGGCACACGATGGGCCTGCTGCCCAAGGCCTGGGAGAACATCACCGGTCTGGGCCTGCTCTGGGGCGTGGTCTGGTTCGGGTTGCAGGGCTTCGGCCGACGCGACCGCACGAGCACGCTGCGCAGACACGACTTCCACCCGGACGGCCGGCCGGTGTCGTGGTGACACCGGCCGCACGGGGCCCCGGGCCTGGGGTGTGCCGCTCCCGGCCCGGGGCCCCGACGCCTCTGCGCGCTCCCGCCTCCTACTCCGGGTAGACGGCGTCGGGCACCTCCACCCGCGCCCAGTCGGTGTCCGCGCCCAGGTGGAAGGACGGGTACGCGGGCTGGTTGTAGCCGGTCTGCTGCCGGGCCACGTCCACCCGGTACTGCGGGTCGTGCATGAGGGTGTGCAGCCGGTGTCCGGTCACCTCGGTGCTGGTGAGGATCCGCAGCGCGCCGCTGTCCTCCGTGCGCAGGACCAGTTCCTCGCGCCAGTCGCCGAGCACGTCCGCGACCAGGGCGGGGTTGCCCTTCGTCCCGTTGTTGGTGAGCGTGCCCTCGGCGGTGAGCAGGGTGCCGCGCCGCCAGTCCTCGATCCTCGAGTCCTCGGTCCCCTCGACGATCTGCGTGGTCATGTCGGCGGACCAGCGGATGCTCATGTTCGTCCCGGGGGTGCGGTCCCCCAGGAACTCCCCGTCCGCGCTCCACAGGCCCGCCTCGGTCCCGCCGCCGGGCGGCATCGAGGACCACGCCTCCAGGCCGGGGACGTCCGGATCGACGTCGCCGACCATGCCCCGGCCGGTGTCGGTGCCCGTGTACCCGCCGAACAGCACCTCGCCGGTGGCGGCGTCGCGCATCGCGAACCCGTACGGCGCGCTCGCACCGCCCTCGTGCACGGTCCAGACCTCCAGGCCCTCGCGCTCCGGGTCGAGGTCGCCCACGTGCATCGCGTCGCCGTGCCCGAGCTTGGTCGTCTGGCCCTCGATGGCACTCCCGGGCGGGCCCTCGGCGTGCGAGGAGTACAGCAGCGACCCGTCGTCGTCCAGGGTCGCGGAGCCGTAGACGATCTCCTGGCGCCCGTCGGCGTCCACGTCGGCCACGCCGAAGGAGTGGAAGCCCTGTCCCGCGAGCGTGCCCGTGTCGGGATCGGAGCCCCGGCCGCCGTGCGGGGAGGCGTCGAACGGGTTGTCCATCGGCACGTGCCCGCTGTCCGCGATCCAGCGTGTGCTGATGTCCTCTCCGTCGAAGTCGTAGGCGGCCACCGCCGAACGCGTGTAGTAGCCCCGGGCGAACACCGCCGACGGGCGGGTGCCGTCCAGGTAGGCCACGCCGGACAGCAGCCGGTCCACCCGGTTGCCCGGCTCGATGCGCGCCATCGCGTAGTCGCCCCACATCAGGCCGTCGTCGCCCCGGCCCGGTTCGTAGCGGACGGTGTCCAGTTCCGCGCCGGTCTCGCCGTCGAACACCGTCAGGTACTCGGGGCCGTCCACGACGAAGCCCTCGAACTCGCGCAGCTCGTTGCGCGCGCTGCGCGAGGGCGCGTACTCGTCGAGGAAGAGGTCCGCGAGGGCCCCGGCGTCCGCCTCGCTCAGGGGGTAGTCGTAACGGGGTTCCCCGCCGAAGGCCTCCTCCAGGGTGGCGGGCCAGTTGCCGGCCACCACCTCGGGGTGCTCGTGCCAGCCCCGGAACACGGCCACGACGTGCTCGCGGTAGTCCTCGGCGCTCATCCGGTAGTCGTCGCCGTGCCCGACCCCGGCCTCGACGTCCTCCTCCGGCAGGGTGATGTGCTCCCCGGAGGCCTCCCCGGCCCCGTCGAAGGTCAGCGTCCGGGTGCCCGGAGCGGTCTTGAGCATGATCTCCGAACGGCCGTTGCCGTCGAGGTCGTAGACGACGAACTGCGTGTAGTGCGCGCCCGACCGGATGTTGACGCCCAGGTCGATGCGGTGCAGCAGCTCGCCGTCCAGCGTGTAGGTGTCCACGTACGTCGGGCCGGTGTAGCCGCGCTGGGAGACGTCCTTGGAGTTGGTGGGGTCCCACTTGACGACGAACTCGTACCGCCCGTCGCCGTCCACGTCGCCGACGCTGACGTCGTTGGCGGTGTAGCCGTACTCCTCCCCCGCCGGGGTCGCGCCGCCCTCGGGCCTCTGGAGCGGCAGGTCGTGGTGCCCCTCGGCCCACACGGCGGCCTCGCCCTCGGGGCCGACGCCGGGCCTTCCCCGGGGGACGGGGACCACCCGGTACTCGGAGTCGGCGCTCCCCTCCTCGTCCAGGAAGTTGGTGCTGTCGCGCACCATCGCGACGACCCGGCCGTCCCGGTACACCCGGAACTGCGGACCCCGGAGCCCGGTGTCGGTGTGCCCGCCGACCTCGGAGGCCAGCAGGCGCCAGCTCAGGAAAACGCCTTCCGGGGTGCCGACCGCGACCAGGCCGCGATCCAGCCGTTCGAGCTGAATGCCGGAGCCTCCTCCCGGTTCGGCCAGCGCGGTGGAGCTTCCGGCCATCACCAGGGCGCATACGCCCGCGAGCAGCGGACTCGTTCTTCGGACGGAACGCGGGGGGATCCCCATGGGCACGCCTCCTTGAACAGCGGGGGTGACCCACGTTACAAGGCAAGCGCTTTCCGACCAAGGCCCCCACCGAGCGGACCGCCGCACCGGGATGCACCCGCCGCACGGCCGGGGCAGCACCCGCCTGTGCCGGGCCGCCGCCCGCGACCGGGACGCACCGCCCGTGCCGGGACGCTCCCGCTCGCGACCGGGGCGCCCCCCGTGCCGGGACACCCCGCCGCGCACCGGCGTCACGTCCCGGCAGCACGCGAACGGGCACGGCGGGCACGCCGGGCCTCCCCTTCCGCCCTCCGGCGGAGACGGGTCCGTCCCCTCGACGCGGACCGCCCCTCACCTCGGACGGATCCGGCGTGCCGCCGCGCGCCCGGCCGAACCCGCGGGCCCGGCCGGGCGCTCCCTCCCGGCGTGGTCGGAGGTCCCTCTAAGGGACGAGGATCGCGCGGCCCCGGATACGCCCGGCGTCGAGGTCGTCCAGCGCGTCCTGGAAGCGGTCGAGCGGGTACTTGCTGGTGTGCAGCCGCACGTGTCCCCGCGCCGCCAGCACCATCAGCTCGCACAGGTCGTTGTAGGAGCCGACGAGGTTGCCGACGAAGTTGATCTCCGCCGAGATGACGTCGATCGTCGGCACGTCGATGTTCTCGCCGTACCCGACGACGTGGTAGTCCCCGGCGCGGCGCAGGAACCGCACCCCGTCCGAGGTCGCCCCGCCCTCGCCCACGAAGTCGATGACCACCTCGGCGCCGTGGCCGCCGGTGAGTTCGAGGACCTGCTCGACCTGCGTGCCGTCCGCGACCACCCCGCGGTCGGCGCCGATCGAGGTGGCCAGGGCGACCGCGTCGGCGTTGCGGTCCACCGCGATGATCTCGGCCGCGGTGATCGCCTTGAGCACCTGGATGCCGATGTGCCCGAGGCCCCCTGCGCCGATCACCGCGCAGCGGTCGCCGGGGCGCAGACGACGCGCGGCCTTGGCCGCGGCGTGGTAGGCGGTCAGCCCGGCGTCGGCGAGCGCGGCCACGTCGGAGGGTTCGAGGGAATCGTCGATGCGCACCACGCTGCGCGCGGAGGTCTTGAGGTACTCGGCGTAGCCCCCGGCCGTGTCGATGCCGGGGAAGAGGTTGTTCTCGCAGTGGACGTCGTCACCGGAGCGGCAGGCCCGGCACAGGCCGCAGGTGATCAGCGGGTGCACGATGACCTTGTCGCCCTCGGAGACGTTGGTGACGCCGCTGCCCACGGCGTGCACCCAGCCCGCGTTCTCGTGGCCGATCGTGTAGGGCAGGGTGACACCGGACTTCTGCGCCCACTGCCCCTCCAGGATGTGGATGTCGGTGCGGCACACTCCGGCGCCGCCGATCCTGACGATGACGTCGAAGGGGCCGGTGACCTCCGGGGCGGACACCTCCTCCATGCGCAGGTTCTGGCCGTAGCCGACGACCTGGACTGCCTTCATGACTGCCTCGCTTGAACGGTGAGCGGAAGTGTGTGGGCGGGCGGGGCCTGGTCGGCCTCCGACCCGGGGTAGCGGGTGCGCAGCAGCCCGCGGCAGAAGTGCGAGTTGCCCTCGATGGAGATCCGGGTGGAGCGGGCGAACCTCAGCCGCAGCGGAACCTCCTCACGGGGGAAGGGGTCGCCGTGGTCGTCCACGAGCACGCGCGCGGTCGGGTCGTCGTCCAGCCCGAGCGCCGCGCGTCGCCGCAGCAGCGCCCGCCCGGCCCGGTCGTCGGGCAGGTCGGCGAGGGTGAGGTCGTGCAGGTCCTCCTCGGCCAGGCCGGGGTCCGCGCGCAGCAGCAGGGTCAGCGCGCGCTCCATCGCGGCGGCGTGGGCCTTGCGACGGAAGACCAGCCGCAGCTCCTCCAGGTCCTCGCGGGCCTCGTCCCCGAACGTGCCGCGGTAGCCCGCGTCCGCGGCCAGGCCGCGGTTGATCCTGTCCGAGTCGTGGTGGTCGTCGAGGAGGACCGCGACCTCCCGTACACCGGGCAGGTCGGTGAGCACGTCCTTGGCGTCGGAGGCCATGAGGTAGGCGAAGTTGGGCGCGCAGAACGAGGTGGGCAGCCGCAGGTGGACGGTGAGCGCGCCGCCGTCGGCCCTGACCGAGCGGACGAAGCCGAGGTCGGTGACGGGCTCGTCCAGCTCGGGGTCGTACACCGCGTCCAGCGCCCGCAGCGCCGCCCGCTCCAGCTCCGCGTCCTCCGGAGTCCCGGGTTCGGGGACCGTGTGCGCGGTCTCCGTGCGTTCCGGGGCCGGGCGCTCGGGACGCCCGTGCCCGTGCTCTCCGGGTCGGGGCTGTCCGGGGCGTGGCTGTCCGGGTTCGGGGAGCGGGCGCTCCAGTTCGGCGTGTCCGGGCGGGCGCATGTCAGGCCACCGCCTTGGCGTCGGCGGCCAGACCCAGCCCCTCGGGCACCTCGATGCCGTACATCGCGGCCGCGTTGAGCCCGAGGATCTTCTTCTTCTGGTCCACGGTGACCGGCGCGTACTCGGTCATGTCCTCGGGGATCTGGAAGTCCACGAACTTCTCCACCAGCCAGCGCGGGGTCCACAGGGCGTAGTCGCTGGAGAACTGGATGCGGTCCTCGTCCAGCCAGTACAGCAGCTCGCCGAGGATCTGCGCGAAGTAGCGCGGCCGCGTGTGGATGAAGGGGATCGCCACGGCCAGGCCCGCGTGCACGTTGGGCTCCTGGGTGGCGATCCAGCAGAAGTCCTCCAGGCGGGGCAGCCCGCAGTGCTCCACCACGAAGTTGAGGTCGGGGAAGTCGGTCGCCGCGTGGTCCACGTCGGCCACGTCGAAGGCGTCGCGGTCCAGCGGCCGGATCGTGGGCCCCTTGTGGACGTGGATGTTGCGGATGCCGAGCTCCTGGCAGGTCTCCAGGTAGCGGTAGGTCCACGGGTCGTCCAGCTTGTACCCGCGCGAGCCCTCCTTCCACTCGGCGGTGTAGAGCTTGACCCCCTGGAGCCCGAACCGCTCGGCGTCGCGGCGCAGCCACTCCAGTCCCTCCTCCTCGAAGCGCGGGTCCCAGCAGTGGTTGTAGGTGAGCTTGTCGGGGTGGGCCTGGGTGAGCGCGAAGGCCTCCTCGGCCTGCCCGAACCCGTTGCGGTAGAAGGCGCCCAGGTGGGCGGGCTGGAAGATGGCGTGGTCGACGTAGCCGTCGGTGAACAGGTCGCGCATCAGGCGCTCGCCGCCGTAGTAGAGGAAGTCCTCGTACGGCCACAGCTCCGACTCCGGGCCGAGGTTGCGGTGGTAGTCGTAGAAGCAGTCGATGAACTGCTTGCCGTGGATGTTGAGCTGGTTCTCGGGACGCGCGTCCCACAGGGCGACGTGCGCGTCCACGACGAAGTAGTTCTCGCCGTCCTTGCTGTACATGCTTCCTCCCACGAGGCCGGGTCGAGTCGGCCGTTTCGCTGGAAGACTAGGGAGACGTACGCAACTCCGGCCTGTGTCGCGTGTCTCAGTTTGAGACAGCCGCTCCGAGGCCTCCGGGACACGGACGAGTAACCTGGCCGTCACGCGGCCCGGGCGGATGTACCGACCGTCCGTCCAGTTCGCGGCCGCAGAACCCCTGGAGGCCGACGTGCACGACCGGACGTGTTCACCGCCCAGACACGCACCCACCGACACCGCCGGACGGACACCGGCGAAAGCCCCGCGGCTGCGCGCCTCGTGGCGGCGCAGCGAGCACTACGGCGTCTCCGCCGAACGGGTGGAGCCCGCCTTCACCGGTTCCGTGGACACCGGGTCGCTGTTCTACGAGTGCGGCAACGAGGTCCTGCGGGGCATCCAGCGGACCATCGCCAACGAACCGGTGAGCCTGATGATCACCGACAGCGAGGGGCTGGTCCTGAGCAGGCTCGCCAACGACGCGGCGATCCTGCACTCGCTGGACCGGGTCCACCTCGCGCCCGGGTTCTCCTACGCCGAACGCGACGCGGGCACCAACGGCCTCGGGCTGGCCCTGGCCGACCGCGCGCCGTCGCTGGTCAGGGCGGAGGAGCACTACTGCACGGGGCTGCGCGGGTACACCTGCGCCGCCGCTCCGGTCCTGGACCCGGCGGACGGCACGCTGGTCGGCAGCGTCAACCTGACCACCTGGTCGGAGTCCTCCTCGGCCCTGCTGCTGGCACTGGCCCAGTCCGCCGCGCAGAGCACGTCCGCGCTCATGCTCGCCCGGGGCACGGGACGCCGGGTCCAGCCCGCGCCCAGGGGCGCGGTGTTCCGCTTCCGCGCCGCCGGCGGTGGACAGGCCGACGCCTGCGCGTCGCGGCTCTGGCGCGGCGCCGTCGCCGAGGCCCGCGAGGCGGTGGGCGGGCGGACGCTGGCGGTCGTGGGCGAGCCGGGTTCGGGCCGGACCTCCCTGGCCTCGCTCGCGCGGCGGCAGGTCAGCGCACGGGAGAGGGTGCTCAACGCCCGTCCGCCAGCCCCGGAGGACGTGGACTCCTGGCTCACACTCTGGACCCCCGAGCTGGCCAAGGACGACACGTGCGTGATCGTGTCCGGGGTGGAGGCGCTTCCGGCATGGGGCGCGAGCGAGCTGGCCCGGCTGCTGGCCGGGGCGCGGCGCGCGGGCGGGCGCCCCCAGCCCTTCGTGGTCACGGGACGGAGCTTCGACGCGCTCCCCGAAGCGCTGCGGGAGCTGGTGGACACGGTGGTCGAGGCCCCCGCCCTGCGCCGCCGCCCGGAGGACGTGCTGCCGCTCGCGCGGCACTTCGCGCAGGGGGCCCGGGGACGGGCGATCGGCCTCACCCCCGCGGCCTCCCGCGCGCTCACCGACTACCACTGGCCGGGCAACGTCACCGAGCTGAAGCGGGCGGTGTGCGACGCGGCGCTGCGCGCGGACGTGGTCGACGTCCACCACCTGCCCGCCGAGGTCTTCCGCAGCAACGGCGGGCGCCGCCTGAGCCGCATCCAGGCCGTGGAACGCGACGAGATCGTCCGTTGCCTGACCGCTCCGGGCGCGACCGTCGTCGGGGCCGCCGCCGAGCTGGGGATGGGGAGGGCGACCGTCTACCGCAAGATGCGCCAGTACAACATCCGGATGCCCCACCAGCAGGAGTAGGCGGTTGTCCGGCCGTGGTCGCTCCGGCGGGAACCACCGCTGAGTCACGGGCGGGCCGGAACCGCTGGCGGCGGTTCCGGCCCGAGGTGGGAGGGGCCGGTCAGGCCGTTACGGGGGTGAGGGCCTCCACGGCCAGGGCGGGCGGCATGAACGGGGCGTTGTGCGGCCACAGGGCCAGGAGGAGGGCGTCAGCGTTCGCGGCTTCGAGGAGTCCGGTGGGGGTGACCACCCAGAAGGACTGGGTGGCCTCGCCGTAGTAGACGATCAGGTGGCGGTGGCGCTTCTGGATCGCGGCGGCCTGGGCGTGCTCGCGGGAGAACTCGGAGCGGTGGCCGCCCAGACGGGGCAGGCGCTGAGCGCGGCGGACGCGGCAGGAGGGGTGCGCACAGTGCGGGCAGACCGGGCCGACGAGCGGGGTGCGGCGCGGGAGTGGCGGGAAGAGTCGGGGCATCGGTCGAACGCCGTCCGAACGGCGGGGCGAGGGGATAGGGTTCTGCATCAGATCCTCTTTCCTTACATATGAGCTGTTTGGTTTCCGGGGGTTCAGGGCCCGGGAGAAGCGCTGCAACGCTTTCCTGGGCCCGTCTCATGTCGGCGGCATGTCAGTCGTCGGTGTGGGTGTTCCAGCGGCTTCCGGTGAGGTCGTAGGCCAGTGAGAACCACACCGTGCGGTAGTGCGCGTTGCCGTTGTCGCCCCAGGCGGTGGCGAAGGTGTTGACCATGGCCAGGCCCCGGCCAGATTCGGCGTCCAGGTTCAGGCCGTTCTTCTTGGGCTCCAGGCGGGAGTCCTTGTCACGCAGGCCGCCCCGGTCGCGACAGGCCAGGTGCAGCCCGGTGCGGTGGCGGTGGACGAGGAGGGTGTAGCTGCCGCCGGGTCGGCCGGAGAGGCTGTGGCGGATCGAGTTGTTGGCCAGCTCCGATCCCAGCAGCGTGAACAGGTAGCGGTAGTCGGTGTCCCGTTCGGCGGCGCAGGTGTCCAGGAACGCGCGGACCAGCGGCATCACCGCCGGGGTTCCGGCGAAGTCGTAGCGGCGCATGCGGTAGTTGGGCCGCTCGGGCTGCCGGGTGAAGTAGTGGCGGTGGACCGGCCGGATGAAGCTGGCCAGCGGGACCGTGGCTTCTCCCAGCGCGGGCACGGGCATCGGGGCGTGGGCTTTCGCGGGCATGACGAACACACTCCTTGGCGTGAGCAGGGGTTTCGTGGTGCCCGTTGGAGGAGTCTCACGGATGCCGTGATGCGCGGAACAGGCAGGGCGTAGCCTGACCGACATGAACCCTCCGTGATCCATCGGTCACTGGCTACATCCCCATATTGGAACCGCGAATCTCAGTTGTCAACCATGAACTGAGATTCGCGGTAGCTTTTGCTAGGTTGGTCCCATGCAACGGCCCTACAGCCCCACCATCCGTCGCAGGCGTCTCGGCTTCGAGCTGCGGCGCCTGCGTGAAGAGCACGGCTTCACGCTCGATGACGCCGCCAAGAGGTCAGGCGTGCCGCGCGCGACCATCGGCAAGATCGAGACCGCAGAGTCCCGGCGTACCCGCGCTCGGGACCTGGATGCCCTGGCCGACCTCTACAACCTTGATGAAGAGGGTCGTGCAGGACTGCACCAGCTATCGCGTGAGTCCAAGGAGAAGGGCTGGTGGTCCCGTTACAAGGACGTCTTCAGCGAGCGTGCCCTTCCCGATTTCGAAGCCGAGGCATCCGCCCTACGGACCTACGAAGCCCAGGTGCTCCCTGGTCTGTTTCAGACACCGGACTACGCAGCGGAGGTCTTCAGAGGAGGGCGTGCGACAGACGACCCTGACATCGCTCGCAAAGTGGAAGCTCGGCTCGCCCGTCAGCAGATCCTGTCACGGGTCAAAGCACCTCATATGACAGCGGTCATCGACGAGGGCGCCCTACGCAGAAGCGTCGGTACCCCGACGATCATGGTTGAGCAGTTGGAGCACCTTGAGAATCTGGCGTTGCGGCACAACATCGACATCCAGGTTCTACCTTTTTCGAGTGGTGCTCACCTGGGCATGGCTGGGTCCTTCACCATCATGGAGTTTCCCGAGGCCAGGGACTCTCCCATCATCTACGTCGGCACACCTTCTGATGACCTGTACCTGGAACAGCTGAGCGACATCGAACGCTATAACCTGACATTCAGCAACGTACAGGGCTCTGCACTGTCGGTGACCGCATCCGCGCAGTTCATCGCCAGTCTGCGAGCATCCATGGAGGGTGAGCAGGCATGATCCTCAAGTTCCGGAAAAGCAGCTACAGCGCCCAGAACCAGAACTGTGTAGAGGTCGCCCACATCCCCGCAGGCTTCCGGAAGAGCACTCACAGCGGTGCCGCTGAGGACTGCGTTGAGGTAGCCGACCTCCCCTGCGGCGCCGCCGTCCGCGACTCCAAGCACCCCGGCGCCGGGTATCTCCCCTTTCCCGCCGCCGAGTGGAGCGGCTTCCTGAGAACCGCCCTCTCGCGCTGACACCTGGAACCACCCACGCCCGGCCGCCTCCCCCGAGGACCACGGCCGGGCGTCGCTGTTCCCAGGGAGCAGGCATCCCAGCCGCCTCGTCCGCCTCCCGCCTCACCCCAGCGAGTTGAGGATGAACAGAAGCAGGGCGGTCAGCGCTACCGAGACCACCAGCGACATGACACAGCCCAGCCGGTTGCTGAAGAAGACGAACACGGCACTCCCTCCACTCTCAGCCACTCCCGAAGGGCCGAGCACGGTCACCGGTCCTCTACCCCGCCTGCCCCGACCCAGTACGGGCGTCTCAGGTCGTATCTTCAGCCAAGCCAGAAGAGACAGGAAGACAGAGAGAAGCCAGCAAAGCTAGTACCCGAGACTCAGGAGATAAAAAAGGATCAGGGAAGCAAGTGATGCACAAGCAAGGAAAGACAGATTGAGGTGCAGTGAAGTCACGACGCCAGAACCCTCCACAGTCACAGGTTCAGCCTTACTTCTTTCCACGAAATTCTCGATCTCCCTGGCGCACCTCCGGTTTGTAGGATAGCCAGCGAGCTGACCGACCAGAGATCCCCCCAGATTGAGACACCACCACTTAGTCCCATCCTTAAGAACAATATCTACACCCCCCTCCCAAAGAACCCTAGAAACGAGTCGAGCAGGGATGACATGCTTCACCAGGAAGTTCTTAACAACAACAGCATCATCCCGCAGTTCAATATGAGTGAAGTATGAAACCTTCAGAAAGAACCAATAAGCAGTAGGGTAGAATATCGAATAGAAGAACCACTCCCACCGATAAACTCCACTCTCGGACCCGAGGGCTTGCGTTACACCGCCAAGCCAAAAAAGCCCCATGAGAAAGCTTACGGAGACACCAAAGGAAGCCGTCCACCGATTCCGCAGTGTCTTGGAAGATCTTTTCTGCCGAGACTCCTGAAAGACGCTCACCAGAGCACCCTAACCAACCCCCTTCTTCCATCGCACCGCGGCCACCTCACCCGAATGATTGAAGTAGCTCGTGGTCTCCTCAGCTCCTGTGGCTGGGACCGGACCGGGGCGACGAGGCGCCCCGGGACTCCGGGCCAGGCGCCTACCCCCGGCTCGCGCGACACATCGGTATCAACCTGACGTAGGAGTCTTGCATCTTCCCGGCAAATCATGAAGGTTTTCTCCTAGGGCAGACCCGGACGCCGCGCGCGGTGACCGCACCGGAGCGCGTCCCTTCCGGCTGCTCGCTGTCCGCACGACAGAAGCCGGAAGGAGCCCACGTTGGCGAAACCGCACCGGAACCGTCCCGCTCACCCGCCCGCCCGGGGGGCGGGCCGTGCCTCCCGAGCCGTAGCCCTGGCCGCAGCGCTCACCGCGTCGCTGCTCCACGCGCCGCACGCGGCGGCCGCCGCTCCGGCCGTCCCGGCGACGAACACCTCCGCCGAGCCGTGCGCGGTCGATCCGCAGGCGCCGCCCAAGCGGCAGATGCGCGCCGAGTGGATCTCCTCGGTGGTCAACATCGACTGGCCCAGCGAGCAGGGGCTCTCGCCCGAGCAGCAGAAGGCCGAGCTGATCGACCTGTACGACCGGGCCGAGGCCGACGGGCTCAACGCCGTGTTCGTGCAGATCCGGCCGACCGCCGACGCGTTCTGGCCCTCCCCGCACGAGCCCTGGTCGGAGTGGCTCACCGGCACGCAGGGCACCGACCCCGGCTACGACCCGCTGGCGTTCGCGGTCGAGGAGGCGCACGCCCGCAACCTGGAGTTCCACGGCTGGTTCAACCCCTACCGGGTGGCCATGCACGACGACCCCTCGCGCCTGGTGGCCGACCACCCGGCGCGGGTCAACCCGGACTGGGTGTTCGCCTACGGCGGCAAGCTCTACTACGACCCGGGCATCCCCGAGGTGCGCGCGTTCGTCGTCGAGGCGATGATGCACGCGGTCGAGAACTACGACCTGGACGGCGTCCACTTCGACGACTACTTCTACCCCTACCCGGTGGCGGGCGAGACGGTGCCCGACCAGGACACGTTCGCCGAGTACGGCGGAGAGTTCGGCGACATCGGGGACTGGCGGCGCGACAACGTCAACCGCATGGTCCAGGAGATGGACGAGGCGGTGCACACCGCCAAGCCGCACGTGAAGTTCGGCATCAGCCCGTTCGGAATCTGGCGCAACGACACCAGCGACCCGAACGGCTCCGACACCGGCGGGTTCGAGTCCTACAGCCAGATCTACGCCGACAGCCGCAGGTGGGTGCGCGAGGGCTGGGTGGACTACATCAACCCGCAGGTCTACTGGGAGATCGGCCTGCCCGTGGCCGACTACGCGGTGCTCGTCCCCTGGTGGGAGCAGGTCACCGAGGGCACCCGCGTACACCTCTACATCGGCCAGGCCGCCTACAAGGTCGGCAACGCGGGCGCCTGGTCCGACCCGGACGAACTCTCCCGGCACCTGGACCTCAACCGCGAGTACCCGGGCGTGGACGGGGACGTCTACTTCAGCGCGAACTCGCTGCGCACCAACGCCAGGGACGCCATGGATGTCGTGGTCGAACAGCACTACTCCCACCCCGCCCTGATCCCGGTCAAGGAGGACCTGGGCGGGGCCGCTCCCGCACCGCCGGTGGTCACCGCCGCCGCGCGGGCCGACGGCGGCACCGAGCTGACCATCCGCCCCGGACGCGGCGGCAGGCCCGCCTACTACGCGGTCTACGCGCTGGAGGGCGCACCCGGACGGCAGGAGGTCCCGTGCGAGGTGCAGGACGCGCGCGCCATGGTCGGCACGGTGCGCGCGGCCGGGGACGGGGGCGAGACGGTCTTCACCGCGCCCGGCGGCGATGGTGTGACCTACTACGTGACCGCCCTGGACCGACTGCACCACGAGAGCACGACGAGCAACCCGAGGCACGTGCCCCGGGGCTGACCGACGAACCGCGGGGCCCGGGACAGCGCGCACTCCGGGCCCCGCGGCCATCCCCCTTCGGACCTCGAACCTCGACCATCACCCGCGCACGCCTCGCACCGCGACCCTTCCTCCGCCCGGCGCCCCGCGGCACCCCCGCGGACCGGCACCGCCCCCGGCCCCTCCTCTCTTCCGTCTCCCGACACCGCCACCCGCGTCCCGGTCCGCACCGTGGTCGGTCCGTGACACCACGGCGACGGACCGGCGAAGAACACGCCAACTCCCCCGCCCGGACCTGGCCACGGCCCGCACCGCTGGGCCAGACTCGCCGGGACCGTTCGCTCCCCCGCTAAGGACCGCAGAGGATGACCCTCCCTCCACGCTCCCCCCGTCTCCTACCCCCGCTGCTCGCCCTCGCCGTCGCCGCCGCCCTGCTCTCCCCCGCCCCGGCGGCCTCTGCCTCGCCGCTCCCGGCCGACACGGCCCGGGCCGTCGCCTCGCCCGTCGACTACGTGGACCCGTTCATCGGCTCCACCAACGGCGGCAACACCTACCCCGGCGCGGTCCGGCCGTTCGGGATGATCTCCTGGAGCCCGACCACCACCCGCGGGGACCAGACCGACACCGGCGCGGCCAACGGCTACTCCTACGACGTCACGCGGGTGCGGGGCTTCGCCCTGACCCACGTCAACGGTGCCGGGTGCCACCCCGGGGCCGCCGGGGACGTGCCGATCATGCCGGTCACCGTGCCCGTGGAGTCGTCGCCCAGCGCCGACACCCGCGACGAGGTGTACGCGAGCGACTTCGACCACGCCGACGAGTCCGCCTCCCCCGGTCGCTACACCGTGACCCTGGAGAACGGGGTGCGCACGGACCTGAGCGTCACCGACCGGGCCGGCGCCGGGGAGTTCGACTTCCCCTCGGACACCCCGGCCAGCCTGCTCTTCCGCACCTCCAACTCGCTCAACGGCAGCGAGGAGGCCGACGTCAGCATCGACGAGGAGGCCCGCACGGTGAGCGGTTCGGTGCTCACCGGCGCCTTCTGCGGACAGCGCGCCAACGGCGGCGAGAACAACCGCAACTCCTACTACCGGCTGCACTTCACCGCGCACTTCGACACCCCCTTCACCGAGGTGGGCACGTGGGAGGACGGCGAGCTGAAGCCGGGGGCCACCACCGCCTCCGGCGGCGAGGGCTACGACCGCGACCAGCGGCGGGGCCGGGGCTCGGGCGGCTACGTCTCCTTCCCCGAGGGTTCCGACGTGGGCGTGCGCGTGGGCATCTCCTACGTCAGCGCGAAGAACGCCGAGGAGAACCTGGACGCCGAGATCGACCCCGGGCAGAGCGTGGACGCGGTGGCCGCGTCGGCGCGCGAGGCCTGGAACCGGCGCCTGCGCACGATCAGGGTCGGCGGCGGCACCGGGGACCAGCGCACCGCCTTCTACACGGCGCTGTACCACTCCCTGCTCCAGCCCAACCTGGTGAGCGACGTCGACGGCCGCTACCCGGGCATGGACGGCGAGGCGCACCGCGTGGCGGACGGACAGGGCGCCCAGTACACGAACTTCTCCGGCTGGGACCAGTACCGCGCGCAGATCCAGTTGCTCGCGCTGCTGGAGCCCGGGGTGGCCGGGGACTTCGCGCAGTCCCTGCTCAACTTCTCCGAGCAGAACGGCGGCGTGTGGGACCGCTGGGTGCACATCAACGGGCCCACGCACGTGATGACGGGCGACCCCTCGGCCGCGACGCTGGCGACGTTCGCCGCGATGGGCGTGGACGGGTTCGACGCCGAGGCCGCCTACGAGTCCCTGCGGACCCAGGCCACCGAGCCGCACCCCGACGGGCTGTCCGACGCCGGGTGCCCGGGCCAGTGCGAGGGCCAGCGCCCGAACCTGGAGCGCTACCTCGAACTCCACTACGCGCCGCAGGACGACTGCCACTGCTGGGGCGGGGCCGCGGAGACGCTGGAGGCCTCCGTGGCCGACAACGCGCTCGCCCAGTGGGCGGAGCGCCTGGGGCGCGGGGACGACGCCGCGGTGTTCGCCGAGCGCGGCGGGTACTGGCGCAACGTCTACAACCCCGGGGCCACGCCGGAGGCGGGCTACGCGCAGGCGCGCGACGCCGACGGGTCCTGGGTGACGCCCTTCGACCCCGGGCGCGACACCGGGTTCGCGCAGGGCACGAGCGCGACCTACACGTGGATGGTGCCGCACGACGTCGGCGGCCTGGCCGAGGCGATGGGCGGCCGGGAGACCGCGGCCGAGCGCCTGGACGGGTTCTTCCGCGCCCCCGACGGCGCGTGGTCGGTGGGCGGCGGCGACCCGCTGCGCTACGACCCCACCAACGAGCCGGGCATCCACGCGCCGTGGATGTACAACGCGCTCGGGCAGCCCTGGAAGACCCAGGAGACGGTGCGCGAGATCGTGGACACCCAGTACGGGACCGGGCCGGGCGGCCTGCCCGGCAACGACGACCTGGGCACGATGTCGGCCTGGTACGTGTTCTCGGCCCTGGGACTGTTCCCGCAGGCGCCGGGGCGCGGCGAGCTGCTGCTGTCGGCCCCGGTGTTCTCCTACGCCAGGATCGCGCCGAGCGGGCGCGAGCCGATCACCGTGGTCGCCCCGAACGCCGGGCCGGACGCGACCTACATCGGTTCGGTGCGCCTGGACGGGCGGGAGCACACGCGTTCCTGGCTGCCGGAGTCCTTCCTCAGCGAGGGCGGGCGCATCACGCACGTGCTGGTCAGCGAGCCGAACACGGAGTGGGCGACCGCTCCGCAGGACCTGCCGGTCGACCACTGAGGCTGTGGGCGGGCGCCGCGCTCCCGGGTGCAGCGCCCGCCCATGACCGTCGCGGGGCCCGGTGAGCGCCGGGCCCCGCTGCCGCTCACCCGGCGGCGTGCAGCGGGCGGGCGCGCAGGGCCGCGACGGCCGGGACCAGGCTCGCGAGCAGCCCGATGCCCACGACGGCACCGGCCAGCGGCAGGTACTGGTCCAGGGGGACGGCGAGCACCACCGCTCCGCCGCCGACGAGGGCGTGCCCCACGGCGGCCACCCCGGTCAGCGCCGTGGCGGTGCCCAGCGCCACCCCCGCCAGCGACACCGCCAGGGCCTCTCCCGCGACCATCCCGGCGACCTGGGACCGCGAGGCCCCCACCAGGCGCAGCAGGGCGAAGCTGCGCGCGCGGGCCGACACGGAGACGACGAGGGCGTTGACCGCGCTCACCCCGGCGAAGCCCGCCACCAGGGCCACCATGAGGTGGGTGATCCACGCGTCCTGCTGGCCGATCCGGGCCTGGTCCGCGATGTGCCCGGCGCGGTCGGCGACCCGGAGCTCGGGCCCGGCGTCGATCGCCTCCTCCAGCAGGGCGGCCGTCCTCCCGGCGTCGGCCGAGGGGTCGAGCACCACGTACAGGCCGTTGTGCAGGGTGTCGAGCATGCGGGGCGCGACGGCCTCCTCGGGTAGCAGGACGTCGGGGAAGTCGAGCCCGGCCCGGTACAGGACCGACACCCGGGCCGTGAACGCGGTGCCGTCGGGGCCGAGCAGCTCCACGGTCCGCCCCGCGCGCCACCCCCGGCTCCGGGCGGTGTCGGCGCGCACGGCGACGCCGCCGGTACCGAAGTCCTCCCACGCGCCGTCCTCCACCGCCAGGTCGTGGATCCGCGGCACCGCCTCGGGTTCGACCAGGTGGGTGGTCAGGTACGGCCCGCCCGCGGAGGTGACCGTCTGCCGGTAGCCCCCGGCCGCGGCGACCCCGGGCACGTCCTCGGCGGCCTCGACCGCGGACGCGGGCAGTCCCACGCCCAGGGCCCCGGTCACCACCAGGTCGGCGGCCAGGCGCTCGCCGTAGGCGCGCAGGCGGGCCTCGGTGGTGGTCGTCTCCTGGAAGAGCAGCAGGCAGGCGACCGCCGTCGTCACCAGCAGGGGCGTCATGACGCCCGCCACCCGGCGGACGTCGGCGCGTGCCTCCCGGTCGGCGACCAGGGAGGCGGCGCTCCCGCGGGTGAGCGGGCGCAGCATGAGCAGCGCCGCGTGGACCAGCACCGGCGAGAGCAGGACCGCGGCGGCGACGAGGACCAGCGCGGCGGAGACGGCGGCGGTCACCGCCACCACGGTTCCGGCCAGGCCCCAGGCCGTCGCGAACAGGGCCGCCGCGCCGCACAGGGCCACGGCCCCGAGCACCGGGCGGGCACGGGAGAAGGGGACGGGTTCGGCCTGCGCCGCGCGCATCGCCTCCACGGGCGCGATCCGGCCCGCGGTGAGCGCGGGGCGCAAGGAGGCCGCCAGCGGCACGGCCAGGGCCAGCGCCGCGCCCGCCGCGAGCGCGGGCCGGCCCAGGAGCAGTTCGAACCCGTCCGGCATCGTCCCAAGCGTCGCGAAGATCCTGGCCAGGAGCAGCGCCAGCGCCGAACCCACGAAGCAGGAGAGCACGGCGGCCACGCACCCCAGGACCAGGGCCTCCCCGACGACGAGTCGGCGCACCAGCCCCGGCCGGGCCCCGGCCAGGCGCAGGAGAGCGAACTCCCGGGCGCGGTCGCGCACGCTCAGGGAGAGCAGGCCCGCGACCGTGACGGCGGCCACCGCCAGCGCCAGTGCTGCCATGGTGCCCAGGAACCGGCCCATGCCCGAGGCCAGGTCCCGGTTGTGCCCGTCCAGTGCGAGCGCCGTGGCGCGTTCGTCCCCGGTGAGGCCCCGGACGCCGGGCGCGGCCTCCTCGACCGCCCCGGCCAGCCGTTCGGGGCCGGTTCCCTCCCCGGGCCAGAGCGCGGCCACGACCGGGTCGCCGCCCCGCCGCGCGGCCTCGGCGGGCGGGAAGAACAGGGCCCGGTCCGGGGCGCCGCCGCGCTCGACGGTTCCGGTGACCAGCACGTCGGCGATCCCGTCGGAGGTCAGGACCCGCGCGCGGTCGCCGGGGGCGAGCCCGGCGTCGGCGGCGGTGCGGGTGTCGATGACCACCTCGTTCCCGCTCTCGGGGGCCCGTCCGGCGGCGGGGGTGAGCCCCTCGGCCTCGGCGAGCGCCCAGGAGTGGCCGAAGGAGCGGTCGGCGTGGCCGCCGAGCGTGCGGTCGGAGGTGACCACGTAGGCGGAGAAGGGCGCCTCGACCGCCGTCCGGCGCACGCCGGGGAGGCGTTCCAGTTCCGCCACGGTCCGCGGGTCCAGCCGGGGCGGTTCCCCCAGCGGGGAGGCAGTGACCCCGGCCGCGGCCTCCTCGGGGACGGCCGTCACCACGACCGGCGCCAGCGACAGCGTCCAGGACGCCCCGGCCCCTTCGGCGGCCACCCGTTCGGCCGAGTCCTGCAGGGCGAGGACGGCCGTGGCCAGCCCGGCGCCCAGGGCCACGGTCAGGACCGACAGGGCCAGCTGGCGCGCGCGGTCGGCGGCGCCGCGCAGAACCATCCGCATCACGCGGCACCGCCTCCCCCGCCGCCAGGGTCCGCCCCGTGGTGGCGCGGGTCCTCTTCGAGACGGTCCGGGCAGGGCGTCCGACCGGTCGGCGCCCCGGGTGACATGGTGGGCGGCGTCGTGGGCGGGGCCACGGCTACCGCCCCGGGCGGCGCGCCGTGGTGCGTCGGGCGGTTCACCGCTCCTCCAGACGCCGGATCCAGGCCAGGACGGAGTCCGCGGTGGGGTCGGCCAGCTCCCCCTGGACGAGGCCGTCGCGCAGCATGAGCACGCGGTCGGCGCGGGCGGCGGCGACGGGGTCGTGGGTGACCATGACGACGGTCTGCCCGTGGTCGGAGGCGGCCCGGCGCAGCGCTTCCAGGACACCGGCCCCGGAGCGTGAGTCGAGGTTGCCGGTGGGTTCGTCGGCCAGGAGCACGCTCGGCCGGTGCACCAGGGCGCGGGCGACGGCGACGCGCTGCTGCTGGCCCCCGGAGAGTTCGGAGGGCCGGTGGTCGAGGCGGTCGGTCAGGCCGAGCGAGTCCACGAGGTGGTCGTGCCACGCCTGGTCCCGGGGCAGGCCGGACAGGCACTGGCCGATGGTGATGTTCTCCCCGGCGGTGAGCGACGGGAGGAGGTTGAACGACTGGAAGACGAACCCGAACGCCCGTGCGCGCAGCCGGGTCAGGGCCGGTTCGGTGAGTCCGGTGATCGGTCGGCCCTCCACCGTCACCGTGCCCGCGTCGGGGCGGTCCAGCCCCGCCAGGCAGTGCAGGAGCGTGCTCTTGCCCGAGCCGGAGGGGCCCATGACCGCCGTGAACCCTCCCCGGGGGAAGGCCGCGTCCACCCCGGCCAGCGCGTGGACGGGAACGCCGCCCCGCCTGTGGGTCCTGGTCAGTCCGGTCGCCCGCAGCGCGTGGGGTGCGGCGTCGGCTCCGGTCCGGTTCCGGACGTGCCCGTCCATGGCGAACTCCGCTCGTCTCGTCGTGTGGAGGGGGTTCGGTTCCCTGTCCGGGCCCCGAGGAAGAGCCAAACACGGGGGCCGGTCCGCGTCACTGGGCCTGGACGGAGGTCCGGTGGTGGGGCGGCCCCCACCTCCGGGGCCCGGGCGACGGGTCGCGTTGGGCGGCGGGCGCGGCGCGACGTAGCGTGACCCCATGGAAATCGATCTGCGTACACGCACGGCCCTGGTGACCGGTTCGACCCAGGGCATCGGCCTGGCCATCGCCACGGCGCTGGCGCGCGCCGGGGCGACGGTGGCGGTCAACGGGCGCAGCGAGGAGAAGGTGGCCCGCGCGGTGGAGGCGATCGCCGAGCGGGTGCCCGGGGCCGCGCCGGTGGCCGCGACCGCCGACGTGACCACCGAGGAGGGCGTCGACCGGCTCCGCGAGCTGCTCCCCCGGCTCGACGTGCTGGTCAACAACCTCGGGATCTTCGGGGCGCAGGACGCGCTCGACATCTCCGACGAGGAGTGGCGTCGCTACTTCGAGGTCAACGTGCTCTCCGCCGTGCGCCTGACCCGGGAGTTCCTGCCCGGGATGACGGAACGCGGGTGGGGCCGGGTGCTCAACATCGCCAGCGACTCGGCGGTGGTGATCCCGGCCGAGATGATCCACTACGGCATGTCCAAGACGGCGCTGCTCGCGGTCTCGCGGGGGTTCGCCAAGGAGGCCGCGGGCACGGGGGTGACCGTCAACTCGGTGATCGCCGGTCCCACCCACACCGGCGGTGTGGAGGACTTCGTCTACCAGCTCGTCGACCGGAACCTGCCCTGGGAGGAGGCGCAGCGGGAGTTCATGCGCCTGCACCGGCCGCAGTCGCTCCTGCAGCGGCTGATCGAACCCGAGGAGATCGCCAACATGGTCGCCTACCTGAGTTCGCCGCTGGCCTCGGCCACCACGGGGGCCGCGGTGCGGGTGGACGGCGGGTACGTCGACTCCATCGTCCCCTGAGCACGCCCCCGGACGCCGGGTGCCCGGGAGGGCTTCGACGCCCGGCGTCCGGGCACGGCGCGGCTCTCAGCCGGTTCCGCCCACGGACCGGTGGAGGCGGTCGGCGAGCGCCGCGGTGTGGCGGGCGAACTCCGGCGGGCCCTCGACCGTGAAGGGCAGGCCGGTGAGCGCGAGGACGACCGCGAGCCATTCGTGGGAGTCCACGCGGGCGGTGTAGCGCGCCCTGTCGGGGCCGACCGCCTCCAGGTCGCCGTCGATCCGGGAGATCCGCGCCGCCACCTCCCCGGCCGACGCGTCGAACAGGACCGACACCGTGTGCCGGGCCTGCCCTGCTCCGAAGTTCCGCTCCAGGTGGTCGGCCAGCGGTTCCCCGGGCAGCTCCCGGCGGGTGAAGGGCGCCCTCGTGGGGGTGACCCCGGTGATCCGGTCGAGTCGAAAGGTCCGCCAGTCGTCGCGCTCGCGGTCCCAGGCGAACAGGTACCAGCGCCGTCCGGACAGGACCAGCCGGTACGGGTCCACCCTGCGGCGCAGCTCGCGGCCGTCGCCGCCGCGGTGGAGCATCCGGACCCAGTGCCCGTCCGCGACGGCCTCGCCCAGGTCGGTGAGGACCCGTGTCCGCACGCCCGGCCACACCCGCTGCTCCGGTTCGACCGCCGCGGCCAGCGCTTTCGCCCGTCGGGCCAGGCGTGAGGGCAGCACCCGACCGAACCGGGCCAGGGCCCGTTCCGCGCTCTCCTCCACGTCTTCCACTCCACCGAGCCCGGCGGCGACGATCCGCAGACCCAGGGCGGCGGCCACGACCTCGTCGTCCTCCATGAGCAGGGGCGGCACCGCGCGGCCCGCGACCAGCCGGTAGTGGCCGCCGGGGCCGCGGAGGCTCTCCACCGCGTAGCCCAGTTCGCGCAGCCGGTCGATGTCGCGGCGCAGCGATCGCGGGCTGGTCTCCAGGGCCGCGGCCAGGTCCGCGCCGGGCCAGGACCTGCCGGTCTGGAGCAGGGAGAGCAGGCGCAGCATCCGCGCACTCGTGTCGGCCATGCGGCCCATTCTCCGCCGGGACGCGGCCGGGTTCCGACCGCGATACCCCCGTGTGGCACGGTCGCCGCCCTGGCCGGGTGTTCCGGCAGTCCGGAAAGGGGATTTGCGCACGGTCACCGGAGTGGCAGGAGGGCACTGGTGGTGTGATCGTGGACACCACCGGAGTTCTTGTGGAATCGTCCCCCGTCGCTTCGGACGGAGACCTCACGCGCTGACCAGCGGTTCCCGGGAAAGGGAACGGCGCACGAGTCGCTTTGTGACCCCGTGGGATCACTCTGCGCGTCCGTCCCTTACTGAGAGTTTACCCGGACCGGGTAGACATAGACGGATCGGCCCCCACGGACCTGAGATAAGGATGTGCGCGACGTGATGGACTGGTTGAGCAACCTCTTCGGCGGAGCAGCCGAGGAAGCAGCCCAGGGAGTGTCCGACGCCGTGGGCGGGGTCGGCGAGGCCGTGGGCGGGGTCGGCGAGGCCGTGGGCGGGGTCGGCGAGACCCTGGGCGGTGCCGGAGAGGCCGCGCAGGCCTACGGCGAGGAGGCCGTCGGCGGCTTCGCCGAGGGCGCCCAGGCCTACGGTGAAGAGGCCGTGGGCGGCTTCGCCGAGGGCGCCCAGGCCTACGGCGAGGAAGCCGTGGGCGGTTTCCAGGACAGCGCCACCGAGGCGGTCGGCGGCTTCCAGGACCAGGTGGACACCGTGAGCGGTATCGCGGAGGACCCGGGCGGCGCCGCCGCCGACCACTTCTTCGGCAACAACTGACCTACCTCCCGGCTCCGGCAGGGAGGGAGCGGCCCGCCCGGAGCACCCGTGCCCCGGGCGGGCCGTTCGCGCGTCGCGAAGCCGTCGCGTCCCGTCCCGTCAGCCGGGGAACAGCCGGTCCGGGCGGCCGTGCGGAGCCCGTTTCCGGCACCCGCCCGGGAACCGCCTTTGAGCCCTCCACGAGCGCGAGGACCGCGGTCGCCCTCTCGGGTCCGCAACCCTCGGCTCACTCCCGGCGCGGCCGGGCCGCCGAGAGCACGGTGAGCGCGGCCAGGGCGGCGACGCACGTCCAGGCGAAGGCGTCCCCGATCCGGGAGTAGACCGTGGTCACCCCCTCCCGGGGCACCATGGCGACCATGGTCTGCTGCCCGGTGGTGAAGTAGTCGGTCGTCGCCAGCACCCGCCCCTGGTGGTCGGTGGCGTTGGCCCGGCCGCGGCTCGCCTGCCGGAACAGGGCCGAGCCGTTCTCCACCGCGCGGAACACCGCGTTGCGCGCGTGCATCTCCTTGATCCCCTCCCAGGTGTTGGCGCCGACCAGCAGGACGTCCGCGCCCCGCGCGCCCGCCTGGCGGACCAGCCCCGGGAAGTCGGCGTCGTAGCAGATGGCCACGGCCAGCCTGCCCGCCGGCGTGTCCGCGACGGGCACCGTGCCGGGCCCCGGCTCGTACGGCTCCAGGACGGGTACCGGCCTGCTCTTGTCGTAGGTCCACGCGACCTCGCCGTCCGGGGCGACCATGAGCATCTGGTTGCGGATGTGGGGAGCCCGCCCGGTGTAGACCGACATACCGGCGTTGACGTACACCCCGTGGTCCCGGGCCACCTCCCGGATGTCGGCCACCAGCAGGTCGCGGTCCTCCTCCAGGGTGAAGGCCGCCGACTCGGGCCACACCACGACCTCGGCGCCCGCGGCCGCCTCCCTCGCGGTGCTGGCCAGGAGTTCGTCGTTGACGACGCCGAAGCGTTCACGCAGGACGGCCGGATCGGTGGCCCGCAGCGCCTCCAGCGAGTCGTACTCCCGGAAGGTCGGCACCAGCTCCTCCCAGGCGTCCTGCGAGGCGGTCACCCCGGCGACGCGCACGGTGTCGCCCGAGGGCGCCATGAAGACCAGGCGGGCGCCGCCCGCGACCGCGACCAGCGCGACCGTTCCGGCACAGACCACCGCCACCGTGCGGGCCGCGCGGTCGGTCAGGCCGCGCGCCCACAGCAGCGCCGCCGCCGAGCACGCCCAGGCCACCAGGAAGCTCACTCCGTACACACCGGTCACCGAGGACACCTGGATCAGCGGGAGGTTGTCCGCCTGGGTGGCGCCCAGAACCCCGTGGATGGTGCCGAAGGGGGTCACCGAGGCCACCGTGAACTCCACGGCCACGGTGGTGAGCGGGAA
This sequence comes from Nocardiopsis camelliae, assembly GCF_028993595.1. Taxonomy (GTDB): domain Bacteria; phylum Actinomycetota; class Actinomycetes; order Streptosporangiales; family Streptosporangiaceae; genus Nocardiopsis; species Nocardiopsis dassonvillei. The sequence continues at coordinate 5,105,088 of NZ_CP118614.1, forward strand.
GACCAGGCTGACCGGCCACGGGCTGCGCTCCCCCAGTCGCCGGTACAGGAGGCGGTCGGCGGCGTAGGGGGCCGCGTCGGCCAGGGCCAGGGCCAGCGCGAGCAGCACCAGCGGCGGGGAGAGCAGGTCGGCCAGCCACAGCCAGACCAGCACGGCCGCCGTGCTGGCGGCGAGGACCCCCAGGAGGGCGGGCAGCGGTCGGCCGGTGCGGGTGAAGCGCAGCAGCAGGACCGGATAGACCCACGCGAGCAGCGCGATGTCCCAGGCGGCCTGCATCGCGAAGAGGGACAGGGCGGTACCGGCGAGGAGCCAGGCGTAGCGCGGGAGGGTCGGGGGCTCGGTCATGGTTCGGCCTTCGTCTCGGGGAACGGGGGTCTGGGCCGGCCGGCACGACCACAACGCTAGGGAACCGCGGCCCCGGCGCCCATGGGGAGTCCCGCCCGGTTCGGGGCGCGACCCCCCACCCCGGAATGCGGTGTTCCGCAGTACCCGCGCACCCGGGCGATGGCTAGTGTCGACGCTGACGCCGACCGCGGCCTCCCTGTTCTCCGCGAGCACGGATTCCGAGGGCACCGGCCCGCGCGCGTGCGTGCGGCCGAAGGCGTGCGCCGGGCACGCACCAGCGGACCCGGGCACCGGACTCGGGCTGCCAGGCACGGACGGCCCGAAGCGGCGGCGATCAGACGAACGGAGAGGACGGGAGTGACGACGCACGGGAACGCGCATCCGGCAGCGGTGGCGCGCGCATGGGGCCGGGCCGTGACGGGTGCCGCCGCCGGAGCGGTGACCGCGCTGGCCGAGGCCCTCTTCCTCGCGGCGGTCCTCGCGGCCGCCGTTCCAGCGCTGCCGCTCCTGCTCCGTCCCGCCTCGCGCGCGTCCCTGCGCCGGGCGCTGGACGGGGCCGCACGGCCGCTGGTCTCCCTGGAGCGCGGTCGCCTGTCCGCCCTGTTCGGCGTCGACATCACCGTGCGCCCCGAGGCGGCCCGCCCTCTGGCCTACCTCGCGGTGCGCTGCCCGGTGGGGCTCTTCGGCGGGCTGGTGCTGGCCTTCTTCGCCGCCGGGCTCTATCTGGCGCTGTCACCGCTGGAGGTGCTCGACGGCAACGACCCCGCGATCGTGCCGATCGGCCTGGCCCTGATGTACCTGAGCGCTCAGGGAACCGTGGGTCTGGTGGGAACGGAACGCTGGCTGGCTCGGCGGTTCCTCGGCCCCAGCCGCCAGGACCTCATGGAGGAGCGGATCGGGGTCCTGGTCGCGACCCGCGCGGGGGTGGTCGCCGCCGTGGACGAGGAGCGCCGCCGGATCGAACGCGACCTGCACGACGGCGTCCAGCAGCGCCTGGTGCTGCTGGGGATGGCGCTGGGCCGGGCCCGCCGCGACCCGGGTTCGGAGCGGGGGCGCGCACTGGTCGAGCAGGCCTACGAGGAGTCCCGCAACGCCCTGCGGGACCTGAAGGAGGTCGCCTGGCGGGTCTACCCGGCCGCGCTGGCCGGGTCGGGGCTGCGGGCCGCGCTGCACGACCTGGCCGGACGGTCGAGCCTGCCGATCGACCTGGAGTACGGCCTGGAGGGCGCGTGCCCGCCGACCGTGGAGACGGCGGCCTACTTCGTGGTCGCCGAGTCGGTGACCAACGCGGTCAAGCACGCGCGCGCCGGACGGGTCAGCGTGCTGGTCGGCGCGGAGGGCGAGGAAGGAGCGAGGTCAGTGGTGGTGCGGGTGCGCGACGACGGGGTGGGCGGGGCCGACCCCGCGGGGACGGGGCTGGCAGGTCTGGCCAGCCGGGTCGAGGCGCTCGACGGCCGGCTGTCGGTGGACAGCCCGGCGGGCGGGCCGACGACGGTCAGGGCGGAGCTGCCGTGCGGGTGATGCTGGCCGAGGACTCGGCACTGCTGCGCGAGGGGTTGGTGCGGCTCCTGGAGGACGAGGGGCACCGGGTGCTCGCCTCGGTCGGGGACGCCGACGCCCTGTTGGCGGCCGTCCGCGAGGAGGCGCCCGACGTGGCCGTGGTGGACGTGCGCATGCCGCCCACGCACACCGACGAGGGGTTGCGCGCCGCACTGCGGATCCGCCGGGAGCGGCCCGACACGGGTGTGCTGGTGCTGTCCCAGTACGTGGAGAAGCGGTACGCCACCCGGCTGTTCGGCGAGAACACCACCGGCGTGGGCTACCTGCTCAAGGACCGGGTGGTGGAGGTGGACGAGTTCCTCGACGCCCTGGTCAGGGTGGGCAGGGGAGGCGCGGCCTTCGACCCGGAGGTGGTGCGCCAGCTGCTCGCGGGCAGCAGCCGCAGGGACCCGCTGGGGCGTCTGACCGAGCGCGAGCGCGACGTCATGGCCCTGATGGCGCAGGGGCACATCAACTCGGCGATCGCGGCGCGGCTGTTCGTGTCGCAGAGCGCGGTGGAGAAGCACGCCAACGCCATCTTCGACAAGCTGGAGCTGGGCGACACCAAGGGGTACAGCCGTCGGGTGCTGGCGGTGCTGCGCTACATGGAGGCCTGAGCGCGGACGGGACACGGGGGCGCCGCGCGGCGGTGAGCGGTGTCCGCCGCGCGGCTGTCGGCCGCGGGTCCGCCGGGGGTGGAGGTCCCGGCGGACCCGGTCCGGAGGAGGGGTCCGGACGGCCGGTCTGTTGGTCGTGGGGATCAGGTGAAGTTCACGTCACTGCACAGGTAGTAGACCTGGTCCATGTGGGAGGCCTGCCAGATCGTGAACACGATGTGGTGGCCGGACCTGCCCGAGGTGCTGACGTCGATGTAGCTGTCCAGTGCCGGCGCGTAGGAACCGGTCTCCTCGACCAGTTCGAGGTCGTCCCAGCCCAGGGCCTGGGTGGTCGGGTCGAAGCCCTGCTCGGTGACGTAGACGCGGAAGTAGTCCGCGCCGTGCTGGGCCTGGTCGTACAGGTGGAGGGTGAAGTCGTCGCCGACGTCGGTGGTCTTCCACGCGCCGACCGCGTCCATCGAGTCGTAGCGGCCGCCCTCGGTGTTGCCGCCGCTGCACAGGGTCCCGTCGGGGATCTGGCCCTGGTGGTCGCCGCCCACGTTGTCGCGGTACAGGCCGTTCCAGTTCCACATGGCGTTGGGGTTGTCCTGCCACGCCTGCCAGCACATGGGGTCTTCCTGCGCCATGTCCGGGTTGAGGTGGTCGCTGCCCCAGCGCTCCCAGCAGCCGTAGTTGCGGCTGGCGGGGTCCACGATCGAGCCGTGCGCGGAGGCGGGGGCGGCCATCGTGGTCAGGGCGACCAGGGGCACGGAGGCCAGGACGAGCGCGCGTGCGGCCCAGGTCCGGCGGGTGGTCCCGGTGCTCTCGGTGGTCTCGACGGCTTGGGGGGTCGTGCTTTCCATTGCGTTCTCCATCGTTCTCGGCTTGGTCAGCCGATCGACGGGAGCGCTCCCATAGCGCATGCTACCCCTCGGAGCCGAACCGAAACAGAGCGCGCGGAAAATCCTTGGCGCACTCTTCGGGGCAGGGGCCGCCGCCTTCGGCGCCACCAGCTCGCCCGCCGGGCGGGACACCGGCGTCACCGCCGCCCGCCCGCACCGCTGCGGCGAGGCGCGGCGGCCGGGCCGCGGCCGCCGCGGTGGGGCTGCCCACCGTGTCCGTCCGGCGACCACCGGTTATTACTGACCGGTTGTGAATCAGGTCACCACCTGCGCATTTCCCTCATGTGAACCGCGTACCAGAAATACTCCGGTCATATGGTGTTTACATATCACCATTGTCGGGCTACCGTTCAGGAAAGCGTTCCGGACCCGTAACACTCCGTCGCGGAAACCGGCAACGCCCTCGCACACACTGTTCACACCCATCCCCCTACACCCCCGCTCATCCCGACTGGGAGCGCTCCCAACCCTTCCGGTCCTTTTCGCTCAGCTTTACCCCGGATCTAAGGCATGCGAATGCAGCGCTCACCTCCATAAACGCAGGGAATTGTCCGCGTCTCCCGTCTGCCGGGCCCGAAATCACCGGCCCGGCACTTCCCAAGGCTCCTTCTGGCAACCCGCTTCCACAAGGAAAGAAGAGATGAGCACACCCCCCCGTGCCACGAACCCGCGTTCGTGGACACGACGCGGCCTGGCCGCGACCTCCGCCCTGGTGCTCGGCAGCACCCTGGCGGTCGCCTCCTCCGTACCCGCCAGTGCCGCGGCCGGTTGCGAGGTCGACTACCAACTCAACGACTGGGGCTCCGGCTTCACCGCGAGCGTGGAGATCACCAACCTCGGCGACGCGGTCAACGGCTGGACCCTGGAATGGGACTTCGCCGGAAACCAGCGGGTCACCAACTCCTGGAACGGCACCGTCACCCAGAGCGGACAGAGCGTCTCGGCCACCAACGCCGGGCACAACGCCTCCCTCTCCACCGACGGCACGGCCACTTTCGGCTTCCAGGGAACCTACTCAGGAAGCAACGCCGCGCCCACGGCCTTCGAACTCAACGGCGTGCTGTGCAGCGGTGACGTCGGGGAACCGCAGGAACCGGAAGAGCCGGAGGAGCCCGAGGAGCCCGAGGAGCCCGGCAACGACGGTCGGGTGGACAACCCGTACGTGGGCGCTGACGTCTACGTCAACCCGATCTGGTCGGCCAACGCCGCCGCTGAGCCCGGCGGGGACGCCGTGGCCGATGAGCCCACCGGGGTGTGGCTGGACCGCATCAGCGCCATCGAGGGCAACGACAGCCCCACCACCGGCAGCATGGGTCTGCGCGATCACCTGGACGAGGCCCTGGTGCAGGCCGATGGTGAACCGTTGGTGTTCCAGGTGGTCATCTACAACCTGCCCGGCCGTGACTGCGCCGCGTTGGCCTCCAACGGCGAGCTGGGCCCGGACGAGATCGACCGGTACAAGAACGACTACATCGACCCGATCGCCGAGATCCTGGCCGACTACGAGGACACCGAACTGCGGGTGGTGACCACGGTCGAGATCGACTCGCTGCCCAACCTGGTCACCAACGTCTCCCCCCGCGAGACCGCGACCGAGAACTGCGACGAGATGCTGGCCAACGGCAACTACGTCGAGGGGGTGGGCTACGCCCTGGCGCAGTTGGGCGCGATCGACAACGTCTACAACTATGTGGACGCCGGTCACCACGGGTGGATCGGTTGGCAGGACAACTTCACCGCCTCGGCGGCGCTGTTCTTTGAGGCGGCCAACGCCGCCGGGGCCAGCCCGGAGGATGTGCACGGGTTCATCGCCAACACCGCGAACTACTCGGCGCTGGTGGAGGACAACTTCGCCATCGGTGAGACCATCGCGGGCACGCCGGTGCGCCAGTCGGACTGGGTGGACTGGAACCAGTTCACCGACGAGTTGTCCTTCTCCCAGGCGTTGCGTGAGGAGCTGGTGGGCCAGGGCTTCGATTCCGGGATCGGGATGCTCATCGACACCTCCCGTAACGGGTGGGGCGGGCCGGACCGCCCGGACGGGCCGGGGCCGAGCACGGATGTGAACGCCTACGTGGACGGGGGCCGCTACGACCGCCGTATCCAGTCCGGGAACTGGTGCAACCAGTCCGGAGCCGGTCTGGGCGAGCGCCCCCAGACCGCTCCGGAGGCGGGCATCGACGCCTACGTGTGGATGAAGCCTCCGGGTGAGTCCGACGGGTCCAGTGAGTTCATCGAGAACCCCGAGGGCAAGGGCTTCGACCGGATGTGCGACCCCACCTATGAGGGCAACCCGCGCAACGGCTACAACATGAGCGGCGCGCTGCCCGACGCGCCGATCTCGGGGCACTGGTTCTCCGCGCAGTTCCAGGAGCTGCTGGCCAACGCCTACCCGCCCATCCAGTAACACCCCCAGATCTCGGCTCCCTTCCGAGACCGGGCGCCCGTCCACCCCCGGGGGTGGGCGGGCGTCCGCCATGTGCGGGCCCTGGGATCATGGGACGAAGCTCCGGGCGGCGCGGCCCCGGACACCGGACTTGGGGGAAACGCGTGGCGGCACCGCTGGAGACCGACACCGTCGTGGTCGGACTGGGAGCCATGGGGGCGCAGGCCCTGTGGCGTCTGGCCCGGCGTGGTGTGGACGTGATCGGGGTCGAGCAGTTCACGCCCGGGCACGACCGGGGCTCCAGCCACGGCGAGTCCCGCATCATCCGCACCGCCTACATGGAGGGCGCCGCCTACGTGCCGTTCGTGCGGTCGGCCTGGCGCGCGTGGTCGGAGCTGGAGGAGGCCTCCGGGACCCGGCTCGTGGTGCGCACCGGCGCCCTCATGCTCGGCGCGCCGGACAGCCCCGCCGTCACCGGGTCGGTCGCCGCCGCCGAACACCACGGCCTCCCCCACCAGGTGCTCTCCCGCGACCAGGTCGCCGAGCGCTTCCCCCAGCACGTGCTGCGCCCGGGTGAGGTGGGCGTCTTCGAGGAGGACGCCGGTGTGGTCCTGCCCGAGGCCGCGATCACGGCGGCCGTGCGGCTCGCGCGGCAGGCGGGCGCGCGGGTGCTCACCGGAGCCCGGGCGACCCGCGTCGTCCCCGACCCGGACCGCCCCCGTGTGGTGGTCGGGGACACCGTGGTCCGGGCCCGCCGGGTGGTCGTCACCGCAGGGTCCTGGCTGCCGCGGCTGGTGCCCGAGATGGCGGAGCTGGGCGGCGGCCTGCGGGTGGAGCGGCGGGTGCTGGGCTGGTTCCGCACCACGCGGGACCCGTCCCCGCACGCGCACGGGCCCGTGTTCGCCCGGGACGAGGACGACTGCACGTGGTACGGGTTCCCCAGCATGGACGGCGGGCGGACCGTCAAGATCGGGGTGCACACCGAGGCCCCGGGGAACAGGGGCGAGGGCGCCCAGTGGGGCGAGCCGGTCGACCCCGACGCGGGGCCGCGGGAGCCCGACGCCGCCGACGCGCGGCGGCTCGGACGGCTGGCCGCCGGACTGAGCGGTGTGGCCCCGCTCCCCGAGCGGATGGCGTCGTGCATGTACACGATGACGCCGGACGAGCACTTCGTCATCGGTCAGCGCCGCGAACTGCCCGGACTGGTGCTGGCGGGGGGCTTCTCGGGGCACGGCTACAAGTTCGCCTCCGCGGTCGGGGAGGCGCTGGCCGACCTCGCCCGGCACGGGCGCACGGATCTGGCCGTGGACCTGTTCGACCCGCACCGCTGGGACTGAACCGGGCGGTTCGCGGGCGGCCTGGGCCCCGGGGCGGGGTGCGCCCGGCGCGTACAGGCGTGCGATCATCGCTTCCACGCGCGGCGCGAGCGCGGCCTCACCGCCCCTCCCTCCGGAAGGACCGCCATGAACAGTCCCACCGTCCCGCGGACCGCGCTCGTCACGGGCGCGTCGTCGGGGATCGGCGCCGCCGTCGCCGCGGAGCTGGTCCGCCGCGGCTACCGCGTGTACGGGACCAGCCGCGACCCCGGGGCGGTGGCCGAGCCGGTCCCGGGCGTGGAGTACCTGGCCCTGGACCTGGCCGACGGGGCGTCGGTCAAGGCGTGCGCGGCCGCCGCGGGCGACGTGGACGTGCTGGTCAACAATGCCGGGGAGAGTCAGAGCGGGCCCTTCGAGGAGCTGCCGCCGGAGGCGGTGGAGCGGTTGTTCCGGATCAACGTGTTCGGCGCGGTGCGGCTCACCCAGCTGTTGCTGCCGGGGATGCGCGCCCGGGAGTACGGGCGCGTGGTGATGGTGGGTTCGATGCTGGCGAGCTTCCCGCTGGCCTACCGGTCCTCCTACGTGGCCTCCAAGGCAGCGCTCAAGGGGTTCGCGAACGCGCTGCGCCGCGAGGTGTCCCCGTACGGGGTGGGGGTGGCCACGGTCGAGCCGGGGTCGATCAACACCGGCATCAGCGAACGGCGGACCCAGTACCTGCGGGAGGGGTCGCCGTTCGCGGCCGAGTACCGCACCATGCTCAGGGCGCTCAACGCCAACGAGGCGTCGGGGATCGCTCCGGGGGCGGTGGCCCGGACGGTCGTGCGCGCCGTCGAGGCGGACCCGCCCCGGCCGTTCTACGCGGTGGGCAGCAACGCCCCGGTGGTCTTCGCGCTGCGGCGGCTGTTCCCGCGCTCGCTCGTCCTGCGCATGGTCGCCCGCAGGCACGGGCTGTAGCCGCGGACGCGCCCGGGACCCGCATGTCCCGGATTCCCCGGGGCGCCCGGGCCCGGGCGCCCCGTTCGCCCCGGCTCCCTCGGGGCCCGGTGTCCCGGGCGTCCCGGCCTCCCTGGTGCCCGGCCCGCCGCGGACCCGCCGTGTCCGAGGGGTTGCGGGCGGCGTGTCCCCGGTCCCGGGTAGGTTGTCCCGACCGCAGGACACCGCCCGCCCCGGGTCCTTCCGGGGCGGGGTACAGCGACGGAGCCGCCGTGAAACAGCAGATCCACTTCATCACCCTGGCCACGGCCGACCTGGACGCCGCCCGCGCGTTCTACCGGGACGGGCTCGGCTGGGAACCGCTCATGGACGTCCCCGGGGAAATCGTCTTCTTCCAGGTCGCGCCGGGGCAGGTCCTGGGCCTGTTCGACGCGGAGAAGTTCGACCGCGACCTGGGGCGCACGCCCGGCACGACCGGGGTGTCGGGGATGACGCTGTCGCACAACGTCGACGGCCCCGAGGAGGTCGAACGGACCGTGGAGGCCATGGCACGGGCGGGCGCGCGGGTGCTCAAGACCCCGCAGCCGGGCGCGTTCGGCGGCATCTTCCACGCCCACGTGCAGGACCCCAACGGCGTGGTGTGGGAGATCGCGCACAACCCGGGCTGGCGTGTGGACGAGACCGGGCGGGTCGTGCTCGGCTGAGGCGCCGGCGCCCGCCCGCCGCAGGGGCGGGCGGGTCCCCGGCGGCGCCGGGCGGTCGGGGCCCCGGGGCCGGGCCGGTTCACGGTTCCAGGGGGCGCAGGCGGATGTCGTGGCCCTCGGAGTCGGCCGCCGCGAAGCGCAGCAGCCGTGCGCCCTCCTCGGTGACCGCCTCCTCCTCGGCCGGGGTGAGCGGGGCGAACAGCCGCACGTCCAGTACGGCGGGGCCGCCGCCCCGGCTCCGCTCGATCCGCCACAGCCCGCGCACGAACCCGTCCACGGTCAGCGGCGGCTCGACCACGATGTGGGGGCGATGGTGGTCGGCGACGATGCGGGAGCGGTCGTCGTAGGAGACGAGCACGTTGTCGAGCAGCGCCAGGAAGCGGACCGGCGCGGGCGTGTCGGGGTCGGGGCGGGGCGCGTCGGGCAGGTCGAACAGCTCGCGGCCGTCCGGGTCGCGCAGGACCCGCAGCCGCGGCCGCAGGCCCTCCACGACCGCGCGCATGCGGGTCATCCCGCTCCAGGCCTGGACGTCCTGGGCGGTGGCCGGGCCGAACGCGGCGAGGTAGCGCAGTACGAGGGTGTCCGGGGAGGGTTCGGCGGCCAGCGGCGCGCCGAGCCACTCCTCGGCGAGGGTGAAGGGTGTGGCGCCGCGCCGTCCCCACGTGCCGTCGGGCGGCGGGTGCAGGACGGGCAGGAGCCCCTGGGCCGAACGGGCCAGGGCGACGGGGGCGCGTCCGGGCCAGCGCTCGGCCAGGGCCCGGCCCAGGTCGGGGCGGGAGAGTCCGCCGTCGGCGAGGAGCGCGCGTGCCGCGGCGGCCAGCTCGGCGGGGTCGACACCGGGCAGGTCCCGGCCGAAGGCGCCCTTCTGCCAGCGGGCCAGCATGGGGTGCAGGGCCGGGCGCAGCCACAGGTAGTCGGCGGCGGTGACCAGGTGCTGGGTGCCCCGCAGGAGGGTGGCGCGCACGACGTCGCGGCTGTGCAGGAGCCCGGTGAGGTCCTCGATCCGGAAGTTCCGGACACGGGACCACAGACCCACGTAGGGCGGTTCGGGGTCCTGCGCCTGGAGTCCGACGAGGTGGCGGACGACTTCTGCGGCGGTGTGGTCGGTGGTCCGGCCGAGGAGCAGTTGGCGGGACAGGGTCGCCCGGTTGAGGGCGCGGCGGTCGAGCGCGGTCATGGACGCGACTCTAGGAGGGGTGGAGGTCATCCGCTGTCCTCCACTCGTCCGCGGGGGAGGTCACCGCGTGCGGCCCTGCGGGCGGTCGGAAGCACCGGGTGTGCGGTCGGAGGCGCGGGATGGGCGGTCGGGAACGCGGGGGCGCGGGGGCGCGGGGTGGACGGGTCGGCCGGTGGAGGGGCGTGTTCGGGGCGGGGCGGCGCGGGCGTCGGCGGAGGTTGTCCTAGGTTGGGCGGGAGAACCGCAGCCAACCGAGAGAGGTGCCGCGTGAGCAGCGTCGTCAAGTTCAACGTCCTGACCGTCCCCGAAGGCGCGGGGGCGACCCTGGAGGAGCGTTTCGCCAAGCGCGCCGGGCTCGTGGAGGACCAGCCCGGGTTCGAGGAGTTCCAGCTGCTGCGCCCGGTCGAGGGCACCGACAAGTACCTCGTCTACACCCGGTGGCGGTCCGAGGAGGACTTCCAGAACTGGGTGAACGGCCAGGCCTTCCGGAAGGGGCACGCTCAGGCCGCCGCGGACGCCCAGAAGGAGGGCGCACCGGCCGGGCACGGCCAGGGCCACGGGCACGGGCACGGCGGCCCGGCCGCGACCAACAGCGAGATCTGGGGCTTCGAGGTCGTCCAGCGGGTCTCGGCCCGGTCCTGACCGCCGCGGCGGGCGCCCGCACCCCGCGGCCCGGACGGGTCAGCGGGGCTTGCGGGCCTCGATGAGGAAGCGGGTCGTGGTGGCTCTGAACGACCCCTCGCGCTCGATGTGCTCGTGCATGTCCCGGAGCCGGTCCCGGTAGGCCTCCACGGTGAACCCGGGCACCATCCAGACCACCTTGCGCAGGAAGTACACGACCGCGCCGACGTCGAAGAACTCCGTGCGCAGCCGCTCCATGCGCAGGTCGGTCACCTCCAGCCCGGCCGCCCGCGCCCCCTCGCGCGCCTGGTCCGGGTGGCGGGAGGCGCGCGCCTCCTCGGGCTGCGGCCCCAGGAAGAACTCCACCACCTCGAAGACGCTCGCCGGGCCCACCTGCTGGGACAGGTAGGTTCCGCCCGGAGCCAGGACCCGGGCGATCTCCCCCCACCACACGGTCACCGGATGGCGGGAGACCACCAGGTCGAAGGCGCCGTCCGCGAAGGGCAGCGGCGGCTCGTCCTCGTCGGCGACGACCACGACCCCCAGCGGGTGGAGCAGCCGGGTGGCCTCGGCGATGTTGGGCGGCCAGGACTCCGTCGCCGCGGTCAGGGGCGGGCGTTCGGGGACCCCCGCCAGCACCTCGCCGCCGCCGGTCTGGATGTCGAGCGCGGCGCTCGCGCGGGCCATGTACCCGGCCATGGTGCGCTGGTAGCCCCAGGAGGGGCGCTGTTCCGTGGCCCGGCCCTCAAACCAGGAGAAGTCCCAGCCGTGTGTCGGCTCCGCGTCGGCCTCGGCGACGAGCGCGTCGAAATCGCGTCCCATGGCGGCATCCTCCCCCGGGCGCCGCGGCCGGGTCCAGCGGTTTTCCCTCCCCCGGCCGAAGGAGCTGATCCGGCGGCGCGCGAGGATGGTGGACCATGAGAACCCTCGCCCGTCTTGTCGGCCTCGTGGCCCCCGCGCCCGCCGTCGCGGCCGGTCTGGTCGCCGTGCTGGTCGGGGTGACCAGTTCGGCCGCGATCGTGTTCACCGCGGCCGAGGCCGCCGGCGCCTCCTCCGAGCAGACCGCCTCGTGGATGCTGGCCCTGGGTGTGGGCATGGCGGTGACCTGTGTGGGACTGTCCCTGCGCCACCGGGCCCCGATCGTGACCGCCTGGTCCACGCCCGGTGCCGCGCTGCTGGCGGTGGGCCTGGACGGGGTGACGATGGCGCAGGCGGTGGGGGCGTTCCTGTTCTCGGCCGCGCTCATCACCCTGAGCGGTGTCACCGGGTGGTTCGAGAGGGTCATGGACCGCGTGCCGGTGCCGCTCGCGGCGGGACTGCTGGCCGGGGTGCTGCTCCAGTTCGGCATGGGGCTGTTCACGAGCATGGAGGACGACTTCGCGGTCGTGTTCGCCATGTTCGCGGCATACCTGCTGAGCCGCCGGTGGCTGCCGCGCTACGCGGTCATCGTGTCCCTGGTGGCGGGTGGTGCAGCCGCGGCGCTGCGCGGGACCCTGGACCTGAGCGGGGTGACCCCGTCGCTGGCCCGGCCGGTGTTCGTGGCTCCAGAGTTCTCCTGGCAGGTGCTGGTGAGCGTGGGGCTGCCGCTGTTCGTGGTGACCATGGCCTCGCAGAACCTGCCGGGGGTCGCGGTGCTGCGGGGCGACGGCTACCGGGTGCCGATCTCGCCGGTGATCGGGTGGACCGGGGCGACCAACCTGGTACTGGCGCCGTTCGGGTGCTTCGGGATGAACCTGGCCGCGATCACCGCGGCCATCTGCACGGGACCGCAGGCGCACCCCGACCGCGAGCGCCGCTACCTGGCCGGGGTGTGGGCGGGGGTCTTCTACCTGTGCGTGGGTGTCTTCGGCGCGACGGTGGCGTCACTGCTGGCCGCGCTGCCGCCGCCGCTGATCCTGGGGATCGCCGGTCTGGGCCTGCTCGGGACGATCGGGGGTTCGCTGGCGTCGGCGCTGGGGGACGAGCGCTCACGGGAGGCCGCGGTGGTGACCTTCCTGGCGACGGCTTCGGGGTTCACCCTGTTCGGTGTGGGGTCGGCCTTCTGGGGTCTGCTGGCGGGTGTGCTGACGCTGGCGGTGACCCGTTCCTGGCAGCGGTCCCGGCGCACGGCTCCGGACGGCGGCGCCGAGCGGGGCACCGGGGACGTGCAGGAGCCCGAGGAGGCCGGGGAGGCCAGGGAAGCCGAAGAGGCGGTGAAGGCCGCAGGGGCCGCCCGGGGAAGGGACGGCGGAGCGCGGGAGGCCGCCGGAGCACCGGCGGACGAAACACGGATGGCCGACGGGACACACAGGGCAGAGGGGTCCGGGGAGTCCGGTGATCCCGGTGCGGACAGCCGGTCGGGACGCGGTTGAGGGGGCCGGGTACGCCACGCTCAGCGGGGTCGTCAACATGACCTGGTAGGGGCGGCGGAACGGGCTTTCCCCGGTCAGCACCGCGCCGTGGTCCGGGATCCGGGCCACGGCGCGGCGGTGTACGCGCCCGCCCCAAGCCTGGAACCCGCGATCGGTCCCAGCCCGGCCCATACCCGGGCACCCGGGGCCGGGTGCCCGGGCGCAGACGCTCCGGAACCCGGGACCGGACCGCGGCGGGAGGACTCAGACCGTGGCGAGGATCCGTCCGGCCTCGGCGACCGCCGAACCCAGGTCCTGGGGGTCGGCGGTCATTCCGGCGACCACGAAGTCGATCTCCTCCAGATCCGCCATGGACAGCAGTGCCTTGTCGTTGGTGACCCAGATCCCGCGCTCGGCCAGGACCGCGTGCGCGGCCTGCGAGGCGGCCTGGGCCAGGAGGCCCGCGGTCTGGGCGACCCTGCCGTAGGGGGCGTGGTCGTGCTGGGCGTAGGACAGGGTGGCCGCGGCCCTGCCCCGCCAGACGGGCGGCGCGCTCCTGCGCAGCGCCTCGGGGTAGTCGGGCCGGGGCAGGTCCCCGACGACGACCCGGCCGATGGCGAGTTCGGCGACGACCAGGTAGGTGGGGATACCCGCCAGGTGGAACATGAGCGGTTCCACCTGGAAGCGTCCCTGCCGCGCTTCGGCGAGCTGGTGCTCGACCACGTCCAGGTCGCGGTAGTGCACGTCCACCGCCCGGCCGTCGATCCGCAGCCAGGCGCCGCCGTTGAAGACACCGCCTCCCCAGCCGCCGATCTCCGACACCTCCCCCTCCCAGCCGAGGTCACGCAGCGTCTGCGGGTCGAAGTCCCCCCGGTAGTAGACCGCCAGGTCCCAGTCGCTGTCGGGACGGTGGGTGCCCTGGGCCCGGGAACCGCCGAGGGTGACCGCCTCGACGGCTGGAAGGGCGGCGAGCCGGTCGGCGGTGGCGGACAGGAAGGTCGCGTCGTCATGTGCGGAGGTGGACATGGTGGCCATCATCGCGGATGGCGTGTGCCGTCCGCCATGAGGTTTGCGCCGAGCCGGTGACCAGCGCGGACGACGGCCTCGCCGGGCGTCGCCGGGCGTCGCCGGGTGCGCGGTCATCTCCGCGCCGGTTCGGCCTGCGGCTGCTCCGCCCGCACGGTTCTTTGACATCCTCTTCCGCCTGAAGGCGGGAGAACCCAGCTAACGGAACCCGTTCGCCGCTGGTGGTCTACGCTTCACAGCCCGCCTGGCGGCGAGGGCTCCACGTCCTGGCACCCACAATGTCCTGGGGCGCTTGCTGCTTGACCGCGTGCTCGATGTTGCGCGCGGCGTTGGTGTCGGCGTGCGCGACATACCCGCACCCCGGTGCCTTGCACACGAGCCGGTCCCGCGACTCGCGGCCGCCCTCGGTGATGGCCTGGCGTGCCGAGCAGCGCCGCGAGGTGTACGGGGCGGGCACCCGCACCAGGTACCCGCCCCGGTCGGCGAGCTTGTACTCCAACAACGTGACCGTACGTCCCCACGCCTGTCCGGCGATGGCCCGGTTCAACCCGGATTTTCGTGCCACGTTGGTGCCCGGGGCCTCCACCGTCCCCCGAGCCGAGCGGACCATCCCTGCGATGTGCAGGTCCTCGACCCCCACCACACCGAACTCCCCGGCCAGGGCGTGCGTGACCTTGTGCTGCCAGTCCAGGGCGCGGCGCTTGGCTTTCGCGCGCACCCGGGCGATCTGGTCATAGGTGCGCCGCAACCGGTGCGAAGACGGCTGCCCGGGTGTGCGCTGCCGCCGTTGACGTGCGGCTGTGCACTCCAACCGGCGCAGACGCCCGCCCTCACCCGGGAATATCCACGGCCCGTGCTCGCGGAAGGTGCCATCGGACAGGGCGAGCGGCTTGGCCACACCCCGATCGATCCCCACCCCCGGGCCGACATGGGGTGCCGGTTCCTTGACCTCGGTGCGCAGGCGCAGCACCACGTGCCAGCCGTTGGCCTCCCGCACCAACCGGGCACCGGTAACCCTGTTCGCGGCGTCAGCGTGCTTACCCACCGGTAGGTCCTTGGTCCACCGGAACCGGACCACGCCGACCTTGGGGATCCTCACGGCCCCCCACGTGCGGGTGAGGCGCTCGATGGCCAGGTCCCGCCCCTGGGGAACGTCCACGCACATCCGTGCACGCAACCGGGACTTGAAGACGGGCGGCCCCGTCCGGCCCGCCCAGCAGTTCTGCCACGCCCGGAAATAGGCCTTCAACACCTGCTGAGCCGCCTGCGCCGGAAGAACAGCCAACCAGGGCAGGTCCTTGCGGGCCTGACGAATCGCGGCGTCTGCGTCGGCCAGGGACACCCGCCGGTTCTCCGAAGACATCGTCCACCACGCGTGCAGGAGGTTCCACAGGGCGCGGGCGGCGTGGCCCTGGGTTTCCAACCCCGAGAGTTGGTCCTTGGTGGGGTAGAGGCGGGCTTTGTGACCGCGTTCGCGTTTGATGTGTCACCTCCTGCCTGGTCTGGGTCGACCCTAGCGCGGGGTGTGACGTTTCGTGATGGTCGTTTCACCTACCGACTGAAGCCGGTGGCACTCTCGCGAAGGAGGGGTAGGTTCCCCAGCGCAGGAGGCGTTCGGCCGGGCCCCGGATCCCCGCGCGGCGCATGAGGTCTGCCAGGACCACGGTGGCCGACCAGACGGCGACGCCGACCAGGACGGCGGCGGTCCCGGACAGCTGTGGCGCCAGGTCCAGGGCGTAGGGCGCGAACAGCACCATCCAGCCCACGGACTGCAACAGGTAGCAGGTCATGGAGCGCTGGCCCGTGGCGACCAGGGCCCGCACGACGGGTCCTCTGCGGTCACCGAGGCGGACCGCGACCAGCGCGATGAGCGCGGCGTAGCCGAAGCCGCCCGCGTAGCCGGTCAGGACGTGCAGCCAGCCCACACCGGCCTTGAGCACGAACTCGGGCGCCCACAGCTCGGTGGCCACCAGGGCCTGCGGCAGTCCGCCGACCACGGCCACCGGGATACCGATGAGGGCGACACGACGAAGCAGCCCGAGGTGGAGCTCGGGCTGTTCCATGAGGCGGCGGCGGGCCGCCCAGACCCCGATGAGGAAGGGGAACACCGAACTCGCCACGAGCATCGGGGTCATGACCGGCCAGGTGAACAGGCGTGTGACCATGTCGGCCAGCGGGTCCTGGGTGAGGACCCCGCCCGCCTCGGGGTCGGAGAGCGGGAGGCTGTTCATGACCGCGTAGAACAGCGACCCCAGGGAGGCCCAGGTGAGGGCGTGGGCGAGCAGGCGCCGGTCACCGGCGTGCAGCAGCCCCGCGAACATCAGGGCGATGAGCCCGTAGACCGAGACGATGTCGCCGAAGAAGAGCAGGAGCGTGTGCAGGAGCCCGATCAGCACCATCCACCGGCCGCGGCGACGCACCAGTGAGCGCACCCACGGCTCCGGGCGCCCCTCGGCGGTGCGGCGCAGGTGGATCCAGGCGAGCCCGTAGCCGAACAGCGCCGCGAACATGGGGTACCCGCGAGCCTCGGCGAACAGCATCAGCAGGGCGGTGGAGGCGGTGTCGAGGAGGCCCCCCGTGGCGGAGCCCTGTCCCGCGGTGGCCATCACCCAGACGATGTGCGCGTGCACGACGGCGATGACCAGCAGCATCACCCCGCGTGCCAGGTCGGGCGCCAGGGAGCGCCGGTCGAGTGCCACACCCCCGGTCGAGGGCGGCGGAGAGGGGGGAAGAGACATACTGAACTCCGTTCACGCGGAAGGGGATAGCATTGGATACGGAGGCGTATCCAATTCCTCTTCTAAGATACGGCATCGTAGCTTAGTTGGGAAGAGCATGGTTGACGGGGAGCGGCCGCGGGCTGGCGACGAGGCGCGGGAGACGGCGCCCGAGGCGCGGGAGGAGGCGCCCCGGGCCACGCGCAGACGCGGGCGGGAACTGCTGGACGCCATCCACGAGGCGGTCATCCTGGAGGCCGCCGACGTCGGCGTCGCCCGCCTGTCCATGGAGGGGGTCGCCCGCCGGGCGGGCACGGCCAAGACCTCGCTGTACCGGCGCTGGCCCACGCCGGGGGACATCCTGCTGGACGCGATGTACCACACCTACCCGCAGGAGGTCCCCACGCCGGGCGCCGACGACCTGCGCGGGGACCTCGTCAGGGCCCTCATGCTCCTGCGCGACACCATGAGCCGGTCCCTGGGACAGGCGATGTTCTCCGTGGTCGCCGAGGCCAGGCACCACCCCGAGCTCTACGACCGGTTCGTGCGGGAGGTCTTCGACTCGCGCGGGGGGCGCTTCACCCGCACCGTCCTCGAACACTACGCCGACCACGGCAGGGTCGACCCCTCCCGCGTCACCTCCGTCACCGACGACATCGGTGAGGCCATGCTCATCAAGTACGCCATGGACCACCAGGGGCCGCCCGACGGGGAGTACGTGGAGCGGATCGTGGACGAGGTGATCCTGCCCGTCCTCGGCCTGGACCCGCGTGCCCCCTCCCCCGCCGCCCCGGAGGAGGGTTCCCCCGCGTCCTCCGGCGGTTAGCGCACGCGGCGGCCCGGAGCTCCGCAGAAGGGCGCGTCGCCGTCGGCGGGTGCGGACCGCACCGCCCGGCGCGCGGCGCCGCGGGCCGTTGGAACACGGGCGGGCCGCGGAGACGGGAAGCCCCCGTGGACACCGCCCGTCCCGCTGACCGCCGGGAACCGGGCGGCGGGTCCGGCGCGTACCCGGTGGAGGCCACCGGCGCCGCCGACCGCTGGGAACCGGGCGGGCGCCCGGACAGGGCGTGCCCGGTGGTGCCGCCGGTGCCGTGACCCGCTGGGAATCCGGCGGGCGCCGGGGCTAGGGTGCGGGGCATGCGCATCCCCGCGTCCGTGGACGCCGCCCGTGCCGAGGAACTCGACGTGGGGCTTTCCGGAGCCCGTGTGGCCCGGCTGTTCGACGCCCGGGACCGTCCCTTCGCAGTGCTCAAGTCGGTGGACGCCGACCGCCCCGACCTGGTGGCCGAACTCCTGGGCCAGGAGCGGCGCCTGCGCTGGTTGGCCGGGCGGGGGCTGCCGGTGCCGCGCGTGCTGGACTCGGGCTCCTGGGCGGGGCTGCGCTGGCTGACCATGAGCCACCTGGACGGGCGCGCCGCCCACGAGCCCTGGCCCGCCGGGGAGCGGTCGCGGGTGGTCGTCCTGCTCGCCCGGGCCGCCCGCGCGCTGCACCGCGTTCCGGCCGCGGAGTGCCCCTTCGACATGACGCTGCCCGCCCAGCTCGAACGGGCGCGGGAGCGGGTCGCCTCCGGGCTGGTGGAGCGTTCCTGGGCCGCCGCGGGCAGGCAGGGGCCGCCCGCCGCCGAGGTGCTCTCGGAGCTGGCCGCGCTGGCGCGCGCCCTGGGCCCTGGGCCAACCGCGCTGGTCCACGGCGACTACTGCCTGCCCAACGTGCTGCTCGACACCGGCTCCGTGCGCGGCGGTGCTGGGGGTGCTCGCCGGTCCGCGGGCGGGGACCTCGGTTCCGCGCGGCCGGACGGCTCCCCGGCCGCCGGGGAGGGCCGGGCGGACGGCTGGGCCCTGGTGGACCTGGGGCGGGCCGGACTGGGGGATCCCCACGCGGACCTGGCCGACATGGCGGGCAGCCTGCTCAGTCCGATGAACCCGCAGTTCGGGCCGCGGGACGTCGAACGGTTACTGGACGCCTACGGGCGGGAGGACGTCGACCCCGAGCGGCTGCGGCTGTGCGCCGGGGTCAACTCCTTCTTCTGGCCCGTGTGAGGGCCCCGGCCGGAGCGGCCGGGGCCTGTGACGGCGCTGCGCCCTCCCCCTACCGGGGAGCGCCGTTGCCGTTGCCCCCGTTGCGCTCACCGGCGCGGGCCCCGGCCTCGCCCAGGCGCCGGTGCCGCCGCTGGATCCGGCGCGCCCTGGTGGCCAGCGGGGCCTTGCGTTCGCGCTGGAGGCCCGACCCCTCCGCGAACTCGCCGTGCAGCGAGCGCACCAGCCCCACCATCATGAAGAAGCCGATCACGAAGAAGGGCAGCCCGAACACGATGATCGTCTGTTGCAGGGCGTCCAGGCCGCCCACACCGGTGGCGGTGAGCACGGTCGCGGCGACGACGCCCTGGGTGATGCCCCAGAACACCCGCTGCCGGGTGGGGTTGTCGCTCTTGCCGGAGCAGAGCATGTCCACCACCAGGGATGCCGAGTCGGCCGAGGTGGTGAAGAAGATGATGACGATGAGGATGGCCAGCACCGACACGACCGTGGTCAGCGGGAAGTGCTCCAGGAAGGCGAAGAGGGAACCGGGGATGTCCCCCTGCGTGACCACCTCGTCGACCAGGCCGCCGCCCTGGTTGCGCTCGATGTCGAAGGCCGACAGGCCGAACACGCTGAACCACACGACGCTGAACGCGGTGGGCGCGGCCAGCACGCCGAGGATGAACTCGCGGATGGTGCGGCCCTTGGAGATGCGCGCGACGAAGATGCCGACGAACGGCGACCAGGTGATGGTCCACGCCCAGTAGAAGACGGTCCAGGAGCCCTGCCAGCCGGTGTTGGCGAAGGTGTCGTTCCAGAACGACAGCGGGACCAGCATCTCCAGGTAGACGCCCGTGGTCTCGATGATCCCCTTGGCCAGGTAGAGCGTCGAGCCGGCGAGGAAGACGAAGACCAGCAGCCCCACGGCCATGTAGATGTTGATCGTGGACAGCCACTTGATGCCGACGTCGAGGCCGGTGGCCACGGAGATCACGGCGATGGTCGTGACGATCGCGATGAGGATGAGCTGGCTGACGCGGTTCTCCGGCATGCCGAACAGGATGTTGAGGCCGCTGTTCATCTGGAGCGTGCCCAGGCCCACGGTGACGGCGACGCCGAACAGCGTGCCCAGGACCGCGACGATGTCGATGGTCCGCCCGATGGGGCCGTTGATCCGGTCGCCGAGGAAGGGCTGGAAGACCGAGCTGACCCGGAAGGGCAGGCCCTTGCGGTACACGAAGTAGGCGAAGGCGAGCCCGGGCAGGCAGAAGATCGTCCAGGTGTGCAGGCCGAAGTGGTAGAGCGTGAAGCCCATCGCCTCCTCGGCCGCCTCGACGGTCAGCGGGTCGACCCCGGAACGCGGCGGTTCGGCGTAGTGGCTGATGGGCTCGGCAACGCCCCAGAACATCAGGATGCTGCCGATGCCGGCGGCGAACAGCATGGCGAACCAGGCGGAGTTGCTGTAGTCGGGCGTGCTCTCCGGCGATCCCAGCCGTACGCGCCCGAACCTGCTGAACGCGATCCAGATCAGGAAGATCAGGAAGGTGGTCACACCGAGGATGTAGAACCATCCCAGGTTGGTGAGGATCCAGCCGGAGGTGGTTCCGAAGACGGCGTCCACCGTGTCGGTGAAGAAGATCGCGGACACCACGAAAACGATGGTCAACGCGGCGGACACGAAGAAGATCGCCGGGTTCGTCTCGAGCCCCAGCTTTTGCGCCAGCTTTTGGAACATGCCGATTGCTTTCTGGTGATTCGGGGACGTTCGTCGAGGGACAAGGGCCCGTCAGCCCGCACCGACCTCGGGCAAGGATACGTCCTTGGGGGCGGGGTTCCCTGTTTATCCTTCCTTTCCGGGAGAGTCGGGAACGTCCTTACCCGCCACCATTAGCAACACACCGAAAAATCGCTGTTTAAATATGCCGAAAGCCACATTAGGCATGTTCTTGCGGGGTTGAATGCGCTACGCACCCTTTCGCGCGCATACGTACCACCCCGTCACCGCGCACGGGAGCAGCGGAGGAGACCGGGGACCTCAGCCCGGAGAAGGACGGCCCGGAACGGGCAGGAGCCGACCGGGCGACGCCCGCGAACCGCGCGCGGCGGCGCGCTCCGCCCCCACGCGGCGGGGCCGGGAGCGCCGGGGCGGGGAGGGCGGGCTCTCCGACGGGCTCCGCCCCCGCGCGGAGGCGGTCAGGCGTCGAGTTCGCCCAGCAGCTCGCGCACGCGCTCCGGCTGCTCGTACAGCGACAGGTGCCCCGCGCCCTCGATGGTGTGGACGTCGGCGTCCAGGAACCGGCGGGCCGGGCCGTGCAGGCGCGCGGGCGAGAAGAACGGGTCGTGCGACCCGGTCGCGACGGCGACCGGGGTCCGGGCCCAGGCGCGGAAGTGCTCCGCCGGCAGCGGGCTGGGGGTGGACCCCGCGCGGCAGTACCGGGCCACCAGGGTCAGCCACTCGGCCTCGGCCCGGTGCTTGTCGCACTCGGTGGAGGGGCCGCTGAGGAACTCCACCAGGCGCCCGCTGGTCTGCTCGTTGGGGTGGATCATCCACGGCAGGGTGGCGCGCATGGACTCGGAGCTGACCCCGGCCGCGGTCAGTCCGGCCGGGTTGAGCAGCAGGATCCCGGCGACCAGCGGGGACGGCGTGGAGGCGAGCGCGATGGCGGCGCCGCGCGAGTGCCCCAGCACGAGGACGGGTCCGTCGGTGATCTGGGGCAGGAGCTCGTCGAGCCACGCGCCGTAGGTCTCGATCCTGGCGCCGCCGACCCTCTGATTGCAGCTCAGGCCCGGCTGCCCGGGCAGGTCGACCAGCAGCACCGGCCGGTCCGCGGACAGCGCGCGGGCCGCGGGCACCGTGGAGGCCGCGTTGAAGTTGGTGCCCGAGAGCACCAGCACCGGGGTGCCGGGGCCGCCCGCGGAGCGGAAGGCCTGCGTGCTGCCCAGACGGGTCTCCACGGGCGGGAGGGGTCCGAGTTCGGGCCACTGGCTCAGGGCTTTGTGGCACCAGGCGTGCACGGAGCGCTCGGCGTTGTCGGAGCGGTACACGCGCGCGGTGCGTTGCGGGACGACGGTCATGATCTGCTTCGCCTAAGAGGAGACTGGCCGCCGTCCTTGCTTGTCGGCGCGCCAAGAGAGGACTGTACGCCTCCGTTCGGCACCACGCCACTCGGGGACGCTCGGAGTGTCCCAACAGACACGCGAAAGAGATCCGCACCCGGCACGGGGTGTCCCCTGTTGATCCGTTCGCCCTGCTCTGAGGGCTTTCGTCCGTCCCTTCTCGGCCGTGTCCGGCCCCGCTCCCCCGGCCCCGCGGGGGTGTTCCCGGACCGGGCGCCGGCCCGGGAACACGCCGGTCAGCCGACCGTGGCGGGGTCCGAGCCGATCCGGCCGCCCCGGTCGAGAGCCGAGACCCGGTCCATGTCCTCGGCGGACAGCTCGAAGCCGAACACGTCGAAGTTCTCGCGGATACGGGACGGGGTCACCGACTTGGGGATCACGACGTTGCCGAGCTGGAGGTGCCAGCGCAGCACGACCTGCGCCGCGGACCTGCCGTGCTTCTCGCCCAGGGCGGTCAGCTCCGGGTCCTCCAGCAGCCCCTTGCCCTGGCCCAGCGGGCTCCAGGCCTCGGTGAGGAGGCCGTGGCGGGCGTTGACGGCCCGCATGGCCTCCTGCGAGAAGTAGGGGTGCAGCTCGATCTGGTTGAGCACGGGGACGACGTCGGTCTCCGCGACCAGGCGGTCCAGGGTCTGCTCGGTGAAGTTGGACACGCCGACGGCCCTGGCGCGGCCCTCGGCGTGGATGCGCTCCATCGCCTTCCAGCTCTCGACGTAGGCGTCCTGCCGAGGGCAGGGCCAGTGGATCAGGTACAGGTCCACGTAGTCCAGGCCGAGGCGGTCCAGGCTGGCATCGAAGGCCTTGAGGGTGCTGTCGTAGCCCTGCTCGTCGTTCCACAGCTTGGTGGTGACGAACAGCTCCTCGCGGGCGATGCCCGACTCGGCCAGGGCGCGGCCCGTGCCCCGCTCGTTGTCGTAGATCCTGGCGGTGTCGATGCTGCGGTACCCGGTCTCCAGGGCGGTCGCGACCGCGGCCCGGGCCTCGTCGTCGGGAACCTGCCAGACGCCGAACCCGAGTTGGGGCATGGTGAGGCCGTTGTTCAGCGTGACGTACTGCATGAGCGCCCTTCCGTCGTGGCGGACTCGTTGTTGCTCGTGGGGTGCTCCCCCATGGTGGCCACCTGGAGTGCACTCCAGGCAAGCGGTTCAGGGTGTGAGGTGGACCAGCATCTTGCCCGTGTTGGCGCCCCGCATCATGCCGAGGAAGGCCCGCACGGCGTTGTCGATGCCGTCGACGACGGTCTGCTCGGTGCGCAGCCTGCCGTCGACGATCCACTCGGAGGCGCGCTCGGCGTACTCCTTCATCAGGTGGCTGTGGTCGCCGGCGATGAACCCGCGCAGGGTGAGGCGCTTGCCGACGGCCAGGAACAGGTTGTCGGGGCCGGGCTCGGGCTTGGTGGCGTTGTACTGCGAGATCGCGCCGCACAGGGCGATCCGGCCGTGGTTGCGCATCGCGGCGATGGCGGCCCTGAGGTGGTCGCCGCCGACGTTGTCGAAGTAGACGTCGATCCCCTCGGGCGCGGCCTCGGCGAGCTGCTCCTCCAGGCGGCCCTCGCGGTAGTCGATGGCGGCGTCGAAGCCGAAGTCCTCCAGGAGGCGGCGCCTCTTCTCCGGACCGCCCGCGGAACCGACCACCCGGGACGCGCCCAGCTGGCGGGCGATCTGGCCGGCGGCGGACCCGACCGCTCCCGCGGCGCCGGAGACGAACACCACGTCGCCCTCGCGCACCGGGGCGACCTCGGTCAGACCGGCGTAGGCGGTGAGGCCGACCATGCCCAGCACGCCGAGGTAGGCCTCGGCGGGCGCCAGGGAGGCGTCCACCGCGCGCACGGACTCCGCGGGCAGCAGCGCGTACTCGCGCCATCCGGCCCCGTGCAGGACGGTGGTGCCCACGGGGACGTCGTCGCTGCCGGAGACGGTGACCACGCCCACCGCACCGCCGTCCATCGGCTCACCGAGCCGGAACGGGGGGACGTAGGACTTGGCGTCGTTCATGCGGCCGCGCATGTACGGGTCCACGGACATCCAGTCGTTGCGCACCAGGACCTGTCCGGGTCCGGGATCGGCGACGGTGGTCTCCACGAGGGAGAAGTCGGTGGGCTCGGGCTCGCCGACGGGACGGACCACCAGGTGGACCTCCCTGCTGGTGACGGACATGACGTGACCTCCGTGACTTCGCTGGGTGTTGGCGCGGTGACCCGCGGACCGAACAGACACTAGTCCGACTATCCATTCACCGACCAATAAAATCGGCGAGGTGAGCTATAGGAATGTCAATGGTTCGGGCACGGCGGCCGACCCGGGGCCCGGCGGGCCGCTCGATCTGCAGCAGTTGAGGACCTTCCTGGCGGTACACCGGTCGGGGTCCTTCACCGCCGCCGCGCAGCTGCTGCGGCTGTCGCAGCCCACGGTCACCACCCAGATCCGTTCCCTGGAGCGGCGGCTCGGACACCCCCTCTTCGAGCGGCTGCCCCGGGGCGTGGCGCCGACCGCCGAGGCCAACGACTTGGCCGCGCGCGTGGCCGAACCCCTGGACGCGCTGGAGGTGGTGGCCGGGCGCGGCGGGGGCGGCACGTCCGCGTCGCCCCCGCCGCTGCGCGTGGCGGGTCCCGCCGAGGCGCTGCACGCGCTGGTGCTGCCCGCGCTCGCGCCCCTGGTGGAGGGAGGCCTGCGGCTGCGCGTGCGCACCGGTCCGGCCGAGGACCTGCTGGAGGAGCTGCGCCGGGACCGGCACGACCTGGTGGTGTCCGCGGTGCGGCCGCGCGGGCGGACCCTGGTCGCTGAACCCCTCGCCGACGAGGAGTTCGTGCTGGTGGCGTCGCCGGGGTGGGCGGACCGGATCGGCCGCGACCGGCTCCTGCGCCAGGGCGCCTCCGCGCTGTGCGCGGTCCCGCTGGTGACCCACGACGAGGAACTGTCGGTACTGCGCCGCTACTGGCGGCAGGTGTTCGGGGTACGGCTGACGTGTGCGCCCGCGGTCACCGTGCCCGACCTGCGCGGGGTGGTGTCGGCCGTCACGGCGGGGGCGGGGGTGACGGTGCTGCCGCGCCACCTGTGCCGGGAGGCGCTGGCCGAGGGCCGCCTGGTGGCGCTCCTGGCCCCGGAGGAGCCTCCGGTCACCACGCTGTACCTGGTACGGCGCCCGGGGGTGGCGGACAACCCGTGCCTGGAGGGGGTGCACCGGCGCCTGGTGTCGGCCGCCCGCGCCTGCTGAGGGGGCCGCCCGGGGGTTCGGAGCCACCAGGGGCTCGGCGCCGCCGGGAGCGGATGCCGACAGGGACTCGGCGCCGCCGGGAACGGATGCCGACAGGGACTCGGCGCCGCCGGGAACGGATGCCGACAGGGGGTTCAGTGCGGCCGGGGGCTACGCCCGGGGGTTCAGTGCCATCGGGCCCGGGTGCCGCGGCCGCCCCTAACCCGCGCCGCGGTGGTGTAGTCCTAACCCGGTGAAGGGCGGGCGACGGCGTCCGCTCCGGGGAGGACGGCGATGGAACGCGTACGGGTACCGGACAGTGGCACGGAAGCGGCGGACGACGGGGGCTCCGGGCCCCCGGGCCGCTCCCCCGCGGTGACCGTGCTGGTCGCGCTGGCCGCCGCGGGGCTCGCGGTGTTCGCCCTGCTGCGGGTCCTGGGCCTGGAACGGGGCTGGCCCCTGGTGCCCGCGCTGGCCTTCACGCCCTACGCGCTGGCCGCCGCTCCGCTGGCGGCGGTGGTGGCCGGACTGCTGCGGCGCTGGGGGTCCATGGCGGTCCTGACCGCGGTGACGTTGGCGCTGGCCGCCGTGGTCGTGCCCCGCGCGGTGCCGTTCGGCGTGACCTCGGCGGGCGGTCCGGTCGTGCGGATCATGACCCTGAACATGCTCGGCGGCGGCGCCGACGTGAACCGGGTGGTGTCGCTGGTGCGCGACCGGAAGGTGGACGTGCTCACCCTCCAGGAGGTCACCCCCGACCTGGTGCGCGAACTGTCCGCCGCCGGGCTGGACGGCCTGCTGCCGCACGCGGTCGACCGCTCCGACCCCCGGGGCGTGCACGGGAGCACCGTCCATTCGGCCTTCCCGCTCACCGACGCCGGCGGCGGGGAGGCGGGCCGGGACGCGTTCGCGATGCCGACCGCCGTCGTGCGGCTGCCCGAGGACGGCGACGGGGACGGGGAGGACGACGTGCTGGAGGTGACGTCAGTGCACGTCCCGCCGCCGCTGTCCCCCGCGTACACCGACTCCTGGCGCGGGGAGCTGGAGGGCCTGGCCGAGGCGGACGACCCGGACACGATGCGGGTCCTGGCCGGGGACTTCAACGCCACGCTCGACCACGCGGCGCTGCGCGAGGTCCTGGACGCGGGGTACCTCAGTTCGGCCGCTGTCCTGGGCGAGGGGCTGGAGCCCACGTGGCCGGTGGGACGGGCGGTGCCGGGCCTGGCCATCGACCACGTGCTGGTGCACCCCCGGATGGGCGTCGACGGACTGGAGGTGGTGGAGGTGACCGGCACCGACCACAGGGCGGTGCTGGTCGAGGTGTCCCTGCCCTCGCCCCGCTAGGCTTCCCGGCTTCCCGGCTTCCCGGCTTCCCGGCTTCCCGGCTTCCCGGCTTCCCGGCTTCCCGGCTTCCCGACGGGGACGGTACGGGGACGTCCGGCCCGTCCTTGACCCTCGCACCGGTGGCACGGTCTACCGTCGCCCCGTGAGCGAGTTGACCGAACCGATCACGGGAACCGCCCTCCAGGTGGTCCTGCCCGACGAGTCCGCGCGGATGTCCCCGGGAACCCTCGTCGACCTGGGCGTTCGCGCCGAGGAACTGGGTGCGGACGCGGTGTGGCTGCCCGACCACCTGCTGCCGCCCGCGCCCTACGGCCGCACCTTCGACGGTGTGTACGAGCCGCTGGTGACCCTGGCCCACCTCGCGGCCCGGACCCGGCGGATCCGGCTGGGCACGTCGGTGCTGGTGGCGCCGATGCGCGACCCGTTCGTCCTGGCGAAGCAGGTGGCGACCCTGGACGCCCTGTCCGAGGGGCGCTTCGTCCTGGGCGTGGGGACCGGCTGGTCGCGCGAGGAGTTCGAGGCCGTGGGGTCGGACTTCGCCACGCGCGGCGCCCGGACCGACGAGACGCTGCGACTGCTGCGGCACCTGTTCGAGGGCGAAGGTCCGTTCGAGGGGCGTTTCCACTCCTACGAGCGCGGGGTGTTCGCCCCCCCGTCCGGCGCGGCGCGTGCCCGTGATGGTGGGCGGCACGTCCGAGCGGGCGCTGCGGCGGGCCCCTGAGTGGGCCGACGTGTGGCAGGGCGTGGGACTGGACACGGCGGGGTTCGTGGAGGCCCGGAACCGGCTGCGGGAACTGACCCCGCGGCCGGTGCGCGCGGGAACGCGGATCGCCTGGTCCGGGGGCGAGGAGGAGTTCGAACGCGCCGTCGGGCTGTTCCGGGAGCTGACCGCCGCCGGGGCGGACGCGGTGGCGGTGTGGTTCGGCGACGCGGAGGGCTTCGGCGACCGGATGGAGCGGTTCGCGGCGGCACTGCGCTGACAGGGGACGCAGGGCCGAGCGACGGCGCCGCGCCGACCGGCGACGAAGTGCCGACCAGCGACGAAGCGCCGACCGGCGGCGGAGGGCCGGTGCGGCGTTCCTACTCCTGCGAGCCGAAGAGCCCCCGACCCCCGTACTTCTTGTGGATGGCCTGCTTGGACACGCCGAGCACCCGGGCGATCTCCGCCCAGGTGGAGCCGCGGTTGCGGGCGCGGCGGACAAGGACGGCCTCGACCCGCTCCATCTCCCTGCGCATCCGGACGGTGGCGTCCAGACCCACCAGCGGGTCGTCGGCTCCGGTGGCGCGGGCGAGGGAGGTCAGCTGTTCGGCGTCCATGGGTCAACTGTAATTGACATACCCGTGGTGGCGCACCCGTGGCGTGTCCTCGTCGTGCGGGCGGAGGAGGGCCGGACCCCGTGCCGGATCGGGTCGGTCCCCCCTCCCGGCGGCCCGGCGGGGTGCCGCCGACGACGCCCCGGCGGTCGCGGGTGGCACCCTGGAGTCCCCGACGAGGACCGGACGAAGGAGTGACGTGGGCGGCTACGACGAGGCGACCGTGCTGTTCGACCTGGACGGCGTGCTGGTGGACTCCACCGCGAGCATCCGCGCGGGGCTGACCGCGTGGGCCGTGGAGCGCGGCGTGGACGTGGGCGCGGTGCTCGAACACCACCACGGGCGGACCGACGTGGACCTGGTCCGCCTCTTCGCCCCGCACCTGGACCCGCTGACCGAGGCGCCACGGATCGAGGACCACGAGGCCGCCGCCGGGGACGGTGTCCGGGGCGTGCCCGGCGCGCGCGAACTCCTCACCGAACTCGACGCGCGCGGACGCCCCTGGGCGATCGTCACGTCGGGGAGCGACCGGATCGCGCGTTCGCGGATCGCGACGGCGGGGCTGCCCCTCCCCCGCGTGCTGGTGACCGCCGACCAGGTGGCTGCGGGCAAACCCCACCCGGCCCCGTACCTGCTGGGCGCCGAGCGCATGGGGGCCGCCCCCGAGCGGTGCGTGGTGGTGGAGGACTCGGTGAGCGGGGTCCGCTCCGGGCTGGACGCGGGCATGCCCGTAGTGGCCATGGCATCCACGACCGGCGCGGAGGATCTCGCGCACGCGACGACCGTGGTGGCGGACCTCGAAGCCGTGGCGGCGCTGCTGCTCCCGTGACCGCCGCGCCGGGTCGGCCCGCCCGCGACGCGGGGAAGCGCTCCGAGCGGCCGGGCCCCTCTCATTCACGACCGCTCGGGGCGAGGCCCCGTCGACCGCGTCCGGCGGCGCCGGAACGCCTGACGACGTACGGAGCACCCTTGAACGAGGGCATCACCATCGACCGGGCCCGCGCAGAGGACGTGGCGGCGATCGTCGCCATGCTCGCCGATGACGAGCTGGGCTCCCGGCGCGAGGACCCCGGGGACCCGGCCCCCTACCTGGCGGCCTTCCGAGTGATCGACGCCGACCCGCACCAGTTCCTGGCGGTGGCCCGCCGCGGGGGTCAGGTGGTGGGAACCCTCCAGTTGACGTTCCTGCCGGGTCTGTCCCACCGGGGCGCCACCCGCGCCCAGGTGGAGGCGGTGCGGGTGCACTCGGACGAGCGCGGCGGCGGCCTGGGCACCGGCCTGCTGGTCTGGGCCGAGGAGGAGGCCCGCCGCCGGGGAGCCGCCATGCTCCAGCTGACCTCGGACGCCTCGCGCGGGGACGCGCACCGCTTCTACGAGCGGTTGGGGTACACCGCCTCCCACGTCGGTTTCAAGAAGCGGCTCGGCTGAGCGGACACGCAACGGCGAACGCGGAGCCGAGGACCCGCGACCGAACGGGCACCGGCGTGCGGCTACGGCGTCCGGCGGGCCAGGTGGAGCCGCGTGACGTAGGGGACGCGCACGTTCCCGTCGGGGAAGTGCGCGGTGACGAGCCCGGTGAGGGCGGCCCGCGTGCGCTCCTCGCCGATGTTGCGGACCACGGCGGCCATCCTGCTTGAGGACAGCGCGCTCCCGACGAAGCCCGCGGTGTCGAGTTCGCGCGTCCAGGCGGTGGTGGACTCGGTGGCGTCGGCGAGGCCGTCCTGAGCTTCCATCTCGGCGACCGTGTCGTAGGCGCGGTAGTCGCGCCGGTAGTCGTCGCCGTACTCCTCCATCAGGCTCTCGTGGGCGTCGACGAACGCACTGGCCGTCCAGTCGCGGTCGTTGTTGAGGACCGCGACGGTGCCGCCTGGCAGGAGCAGGCGCGCGGCCTCGGCGTAGAAGGCGGGCCGGTCGAACCAGTGGACGGCCTGCGCGGCCAGCACGAGGGAGGCCGACGCGTCGGGGAAGGGGACCTCCTCGGCGCGGCCGTCCACGTACTCGGCCCCGTCGAGTTCCCCGGCGGCGGTGGCCCGCATGGAACGCCCCGGCTCGACGCCGACCACACGGGGATCCGGACCGAAGACGCGGCGCAGGGCGCGGGTGGAGATGCCCGTCCCCGCGCCGACGTCGAGCAGGAGCCGGGGCTCGGGCCGGGAACTCCGCTCACCGGCGAGGACGTGGGCGCGCAGCCGGTCCAGCAGGGGACGGGGGTATCCCGGCCGGAAGCGGCGGTAGCCCTCGCTGAGCTGGTCGAACTCCTGGGTCCTGTCGGTCATCGCGCCCCCTTCTGCCGTGCCCTGGTCCCCGGGTCCCGGGAACACCTACCCAACCACGTGGCCCGGGGCCGCGTCAGGCCTCCTGCGGCACGCGTTCGGCCCGGGCGGCCCGGTACGCGGACGGGCTCGCGCCCGTGTGGTTCTTGAACGCGGAACTGAACGCGAACGCGCTCCCGTAGCCCACCCGGGCGGCCACGGCCTCCAGGCCCAGCCCCGGGCTGGCGGTGAGCAGGTCGCAGGCCACCGTCAGCCGCCAGGTGCGCAGGTAGGTCATCGGAGGGGTGCCCACGGCCCGCTGGAAGCGCGCGGCCAGGGTGGCGCGGGAGACCGCGCACTCCCCCGCCAGGGACTCCAGCGTCCAGGGGTCGGCGACGCGCTCGTGGACCAGCTCCAGCGCCCGCGCGACGACGGGGTCGCTGCGGGCGGTGAGCCAGTTGGGCGCGCTGTCGGGGTTGTCCTCCAGCCAGGCGCGCACCGCCATCACCAGCAGGCAGTCCAGGAGCCGGTCGTTGAGGCTGGTCTGGGCGACGTGGCCGGTGGTGATCTCGCGGGCGAGCAGTTCCACCAGCGCGGGGTCGACCCGGCCCTCGGGGAGCACCGCCAGCGACGGCAGCGCGGCCAGGGCGAGGCGGCCGACCTCGCTGTCGTCCAGGTAGGCGCCCACGACCATGGTGTCGGTGCCGTCGGGGTCGTTCCCCCAGGTGCCGACGCCGTGGCTCATGGACACGTGGACCTCCGCGCCGTCGCGGGCCACGCACCGTGCACCCGGCAGGGCGGTGACGGTGGGCTCCCGTCCCGGGCTGTCGGCGATCACGTAGGGCTCCGGGCCGCGCACGAGCACCAAGTCGCCGGGACCGGCCTCGGCCTCCTCCCCGCGCGCCGCCACCCAGGCGCGCCCGGAGGTGACCACCACCAGGGTGAGCGCGGCCTCGTCGCGGATGTCGATGCCCCAGGGCGGGCTCATGACGGTGCGCAGGGTGAAGGCGCCGCGCGCGCGTGGCCCGTCCAGGAGGTGCACGAGGGGGTCCATGGCCTCACCCTAATGAAGCGGGCGGGGGCTCAGGGCTCGGCCGCCGATCGCGCGGGCCCCTCCGAGAGGGCCGCGTCCGAGGACAGGGGAGACCGCGCCGGATTCAGACGAACGCTTATGCACACCAGCGTTCTGGCTATGTTCCGTCCGACACCCGGCTGGTGGACTGGGGGACATGACCACACAACACGTCCTCGTCACCGGCGGCACCGGCATGACCGGCCGCCGCGTCACCCGCCTGCTGCGCGAGCGCGGCGCCGACGTCCGGGTCGGCTCCCGCTCCGGTCGGCCCCGCTTCGACTGGCACGAACCCGCCACCTGGGACGCCGTCCTGGAGGGGGTCGCCTCCGTCTACCTGTGCTACCACCCCGACCTGGCCTTTCCCGGGGCCGACGAGGCCGTCGCCGCGTTCGCCTCCCGTGCCGCACGGAGCGGCGTCCGGCGCGCGGTGCTGCTGTCGGGCCGGGGCGAGGAGGGGGCCGAGCGCGCGGAGCACGCCGTGCGCGGCGTGTTCCCCGACCTGACCGTGCTGCGCTGCTCGGTCTTCGCGCAGGACTTCTCCGAGAGCTTCCTGCTCGGGCCGGTCCTGGAGGGCACCGTGGCCCTGCCGGTGCCGGACGTGCCCGAGCCGTTCGTGGACCTCGACGACGTCGCGGAGATCGCGGCCCGGGCGCTGACGGAGGACGGGCACGCCGGTGAGCTGTACGAGCTGACCGGGCCCCGGGCACTGACTTTCACCGAGGCCGCCCGTCTGATCGGTGGGGCCGCCGGGCACCCCGTCGCCTGCCTCCGGGTCACGCCGGAGGAGTTCGTCGCCGGGGCGGTCGCCGCGGGGCTGCCCGGGGAGGTGGCCCGGGGGCTGACCGGGCTGTTCGGCGAGATCCTGGACGGCCGCAACGCCGAGCCCGCCGACGGGGTGGAGAAGGCGCTGGGCCGCCCGGCCTCGGACTTCGCCGAGTACGTCCGCCGGGCCGCGGCCGCCGGGGCGTGGAACCGCCCGGCGTGAGGGTCCCGGCACGGGGGCGCCCGGCACAGAAGGGAGCAGCGCACAGGGGTCCGGCACGAGGGCGCTGAGCGCGGGGGCGTCGGCGCGGGGGCGCCCTTCCAGGGCTTGTTCGCGTTGTGAGCCCGTTACCGGAACGGTTGCCCTCCGTTACCGCCAGCCGACCCGGAGGCCGACATCAACGCAGGTCAGAGCACCCCGGACACATGGACAGGCCGACCGCCCCCGCCACGCCCCTCACAGGGAGCCACCGGACCCGGCGCACACCCGGACGGACGAACACCCTCCGTGAATAGAAATACGCAGCTCTGCCACCGAAAGTGATCAAATGTCAGGTAAACCTTAAGTTTCCCCCTCGTGGGTTGGCCGTTACGCGCCTGCGGCGTGAAGGTTCCTGTGACCCGCTACACAGGACCTGGAGGAGAAGGCCATGCCGAGTCCCGGACGCGCCGCCGCCCCCGGGCAGAGTGCCGACGAGGCACCGCCCAGGCGCAAGAAGCCCATCTACCGTCACCTGTACTTCTGGGTGCTCGTCGGTATCGCGCTCGGCATCGCCGTCGGTCTGCTCTTCCCGACCTGGGCCGCGGACATGCGCTGGCTGGCCGACCTGTTCATCAAGCTCGTCAAGGTCGTCATCGCCCCGACCATCTTCTGCACCGTCGTCGTGGGCATCGCCGGTCTGGGCAACCTGGCCAAGGCGGGCGGGCTGGCCCTGCGCACCCTGGTGTACTTCACCGCGCTGACCGTGATCGCCCTGGCCATCGGCCTGATCACCGTCAACATCATGCGTCCGGGCGTGGGCCTGAACGTGTCCTTCGACGAGGCCGACGCCGCGGACACCATCGCCGAGGCCGAGGCGGGCGGAACCGGTTTCTCCGGCTTCATCCTCCACATGATCCCCGACTCGTTCTTCTCCGCGTTCGTGGACGGCGAGCTGATCCAGGTCCTGGTCCTGGCCATCCTGGTCGCCTGCGCGCTGACCATGCTCGGCAAGCGCGCCGAGCCCGCCGTCCGCGCCCTGGACACGATGTCGCACATCATGTTCGGCGTCATCAAGATCGTCATGTACGCGGCGCCCGTCGGCGCCTTCGGCGGCATGGCCTTCACCATCGGCGAGTACGGCGGCCAGGTGCTCAGCAGCCTCGCCTACTTCATGCTCAGCTTCTACGTCACCTGCGTCCTGTTCATCGTCGTCGTCCTGGGCGTCGTCAGCCGCCTGGCCGGGTTCAGCCTGTTCCGCCTGGTGCGCCTGATCCGCGACGAGCTCCTCATCGTGCTGGGCACCTCCTCCAGCGAGTCGGTGCTGCCGCG
Organism: Nocardiopsis camelliae; assembly: GCF_028993595.1. GTDB lineage: Bacteria > Actinomycetota > Actinomycetes > Streptosporangiales > Streptosporangiaceae > Nocardiopsis > Nocardiopsis dassonvillei. The sequence goes on from NZ_CP118614.1 coordinate 5,138,280, forward strand.
CATGATGACCAAGCTGGAGGCCGCCGGCGCCAAGAAGTCCGTGGTGGGCCTGACCATCCCGACCGGGTACTCCTTCAACCTGGACGGCACCGCGATCTACATGACCATGGGCGCCATCTTCATCGCCCAGGCCACCGGTTCGGACATCTCCGTCTGGACCCAGGTCGGACTGCTGCTGTTCATGCTGCTCTCCAGCAAGGGCGCGGCGGGCGTCAGCGGCGCCGGTCTGGTGACCCTGGCCGCCTCGCTGGCCGCGTTCGGCGACGTGATCCCGCTGGCGGGCATCGCGCTCATCGTCGGCATCGACCGCTTCATGTCCGAGGGCCGCGCGCTGACCAACCTCATCGGCAACGCCGTGGGCACCCTGGTCATCGCCCGCTGGACCGGCGGCCTGGACCGCGAGCGCCTCGCGCACACGCTGAGGAACCCGAACAGCATCGACATGGACGCCCTCATGAGCTACGACAGGCCCGCCGAGGGGGCCGACGGGGCCGCGGAGGCCTCCGGCACGGCCGGGGGCGACGGCTCGGACGCCGAGGCGACCGCAACGGCCGACTCCGACCCGGCCGACGGGGACGTGCGGACCGCCGACTCCTCCGGCGGGGAGGACGGGGACCGGCGCACCCCCGTGGGCGCGCCGCGCGGCTGACCCCGGGCCGCGGCGCCCGAGCGCGGTCGCGGCTCGCCGCGGTCGGCGGCCGGTCCGCCCCGCCGACCGCGGCTCCGGACCGCGGGCCGGACGCTCCCAGCCCGTCCCCCGGCCCGCGCCCGGTGCCCGTACGCCTCCCGTCCCCCGTACGGGCACCGGTTCCCACCGCCCCGGACGGACCGCCGGGTCCGTCCGGGGCGGCCCGCGTCCGGGGCGGTCACCCCCCGGCCGGTCCGCGCCTCAGGTAGCGCACCCAGTTCACCGCGACGCCGCCGACCGCGGCCGGACACGCCGCGAGGATGAGCGAGGACAGGATCCACTCCCGGGAGCCGTCGGGGCCGTAGACGCGGTTGGCGGCCCCCGCGTCCACGGAGGGGATCCGCGCACCCTCCCGGCAGGTGTCGCGTCCGGCCGCGTGCAGGTAGACCCCGCGCGGCTCTCCTCCCCCGGCGCTGGTGAAGGTGCCGTTGCAGACGCACGACTCGTGCCCGGGGTGCTGGACGCACGTGAGGCTCGACGCGGTGAACACACCCGGCACGCCCTCACCGCGCGCCGCGCGCAGCCCCTGTTCCAGTCCGGAGAACCCCACGTAGGCCACCACGGCGACGAGGACCATCAGGACGACGGAGAACTGCGGTGACGGGCGCCGGGCGCTCCGGGCGGCGCGGCCCCCGCCGAACCCGCCGCCGTCCGAACGGGCGTGGCCGGAACCGGCGGCGCCGTGGTCGTTGTCGGAGGTCTCGGCGCCACCGCAGATGTCAGCGTCCCCCATACCGGTGTCCCTCATGCCGGTCACGCCCTCTCCCGCTCGTCGTCACTCACCCCTGCGGACCCCTCGTCCGCGAGGTCGGCGCCCGTGCCGCGCGGCAGGTTGAAGGCCAGCAGCCCGGCGACGGCGCACAGGGCGGCGGCCATCAGCCACACCGGGCCGTAGCTTCCGCCCACGTCACGCGTGAAGCCGCCGAAGACCGCCATCACCCCCGCGCCGACCTGGTGGACGGCGTTGACCCATCCGAAGACGATGGCCCCGTCCGCGCCGAAGACCCGACGGCACAGCAGGATGGTCGGGGGCACCGTCGCGACGTCGAGCAGACCGAACACCACCACGAAGGCCACCATCGCCGCCCCTGTGTCCGGGCCCAGCAGCGCGGGCAGCGCCGCCAGGAGGGCGCCCCGCCCCGCGTAGTAGGCGACCAGGAGCGCACGCGGGTCCACCCGGTCGGTGAGCCACCCGGACAGGACCGTCCCCACCAGGGAGAACACACCGATCGTCGACACCAGCGCCGCGGCGACCGTGACGGCCATCCCGTGGTCCTGCGCGGCGGGCACGAAGTGGGTCCAGATGATGCCGTTGGTGGTCGCGCCGCACACCGCGAAGGTCCCCGCCAGGAGCCAGAACCGGCGGCTGCGCACCGAGGAGGACAGGACGTCCACGGTCCGGCGCGCCGCCCCCCGGTCCGCCCGGGGCCGCTCCACGAAGACCGGGGAGCCGTAGGGGCGCTGCCCCAGATCGGCCGGGTGGTCACGGAGCACAAGGGCGACGAGGACGATCATCACGCCCGCCGTCAGGGCCAGGGTCACGAGGGCCGGACGCCATCCCTGGTTCTCGACGATCCACGCCAGAGCGGGCAGGAACACCATCTGCCCGAAGGCACTGGCCCCGGTCAGGGCGCCGATGACCAGCCCCCGGCGTTCGACGAACCAGTTGTCGGTCACGGTGGCGGCGAACGTCATCGCCAGGGACCCGGTGCCCGCGCCGATGAGCATCCCCCAGTAGAGGGTGAGCTGCCAGGCGGTGGTCATGACGGTGGTGAGTCCGGCGCCCGCCACGACGGCTCCCAGAGCCACCAGGGCGACGCGGCGGATACCGAACCGGTCCATCAGCGCGGCGGCGAACGGAGCGATCAGACCGTAGACGACCATGTTGACCGAGGCCGCCGTGCCGATCGTTCCCCGGGACCACCCGTACTCGGCGTGCAGGGGATCGGTCAGGATCCCGGGCATCGCGGCGAAGGCCGCCGCGGCCACGATGGTCAGGCACGAGACCAGTGCGATCGGCCACGCGCGGTGGAACGGGGTACGTGCGGGCTTCCCCGCGGAAGCGGTGTTCTCGACCATGGCCCCAGCCTCCTTCGCGGGCCCCTCCCCCGACAGTGTCCCGAAAGACAACATGCGCAAGAATCGGGCCATGAGGATCTTCTCGCGTCCCGACCGCCACCGCGTGGCCGTCCTCGTCCGCGACGGCCTGCTGCCCATCGAGTCGGGCATCGTCCACCGCCTGTTCGGCCAGGCCCGGGGCGCCGACGGGGAGCCGCTCTACGAGGTCGTCACCTGCGCGCTGGAGCCGGGGGAGGTCAGCACCGACGCCGACTTCACGATCAACGTGGCCCACGGGCCGGAGGCCCTCGACGAGGCGGACACGGTGATCCTGCCCGCCGCCGACGAGGACTACGGCGAACGCCCGCACGCACCCCTCGCACCGGCTCTGGCCGCGGCCGTCGCGCGCATCCCGCCGACCGCGCGCGTGGCCTCGATCTGCACCGGTGCGTTCGTGCTCGCCGCGGCCGGGCTCCTGGACGGGTGCCGCGTGACCACCCACTGGAAGTCGGCGGGCTACTTCCGCGCCATGTACCCGGGCATCGACCTGGACCCGGACGTGCTGTACACCGACAACGGGCGCGTGCTGACCGCCGCCGGGGTCGCCTCGGGCATCGACCTGGGCCTGCACATGATCCGCGTCGACCACGGCGCCGCCGTGGCCAACGAGGTGGCGCGCAGTACCGTCGTCCCGCCCCACCGCGACGGCGGCCAGGCCCAGTACATCCGCCGTCCCGTGCCCGCGCCGGAGCGCGCCGCGACGGGCCGGGCGCGCGCCTGGGCCCTGGAACACCTGCACCTCCAGCCGGGCCTGCGGGAGATGGCCCTCCAGGAGTCCATGAGCGTGCGCACCTTCACCCGCCGTTTCCGCGACGAGGTGGGGCTCTCGCCCGGCCGGTGGATCGCCCAGCAGCGCCTGGACCGGGCCCGGCAGCTACTGGAGGAGTCGGACCTGCCGGTGGACGGGGTCGCGCACGAGGCGGGCTTCGGCACGGCGGCGTCGCTGCGCCAGCACATGCACGCCGAGCTGGGGGTGTCCCCCAGCGCCTACCGGCGCACCTTCCGGGGCGCACCGGACGCGGTCTGAACCCGTCCGGGGCCCGGAACCCCTGACCGGGGACGCGGGCGGCGGACCTCCCCCAGCGGGGGCGCCACCGGGGATCATCGGTACGGCACGCGGAACCGGGCGCGGGACGGACCCGTGCAAGGGCGGGGCGCGGGCGCGGAAACGCCCGTGGCCGCGCGGTCCGCGGCGTGAGGGGGCCCGGAACGGGTAACGGGGAACCGTGGGTTCCGCGCCCACGCCCCGCCCCTCACCCCGGAAGGCCCCCCGTGAAGCTCTACGCCGAGTACCCCGTGCGCGCGTTCCTCCAGTTCGCCTCCGACCTGCTCGCCGCCGCCTGGGTGTACGCGTGGGTCGGCGCGGCGCTGGCGCTGCGCGAGACCCTCATGGCCCTCAGCCGTCCCGGCGAACTCATGGTGAGCACGGGCGAGGGCTTCAGCGAGCACATGAACGCCGCCGCCGAGCAGGCCCGGAAGGTGCCCCTGGCCGGGGAGGCCCTGTCCACCCCGTTCACCAGCATGAGCGAGACCGGCGAGTCCCTCACCTCCGCCGGGGTCTCCTTCCAGGAGACGGTGGCCTCGCTCGCGCTGGCCCTGCCGCTGCTGACCGCCGTGCTCCCGCTGCTGCTGCTCGCCGCCACCTGGTTGCCCCTGCGCGCCCGGTGGGTGCGCCACGCCAGCGCCGCCAAGCGGCTGCGCGGGCTCACGCCCGAGGCCCGGTCCCGGCTGCTGGCCCTGCGCGCCCTGACCTCGGCCTCCCCGTCCCGGCTGGCCGGCACCCACGAGGACCCGGCGGGCGCCTGGCGCTCCGGTGACCGCGGGGCCGTGGACGCGCTGGCCGCCCTGGAGCTGCGCCGTCTGGGCCTGCGCCGGATCTGAGGCCCGCCGCACCCGACCCCGCACCCCGCACCCCGCACCCCGCACCCCGCACCCCGCACCCCGCACCCCGCACCCCGCACCCCGCACCCCGCACCGACGAGGGTCGTCCCGGCCCCGCGTGGCGGCGGACCCCGTCCCGGTCCCGGCCGGGTGGCGGGCCCGGCCGCGCGGCCCGGAGATGGCCCCATCCGGCCACTCCGGACCGCGCGAACGTCGTCGCCGCTTCCTAGGCTGGATGGCCACACTCCCGATCCCCGGAGCACGCATGCACCTGACAGCGCTGTTGGACTTCGACGCCGTCCCCCGGGACACCGACGACGCCGTGTCCGTCCTGGTCGACATCACCGCCCCCGCACGCGAGGAGGACACCGGGCGCCCGCCCGCGACCCTCCAGGTCGTGCTGGACCGGAGCGGGTCCATGGGCGGAGGACGCCTGGACGGCGCGGTGCGCGCGCTGCTGTCCCTGGTGGAGCGGCTCGCGCCCTCCGACAACTTCGGACTCGTGTCCTTCAACGACCAGGCCCGCGTCGAGGTGCCCTGCGGGCCGCTGGAGGACAAGGCGCGGGTGCGCCGCCTGATCTCCGGGCTGCACGCGTCGGGGGGCACCGACCTGTCCAGCGGGCTGATGCGCGGTGTGCAGGAGGCCCGCCGCGCCGGAGCCGACCGGGGCGCCACCCTGCTGCTGATCTCCGACGGGCACGCCAACCAGGGCGTCACCGACCACGACCTGCTCCGGCAGGTGGCGGCCGACGCCTACTCCCACGGGGTCACCACCACGACCCTGGGATACGGCCTGGGCTACGACGAGGAACTGCTCGGCGCGGTGGCCGACGGCGGCGCGGGCAGCGCCCTGTTCGCCGAGGACCCCGACACCGCGGGCGGCCTCATCGCCCAGGAGGCCGAGTACCTGCTGGCCAAGACCGCTCAGGCCGTGTCGCTGCGGGTTCCGTCCGGTCCGCTCCTGCGCGCCGTCTCCGTGGTGGGCGAGATGCCCTCCCACCGGCTCGCGGACGGATCGGTGGTGGTCGAACTGGGCGACTTCCACTCCGGGGAGCGGCGCCGCCTGCTGCTGCGCCTGGAGGTCTCCGGGTTGTCCGCGCCGGGCACCGTCGCCGCGCTGGAGGTCACCTACGCCGACCCGGTCACGCTGGCCAGCCGCACCGTGTCCCTGCCCGTCGAACTCGGCGTGGTCGCGCGGGACGCGGCCGACGAGCGGGTGCCCCGGCCCGAAGTGCGCGCCGAGGAGGTCCTCCAGCGGGCGCAGACCGCCAAGAGGAGGGCCAGCGAGGCCATGCGGCGGGGCGACCGCTTCGGCGCCGCGGGTCTGCTGGAGGAGGCGCGGACGGACCTGGCCGACCACATGCCGGAGGCGCCCGCCGGTGCCTCCGGTGCGCCTGCGGCGGCTCCGCCGCCGGAGGTGCTCGCGCAGATGGAGGAACTGCGGCGGATGGCGGGGATGACCCGGTCCGGCGACGCCTCCCGGGTCTCCAAGTCGCTGTACGCGAGCCAGGCGGGCTACTCGCGCAAGAGCGGCCGTCAGCGGCCGGGGGCCGCACGGGACGGCGGGCAGCGGACCGGAGGGGACGGGGACCGGGCGGAGCAGGACCCGACAGGCGGGGCCCGGGACGGCGCTTCCGGTCCCGGTCAGGGCCCCGGTCCGGAGGCCGGGGGCGGCGGCCCCGGCCGGCGCTCCGGTCGCGGTCGCCGCGGTCGCCTCATCCGGGGCCAGCAGACCGACGGCGGACGCCCCACCCCCGACGGGGGCGCCCCTCCCCCGAGGGAGCCCTGAGGCGGCACCGCCCGGGTTCCGGGCGCGGCCGGGAGAGCAGTCGGGAACGGCGCGCCGGGAGGGACGGCGCGGTATCCACCGGGTCGGGCGCGGCCGGGAATCGTCCCGCCACGCGGACGCCCCGGGGAGGCGGTGCCTCTCCGGGGCGTCGGGGTGCCGTCGCGCGGGCCCGGCCCGCGGCGCGGTCAGCGTTCGGCGTCGGCCAGCGCGGTGCGCACCGCGCCCGGGAGCTTCTGCTCCAGGAAGCGGGCCATGTCCTCCTCCTGGTGGAGGATGGCGGTCAGCTTGAGGGCGATCTGCTCCTCGCCGAGAGCGCGGGCGCCCTCGATCAGCGCCCGGTAGGAGGCGATCTCGAAGTGCTCGGCGGCGTAGTCGGAGAGGGCGTTCTTGACCATGGTGTCGCCCGCGGGCTTGTTGGCCATGCCCTGCACGGAACCCATCATCCCGGCCAGGGCGCTCTTGACCTTGGACACGCTGCCGCCCAGGGCCTCGATACACCCCTTGACCGTCTCGGCCTGCTGACGGGTCTCATCGATGTGCCGCGTGATGCGGGCGTGGACCTCGGGGTCCTTCTCCGCGTCCTTGGCGTGCCTCTCGAGCGTCTCCTCGAGGGACTTCTCCATCGAGTAGGCGTCGTTGAGCCAGGCGATCAGCTGCTCGCGGCTGTTCACACCGTTCCCCTTCGTTCGTCGTGTCGCTCAGGCCTGGGCCCGCGACTACCCCCGGGGGTCCGGCGACAAACGTCAGGGCACCTGGTAGGAGGAGTCGCGCACGTCGGTGATCGCCATGTGCCCGGGGGCGTGGCCGATGGCGAACTCCGGGGCGGAGGCCGTCACGGCCGCCTGCGGGGTGACCCCGCACGCCCAGAAGACCGGGATCTCGCCGGGGCGCACCTCCACCGCGTCGCCGTAGTCGGGGCGGTCCAGGTCCTCGATGCCCAGCGCGGCCGGGTCGCCCACGTGCACGGGGGCGCCGTGGACCGCCGGGTAGCGCGAGGTGACGCGCACCGCGTCGGCCACCCGGTCGGCGGGGATCGGCCGCATGGAGACCACCAGCGGACCGCTGAACCGGCCCGCGGGGCGGCAGGGCCGGTTGGTGGCGTACATGGCCACGTTGGTGCCCGCCTCGATGTGGCGCACCGGCACACCGGCCTCCAGCAGGGGCGTCTCGAAGGTGAAGCTGCACCCGATGAGGAAGGCCACCAGGTCGTCGCGCCACAGGTCGGTGACGTCGGTGCGCTCCTCGACCATCTTCCCGTCGCGGTAGACCCGGTAGGCGGGCAGGTCCGTGCGCAGGTCGCCGTCGAAGACGGAGGCGTCCACCTGCCCCGGCTCGGTGACGTCCAGGACCGGGCAGGACTTGGGGTTGCGCTGGGCGAACAGCAGGAAGTCGAAGGCCGCCTCGCGGGGCAGCGCGATGAGGTTGGCCTGCGCGTAGCCCGCACTGTAGCCGGAGGTGGGGACGCGCATGCCGTCGCGGAACAGCGCGCGGGCCTGGGACGGGGAGAGGTCGGCCGGAGAGGTCATCGGTGCTGCCTTTCGTTCCGGGTGGGACGGACGGGCGGTGTTCCCGCGCGGCGCGGCGGCCCGCTTAGGTGCGCAAGCCCGGTCCGCGGTCGTTTCGGGGCCCCGCCGCTCCGGCGGGGCCCGGCCGGTCAGAGGGTGAAGCGCAGGCGGGTGCCGGGGCGCGCCTGGGCCGCCCTGGGCAGGTCCGCCGAACACACGACGGCCACCACCGGGTAGCCCCCGGTCACGGGGTGGTCGGCCAGGAACAGCACGGGCTCCCCGCCCGGCGGGATCTGGAGCGACCCCGCGACCATGCCCTCGCTGGGCAGCTCGCCGGAGCGGGCGCGTTCCAGGACCGGGCCGGACAGCCGGGCGCCGACCCTGTCGCTGCGCGGGGTGACCTCGTAGGCGGACGACAGCAGCGTGCGGACGGCCTCCTCGGTGAACCAGTCCTCGCGCGGGCCGAGGACCACCCGCAGGACCTCCTCGGGTCCGCCGACGGGCGGCACGGGGGCGTGGTCCGCATTCGGGAATTCCGCGGGCGCGGGCCCGACCGGCAGCAGGGCGCCGGGCACGAGCAGGTCGGGTCCCAGCCCGGCCAGGACGTCGGTGCTGCGCGAACCCAGGACCGGCGGGACGTCCACCCCGCCGCGCACGCCCAGGTAGGAGCGGAGTCCGCGGTCGGGCAGGCCCATGGCCAGCTCAGCGCCGTCGGGCAGGTGCAGCACCGTGTTGGCGGCGGCGCCGCGCCCGTCCGCCCGCAGCGGGGCCTCGGCCCCGGTGACGGCGACGGTCACCGGCCCGCGGGCCCGCACGCGCAGCCCGCCCAGGGTGGCCTCCAGGGCGGCGGCCCCCGGGGGGTTGGCGAGCAGGCGGTTGGCCAGGGCGTAGGAGCGGGCGTCGGCGGCGCCGGAGCGGCCCACGCCCAGGTCGGCGTGGCCGAAGCGGCCCGTGTCCTGGACCGTGGTCATGGGCCCGGTGGCCACGACCTCCAGGGCCGACCGCCCCCCACCGGCGGTCGGGGCGTGCGTCGCGGTCGCCTCGCGCGGTTGCGCCACCGATCCCCGACCCGACACCGCGTTCCTTCCCCGTCCCTGTCCCTGCCGCTGTTCCCGCCCCTGTTCGCGGGCGGGTTCCGTCCGTGCCGGTCCGACACGCGTACTCATGAGGCCTCCGCGTCGGTGAAGCGCACGCGCACCCCCGGCCGCAGCAGGCCGGGCGGGTCGCGGTCCAGGTCCCAGATCGGGGCCTCGGTGCGGCCCAGCAGCTGCCACCCCCCGGGGGAGCTGCGCGGGTACACCCCCGCGAACTCCCCCGCCAGGGCCACCGAACCGGCGGGCACGCGGGTGCGCGCCTCACCGCGCCGGGGCACGTTCAGGCGCGGGTCGTCGCCGACCATGTAGCCGAACCCGGGCGCGAAGCCGCAGAACGCGACCGTCCAGGTGGCGCTGGTGTGCGCCTCGACCACCCCGCGCGGGGTCAGGCCGGTCAGTTCGGCGACGTCGTCGAGGTCCTCGCCGTCGTAGAACACCGGGATGGTGACGGTGTCGCCGGAGTCCGGTCCGCTCCCGGGTGCCAGCGGCAGTCCGGTGACCGCGGCGGCGACCCCGTCGGGGTCGGTGCCGGGTTCGATCCGCAGCAGCAGCGTGCGGGCGGCCGGGACGACGTCGGTGACCCCGGGGATCGGCCTGGCCCGGAGCGCGGCGCGCAGCGCGATCACCTCGGCGAGGTCGGCGACCTCCACGAGCACACCGCTGTCGGCGCACGTCAGGACACGCACGGCGCCTCCTCGGCGGGGGCGGTGGGCCCCACCCTCCCGGCAGGGGTCACGCGGCCTCCCCGGTGAACGGCGCGAGGGTGACGCCCTCGGCGCGCAGCCGGTCGGCCACGGCCCGGGCGATGTCCACCGCGCCGGGGCTGTCGCCGTGCACGCACAGGGAGTCGGCCTCGATGACGATCCGGCTGCCGTCCACGGCCTCGACCGGCTCGCCGTGGGCGATGCGCAGGCAGCGCTCGGCGATGGCGGCCGGGTCGTGCAGGACGGCGCCGGGCTCGCGGCGCGAGACCAGCGTTCCCTCCGGGGTGTAGGCGCGGTCGGCGAAGGCCTCGCGGTGCGTGGGCAGCCCGGCCTCCTCGGCCAGGCGCAGGAACTGCGATCCGGGCAGGCCCAGCACGGGCATGGCCGGGTCGAACTCGCGCACCGCGGCGACCACGGCGGCGGCCTGCTTCTCGTGGTGCACGATCGTGTTGTAGAGGGCGCCGTGCGGCTTGACGTAGCGGATCCGGTCCCCGGCCAGGCGGGTGAACGCCGACAGCGCGCCCATCTGGTAGACCACCTCGTCGGTCAGCTCGGCGGGCGGCACGTCGAGGAAGCGGCGGCCGAACCCGGCGAGGTCGCGGTAGCCCACGTGCGCGCCGACGGCCACTCCCCCGGCCGCCGCGTCGAGCGTGGTGCGCCGCAGCACGGACGGGTCACCGGCGTGGAAGCCGCAGGCGACGTTGGCGCTGGTCACGATGGACAGCAGTGCCTTGTCGTCGCCGAGTTCCCAGCGGCCGAAGCTCTCGCCGAGGTCGGAGTTGAGGTCGATGCGCAACGTCGGTGCTCCTCGTTCTTTCGTGTTGCCCCTTGCGGGGTACCCCTACCCCGCCCGGGTGGCGGTCCGGGCGGGGCGGGGGCGGGGGACGGTGGCCGGGCGTGCCGTGCGGGCTACTGCCAGAGGTCGGCGATGCCGCCCAGGGAGCCGATGGCCATGTACACGGTGAGCGCCCAGGCGGCGACGCCGATGACGATCAGCCAGCGCGGGTAGCGGTACCCGCCCAGCAGGTCGCCGGAGCGGCGGGCCGCGACCCACAGCAGGATGCCGAGGCCCACCGGCAGGATCACGCCGTTGAGGGCTCCGGCCAGGATCAGCAGCGTGTTCGGGGCCTGCCCGGACAGCAGCAGGATCGCCAGCGAGACGCCGATGAAGACGGTGACCAGGAGGCCCCGGCGCTTCTCCAGCCACGGGTGGAAGCTCGTGACGAAGGAGATCGAGGTGTAGGAGGCGCCGATGACGGAGCTGACCGCCGCGGCCCACAGGATGACGCCGAACAGGCGCACGCCGACCTCGCCCGCCGCCTGGCGGAAGGCCTCAGCGGAGGGATTGGCGGACGCCAGGATGTCGGCGCCGCCCGTGACGACGCCGAGGATGGCCAGGAACAGCACTACGCGCATGACGCCGGTGACGATGATGCCGGTCACGGAGGTCTGCGTGATGGCGCGGACGTTCTCGCGCCCGCCCTGGCCCGCCTCGACGAGGCGGTGCACGCCCGCGTAGGTGATGTAGCCGCCGACGGTGCCGCCGATGATGGTGACGGTGGCCAGGAAGACGTCCGCGCCGAACCGCTCGGGCAGGACGGCCTGGCGCAGTGCCTCGCCGACCGGGGGCTGGGACACGACGGCCACGTAGACGGTCAGCGCGATCATGGCCACGCCCAGCACGATCAGGACGCGGTCCAGGGCCGCGCCCAGCCTCTTGACGGCCAGGATGACCACGGCCAGGACCGCGGACAGGGCCGCGCCGAGTTGGGTGTCGAACCCGATCATGGCGTTCAGGCCCAGGCCGGTGCCCGCGAGGTTGCCGACATTGAAGATCAGGCCGCCGAAGACGATGAGCGCGGCCAGCAGGTAGCCCGCGCCGGGGACGACCTTGTTGGCCAGGTCCTGGGCTCGGGTGTTGGCGACGCCGATGACGCGCCAGATGTTCAGCTGGACCGCGATGTCGACCAGGATCGAAATGAGGATGGCGACCGCGAAGGTCGCGCCCAGTTCAGCGGTGAACGTGGTGGTCTGGGTGATGAAGCCGGGGCCGATGGCGCTGGTGGCCATGAGGAACATCGCACCGAGCAGGCTGCTGCTGATCGCGATCCGCCCGACGCGGGGGCGCACCTTCGGGGGTGCGGGGGGTGTGTCACCCATGGGTCACTCCAAGGGGTCCGGATGCGGGTCGGTGACGCGACAACCGACCGCGCCATCGTTGGATTGTTGAACGATACTTCAATCCAACGAGACAGGTAAAGATCCGGTATGTAAAAAACCCAGGTCACCTGTGTTGCAGGAGGGTCTCTTCGCCCCGCCTTACCCAGGAGAACCGTTGGAGGAACCTCCGAAAGGGGCGTCCGCGAGCCCGTGGGCGGAGCCGCGCGGGGCCGCGCCGCGGTCCACCGGTCCGATGAACCGACTTCTGTGGGCTCCCCGCCCTCCCGGGAGTGCTCCGCGTCAGTGACAATGAAATAACAGACGCCAGTCCCCTTAAGGAGCACCTGTGACGGCCACGGACGCCCGCACCGACCGGACCAGCGGCCGCACGCGCCTCCTCCCCCCGCTGCCCACGCAGGCCGAACGGGTCGCGGAGCTGCTCCGCGAGTCCCTCATCGACGGCGTGTACCCGCCGGGACAGCGCCTGTCGGAGGAGCGGCTGTGCGAGGAGCTCGGGGTCTCCCGCAACACCCTGCGCGAGGCGTTCCGACTGCTGGTGCGCGAGCGGCTGCTGGTGCACCAGATGCACCGGGGGGTGTTCGTCGGCCTGCCGACCAGCGAGGACGTCCGCGACCTGTTCAAGGCGCGCCGCTCCCTGGAACTGCCCGCTCTGCGGGGGTCGGCGGCCCCGGACGAGGAGGCGGTACGGCTGGTCGGGGCGGCCGTGGACGAGGGCGAGGCCGCGCGCGGACGCGAGGACTGGTGGCGGATGGGAACGGCGAACATGCGCTTCCACCAGGCCGTGGCCGGGCTGGCCGGGAGCACGCGGGTGAACGAGTTCATGAGCCAGGTGCTGGCCGAGACCCGGCTGGTGTTCCACGTGATGGACGCGCCCCGGGAGTTCCACGCCCCGTACCTGGACTGGAACCGCAGGATCCACACCCTGCTTGCCTCCGGGGACGCGGCCGGGGCGGCGGACGAGCTGACGACCTACCTGGAGACCTCGGAGGACCAGCTGGTCACCGCGTTCACCGCCATGGAACGGCAGCGGGGCTGACCGCGGGGCGGGCGGCGGGCCGCGCCCCCGCCGGTCGCGCCGGACGCGCGGCGCGGCGGCCCTCCCCCTCCCCGCAGCCGGACGGACCGCCCTTCCGAACAGCGGGAACACCCCCCGCAGCCCCTCCGACGGGGGGTGAAGGGCCCGCGCCGGAGAGCCGTCCTACCTTGAGGCCATGACGAAATACGCGTGGATGTACCGTCTCGGCCTCACCCCCTGGGAGCGCTACGGCGCCGCGGGCGGGACGGCGCAGCTCGGCGCCCTGCTCGACCGCGAGACGCGGGCGCGTGCGACCGGCCCCGGGCGGGCGCTGGACATCGGCTGCGGACGCGGGCAGTTCACCCCCGAGCTGGCCCGGCGCGGCTGGGAGGCGGTGGGCGTCGACATCGTGCCGGAGGCCGTGGAGGCCGCCCGCCGCAGGGGCCCGGCGGAGGTCTCCTACGTCGTCGGCGACGTGACCGGCCTCGAATCCTCCGGCCTGGGCGCCTTCGACCTCTTCCTCGACATCGGCTGCTTCCAGGGCCTGGACGCGGACCAGCGGGCCGCGGAGGGGCGGGGGGTGACGGCCTTGGCCGCGCCGGGGGCCGCCCTGCTGATGCTCGCCTTCGGCCCGTCCCGGTACCGGCGGCTCGTCGAGGGCGTCGCGCAGGCGGAGATCGAGGCCGCGTTCCCGGGGTGGGAGCTCCTCACGGCCGAGGACGCGGGGACCGACGGCCTGGGATGGCCGATGAACCGGACCTCACCGCGGTGGTACCGCTTCCGCCGCACGACCGGCTGACACGGGCCCCGGCGGCCGGGTCCCGACCCGACCGGCGCGGTGCGCCGCCCGACCCGGTTCCGGTGGGGGAAACCCCGATGGCGCGGATACCGGAATGCCATGATGGACACCTCATGGAACTGAACGGACGCCCCGTCAGCACCGGGGAACTCGCGGGCCTCGCCCTGTACGGCTACGGCCACTTCACCACCATGCTCGTCACCGACCTGCGCGTCCGCGGCCTCGACCTGCACATGGAACGCCTGAGCAACGACTGCCGCACCCTCTTCGGCGTCGAACTCGACATCCCCCGGGTCCGCGAGCTCGCCCGGCGCTCCGCGCGCGCCCACCCCTCCCCCTCGGTGGTCCGCGTGACCGTCTTCGACCCCCACATGGACCTGGGCCGGCCCTCCGCCCGCCAGCTCCCGCAGATCCTCGTCAGCACCCGTCCCGCGCCGGAGAACGCCTCCCCTCCCCCGGTCCGCCTGGGCACCCGCCTCTTCACCCGGGACACCCCGCAGGTCAAGAGCACCGGCCTGTTCGGAGCGCTCCGCCAGCGCCGCGCCGCCCAGTTGGACGGCTACGACGACGCGCTGTTCATGGGCGTGGACGGCCGCGTCTCGGAGGGCCCCACCTGGAACATCGGCTTCCTGGACGGCGGCGGCCTGGTCTGGCCGCAGGCCCCCTGCCTGCCGGGGGTGACCACGGCGCTGGTCAGCCGGGCCGCCGAGAACCTCGGCATCCCGGTCACCACCCGGCCGATCGCCTCGGCGGCGAGCACCCGTACGGCGGGCGCGTTCATCACCAACGCCACCGCGGGCGTGCGGCCGGTGGCCGCCATCGACGGCGTCCACCTGCCGCAGGCCGCGCTGGTGCGCAAGTTCGCCGCGGCCTACGCGGACCTGCCCGGAGACGCCCTGTAGCGGCCTCCGGAGCGCGCACACGCCCCGCCCCGCCCCGCCCCGCCGTGTGCGCCCGACGAGCGCGCACGACGGGCCGGGTCCGGGGTTACGGGGCCGACGCGGCGTCAGCGCCCGGCGGGTTCGCGCTCCTCGGCGTTCTTCGGGGCGCGGCCCGCGCGCCCGGGCCACCACACGCGGGACCCGACGTCCAGGGACAGCGCGGGCACCAGCACCGTCCGTACGAGCAGAGCGTCCACCAGCACGCCGAACGCCACCAGGAAGGCCAGCTGGAGCAGGAACAGCAGCGGGATCACCGCCAGGGCCGCGAAGGTCACGGCCAGCACCACCCCGGCGGAGGTGATCACACCGCCGGTGACGGTCAGCGCGCGCAGCACGCCCTCGCGGTGCCCGTGCAGCAGCGTCTCCTCACGCGCCCGGGACATGAGGAAGATGCTGTAGTCGATGCCCAGCGCCACCAGGAACACGAACGCGAACAGCGGCACCACCGGGTCCGCGCCGGGCAGGCCGAGCACGTGCTCGAACAGCAGCGTTCCCACGCCCAGCGCCGCGGCGAAGGACAGGACGTTCACGGCCATCAGCAGCAGCGGCGCCACCAGGGAGCGCAGCAGCGGGATGAGCACGAGGAAGACCACCACGAGCACCAGCGGCACCACGACCACGAAGTCGCGCTGGGCGGTGTCCAGGGTGTCCAGGTCGGTGGCGCTCACCCCGCCGACCAGGGCGTCGGCGCCCTCGACGGAGTCCAGTTCGGTCCGCAGGTCGCGCACCGCGTCCACCGCCTCAGCCGACTCGGGGCCGACGGTGAGGACCACCTCGACCAGCACCCGGCCGTCCTCCACCAGGGGCGGCAGGTCGGCGCCGGGCGGGCCGGGCTCGGTCACCGGCGCGGCCCCGTCCACGACGGGCAGGCGTTCGGCGGCCCGGACGACCTCGTCCAGGTGGTCGGCGTCGGCGACCACCAGGGCGGGGGCGGCGCTGGCGTCGGAGCCGAAGCCCCGGTCGAGCGCCTCCTGGGCGTCGACCGCCTCCACCTCGGTGCGGAAGACCTCGGCCTGGCCGGTGCCCCCGGCGTCGAACTGGGGCGCGAACACGGCCGCGGCGGCCAGGACGGCGGTGGTGACGATCCAGTACAGGCGCGGCCTGCGCGAGACGGTGGTCGCCAGGCGGCCCCAGAACCGGTGGCTGGCCACGACCTCGTCCAGGGTTCCGTCCGTCCGGCCGCCGCTGTGCGGGGCCACGGGCCAGAAGGCGGCGCGTCCGCACAGGGCGAGCACGGCGGGCAGGAAGGTCATCGCCGAGAGCAGGGCCGCGACGACGCCGATGGCCACCACGGGGCCGAGGCTGCGGGTGGAGGCCAGGTCGGCGGCGAGCAGGCAGAGCAGGCCGAGGATGACGGTCCCGCCGGAGGCCAGGACCGGACCGGTCACGCCGCGCACGGCGGCCGCGACGGCCTCGGGCACGCGGTCGCGGACGGCCAGTTCCTCGCGGTAGCGGGCCACGAGCAGCAGCGCGTAGTCGGTGCAGGCGCCCACGACCAGGATGAACAGGATGCCCTGGCTCTGACCGTTGAGGCTGACCAGGCCGGTGTCGGCGGCCAGGTAGACCAGTGCGCCGGACAGGCCGAGCGCGAGGAGGCAGGCGAGGATGACCAGCACCGGCAGCAGCGGCGAGCGGTAGACGGCCACGAGGATGATCAGCACGGCGGTGATGGCCACGATCAGCAGCGTGGAGTCGATGCCGCCGAAGGCCGCGGCGAGGTCGGCCGCGAAACCGGCGGGACCGGTGACCTGGACCTGGAGCCCCGGCACGGGGTCGTCGGCCAGCACCGCGCGCAGGTCCTCGACCGCGTCTCCGGTGTCGGCGGCCGGGTCGAGCAGCACCACGAACTGGGCGACCGAGGGGTCCTCGGTGCCGGGGATCGGGCCGACGACGGAGCCGGAGACCCAGGGCTCCCCGCCCACGCGCTCGGCGACCGCGGCGATGTCGGCGAGTTCGCCCTCTCCGAGCGCCTCGCCCCCGTCCTCCCCGGCGTCCTCGCGCGAGTAGACGACGACGGCCGGGACCGCCTCCTCCCGGTCGAACTCCTCGGCGATCCCACTGACCTCGGTGGACTCGGCGCCCACCGGCAGGAACGCGCCCGGGTCGTTGGTCTGCACCTCGCCGAGCCTGCCCAGGAACATGCCCAGGGGCCCGGCGCCCGCCAGCCACACCAGGGCGACCAGCAGGGCCGCTCCGATCCACCAGCGCGACCGCCTGGCAGGTGGTCTGCCGTTGTCCTTGTCCACGTTCGGGATCCCTCTCACACCGTCAGCTTGCTCGAAATTTGAGCATCTCGCTTTTCGAGTTACTTTCGGCATGACCCTACCCCAGTCCGCTCCCGCCATGCGCCCGCCCCCGCCCGGCGCGGATGTGTCCCCCGTCACCGCCCGTCGGCGGTGCGGTCGGGCGCGAACGCCGTCGGCCCCGGTCCGCGCGGACCGGGGCCGGGGAGGCGGGTGTCAGCGGCGCGCGTGCGCCCCCCGAGGGGCCGCGCGCTTCGAGGACGCCCGTTCCCGGGAGGCCTGTTCCGCGGCCGCGACGATGTTGTCGGCCATCGCGCCGAACACGACCCCGTGGAAGGGCGTGACGGCCTTCCAGTACAGGTGCCCCAGCAGGCCGCGCGGGTGGAAGAGCGCGCGCTGGCGGTAGACCGTGCGTCCGCGCACGCGGGCCACGCCCAGTTCGAGCCAGGCCGGTCCGGGCAGGCGCATCTCCGCCCGCAGCCGCAGCAGCTCGCCGGGGACGACCTCCTCCACCCGCCAGAAGTCCAGGGAGTCGCCCACCCGCAGCCGCTCCGGGTCGCGCCGCCCCCTGCGCAGGCCCACCCCGCCCACGGCCAGGTCGATCCAGCCGCGCGCGGCCCAGGCCAGCGGCCAGGAGTACCAGCCGTGTTCGCCGCCGATGCCCTCGACGACCCGCCACACCGCCTCCGTTCCGGCGTCGACGTACCGCGCGCGCACGTCGGTGTAGAGGCTGCCGCCCGCCCAGGCGGGGTCGCTCGGCAGGGGGTCGGACGGGGCGCTCGGCCAGGCGGCCGAGGACCAGCGGGTGTCCACCCGCGACTCGTCCACGCGGCGCAGGGCCAGCTCCACGGCCCGGTCGAAGCCGATCCGGTCGTGGTCGTCCAGCAGTTCGGACAGGTCGTCCTCGCCGACGACCGCGTCGTGGCGCAGCGACTCCACCAGCGGCCGGGCGATCGCGGGCGGCACCGGCGTGACCAGGCCGACCCACAGGCTGGACAGGCCCGGCGAGAGCACGGGGACGGGGACGATCAGCCTCCTGGCGATCCCCGCCGCCCCGGCGAAGCGCTGGATCATCCGGGCGTAGGAGAGCACCTCCGGGCCGCCGATGTCGAAGGTCCGGTTGGTCCCCTCCGGGAGTTCGGCGCAACCGACCAGCAGCCGCAGCACGTCGCGCACGGCGATCGGCTGGACGCGGCTGCGCACCCACCGGGGCGTGGTCATCACCGGCAGGCGCTCGGTGAGGTGGCGCAGCATCTCGAAGGAGGCCGAGCCGGAGCCGAGGATCACCGCGGCGCGCAGCACGGCGGTGGGCACGCCCGACTCCAGCAGGATCCGGCCGACCTCCTCGCGCGAGGCCATGTGCGCCGACAGGCCCTCCCCGTGCGGCGCCAGTCCGCCGAGGTAGACCAGGCGGGTCGTGCCCGCCTCCCGCGCCGCGCGGGCGGCGTTGCGGGCGGCCCGGGCGTCGGTGCCCGCGAAGTCGCGCCCGCCCGACATCGAGTGGACCAGGTAGTAGGCGGTGTCGATGCCCGCGAACGCCTCGGCCAGGCCCTCGCCGCTCACCGCGTCGCCCCGGACCACCTCCACGCGGTCGCGCCAGGGCTGGTCGCGCAGCTTGTCCGGGGTGCGCGCCAGACAGCGGACGCGGTGCCCGGCCGCGAGCAGCTCGGGCACCAGGCGCCCGCCGATGTAGCCGGTGGCCCCGGTGACCAGGACGGACTGACTCATCCGGTCGCACCGACCACGCCGTGGCGGCGCTCGCGTCGCCGCGCGCGCCTGCGGCGGTACGGGTTGTCCTCGGGCAGGCCGCCGCTGACCCGGCCGTACATGCCGAAGGTCATCACCATGATCCCGACGACGAAGCTGAAGATGACGTTGGGCATGGAGAAGGCCAGGATGTTGGGCCCCGCGCTCATCAGGTAGAGGTTCACGAGTCCGCTGGCCACGAACCCCACGCCCACCACAGTGCAGACGGTGGAGGCGAACGAGCCGCCCAGCACGGAGGCGCCCAGCAGCAGTGAGCCGATCGCGACGGACACGAAGCTCAGCGCGCCGTTGGTGGACAGGCCCGCGATGACCTCCCCCTGGGTGTCGAAGAGCGGGAGCCTGACCACCAGCCCCGCGATGCCGAAGCCCATGAGTACGAGTCCGGTGAGTCCGGCGCCGACACGGTAAACCACGCTGAGACGGCGGTCGGCCGGGCGCCTGGTGTCCAGATCCATGGTGCTGCCCCTTCCGGTGTTCTCCCAGCTAGAGTTCTACGCGTGTGGTGCGCGACACAAGACGCACCGCTTTCGCAACGCTTGGGGCGCCATGGCCGACGCACTGACCCCCGGGGCGACCGCGCGTCTGCTCGGGGTCTCGCCCTCCACGCTGCGCAGTTGGGACCGGCGCTACGGTGTGGGGCCGCGCGAGCGCAGCCCGGGCGGGCACCGCCGCTACTCCCCCGCCGACGTGGCGCGCCTGCGCGAGCTGTGCCGCCTGGTCGGCGAGGGCCTGTCGCCCGCCTCGGCGGCGGAGTGCGTGCTGGACCCGGCCCGCGGGGGTTCGGCGTCCGCCGCCGCGCCGCGCGTTCCCCGGCAGCGGGGCGCGGGGGTCGGCCGGGAGGAGACGGAGTCCTCCGGGGAGGGAGCGGAGGCCCCCGGGAGGCGCGCACGGTCCCGCTCGCGCCCGGGCGGGGACACCCTGCCGCTCGGTCCGGCCGGGCCCACCCTCCAGGGGATCGCCCGCGCCGCCATGCGCATGGACGCCGAACTCGTGGAAGCACTGCTGGAGGAGGCGCTGGACGAGCGCGGCGTGGTGGCGGCATGGGAGGACCTGGCGATGCCGCTGCTGTACGGGA
This sequence comes from Nocardiopsis camelliae, assembly GCF_028993595.1. Classification (GTDB taxonomy): domain Bacteria; phylum Actinomycetota; class Actinomycetes; order Streptosporangiales; family Streptosporangiaceae; genus Nocardiopsis; species Nocardiopsis dassonvillei. Next base: position 5,158,080 of record NZ_CP118614.1, read on the forward strand.
TGGGCCGCAAGTGGGAGGACACCCGGCGCTACGTGGAGGTGGAGCACCTCCTGTCGTGGTGCGTGTCCTCGGCGCTGCGCCGCGTGGCCGCCCCGGCGGACACGGACGCGGCGGGCCGTGCCACGGTCCTGGCCTGCGGCCCCGGCCAGATGCACAGCCTTCCGATGGAGGCGCTGGCCGCCGCGCTGCGCGAACGGGGCGTGCCTCGCCGGGTGCTGGGGCCGTGCACGCCCGTGGCGGCGACGGTGCGGGCGGTGCGCCGCACGGGTCCGCGCGCGGTGGTCCTGTGGTCCCACGCCGGGAACGCCGACGACGTCTCGGCGCTGCGGGCCGCGGTGCGCGCGGCGGCGGAGTCGGCCCAGGCCACCGCCGTGTACACGGCCGGACCGGGCTGGCGGTCGCTGGGCGCGGCGCCGGGCCTGTCCGCCGGGCACCTGGGCTCGCTCACCGACGCCGTGCGGACCCTGGCCCCCGGCTGAGGCTGTTCGCGTCGGCCCCGGCACCGGCCCCGCGCAGCGCGTACCACGCCTGGTCCAGGCTGGTCAGCGACATGGCCGCGACCGGTGTGCTCAGGCCCATCGCCAGTTCCCGGGACAGGCGCGAACCGCCGTCCAGGAAGGCCAGCACGTCCCCGAGGCGGTTGGCCGCGAACAGCCCGGCGAAGAACTCCGCTCCCCGCACCCGCCCCGTGTCCAGGGCCCGCAGCATGACCGCGTCCATCGCCAGGTGGCGGCGCCGGTGGGGCACCGGCGGCACCGGGACCCGCCCCCGGGCCAGCGCCCGCGCCACCGCGGCCGTCTGTCGCCGCACACCGCTGAACGTGTACCCGGTGGAGGGCCGGGTGGCGCCGCCCGCCGTCCCCACCCGGAACACGCGCCGCCCCGCGCGGGGCCGGAACCGCGCGTCGGTCATCGGGATGACGCCCTGCTCGGCCGCGGTCACCTCCACGTCCCCCAGCCCGAGCAGACCGCAGTAGTCCTTGAGCGCGCGCTCGTACTCGGGGGTCGTGAGCGCCTCGCGGCCGAACTCGGTGTACTCCACCAGCGCCTCGCGCGACGACAGCGGCAGCACGTAGCCGAAGGCCACGCCGTTGGCGGGCTGGGGAGGGCGCAGGTCCATGAGCACCGCCGAGGCGGGGTCGAAGGCGTCGTCGGGCGTGCGCACGAACCAGCCGCGGAAGTGCTGGAGCAGGTGCGTGCGCCCGCGCGGGGCGGGCCGGGGCGGACGCGAGTCGAACACCCACGAGGCGGTCAGCGCACGCTCCCCTCCCCCGGGTCCGGTGCCCCGCACCACGGCGTGCTCGGCGCCGTCGGCGACCCCGGTGACCAGCACCGGGAGCTGGTCCACGTGTTCACCGGCCGAGGCGCGCACGTGCGCGTCCACGTCGGCCGACCGCAGCATCTTGTACACGTAGGGCGCCGCCGAGGAGTCGTGGGAGGCCCCGTCAGGCCCCACCACGGACAGGTCCTCCCAGCGGGCGGCCAGCAGGTGGTCCCACGGCCCGCCGTCGGGCTCCCAGAAGCACCAGGTGCGGGGCGGAGGGGTGTGCGGTCCGGGGGGCGGTTCGACCAGGGCGACCCGCAGCGGTCGGCCACGTCGGTCATTGACCCCGCGGAGCTGGTGGGCCAGGGTGAGCCCAGCGGCTCCCCCGCCGATGATCGCCACGTCGTAGTCGGCCATGCCCCCAGCATGCACGGGAAGGGCCGCGCCCGCACGCGAACACCCCCCGGGAGGAGAACGTGGACACCACGACGCACGCCATGAAGGACGGCGCGGTCACCGACGAGTTCGACCACGCCGCCGGAGCCTACGACCGGCTCGTGGGCGCCAACCCCGGCTACCACGCGCACCTGCGGGTCTCCGCCAGGCGGCTGGGCCTGCCCTGGGACGGCACGGGGCTGCGCCTGCTCGACCTCGGGTGCGGCACGGGCGCCTCCACCGCCGCCCTGCTGCGCGCCCTGCCCCGGGCCCGGATCGCGGCCGTGGACGCCTCGCCCGGAATGCTGGAGGCGGCCCGCGCCAAGCGGTGGCCGGAGTCCGTCTCCTTCCACCGGGCCAGGGCCGAGGAGCTGACCCCCGAGTGGGCCCGGGAGCACGTGGGCGGTCCGGTGGACGCGGTGTTCGGCGCCTACCTCATCCGCAACTGCCCCGACCCCGACGCCCTGCTCGCCTCCGTGCGCGCGCTGCTCAAACCCGGCGGCCGCGTCGTCCTGCACGAGTACTCCGTGGCCGACTCGGTGTCGGCGCGGGCGGTGTGGTCGGCGGTGTGCTGGGGGGTGGTGATCCCGGCGGGCAAGGCGCTGACCGGCCGGGCGGACCTGTTCCGCTACCTGTGGCGCAGCGTTCTGGAGTTCGACGGCCGCGGCGCGCTGCTGGACCGGATGCGCCGCGCGGGCCTGGAGTCGGTGGCCAGCGCGCCGCTGCCCGGCTGGCAGTACGGGGTCACGCACACGTTCGTGGGACGGCGCCCGAACGGCGATTCGAGCGGCGCCCTGGAGAGCGCTCTGAACAGCGTTCGCAAAGGCGCTCCGAACAGCGCTCCGGGAGGCCGCGTTGACGAGCTCTGACGGCGGGGGGCGCCCCGGGGCGCGCCCCGCCTCCGACCGGTCCGGCCGTCCCCCCGGCGTCCGCGACCCCCTGGCCGAGGCCGTCCCGCCCGCCCCGCCGACCGGCCCCGCGACCGCCGGGAGGCCCCGCGCCGTCGTGGTCGGCGGCGGCATCGCCGGGCTGGCGGCGGCCTGCGCACTGGCCGAGCGGGACGTGGACGTGACGGTGCTGGAGCGCGAACCCTCGTTCGGGGGGCGGCTGCGCGGTTGGGCCACGACGCTCTCCGACGGTTCGCCCGCGACCATGACCCGCGGGTTCCACGCGTTCTTCCGGCAGTACTACAACCTGCGCGCCCTGCTGCGCCGCGGCGACCCCGGGCTCGACGCGCTGGTGCCGCTCACCGACTACCCGCTGGTGCACCGGGACGGGCCGCGCGACCGCTTCTCCGGGCTGCCCGCGACCCCACCGTGGAACGCGGCCGTCCTGGCGGCGACCAGCCCCAGCTTCCCGGCGCGCGACATGGCGCGGGTCAACCTGCCCGCGGCCCTGCAACTGTTCGACGTGGACGTGCCCGGCGTGTACGAGCGGCTCGACCACCTCAGCGCCCGCGACCTGCTGGACGCGGTGCGCTTCCCGCCCACGGCACGGCACCTGGCCTTCGAGGTGTTCACCCGCAGCTTCTTCTCCGACCCCGGCGTGCTGTCGGCCGCCGAACTCGCGCTGATGTTCCACGTGTACTTCCTCGGCTCGTCCGAGGGTCTGGTGTTCGACGTGCCGGGCTCGCCGTTCCCGCAGGCGCTGTGGGACCCCCTGGAGCGCTACCTGGCCAAGCGCGGGGTCCGGCTGCGGACCGGCGTGCTGGTCGAGGCGGCGGACCGGGCACGCGAGGGCGGGGAACCGGAGCGCCGGGAACCGCGGAGCCGGTTCACGCTGCGCGGGCGCACGGCCGGGGGCGAGGCCTTCGAGGAGGGCGCGGACGCCGTGGTGCTGGCCGCCGACCCCGCCGGAACCCGCGACCTGGTGGCGGCCTCGCCGGGACTGGGCGGGCCGGACTGGCGCGGCCGGGTGGCCCGGGTGCGCACGGCTCCCCCGTTCCTGGTGTCGCGCTACTGGCTGGACCGGCCCGTGCGCCCGCACCGGCCCGCCTTCCTGGGCACGGCGGGCTACCCCACCCTGGACAACATCAGCGTGCTGGAACGGTACGAGGACGAGGCCCGCGAGTGGTCCCGGCGCACCGGCGGGTCGGTGGTGGAGCTGCACGCCTACGCGCTGGAGGAGGGGTGCAGCCCCGAGTACGAACGGGACCGGCTCCGGGAACAGGCCGAGTCCGTCTACCCGGAGCTGCGCGGGGCCCGCGCGGTGGACGCCCGGCACGAACTGCGCGCGGACTGCCCGCTGTTCGCGCCCGGCAGCCACCGGGACCGGTGCGGGGTCACCACACCCGACCCGTTCGTGACGGTGGCGGGCGACCACGTGCGCACCGACCTGCCCGTGGCCCTCATGGAACGCGCCGCCACCAGCGGTCTGCTCGCGGCCAACGCCCTGCTGGCGCGGTGGGGGCGGCCGGGGCACACGGTGTGGACCGTGCCCCGGCGGGGCCGGTCGGCGCCGCTGCGGGCGCTCGCCCGGTGGTCCAGGACGTCCTAGGGAGTGTTCCGCGGAGGCTTTCGGATCCGCGAGCGGCCGTCCGGGCAATCTCTCGCAAGACGGTTCGCGCGGGTCAGCCTGGTTGGCTTTTCAAGCGAAATCGGCGCAGCGAGAGGCAGCCCGGTGGTCGCGAGCCCGAAATGATCCGAGGAACACGACCTAGCGGCCCCGGCGGGTCAGCCGGGCCAGCGGCCGGTGCTCCTGAGCAGGTACCGGCGCTCCGCGTAGTCCAGGTCGTCCCTCCACAGGCGCCGGGCGGCCATCCGCATCACGGGGCGCACGACCGGACCCGCCAGCTTACGGGCCAGCAGGAAGCCGATCCGCTCCGAGCTGGCCACGGTCGCCTCGATGACCGCCGTGCGCGCCACGCCCTTGTCGTCCACGCCCAGCGGGGTGGCGTGCGTCTCCACCACGCTGCCCAGGCCCTCGCCCTCGATGATGCGCATGACCACCGTGCGGGGGTCCGGGCAGCGGAACTCCGCGCGCACCGGCACGCCCCACCGGCCCGCCACCCGGAACCCCACGTCCACCACCATGCGGTCCGGGTCGGGGTCGGCCCCCTTGGGCACCTCGGTCACCTTCAGCCCCACGAACGAGTAGGGGTGGAACCACGAGCCGTGCCAGGGGTCGAGCCGGTTGGCCACCACGTCCTCGGGTTCGCACCGCCCCGCCAGACTCTCCACCGCCACCAGGCTCCCCGGCAGCGCGGGGCGCTCGGGGACCACCGGCTCGTCCAGGGGCTCCTCACCGCCCTCCCGGTCCAGGCGCACCCACACCAGGACGCCGTCGTCGTGCACCGGGTAGGGGTCCCACCCGGGGAAGCCGCCGCCGTCCAGCGACAACCCGTGCCACCGGCACACCAGGCGCCCGGAGTCCACCGCGCCCCGGCACAGCGGCGCGCCCAGGTGCGGGCAGGCGCCCGGCCCCGCGTGCGCGGTCCCCTCCGGGGTGCGCCAGGCCACCAGCTCGGTTCCGGCCACGACGCGTCCGAACGGCCGGTCCGCGCGGACCTCGGTGCTCGCGGCCAGCACGAACCAGTTCCCCGAGGGCCGGGCGAGCGCGCGTTTGAGCGCCGACCCGATGACGGAGGGCGAGCCCTCCCGCCAGGTCGGTTCCTGCTTCCTCCACGTGGTGGCGGGCATGCGGCGCAGGGGAAGCCGCCGCGGTCGCGGGTCGGGCAGTGTCACGGGGTCCTCCAGGTACGTCGTTCGAGGGGGCGGGGGCGGACCGCGCGTCCTCAGCCGGTCCGCGGGCGCGGCACCCGGCCGCGCAGGGAGCGCGCGATCAGCGACCGCGCGAGGGCGGGTACGGCGGCGGCCGCCTTGCGGGTGTCCGAGACGCGGTGCCGGACGCTCCACACGTCGTAGTCGGCCGCACGCACCTCGTCCAGAATCGCGCGGTAGAGCCGGAAGGCGGTGGCGACACACGGGCGCGCCACGGGGGAGAGCATCGCGATGCCCGGTTCGGCCCGCCGGTAGAAGCCCTGGTTGACCTCCACCAGGTCGGCGAGGGCCTCCCGCACGCGCGGGTGCTGCTCCCGGGCCCGCGCGCACTGCTCCAGCAGCTCGCGGTCCACACCGTGCGCGGCCAGCGCCTCCTCCGGCAGGTAGACGCGGCCGCGCCGCAGGTCCTCGGCCACGTCCCGCAGGAAGTTGGTCAGCTGGAAGGCCTCGCCCAGCGCGGCGGCGTGCGGGGCCGCCTCCTCGCGCGGCGCCACCGTCCCCAGGACCGGCAGCACCTGAAGGCCGATCACCGCGGCCGAGCCGTACATGTACTCGCGCAGGTGCTCCAGGTCGCGGTAGCCGGCCACCGTCAGGTCCATGCGCATGGAGGCCATGAACGCGGTGAAGTAGGCGTGCGGCAGCTCGTACCGGTGGACCGTGTGCGCCAGGGCCGAGAGCACCGGCGCCGCCTCGGGGTCCCGGGCGGGTTCGCCGTCCAGGACCCGGGCCAGGTCGGCGTCGATGACGTCCAGGCGGGCGGTCTGGTCCGCGACCGTGGCGCCCGGCGAGGGCTCGTCGACGATGTCGTCCACCCACCGCGCGAAGCCGTACAGGGCGTGCACCCCGGGCCGGTGCTCGGGCGGCAGCACCCGCGTGGCCGTGTAGTAGGTGCGCCCGTGGTGGGCGTGCAGGGCCCGGCACCTGAGGTAGGCCTCCCGCAGCGGCCCGCCGGTGATCCCGGCCGCGTCGAGTTCGGCGGCTCCCGTGTTCATCGGCCGCCTCCGGTTCTGCGGACCACCTCGGCCGCGGCGAGCTTCCCCGAGATCAGCACGGTCGGCACGCCGACCCCCGGTGTGGTCCCGCACCCGGCCAGGACGGCGTTGGAGGTGCCGGGGACCGTGTTGCGCGGACGGAACGGCCCCGTCTGGGCGAAGGTGTGCGACAGCGAGAACGGCGTGCCGTGCGCGAGCCCCTGTCGCGCCCAGTCCGCCGGGGTGACCAGGTGCTCGGCCCGCACGGAGGCGTCCAGCCCCTCCAGCCCGCGCTCCTCAAGGACCCCGACCAGGCGGTCCCGGTAGCGCGGTCCCTCGCGGTCCCAGTCGATGCGGCCCGCCGCCAGGTTGGGCGCCGGGGCGAGCACGTACAGCAGGTGGCGCCCCTCCGGGGCCAGTGACGGGTCGGTGAGGGTGGGCTGGGTGACCAGCAGGGAGGGGTCGCTCATGGTGCGGCCCTCGCGGATGATCTCGGTGAAGGTGCGCTTCCACGCGGCGCCGAAGGAGATGGTGTGGTGGCCCAGCCGCTCCCAGGTGCGGTCGGTGCCCAGGTGCAGCACGACCGCCGAGGGCGAGTAGCGCGCGGCCACGGGGCGCCGGGGCTTGTGGCCGAGCAGCCGGTGGGCGGCGGGCAGGTCCGCGGTGAGCACCACCTGGTCGCAGGCCAGGCGCTCGCCGTCCGCGGTGACGACGGCGCTGACGCGGTCGCCCGCGCGTTCCAGGCGCGCGACCTCCTGGCCGTAGCGGACGGCTCCCCCGGCCTTGGCGACCGCGCCCGCGAGGGCGTCGCCCAGGGCGCGCATCCCTCCCCGGGGGAAGTACACTCCGGCGACGGTGTCCATGTAGGCGATGACGGCGTAGGCGGCCAGGGCGCTCTCCGGCGCCACCCCCGCGTACAGCGACTGGAAGGAGAAGATCCGGCGCAGCCGCTCGTCGCGCACGTGGCGGCCCACGGCCGGGGCCAGCCTGCCGAAGCCGCCCATCGCGAGGAGCCGGAACAGGTCGGGTCGGACCAGGTCCAGCGGGGACCGGAACCGGGCGTCGATGAACGAGCGCATCTCCACCCGGTACAGCCGGGTGAGCCAGTCGCGCAGCCGCAGGTAGCCGTCGGCCTCGCGCTGCCCGGCCACCCGGGCGACCTCGGCGGCCATCGCCTCGCGCTCGGTGTGCACGTCGATCACCGAGCCGTCGGCGAAGGAGGCGCGGTAGGCGGGGCTGAGGGGCACCAGGTCCAGCCGGTCGGCCACGGTCTCGCCGACCGCGCCCAGCGCCTCGTCCAGGAGTTCGGGCATGGTGAGCACCGTGGGGCCGGTGTCGATCTGGAAGCCGTCCAGGTCGAGCCGCCCCGCGCGCCCGCCCGGGTGCGCCTCGCGCTCGACCACGACGACCTCGCGCCCCGCGCCCAGCAGGTGCAGGGCGCAGGCCAGGCCGGACAGGCCCGCGCCCACGACGACCACGGGACCGCGTCCGCGCGGCCCGGGCCCGGACCGGGGCGGAGGCGGCGGCTCGGGGGTCTCCTCAGGCACGGTGGTGCTCCTCTCCGGTGTTGCGGATACCTTCCCCGCCTGGCGGGTCACACACGGTCACGGGCGATCCGGGAGGCCAGGCCGCCCAACCCCTCCAGCACGTGGGCGGGCGCGTCGAGCCCCTCCAGGCGCGCCCGGCCCTGTTCGACGAGCTCACGGCACCTGGCCCCGACCAGGTCGCGCGCGCCGAGGCGGTCCAGCGCGTCGGCCACCTCCGCGGGGTCCACGTCCTCGTCGGGCAGGCCGATCCGGTCGAGCAGCCGCAGCGCGGCGTCGTCCCCGCGCTCGCGGGCCAGGCGGGTGCCGGTCACGAGCAGCAGCGTGCACTTGCCCTCGCGGATGTCCTCGCCCACGGGCTTGCCGGTCCGGGAGCTGTCCCCGTAGACGCCGAGCAGGTCGTCCCTGAGCTGGAAGGCGATGCCCACGTCCCTGCCGTAGCCGCGCAGGGCCCCCACCACCGCCGGGTCGGCCCCGGCCATGGCCGCGCCCAGGTGCAGGGGGCGTTCGACGCTGTAGGAGGCCGTCTTGAGCAGGTCCACGCGCAGGGCGGCCTCCTCCGAGCGCTCCCGGCGCGCCTGGGCGCGCACGTCGAGGAACTGCCCGGCCATGATCTCGGTGCGCAGGTCACGCCACACGGCCCGGGCCCGGACTGGCTCGGGCACGCCCGGCAGGGCCTCGTTGAGCATGTCGTCGGCCCAGACCAGGGCCAGGTCGCCCACGAGGACGGCCAGCGCCTCCCCGTAGCGGCGGGAGTCGCCGACATGGCCGTCCCGCTCGTGTTCGAGGGCGTGCGCGGCGTGTACCGAGGGGCGGCCCCGGCGGGTCGGCGAGCCGTCCATGACGTCGTCGTGGACGAGCGCGCAGGTCTGGACGAGTTCGACCGCGGCGCAGGCCTGGCGGGCGGCGCGGGCCGTCTCCCCCGAGGGGGCGCCTCCGCCCGCGAGCCACCCCCACCAGGCGAGCAGGGGCCGCATCCGCTTGCCGCCGTCCAGGGTGAAGCGGACGGTCGTACCGGCCAGGCCCCGGCCGAAATCTCCGTCGAGGTCCTCCGAGTCGCGGAGCCTGCGCTCCAGGTAGTCCTTGAGCGACTCCTCCAGGGCGGAACGCTCGTCGGCGACTCCGGCGTCCGGCGGGCGCGGGTGCCTGTGGGTGTTCAGGATGGGATTGACGGTGTCCTCCCCGGGTAGCATCCGGACAATGCAACTCGGTTTCCATGAATCTTGGCAACCGAACTACTTCCCCCTCTGCGAGGGTCAAACCCTTCGCTGGTGGAGGGGTGCGCCTCCCGGAGAGGGTTTGTGCGTCCCGGTGGCGCTTAGAATTCCAGGAACGGCCGGAGCCACCGGCCACGAACGCGAGAGAGGAACCATGGACACCGCGTCGGCCGCATCCTCTCCGACCGGCTTCGAAGGGTCCGGAACCGCGGATCCCGAGGTCGGGTCGCGGGCCGAACTCTACGACGCGTTGCAGACCGACGGGCAGCGACTCGCCGTACGGCTCATCCGCATGCTGCACCGGATGGCGGAGCGCTCGGGGATGAACCCGACCGACTTCCAGTGCTACACGCTGCTGCGCGTGGGCGGTTCCATGACGCCGGGCGAGATCGCCGACAGCCTGTGCCTGTCCACCGGTTCGGTGACCGGGGTGATCGACCGGCTGGAGGCGCACGGCCTGGCCGAGCGCACCCGCCACCCCGAGGACCGGCGCAAGGTCGCCGTCCGGCTGACCGGCGACGCCGCGCGCCTGGGCCCCGCCACCGCGCCCGGCATGCGCGAGGCGATGACGGCCGCGCACGCGGACTACTCGCTGGAGGAGCTGGCCACGATCACGGACTGGCTGGACCGGATCGGCACGGCTCTGGACCGGCTGTCCGCGAAGACGGAGCCGTGAGTCCGAAGGGGCGGAGGTGGCGGCCGTGAGCATGGCACCCGCAGGGGACGAGCGGAACGGGGGTGACCTCTCCTACCCCGATACGTGCGGACATATGCAGTCATGTGTCCAATCAGGGCCCATGGCACCGCAAGGGATATTTCTCCGCTCGTAGGACAACACTCCACGATTGTGCGGTTGCTTCACGAAAAGGCTTCTGGCATCTACCATCCCACGGGACATGTCCGTGGGCCGGTGTCCGCACCGGTCCGTCATCCCCCGACCAGGGACAGCGATCCTCCGGGGCTGGGAAGGAGTCAGCATCTCATCCCTACGCGAGTACATCCGAGAACACACCAACCCCACCGTCTTCGGGGTTTCCGGGGTCGTGATCCTCGCCTTCGTCATCGTCGGCATCGTGGCCACCGAGCCGATGCTCGACGCGGCCACCGCCACGCGCGACTGGATAGGTGAGAAGCTGGGCTGGGTCTACGTCCTGTCCACCACCTTCTTCCTGGTGATGGCGATCTTCCTCATGCTGAGCCGGTTCGGGAAGATCCGGCTGGGCCCGGCCGACTCCAGGCCCGAGTTCGGGACGCTGGCCTGGTTCGCCATGCTGTTCACCACCGGCATGGGCATCGGCCTGGTGTTCTGGGGGGTGTCGGAGCCCATCCACCACCTGACCTCGCCGCGCTCGGCCGAGTTCGTCACCCCCGAGGGCGAACCGCCCCCGCCCGAGGCGGCGAGCGAGGCGCTGGCCCTGAGCTACTTCCACTGGAGCTTCCACCCCTGGGCCATCTACATCGCGCTCGGCCTGTCGCTGGGCTACTTCGCCTTCCGCAAGGGCCTGCCCCTGCGCCCCGCCTCAGCGCTCTACCCCCTCCTGGGCGACCGGGCCTTCGGCTGGCCCGGGAACGTCGTGGACATCCTCGCCATCTTCGGCACGATCTTCGGCCTGGCCACCTCGCTGGGCCTGGGCACCCTGCAGATCAACGGCGGGCTCAACCACGTCTTCGGCATCCCCACGAACGCCACCGTGCAGTCGGTCATCATCATCCTCATCACCGCGATCGCGCTGGCCAGCGTGCTCTCGGGCATCGACAAGGGCATCCGCCGCCTGTCGATGATCAACCTGTGGCTGGCCTTCCTGCTGCTGGTGGTCGTCTTCGCCCTGGGACCCAAGCTGTGGATCGCCAGCATCATGACCACCGGCACGGGCGAGTACCTGAGCAACATCGTCGAGTGGAGCCTGGCCTTCCCGAGCCCGCTCATCGACGAGACGGCGGCGGCCTGGACCACCGCGTGGCCCATCTTCTACTGGGGCTGGTGGATCTCCTGGGCCCCGTTCGTGGGCATCTTCCTGGCCCGCATCTCCTACGGCCGCACCATCCGCGAGTTCGTCATCGGGGCGCTGTTCGCCCCCGTCGCCGTGTCCATCCTCTGGTTCGGGGTGTTCGGCGGCTCCGGCCTGTACTACGAGCTGTTCGGGGACGCCGGACTGAGCGCGCTGAGCGAGGAGGACCGGTCCTTCCGCCTGGTGGAGCTGCTGCCCGGGGGGCCGCTCATCGGCGGCATCATCTCCGTGCTGCTGATCATCGTGGTGGCGGTCTTCTTCATCACCTCCTCCGACTCCGGTTCCCTGGTGGTGGACACGCTCGCCAGCGGCGGGAGCCTCAAGCCGGTCAAGGCCCAGCGCGCCTTCTGGGCGATCAGCGAGGGCGCGGTCACCCTGATCCTGCTGGTACTGGGCGGGGAGAACGCGCTGTCGGCGCTCCAGGCCGCGTCGGTGGTCACCGGACTGCCCTTCGCGATCATCCTGCTGCTCATGGTCTGGGGCCTGATCAAGGCGCTGTCGGATGAACCCAGGCCCGGCAGCCCCAGGGAGCAGCGCGCCGAGGACCGGCCCCGGTCCGACCGCTCCCCGGAGAACCAGGCGCGCGACTAGATTCCCGTCAGCACGAGGAAAGGAGGCCGCCGTGGCGCCGAAGAAGTTCCACAACCCCTTCCACGGTGTGGTGGACATGATCACCGAGATGAACCGCATCTCCGACAGCATGTCCTCGATGGAGACCGGCAACGCCGGTGAACGCGAGCGCGGGCACGCCGACGCGTGGAGCCCGCCCACCGACATCCTCGCCCGGGGCAACGACCTGATCGTCCGCTGCGAGGTCCCCGGGGTCCAGGAGCAGGACGTGGCCGTGAGCCTGAACAACGGCATCCTCACCATCAGCGGCGAGCGCCGCCGGGACGGGGACGACGTCGTCTACTACTCCTCCGAGCGGTTCATGGGCACGTTCCGCCGGGAGATCAGCCTCCCGGAGGCCGTGGACGAGGAGGACATCGAGGCCAGCTACGGCGAGGGGCTGCTGGAGGTGGTGGTGCACGGCGCCGCCAACGCCCGCGGGCCCAAGCGCATCGCCGTCCGCAAGCGGACGCCGAAGAGGTCCTAGCCACGCCCGACGGGGCGGGTCCGGCACGGCCGGGCCCGCCCCGTCGGCGTGCGCGGACCGGTTGTGGCGCGGTGCACCCGGACGCCGGGAACCGGACGGCCCCGCGATCCGACCCGTAGGGGGAACGGCCGCGAGAACGCGGCTCGTACCCCCGGAGGGAACATGGACCGCATCCGCACCAGCCGTACCGCATGGGCCGCCCCACTGCTCTGCCTCGGCCTCACCCTCACCGCCTGCGGCGGGGCGGAGGAACAGGGCGCCGCCCCCGCGGAGGAGGCCGCCGACAGCGCGGCGACCGCCGCCGACGCCTTCTCCGTGACCGACCCCTGGATCAAGGCCGTCACCGCCGAGGAGGGGATGACCGGCGTCTTCGGCGTGCTGGCCAACGGCTCCGACGAGGAGATCACCGTCGTCTCGGCCGACTACGACGCGGCCGGGCTGGTCGAGCTGCACGAGGTCCTCTCCGAGGGCACCGACGCCACCATGCGCGAGAAGGAGGGCGGGTTCCCGATCCCCGCCGGGGGCAGCGCCACCCTGGAGCCCGGCGGCGACCACATCATGCTCATGGAGCTGACCGAGGACCTCTCCCCGGGAGCCGAGGCGACCGTCACCGTGGAGTTCTCCGACGGCTCCACCACCGAGTTCACCGCCGCGGTCAAGGACTACGCCGGGGCCAACGAGGAGTACGGGGGCGGCCACGGCGAGGGGCACGGCGACGGGGAGCAGGGCTCCGGGGCGGAGGGCGAGGGCGGCCAGACGCACGGGGACGAAGGGCACGGGGACCACTGATGGGCGGCGAGTCCCGGCTCAGCCGCAGAGGACTGCTCCTGGGCGGCGCGGCGGCCGGTGTCGGCGCGGCCGGAGGCGCGCTCGCCCACCGGTGGGCCGCGGAACCGGTCGCGGCCCCCCAGGCGCCCCCGCTCAACGGCACGCTGACCGTGCCGTTCCACGGCGTGCGGCAGGCGGGCGTGGAGACCCCGCCGCAGACGCACGGCACCTTCGTGGCGCTGGACCTGGAACCGGGGGCGGACGCGGACGCGGTCGGCCGGCTCCTGCGGCTGCTCAGCGACGACGCGGCCCGCCTGTCCCGGGGCGAGCCCGCCCTGGCCGACACCGAGCCCGAACTCGCCCTGGTCCCGGCCCGGCTCACCACCACGTTCGGGTTCGGGCGGGGTCTGGTGGAGCGGGTGGACCCCGACGCGGTGCCGGACTGGCTCGGGCCCCTGCCCGAGTTCGGGCACGACCGGCTCGACCCGGCCTGGGGCGAGGCGGACCTGCTGCTCCAGGTGTGCGCGGACGACCCCGTGACCGTCTCCCACGCGGTGCGGATGATGCTCAAGGACGCGCGGGCCTTCGCGCGGGTGCGGTGGACGCAGAGCGGGTTCCGCCGGGCCCACGGCTCCCAGCCCGAGGGCACCAGCATGCGCAACCTGATGGGACAGGTGGACGGGACGGTCAACCCGGCGCCGGGAACCGGGGACTTCGACCGGTTGGTCTGGGGCGGGGACCCGCCCCGGTGGCTCAAGGGGGGCACGAGCCTGGTGCTGCGCCGCATCGCCACCCACCTGGACACCTGGGACGAGCTGGACCGGCCCGCCAGGGAGGCGGTCATCGGCCGCCGCCTGGACAACGGGGCGCCGCTGACCGGTGCCGAGGAGCACGACGAGGCGGACCTGGAGGCCACGGACGCCTCCGGGCTGACCGTCATCGCGGACTTCGCGCACATCAGGCGGGCCCGCACCGACGACCCGGACCAGCGGATCTTCCGACGCGCCTACAACTACGACGAGCGCGGCTCGGGCGGCGAGGAGGCGGGGCTGCTGTTCGCCTCCTTCCAGGCCGACCCGCTGCGCCAGTTCGTGCCCATCCAGCGGAGCCTGGACGAACTGGACCTGCTCAACGAGTGGGTGACCGCGGTGGGCTCATCCGTGTTCGCCGTCCCGCCGGGCTGCGCGGAGGGAGGGTACGTGGGGCAGACCCTGCTGGAGGGGTGAGGCTCCCCGGTTCCCCGGGAGCGGGGACCGCCGGAGGGGCCGCCGAGCAGGCGGAGGGGCGGGACGCCCCGGTCCCGGAGGCCGCGTCCGGCCTCCGGGACCGCGTGAGGCGGCGCCTCCGCGCGGACGACCGCTCGGCCCACCCCCCTGGGCGGGGACCCGGAACGGGTGCGACGATGAACCCATGACGGAGCGGCCACCCCTGCGCGCGGCCCGCGCCGGGGTGTTCGCCTCGGTGTGCTCCGCCGTGTCCGTGGGCGGCCACGCGCTGTCCTCCGAGCACGCCGTCCCCTTGGGCGGACTGCTCGTCGGCGCCGTCTTGGTCTACGCCTCCGCGTGGGCCGCGACCGGCCGCGAGCGCGGACTCGGCGCGATCGCCGGATGGATGGCGTGGGGCCAGCTGGCCCTGCACCTGGTCTTCTCCACGGCCCAGGCGGCGGGCGCCCACGGCGCCCACTCGGCCGACCCCGCAGCCGTCGAGGCCGCCTCGGGCGGCGCCCGGATGCTCGTCGCCCACCTCGTGGCGGGCGCCGTGTGCGCCTGGTGGCTGCGCCAGGGCGAGGCGGCGCTCTTCGCCTACCTGCGCCTGGCCGCCGCCGCGCTGCTGCCCGTACTGGTGCTCACGGTCCCGCGACCGGTGCCCGAGCGGGTGCCCTCGGCCCCGCTCCCCGAGCGCGAGACACCAGCCCCGGCCGCGCCCTACCTCCGGCACAGCCTGGTCCTGCGGGGACCGCCCGCAGCGTAGGCCGTGTTCGACCGCGCCACCGGCCGCCGCGCGGCGGCCGGCGCCCGCGAACACGCGCCGGGCAGCTGACCCGGCCCCGCCCGCGCCCGCGCCGCCAGTGCGCCCTGCGCCCCGACGACCGCGTTCCGCGGGGACCGGCTCCGAGCCGTCCCCGCGCCGCACCGTGTCCCCGGAGGCCACGGCCGCGCGGTCCCGGCTCCGCCCGGGCGGACACGGGCGTCCGGGTCAGCGTCTTCACGCCGCGTCCTCCGCACCGCCGCGCCCACGCGCGTGCGTCCGGAGGCGTGTCCGGTCCCCGCGTGCCCGGGTCCGGTCCCCCGTCGGGGACCGGCCGCGCACGCTCCCGTCACCGCGCGCACCACCGCCCGAGGCCACCGGCCGCCGGGCCGCTGGTGCACGCCGGAACCCGGAGCACCGATGCCCACCGACACCGTCTTCCAGGAGCAGCGCCCGGCACGGGCGCGCCGTTCCCACCCCGACCGCCCGGCGCACCGTCCGCGGCGCGACCACCGCACCGACCCGCCGCCCCCCGCGGCGGTCGAAGCGGACGAGCCCGCTCGCGAGGGCGGGCCCGCCTCCGCGAAGGGCCCCGCTCTCCCGCGGGGGCACGCCCGCCCGGAGGAACCCGGCCTTCCGGAGGAACCGATCCGTCCGGAAGGACCCGCCCTCGCGGAGGGACCGGCCCGTTCGGAGGAGTCCCCGTACGCGGGGGAACGCGCGCATGAGCGGGACGGCGAACTCGACCGGCTGGCGCTCGCCGCCCGTGAGGGCTCGGCCGCCGCGCTCGACGCGTTCGTCCGGCGCACCCGCCCCGACGTCGCCCGCTACATCGCCCGCAGGGTCCACCCCGACCGCGTCGAGGAGCTGAGCCAGGAGACCTACCTGCGGGCCCTGCGCGGCCTGCCGAGGTTCGCCGGGCGCGCCCCGGCGCGGACCTGGCTGCTGGCCATCGCCCGCAACACCGTCGCCGACCGCTACCGCCACGACGCGGCCCGCCCCGACTGCGTGCACCACGCCGACTGGGACCTGCTGCCCGCCCGGGCCGTCCGGTTCGACGAGCACGTGGCCCTGCTGTGCCTGCTGGACGGCCTCGCGGCCGAACGGCGGCAGGCGTTCGTCCTCACCCAGGTGGAGGGCCTTTCCTACGCCGAGGCCGCCCGGCTGGCCGACGTGCCCGTGGGCACGATCCGCTCGCGGGTGGCCCGGGCCCGCGGCGACCTGGTACGCGGGCTCACCGCCTGAGGGCGGAACACGACGGCCCCGGACCGCTCCGCCTGCGCGGAGCGGCCCGGGGCCGCCTACGTCACATCAGAAGACCCGGTCGGCCGCGTAGGGGCCGATCACGGCCAGCGCGCGCGGCCGCGACAGCAGGTCGGCGGCCACCTCGGCCACCTCCGCGCCGGTGACCGCGTCGAACAGCGCCAGGCTCTCGTCGATCGAGTAGTGTCCGGGCCGGTTCAGCTCGTGCGAGAGCAGCCGCCCCATCCGCGCGTTGGTGCCCTCGCTGCCCAGCACCAGCGAGCCCTGGATCTGACCCTTGGCGCGGGTCAGCTCCTCCTCGGTGATGCCCGAGGCGGCCACCTTCGCCAGCTCCTCGCGGCACACCCCGATGACCTCGTCGGCCTTCTCCGGCAGGCAGCCCGCGTAGATCTGGAAGCTGCCGGTGTCGGCGTAGTCGGCGTTGTAGGCGTGCACCGCGTAGGCCAGACCGCGCTTCTCGCGCACCTCCTGGAACAGGCGCGAGGACATCCCGCCGCCCAGGGCGGCGCTGAGCAGCCGCAGCGCGTGCCACCGCGGGTCGGTGCGGCAGAGCCCCTCCGACCCCAGGATGATGTGCGCCTGCTCGGTCTCGCGCGACTGCACGACCGTGCCGCCGTAGGTGGCGACCGGCGAGCCGCCGATGCGGGGGCGCGCGGGGCGGGCGTCCCCGGCGGCGGCCGAGTGCCCGGCGAACAGCGTGCGGACCTGCTCCACCACCAGGTCGTGGTCCAGGCTGCCCGCGGCGGTCACGATCAGCTCGCCGGGCACGTAGGCGTCGCGGTACTGCTCGGCGATGCGGTCGCGGGAGAGCGCCTCGATGGTGTCGGTGGTGCCCAGGATCGGTCGGCCCAGCGGCGAGTCGCCGAAGAAGTGCGCCGCGAAGACGTCGTCCACCAGGTCGGCGGGCTCGTCCTCGTACATGGCGATCTCCTCCAGGATCACGCCCCGCTCGGTCTCCACCTCGCCCTCGTCGAGCACCGAGTTGGCCACCATGTCACCGATGACGTCGACGGCCAGCGGCAGGTCGCGGTCGAGCACCTTCGCGTAGTAGCAGGTGTGCTCCTTGGTGGTGTAGGCGTTGTGGTCGGCGCCCACACCGTCCAGCAGCGCGGAGATCTCCAGTGCGGAGCGCTCCTTGGTCCCCTTGAACAGCAGGTGCTCCAGGAAGTGCGCCGAGCCCGCGTGCACGGAGTCCTCGTCGCGGGAACCCGTGGTCGCCGAGATACCGAACGCGGCGGAGCGCACGCCCGGCACGGCCTCGGTGACCACGCGCAGGCCGCCCGGCAGCACCGTGCGGCGCACCAGTCCGGTACCGCCGTCCGGCTCCAGCAGCGTCACGGTCGTGTCCGGGTCCTGCTCGGCGGCGATGGGGACAGAGCTCATGGGTCCTTCTTCTTCGTCGGGACGTCGGTGGCCGGTCCACCCGGCGGTTCCGGCCGAGGATACGCGCCGGGGCGGCCGCACCCAAGGTGCGACCGCCCCGGCGTCGGTCAGGATCAGGTGTTCTCCGAACGCCCGCCCGAGCTGCGGCGGCGGCGACGGCGCGGGGCCTCCCCGCCGTTCTTGTCGCCGTCCTCCTCCTCGGCCGGGGAGCCCTCGTCCTCGGCGGCGGGGGCGGTCTGGGCCGACTCGGCCTCCACGACCTCGACCGGGACCAGCGACAGCTTGCCGCGGTCGTCGATCTCGCGGATCTCGACCTGGATCTTCTCGCCGATGCTGATCACGTCGTCGAGGTTCTCGATCCGCTTGCCGCCGTGCAGCTTGCGGATCTGCGAGATGTGCAGCAGGCCGTCCTTGCCGGGCAGCAGCGACACGAACGCGCCGAACGTGGTCGTCTTGACGACGGTGCCCAGGTAGCGGTCGCCGACCTCGGGCATCGTCGGGTTCGCGATCTGGTTGATCGTGTCCCGCGCGGCCTCGGCCGAGGGGCCGTCGGTGGCGCCGATGTAGATCGTGCCGTCGTCCTCGATGGTGATCTCGGCGCCGGTGTCGTCCTGGATCGAGTTGATCATCTTGCCCTTGGGGCCGATGACCTCGCCGATCTTCTCCACCGGAACCTTGACGGTGAGGATGCGCGGAGCGTTCGGGCTCATCTCGGCCGGACGCTCGATGGCCTCCTGCATGACGTCGAGGATGGCCAGGCGCGCGCCGCGGGCCTGCTGGAGCGCGAGCGCCAGCTGCTCGGCGGGGATGCCGTCGAGCTTGGTGTCCAGCTGCAGGGCCGTGATGAGCTCACGGGTACCGGCGACCTTGAAGTCCATGTCGCCGAACGCGTCCTCGGCGCCCAGGATGTCGGTGAGGGTGACGAACTCGTCGCCCTCGCTGATCAGACCCATGGCGATGCCCGACACCATCTCCTTGAGGGGCACGCCGGCCGCCATCAGGGACATGGTGGAGGCGCAGACCGAGCCCATCGAGGTGGAGCCGTTGGAGCCCAGGGCCTCCGACACCTGACGGATGGCGTAGGGGAACTCCTCGCGGGCGGGCAGGACCGGGAGCAGGGCGCGCTCGGCGAGGGCGCCGTGCCCGATCTCGCGCCGCTTGGGCGAGCCCACCCGACCGGTCTCACCGGTGGAGTAGGGCGGGAAGTTGTAGTTGTGCATGTAGCGCTTGGTCTTGTCCGGGTTGAGCGTGTCAACCGTCTGCTCCATGCGCAGCATGTTGAGCGTGGTGACACCCATGATCTGGGTCTCGCCGCGCTCGAAGAGGGCCGAGCCGTGCACCCGCGGCAGGATGCCGACCTCGGCGCTCAGCTGGCGGATGTCCTTGGGGCCGCGGCCGTCGATGCGGATCCCGTCGCGCAGCACGCGCTCGCGCATGAGCTGCTTGCTCAGGGAGCGGAAGGCGGCGCCGATCTCCTTCTCGCGGCCCTCGAAGTCCTCGGCGAGCTTCTCGGCGGCCGAGGCCTTGACGCGGTCCAGCTCGGTCTCGCGGTCCTGCTTGTCCGCGATGGTCAGCGCCTTGGACAGCTCCTCGCGGACGGCGCCCTCGACGGCGGTGTAGGCGTCGTCCTCGTAGTCGAGGAAGATCGGGAACTCGCCCTGCTCGCGGCTGGCCTGCTCGGCGACGGCCTGCTGGGCCTTGCACAGGACCTTGATGAAGGGCTTGGCGGCCTCCAGGCCCTCGGCGACGGTCTGCTCGTTGGGGCCGACGGCCCCCTCGGCGACCAGTTTGAGGGTGCGGACCGTGGACTCGGCCTCCACCATCATGATGGCGACGTCGCCGTCCTCCAGGACGCGACCGGCGACCACCATGTCGAAGGTGGCGTTCTCCAGCTCGGCGTGGGTCGGGAAGCCCACCCACTGGCCGTCGATGAGGGCGACGCGCACGCCGCCGATCGGGCCGGAGAAGGGCAGCCCGGCGATCTGGGTGGACATCGAGGCCGCGTTGATGGCGACGACGTCGTACAGGTGCTCGGGGTGCAGGGCCAGGACCGTCTCGACGATCTGGATCTCGTTGCGCAGGCCCTTCCTGAACGACGGGCGCAGCGGCCGGTCGATCAGGCGGCAGGTGAGGATGGCGTCCTCGGAGGGACGGCCCTCACGCCGGAAGAAGGAGCCGGGGATGCGGCCCGCGGCGTACATGCGCTCCTCGACGTCCACCGTCAGGGGGAAGAAGTCGAGGTTGTCCTTGGGGCGCTTCGAGGCGGTGGTGGCGGACAGGACGACGGTCTCGTCGTCCAGGTACACCGTGGCCGACCCGGCGGCCTGGCGGGCCAGGCGACCGGTCTCGAAGCGGATGGTGCGGGTGCCGAAGGAGCCGTTGTCGATGACGGCTTCGGCCGAGTACACGCCCTCCATGGGCGACCTCCTACTACACGTGTTCGCGTTCGTGGCGCCGGACACGGAAGGCGTGCCGGCGCTGGTGATTCGTCTCCCGCGTCCGTGCCCCGGAGTTGATGACGGCCGGTCATCGATCGAAGCCCACGGCATGCCCTGAGGGAATGTCCGGGGACCACTACCGAGGACCGGCCCCGACTCTGCGCCGGGGTGGGGAGCGGGTGGTTCTCACTGTGGAATTGGGGTGGACGGCGGTGTTCGACCACCGTCGCGTCACACCTTACTAACAAAGCGGGAGCGGCCGAAGCCACTCCCGCCGACAACCTAGCGGCGCAGACCCAGGCGCTCGATGAGCGAGCGGTAGCGGGTGATGTCCTGCTTGGCGATGTACTTGAGCAGACGGCGGCGGCGACCGACCATCAGCAGCAGACCGCGGCGGCTGTGGTGGTCGTGCTTGTGGCCCTTGAGGTGCTCGGTCAGCTCGGTGATGCGGTGCGTGAGCAGCGCGACCTGGACCTCGGGGGAACCGGTGTCACCCTCGCCGGTGGCGTACTCGGCGATGATCTTCTCTTTGGTGGCGGTGTCGATCGACACGTCGCTCCTTCACTGGAAAGTCGGTACGCGGTGTGGAACCCGGCATGCGACCGGGAACAGACGCGGTGACCGCGCGTACGAACAGTCACCGTCGCGTGTGGTGCGCGGCCCGCCGCCGACGGCGTGGGTGCGCCGCGCTCCCCCGGCGACGGTACGCGCGGAGGCGACCGGCCGTGGGCACACGTGGACAACGACCACCCTACCGCAGACCACGAGGTGGCGGGCCGTGGCCGGGCACGGGTCGGGTCTCCCCCGCTCCGCGCCCTACCCGGCGCGCAGGACCTCGCGGCAGCGGTCGACGTCCCGGCGCATGGCGACGATCAGCTCGTCGATGCTGTCGAAGCGTTCCTGACCGCGGATGTGCACCGTGAAGTCCACCGTCATGCGCAGCCCGTACAGGTCCAGGTCGTCGCGGTCCAGGGCGTAGGCCTCCACGGTGCGCTCGGCGCCGTCGAACGTGGGGTTGCTGCCCACGGAGATGGCGGCCGGCCAGTGCGACTCCTGTCCGGGGGCGGGCTCGGAGCGGTGGAGCCAGCCCGCGTAGACGCCGTCGCCGGGGACGGCGGTGTCGGGGAGCAGGTCCATGTTGGCGGTGGGGAAGCCCAGCAGTTCGCGGCCGCGCGCGGCGCCGTGCACGACCTCGCCCCCGACCCGGTGCGGGCGGCCCAGCAGCTCGGCGGCCCCGGCCACGTCGCCCTCGGCGAGCAGCCCCCGCACGCGCGTGGAGGTGATGGTGTCGCCGTCCGCGACCAGGGCGACCCCGTCGGCGGTGAAGCCGTACTCGGCGCCCAGCGCGGCCAGCGCGGCGACGTCGCCCGCGGCGCGGTGGCCGAAGCGGAAGTCCTCGCCCACGACCACGGCCGCGGCGTGCAGGCGGTCGACCAGGACGCGCTGGACGAACTCCTCCGGGGTCAGGGAGGACAGGTCCTTGGTGAAGGGCAGGACGCACACGGCGTCGGCGCCGTACTCGGCCAGCAGCTCCAACCGCCGCTCCAGGGGGGTGAGCACCGGCGGGGTGGTGCCGCGCAGCACCCCCTGCGGGTGGGGGTCGAAGGTCACCACGGTGACCGGAAGGCCGAGTTCGCGCCCGTGCCCGACCGCGGTCTCCAGGATGGCCTGGTGGCCACGGTGCACTCCGTCGAACACGCCGACCGCCACCACGGAGCGCCCCCACCCGGAGGGAACGCCCTCCAGCCCGTCCCATCGCCGCACGTCCGGCTCCCCTGCTCGTCGCTGCTCGTGGTCCGCGCGGAGCCCGTGGCGCCCAGCGCGCCCGGAACCCGCACGAACCAAGGGTGCCACGTCCGCGGGTCCCCCACTGACACAAGGGGTGTGTGGCCCAGCACACGCCGGGCCACCGCTCCAGCGCATCACGAAGGTTAGCGCCTGCCCGAGTAGTGGTAGGCGTCGGCCCGCCCTCGAATGTCGTAGACGACGATGACGTTCTTGTCGCCGTCTATGCCGAATCGGATTCTGTAAGTGGCACGGCGGGCCACCCAGTCCTGACCGTAGGGAGGATTGAGTCGTTTCCCCACTCTGCGAGGGTTCTCCCTGAGATCTCCCCGGATCAGCTCCCATGCCGCCGTCGCCACCTTGTCAGGCAACGTCTCGGACAGGGCACGGCGCGCGGTACGGGTCAGGACGATTTCGTACTGATCGCTCACGTTCCCGTCTCCCGGCGCGCCCGTTCTCGCATGAGCTCGGCCATCTCGTCACCGGTGACCACGTCTCCGCGTTCGTACTCCTCCTTCGCCTGGACCAGACCCGCCTGTTCCTCCGGACTGTCCAGAAGAGCGAAGGTCTCCATCATCGACTCGTAGTCGTCCACAGAGATCACCACGGCACTGGGCCTGCCGTTGCGGGTGATGGTGACGGCGTCATGCGTTCTTTCCACCTCGTCGACGATCTTGGACAGGTTGTTTCTGGCCTCGGCCAGCGGAAGCGTCGTCATGGCGTGAATTCTAGCCAATCGCGTCGCCAGTTGTACATCATTCGCGACAGCCCGTTCCCTTCGTGCTCCGGTTCCGGGAAGCCGCGTCGTCCGGGAGGAGCTGGAGGACGCCGGGCTCCGCCGCGGCTGAGGCCCGGCGCGCGCCCGGCCGCCGCGTCCCCGGCGGAGCCGGGTTGGCACACGTGCGCGGGGCGGTTACCGTGCACCGATGGCGATGATCGACACGGGTACGACCCGACTGGCGTACGACGAGGCCGGTTCCGGTCCCGCGATCGTTTTCGTGCACGCCGGTGTGGCCGACCGGCGCATGTGGGACCACCAGTTCACCGGGTTCGCCAGGACCCACCGGGCGGTCCGCTACGACTGGCGCGGCCGCGGCGGCTCCGCCGACCACGAGGGCCCCGTCTCCCACTATGAGGACCTGCTGGCCCTCATGGACGCCCTGGACATCGACCGGGCGACCCTGGTCGGCGCCTCCTTCGGGGGCGCCTACTGCGTGGACGCGGCGCTGGCCGCCCCGGAGCGGGTGGAGGCCCTGGCCCTGGTCTGTCCGGGGATGTCGGGGCACGAGTGGCCGGAGGTCTTCGTGCGCGAGGCGCGCAAGATGGTGCTGGGCGCCGTCCCCCACGAACGCCTGGAGGTGTACCGGGCGGGACGCGCCGACCCCGATCCCGGGGACGTGGCGGCGATGGCCGAGGCCCAGGCCCGGTTCATGGTGCTGGGCCCCGGGCGGGTGCCCGAGGACCTGCCGACGGAGGCCTGGGACCTGGTGCTGCTCATGCTGCGCGAGATGTTCGCCCGCGAGTGGTCCGGGCCGATCGCCACCACCCGCTGGCCGGAGCGGCCCGCTTACGACCGCCTGGGCGAGATCGCCGTGCCGACGCTGGTGGTGAAGGGTCTGTCGGAGATCGCCCAGGTACGGGAGGTCGCGGACCTGTACGCCGGGGGCGTGCCCGGGGCGCGGCTGCTGGAGATGCCCGACACCGGCCACCTGCCGTCCGTGGAGCGCCCCGGCGAGCTGACCGCGGCCCTCGCCCGGTTCCTGGGGACCGACTGACCGGACGGGACCGCGCGGGGTCAGGCGGGTTCGAAGACCACCACGGGCTTCATGTGGTCGCGGCGGTTCTCCCCCAAGGCGACGACGCGGCCGTCCGGGGCGAAGAGGCCGACCGGGCCGCTTCCGGAGCCGTCCGGGTCGATCCGGTTGCCGTGCCGGATCCGCTGCTCCTCGTCCTCGCTCAGGGCGCGCGCCGGAAAGGCCGCGGCCACGGCCTCGGCCAGCGGGACCTGCGTGAACTCCTCGGCCAGTTCGTCCAGCGTGCGCGCCCGGGACAGGTCGTAGGGGCCCACCCTGGTGCGACGCAGCGCCGTCAGGTGCCCGCCCACGCCCAGGTCGGCGCCCATGTCCCGGGCCAGCGAACGGATGTAGGTGCCGCTGGAGCAGGTGACGGCGGCGTCCACGTCCACGAACCCCCCGTCTGCGTCGGAGACCCGGCGCACGTCGGTGACCGTGAACTCCGCGACGGTGACCGTGCGGGCCTTGAGGGCGACCTCCTTGCCCTCACGCGCCGACTTGTAGGCACGCTTGCCGTCCACCTTGATCGCGCTGACCTGCGGCGGAACCTGCTCAATCCGCCCCGTGAGCCTGCCGACGGCGGCGCGCACGGCCTCCTCGCCGACCCCGGAGGCGTCCGTGCGCACGAGGGGCTCGCCCTCGGCGTCGTCGGTGTTGGTCGTCAGGCCGAGCCGGATCGTCGCCTCGTAGACCTTCTCCGTCAGGGTCAGGTGACCCAGGAGCTTGGTGCCCTTCTCGATGCCCAGCACCAGGACCCCGGTGGCCATCGGGTCCAGGGTGCCCGCGTGGCCGACCCTGCGGGTGCGCGCGAGCCCGCGCGCTTTGGCGACCACGTCGTGCGAGGTCCAGTCGGCGGGCTTGTCGACGACCACGACGCCGCTCTCGGCCATGGTGCTCCCTCGGAGTGCAAGGGCGGCGGCGCGGTCCGCGCCGCCGCCGGGGGTGTTACTCGTCCTCGTCGCGCTCGTCCTCGCGGGGCGCCCGGTAGGGGTCGGCCTCGCCCGCGGGCTCGGCGCCGCTGGCCCTCTCGGCCAGCTCCGCGTCCGACTGGCGGGCCTTGAGCAGCAGTTCCTCGATGTGCTGGGCGTTCTCCTGCACCTCGTCGACGACGAAGGCCAGGCTCGGCGTGTGCCGGATGCCGGTCTGGCGTCCCACCTCGCTGCGGATCACGCCCTTTGCGCTCTCCAGGGCGGCGGCGGAGGCGGCCTTCTCGTCCGGGGTGCCGAACACCGTGTAGTACACCGTGGCGTCCCGCAGGTCGGCGGTGATGCGCGCGTCGGTCACGGTGACGAATCCCAGGCGCGGGTCCTTGATGCGCCGGTCCAGCATCTCGGCGACGATGCGCTGGATGCGGTCGGCGATCTTGCGCGCGCGTGCGGCGTCAACCATCGTCAGTCTTCCTCTTCGTTGAAGAGCCGCTGCCTGGCGGAGAGCAGCTCCAGTTCGGGACGGCCCGCCACGAAGCTCTCGCAGGAGTCCATCAGTTCCCGGGCGTGCGCCGCCGTCGGCGCGACCACCGCGACGCCGATCTTGGCCCGGCGGTACAGGTCCTGGTCGCCCGCCTCGGAGACCGAGACGGAGAACTTGCGGCGCAGCTCGGCGACGACGGGTCGGACCAGCGAACGCTTCTGTTTGAGCGAGTGGACGTCACCGAGAAGGACGTCCAGGGTCAGCGCCCCAACGTACAAGTGATCACCTGTGGTGTGTGGAGTTGTCCGCCGCTGTCGGCGGCGTGAAACACGGGGCCCCGGCCGCACGGCCGGGGCCCCGTCTGGTCATGCTCCGCGAGGATCAGTCGCGGGGCTTCTCCTGCATCTCGTACGTCTCGATGACGTCCTCGACACGCAGGTCGTTGTAGCCGACGCCGATACCGCACTCGAAGCCCTCGCGGACCTCGGTCGCGTCGTCCTTGAACCGGCGCAGGGATTCCACGTTGAGGTTCTCGGAGATGACGACCCCGTCGCGGATGAGCCGCGCCTTGGAGTTGCGGCGGATCAGGCCGCTGCGGACGATCGAACCGGCGATGTTGCCGATCCGCGGCACCTTGAAGACCTCGCGGATCTCCGCGCTGCCGAGCTGGACCTCTTCGTAGATCGGCTTGAGCAGACCCTTGACCGCGGCCTCGACCTCGTCGATGGCCTGGTAGATCACCGAGTAGTACCGGATGTCCACGCCCATGCGGTCGGCCAGCTCGCTGTTCTTGCCCTCGGGCCGAACGTTGAAGCCGACGATGATCGCCTCGGCGGAGGCCGCCAGGTTGATGTCGTTCTGCGTGATCGCACCGACACCGCGCCCGATGACCCGGATGCTCACCTCGTCGCCGCCGGCGTCGATCTTGAGCAGGGACTCCTCCAGCGCCTCGACGGAACCGGACATGTCACCCTTGATGAGGAGGAGCAGCTCGGAGCGCTCGCCCTCCTTCAGGGCGTTCTGCCAGTTGTCGAGGGTGACCCGGCGGGCCGAACGCGCCTGCTGGGCGAAGCGCTCGCGCGCCTCGCGCTGCTGGGCGATCTGCCGCGCCACCCGGTCGTCCTTGACGACCAGGAAGCTGTCACCGGCGCTGGGAACGTTGGTCAGACCCAGCACCTGCACCGGACGGGACGGCTCGGCGCTCTGCACGTTCTGGCCGTGCTCGTCGAGCATGGCGCGGACGCGGCCGAAGGCGTCACCGCAGACGATCGAGTCACCGACGTTGAGCGTGCCGCGCTGGACCAGCACCGTGGCCATGGAACCGCGACCGCGGTCCAGGTAGGCCTCGATGGCCAGACCCTGCGCGTCCATCTCCGGGTTGGCCTGGAGATCGAGCGCGGCGTCGGAGGTCAGCACGATCGACTCGAGCAGGGTCTCGATGTTGTCGCCCTTGAGCGCGGAGATGTCCACGAACTGGACGTCGCCGCCGTACTCCTCGGCCACCAGGCCGTACTCGGTGAGCTGCGCGCGGACCCGCTGCGGGTCGGCGCCCTCGACGTCGATCTTGTTGACCGCGACCACGATCGGCACCTCGGCCGCCTTGGCGTGGTCGATGGCCTCCGCCGTCTGCGGCTTGACGCCGTCGTCGGCCGCCACGACCAGCACCGCGATGTCGGTGACCTTCGCGCCGCGGGCACGCATGGCGGTGAACGCCTCGTGACCCGGGGTGTCGATGAAGGTGATCTTGCGCTCTTCGCCGTCCACCTCGGTGGCGACCTGGTAGGCACCGATGTGCTGGGTGATACCGCCGGCCTCGCCGCTGACGACGTTGGTCTTGCGGATGGTGTCCAGCAGTCGGGTCTTACCGTGGTCGACGTGACCCATGACGGTGACCACCGGCGGACGCGGACGCAGGTCCTCCGCGGTGCCCTCGTCCTCACCGAACTCGATGGAGAAGGACTCCAGCAGCTCGCGGTCCTCGTCCTCCGGGCTGACGACCTCGATCCTGTACTTGAGCTCCTCGCCCAGCAGCATCAGGGTCTCGTCCGGAAGGGACTGGGTCGCGGTGACCATCTCACCCAGGTGCATCATCACCTGGACGAGCGACGCCGGGTTGACGTCGATCTTGTCGCCGAAGTCCGACAGCGAGGCGCCGCGGGACAGGCGGATGGTCTGGTCGTTGCCGCTCGGGATCTTGACGCCGCCGAACGACGGGGCCTGGAAGTCGTGGAACTCCTGGCGCCGCTGCTTCTTGGACTTGCGGGCGCGTCCGGGACGGCCGCCGGGGCGTCCGAACGCACCGGCCGTACCGCCGCCGCGACCGCGGCCACCGCCACCGGGACGGCCGCCGAAGCCGCCGGGACGACCGCCGCCGCCGCCGACACCGCCGGGACGCGGACCGGAACCCGCGGGGGCTCCCCCGCGGCCACGGCCACCGCCGCCGCCGGGACGACCGCCGCCACCGCCGCGACCGCCACCCGCGGGTGCGGCCGGACGGGACGAGGGCATGTTCATCGGGCTGGGGCGCGGACCGCCGGGTCGGGGACCGGGACGCGGGGGACCCGCGGCACCGCCCGGACGCGGAGCGCCGGCCGCACCGCCGGGACGCGGGGCGCGCTGCTCGCCGCCGCCCTGCGGGCCGGGACGCGGACCCGGACGCGGACCGCCCGGACGCGGAGCGCCGGCCGCACCGCCGGGACGCGGGGCGCGCTGCTCGCCGCCGCCCTGCGGGCCGGGACGCGGACCCGGACGCGGGCCACCCGGACGCGGAGCGCCGCCGCCGGGCCGCGGAGCGGCCGGCTTGGAGCCCATGCCGGAGGCGTTGGACGCGAACGGATTGTTGCCCGGACGGGGACCGGACGGGCGCGGGCCGGGACGGGGCCCGCCGCGCTCGGCACGGTCGCCGCGCTCGGGGCGGTCACCGCCGCGCTCGGGGCGGTCACCGCCGCGCTGGGCGCGGTCGGGACGGCCGCCCTCAGGACGACCACCCTCCGGACGGCCGCCCTCGGGGCGACCGCCGGGGCCGGCCGGGGCACCGGGCTTGGGGGCGCCGCCGGGGCGGGCGCCGGCCTCGCCGCGGGGAGCCTTGGGGCCGGGCTTGGGCGCGTTCGCGCGCGGAGCGGCCTCGCCCTGCGGGGCGGGCTTGGGCGCGGGAGCCGGCCTGGGGCCGGGCTTGGGAGCCGGACCCGGCTTCGGGGCGGCACCGTTGTCCGCGGCGGGACGCGGGCCGGGCTTTGGAGCCGAACCCTTGCGACCGCCGTCGGAACCGTTGTTGAAGGCTTCCTGGAGGCGTCGTACGACGGGGGCCTCTATGGTCGAGGACGCCGAACGGACGAATTCGCCCATCTCGTTGAGCTTGGCCAGAACGGCCTTGCTCTCTACACCGAACTCCTTGGCGAGTTCATATACCCGGACCTTCGCCACTACTCTCCTTCAGCTTCGGTCCGGGACATGGGCTTGTGCCGGACCGTCGTTAGCTCGAGTTACTCATCGCTGCGTACTCATCAGGCGCTCATCGCAATCTCGACCTGCTTCCTCATCGCTACACAACAATGGGCCAGCTTCTGCGTGCCGACACAGCACTGGACGCCGACCTCGGTCGTTACAACCCAGAAGTCGGTCCAGACATTCCAACCCTATCGGGAACAGTGACCCGATCCGCCACGCGGGGCGGCGTCGATCAGGGCCGCCACGGGTGAGACGTCCCACCCGTCGGCGCCCGCTCCCCTCCGGTAGGCGCGTGACCAGGCCCTGCGCCGTTCGGCGAGCTCGAAGCACCGCCGATCGCGGTGCAGGTAGGCGCCGCGCCCCGGAAGACGACCCCGGGTGTCGGGCGTGATGACCGTGCCCTCGGCCACCAGCCGCACGAGGTCGGACTGGACTGCCCGCGACCGACACCCCACACAGGTACGCACGGGGCGGTCGGGACCGTCATGGGCCACCCTATCGCGTCGAGGCATGCGCGCGACCCGATCAGCCCGTCGCGGCGGTGTCGTCGCCCTCGGCGACGCCCTCCCGCTCCGGCTCCCCGGCGGGCTCGGCGTCGGAGCGGATGTCGATGCGCCAGCCGGTCAGGCGCGCGGCCAGACGGGCGTTCTGGCCCTCCTTGCCGATCGCGAGGGACTGCTGGTAGTCGGGCACGACCACGCGGGCGACGCGGGAGGCCATGTCGAGGATCTCCACGGAGTTGACCCGCGCAGGGGACAGGGCGTTGGCGACGAACACGGCCGGGTCCTCGGAGTAGTCGACGATGTCGATCTTCTCCCCGTGGAGTTCGGCCATGACGTTGCGGACGCGGCTGCCGAGCGGGCCGATGCAGGCGCCCTTGGCGTTGACCCCGCCGCGGTTGGAGTGGACGGCCATCTTGGTGCGGTGGCCCGCCTCCCGCGCGATCGCCGCGATCTCGACGGTGCCGTCGGCGATCTCGGGGACCTCCAGCTCGAAGAGCTTGCGCACCAGGTTGGGGTGCGTGCGCGAGAGGGTGACCGAGGGGCCGCGGTGGCCCTTGCGGACCTGCACCACGTAGGCGCGCAGGCGCTCGCCGTGGGTGTAGGTCTCGGTGGGCACCTGCTCCTGCGGGGGCAGGACCGCCTCGATCTTGCCGAGGTCCACCAGCACGTTGCGGGGGTCCTTGCCCTGCTGGATGATGCCGGAGACGATGTCGTGCTCGCGTCCGGCGAACTCGCCCAGGGTCAGCTCGTCCTCGGCGTCGCGCAGACGCTGGAGGATGACCTGCTTGGCGGTGGAGGTCGCGATGCGGCCGAACCCGGTGGGGGTGCCGTCGAACTCGCCGACGGACTCGCCGTCCTCGCCGGTCTCGGCCACCCACACGGTCACGTGGCCGGTGGAGCGGTTGAGCTCGACGCGGGCCCGCTTCTCGGGGCCCTCCTCGCGGTGGTAGGCGATCAGAAGCGCGTCCTCGATGGCCTTGGCCACGAGTTCGACGGAGATGTCCTTCTCGCGTTCCAGGCTGCGCAGAACGCTCATGTCAATGTCCACGGGGCTCCCCCTCTAGTCCGCCGCGTCGGTGTCGGCATCGTGGCGGAATTCCACCTGGACCCTGCCCTTGCCGAGTTCGGCGTGGGTGAAGGTGCGGGGCTGGCCCTCGACGTCCAGGGTGACCCCGTCGTCGTCGGCGCCGGTGACGCGCCCGGTGACCTTGCCGCCCTCGGCGAGGGTGGCGATCACCAGGCGGCCTCGGGAGCGGCGCCAGTGCCTCGGCTCGGTCAGCGGACGGTCCACCCCGGGTGAGGTGACCTCCAGGACGTAGGGCTGCGCGCCCATGACGTCGGAGGAGTCCAGCAGGGTGTTCACCTCCTGGCTGACCTCGCCGACCGTGTCCAGGTCGACCCCGTTGTCGGAGTCCACGACCACGCGCAGCACCCGTCGCTTGCCGGCCGGTGTGAGTTCGACGGCCTCCAGGTCCAGTCCGGCCTCGGCCAGTACCGGCTCCAGCAGCTCGGCGATGCGCTCCTCGCGCGCCTGCGCTCCCATGTGGTCCTGCTCCTCCAACGGCGAAGATCCCGCCCGCGCGGCCGTCGGGCCGGTGTACGGGGCGGTCCAGCTCTGTACGTAGTCTTCGACTTCAGCGGCCCGCCCCCTGGTGCGGGGACGCGGGCCGACCGCGCGTCGCGTGCGACGGCGGTTATGCCGCAAGAGTATCCACACCCGGAACCGTTCCTGAACAGTGATCAGGAGTGACCCCCGGGGGTCACGCTGGCACTGCACCCATCCCGGACGGTGCTGGATGGGCTGGGTCACCGCGTTCCTGCCCCGTCCGGCCACGCGCATAGCGTGCACGCTCCGTGACGGGAGGGCGGTTTCCCTCACGCCCACAACTCCCCGGTGCGGCCTGGGCGGTCCGATGCCCCACACCATCACCCCGGTGGTGTGGTGGCCCAGCGCAGCAGTCGGGACAGAGCGTGGCGGACCTGCGCGTCCCGGTGGGAGGCGCTGCCGGACAGGTCGAAGGTGAACCGTCGCGGATTCCCGATCGGGTTGCCGTGGGTGTCGAGCCGCCAGGCGGCCAGGTGGTCGGCATTGGCGTCCACCCCCACCACCCCGCGGGCCAGTGCCGCCTCCCACGGCACCTGTGGGGCGGGGGTGGGGGTCCAGGACGCGGTTACGTACCACCGTTCCCGATCCGTGTCCAGGTGGATGCGGTAGGCCACCGCCCCGTCGGCCTCGACCCGATCAGCCCACTCGGTGCCCCGGTGGGCGAAGGCCACCCGGCCCGAGAGCACGTACCGACCGTGCGGGGCGTTGGCGTACTCGGTCAGTGGAGCGGGCAACCGGATCGAGATCTGCCCCTCGGGGGTGATGCGGATGGTCTCGTTGCCGTAGCGTTTGCCGGACTCGCCATCAGCGGACAGGAAGAAGCGGGCGGCCTCCCACCGAGCCCGCCACCCGGCCTCGGTCAGCTGCGCCTGCTCCAGGTGGTGGCGGCTGTTCAGCAACCGCTTGCCGCCACGCACCACACGGACCCGCCCCGCCTCCCAGTCCGCCACCGCCACCGCATGGCGATGCTCCAGGGCGGTCAGGCGTCGGGACTTGGCGTGCCACTCCCGGCGACAGGCGTACCCGCCCGGCACACCCCGGGTTCCCTTGGTTCCCAGAGGTTGGGACAACCGGTGGCGCAGGGTGTCGATCCCCGTTTGGAGGCGGTGCAGGTGGGCGGCCTGGCTGCGGCGGGCCAGCGCCCACTGCTCGTTCGAGGCCCTGGTGAGCGTCCCCGCCCACCGCGACGAGGACTCAGGGGTCAGCTCCCGTTTGCGGGCCGCCCAGGAGTCCTTGCCGTGGCCGGTGCCATCCAGACACCGGGCGGCCAAGTCCGTGGAGGCGAGCGAGCCCAGGTGCGCGCCCACCGCCCGTAGGACCGTCTCGTCCCGTGGTGTGAGGCCCTTGAGCCGGTCACGCACGCTCACCCCGGTCGGTGCGGGGCCAGGAACGGGTCGGCGAGGGTCCGCAACCGCCGCATACTGGTACCTGACATCCCTGCCCACCTCCCGATCCTGCCGGTTTCGTCACTGTGTTCGACACGACCGTAGCCAGGACCGGGGGCGCCTGTCCGAAGAATCAGCGAACTTCTCAGACGGTTTTCTTCGTCGCACCATGCGCAGGGGTGGGGCGCACAGCCACACACCGCCTTCCGACAGCAGCACATAATGACTCCTGTGCCCTCGTGTGTGCTTGAGTGGCTTCCCGATCCAACAGCTGACACCCCCCAGGTCGCCGTCGGTGGCCGGGGCGCGTCGGCGCGTGGCCTCCGGGGCGCGTCCGGGCGGCGGCGTCCCTTGCGCGGTACGGGACGTGGAAGGATGGGGGCCGGGGGGCCGCCGCGGGCGGCCCGCACCGCACGAGAGGAAGAGCGCGTGGGGATCGGCCGTGTCAGCCGTCGCACGGTGCTGGGCGCGACGGCCGCTGTGGGCGCCGTGGGCCTGGCCGGGTGCGGCGGTACCGAGTGGTACCCCTCCGACGTGACGCCCGACGTGTACGTGCTGCGCGCGGTGGTCCGGGAGAAGGAGCGGATGGTCGCGCGCTACGAGGCCGCGGTCGCCGGGGGGACGGGACCGGCGGAACTGCTGGAGCGGTTCCTGGAACACCACCTGTCCCACCTGGACGCGCTGCTGGACTCCCTGCCCGAGGACGCCCCCTCCCCCTCCGCCGGGCCGTCCGGCGAACCCTCCTCCCCCGAGGAGGCCCCCGTTCCGGAGACCGCGCCGGACACCGCGGCGCTGCACGTGCTGGAGGCCGTGGCGACCGGCGCCCGGCTGGACCAGGCGGGCGCCGTCGCCGACTCCGCGCTGGCGCAGCTGATCAGCGCGATCGGCGCGTGCGAGGCGGGGCACGCCCACCTGCTGGCCCAGGAGCGGTGACGGCGCACACCCCCAGACGGAAGGCAGGTAGCAAGGTGAGCGAGAGCCCCGCGTCCACCGGCGAGGAGATGGACGCCGGCCCCCGGGCGCTGGCCGAGGCGCTGCGCGCCGAACACGCGGCCGTGTACGGGTACGAGTTCATCGGCGGGGCCGCCGAGGACGAGGACCGGCGCGACCGCGCGGGGAGCACCGCCCACGAGCACAAGGCGCTGCGGGACGCGCTGCACGCGGCGGCCGTGGAGCGGGGCGTGGACCCCCCGCCCGCGCTGGCCTCCTACCCGGTCGCCGACGAGTACGGCGACGAGGCCGTCGACGCCTACGCCGCGGGGCTGGAGCAGGCCGCCGCGCGCGCCCACCTGTGGCTGACCGCCTCGCGGGACACCGACCTGCGGGTGACCGGCGCCCGGGCGCTCCAGGAGACGACCGTGCGCCTGCTGGAGTGGGGCGGGGCTCTGGACGCCCTGCCCGGTTTCGACGAGGCCGGTTGACCCGCACGTAGCCCGCACGGCCGGGCACGGCGGCGGTCCGGGAAGCACCCGCGTCAGTCCGTGTACGGGCGGAGGGGGGAGGGCCCGCGGTCTCCCCGCGGGCCCTCCCCCCTCCCGTTCACCCGCTACGCGCGGCAGGCGGCGACGGCGCGGTCCACGATCTCGGCCAGGGCGACCTCCTCGCGGTCGCCGGTGGCGCGGTCGCGCAGCTCCACCAGGCCGTCCTTGAGGCCGCGGCCGACGATGACGCCGGTGGGGATGCCCAGCAGTTCGGCGTCGGTGAACTTGACGCCGGGAGAGACGCCCTTGCGGTCGTCCACGAGGACGCGCAGGCCCCTGTCCTCCAGTTCACGGGCGATCCGCAGCGCCTCCTCGACCTGCTCGCCCTTGCCCGTGCCGACCACGTGCACGTCGGCGGGCGCCACCTCGCGCGGCCAGACGACGCCCTTGTCGTCGTGGGACTGCTCGACGACCGCGGCGACGGCGCGCGAGACGCCGATGCCGTAGGAGCCCATGGTGATCCGCCGGGGCTTGCCGTCGGGGCCCAGGGCGTCCACCTGGAAGGCGTCGGTGTACTTGCGGCCCAGCTGGAAGATGTGGCCGATCTCGATGCCGCGCGCGGTGTACAGGGTTCCCCTGCCGTCGGGCGAGGGGTCGCCGTCGCGCACCTCGGCGACGTCGATGGTGCCGTCCGGGACGAAGTCGCGGCCCGCGACCAGGTCGACGACGTGGTGGTCGGCCTCGTCCGCGCCGGTCACCCAGGCGGTGCCGGTGACCACACGGGGGTCGACCAGGTAGCGGACCTTGTTGTCCAGCAGGGCGCGGGGGCCGATGTAGCCCTTGACCAGGAAGGGGTTGGCCGCGAAGTCGGCCTCCTCCAGCAGGGCGACCTCGGCGGGCTCCAGCGCCGCCTCCAGGCGCTTGAAGTCCACCTCGCGGTCGCCGGGCAGGCCGACGGCCAGCAGTTCCCACTCCTTCGCGCCGGGCGCGCGGGTCTTGACCAGGACGTTCTTGAGGGTGTCGGCCTCGGTGAAGTCGCGGCCCAGCCCGGCGCCGTTGAGGAAGTCCACCAGGGTCTGGATGGTGGCGGTGTCCGGGGTGTGGTGGACCGCGGCCTCGGGCAGGCCCTCGACCGGGAGCGTTTCGGGGGCGGGGACGGCCACGGCCTCGACGTTGGCGGCGTAGTCGGACTCCGTGCTGCGCACGAAGGTGTCCTCGCCGGTCGGGGCGACGGCCAGGAACTCCTCCGAGGCCGATCCGCCCATGGCGCCCGAGGTGGCCGACACGATCACGTACTCCAGGCCCAGCCGGTCGAAGACGCGGATGTAGGCGGCGCGGTGGTCGGCGTAGGACGCGCGCAGGCCCTCGTCGTCGATGTCGAAGGAGTAGGAGTCCTTCATGTGGAACTCGCGTCCGCGCAGCACGCCCGCGCGGGGACGCGCCTCGTCGCGGAACTTCTCCTGGATCTGGTACAGGGTGACCGGGAAGTCCTTGTAGGAGGAGTACTCGCCCTTGACCAGGAGCGTGAACAGCTCCTCGTGGGTGGGGCCGAGCAGGTAGTCGGCGCCCTTGCGGTCCTTGAGGCGGAACAGGGTGTCGCCGTACTCCTCCCAGCGCCCGGTGGCCTCGTAGTACTCGCGGGGCAGCAGCGCGGGCAGGAGCACCTCCTGGGCGCCGATGGCGTCCATCTCCTCGCGCACGATCCGGGAGACGTTCTCCAGGACGATCCTGCCCAGGGGCAGCCAGCTGTAGACCCCGGGTGCGGCCCGGCGCACGAACCCGCCGCGCACGAGCAGCTTGTGGCTCGGCACCTCGGCGTCCGCCGGGTCCTCACGCAGGGTGCGCAGGAACAGGGTCGACATCCGCAGTAGCACGGCCACTCCTCGTGGGACTTGTGAAAGATGCAAACGAACTTGCAAGACCTAAAAAGACCTTGGTGACTTAAAAAACTTGGGTTCTCCAGGCTAGCGCGACCACGGACACGCTCGCTCGGGCCTGTGCGTAGTCTTGGGGCCGACGAACGGAGGCGGACGTGGGCAGACGCGGCGCGCGGGGGGAAGCGGCGCTCGACGGGAACGGCGGGGACGCCGTGGACGGCGGGAACCCGGGCACGGAGCTGCTCGCAGACGCCGACCGCTCAGACTCGTGGTTCCTGGTCGTGGACGGTACGCCCCAGTCCCACGTGGACCTGGCCGACCCCTCCTACCTGGACTTCTCCTACGTGCGCCGCATGGCGCACGCGGCCGACCTCGTGGCGCCGCCGGAGGAGGCCGTGGACGCCCTGCACCTGGGCGCGGGCGCGCTGACGCTGGCACGCTACGTGGCGCACACCCGTCCCGGTTCCCGGCAGCGCGCGGTGGACGTGGACGCGCCCCTGGTGGAGATGGTGCGCAGGCGGCTGCCCTGGGACCGCAGGGCGCAGCTGCGCGTGGGCATCGGCGACGCCCGGGAGTGGATCGCCGCCCGGCACACCGACAGCGCGGACCTGCTGGTCAGCGACGTGTTCGCGGGCGCGCGCACCCCGGCCCGGCTGACGTCGGCGGAGTTCTACGCCGAACTGGCGCGCGTCCTGCGGCCGACCGGGATGCTGGTGGTCAACATCGGCGACGGCGGGGGGCTGGCCCACACCCGGAGCCAGGTGGCGACCGCGCGCACGGCGCTGCCGCACACGGCGCTGTCGGCCGCGCCGGGCGTGCTGCGCGGGCGGCGGTTCGGCAACCTGGTCCTGACGGCCTCGCACAGCCCCCTGCCCGTGGAGGAGCTGGGCCGCCGCGCGCACCGGGACCCGGAGATGGCCCGCCTCCTGGAGGGCGAGGAGCTGGACCGCTTCGTCTCGGGCCGCTCCCCCGTGCGCGACGCCGACGCCGTCGACTCCCCGGCTCCGCCGGACGACGTCTTCTAGTCGGCCACGGTCTACTCCCCGGGGAGTAGTCCGACACCGGAAAACCCTCCTCCGGGGTGACGGCTTCCCCGAGGGGTCCCCCGTACTGTCGGGGTTGTGGCAGCACTACTCCTCCGGCCCGCGCGCACCGACGTCTGGCTCGCGTCCGGCCTGCTCGCCGTCTCCATGGGCAGCACGACGCTGGTCAGCGCGCTCCAGCGGGCGGCGGGGGCGGTCGACCCCTGGCCGTGGGGCCACGCGCTGATCCTGGTCGCCTGCCTGGCCGTCCTGTGGCGCACCGCCTGTCCGCGCACGGTCGGGCTGGTGTCGGTCGTCGCCTCCACCGTGTACTACCCCCTGGGCTTTCCCGACGGCATGGTCATGCTGTGCACCGCCGTCATGCTCTACACCCTGGTGCGCCGGGGTTACCGCGTGTTCGGCTGGACGCTGGGCGTGGGCCAGTTCGTGGCGGTCAACGGCTACGAGTTCCTCATGACGGGGACCTTCCGGCCCGAGGCGGTCGGCATCGTCGGCTGGGTGCTCGTCCTGCTGTGCACGGGCGAGGTCGTGCGCTGGCGGCAGGAGTACCTGCGGGCCGACCGCGAGCGCGAGGCCGAGTCCCTGCGCACCCGTGAGGAGGAGCTGCTGCGCCGGGCCTCCGAGGAGCGGGTCCGGCTGGCCCGGGACGTGCACGACACGGTGGCGCACAACATCTCCCTCATCAACGTGCAGGCGGGCACGGCCCTGTACCTGATGGAGACCGAGCCGCAGCGGGCTGCGGAGGCCCTGGCCACCATCAAGCGGACCAGCAAGGACACCCTGACCGAGCTGCGCGGCATGCTCGGCGTGCTGCGCGCCGTGGACGAGGCCGCGCCGAGGTCGCCGGTCCCCGGGCTGGACCGCCTGGAGGAGCTGGCCGAAGGCACCCGCAGCGCGGGCGTCGACGTGGCCGTGGAGGTCGGCGGTGTGCCCGGGCACCTGCCCGTGAGCACCGAGTCGGCCGCCTACCGCACGGTCCAGGAGGCGCTGACGAACGTGGTCCGCCACTCCGGGGCCTCCTCGGCGCGGGTGCGCATCGAGCACCGCGCGTCCTCGCTGGTCGTGGAGGTCACCGACGACGGCGCGGGGACCGTCGGGCCGCCGGTCCCGGGCAACGGCATCACCGGGATGCGCGAACGCGCCGCCCTCGTGGGCGGCACGGTGGACGCGGGTCCCCTCCGGGAGGGAGGATTCCGGGTGCGCGCCCGGCTCCCGCTCGACGGCGCCGGACCGGACCGCCGGACACCGGCCGTCCCCTCCCCCGACACCGAGGAAACGAGGCCCCGTTGATCCGGGTACTGCTCGCCGACGACCAGGCGCTGGTACGCGCCGGGTTCCGCGCGCTGCTGGACAGCGCCCCCGACATCGGGGTGGTCGCCGAGGCCGCCGACGGCGAGGAGGCCGTCCGGCTGGCCCGCGCCGAACGCCCGGACGTGGTCCTCATGGACATCCGCATGCCCGGTGTGGACGGCCTGGCCGCCGCCGGGCGCATCCTGGCCGACCCCGCCCTGGAGGCGACGCGGGTCGTCATCCTCACCACGTTCGACCTGGACGAGTACATCTTCGAGGCGCTGCGCGCGGGCGCCAGCGGGTTCCTGGTCAAGGACACCGAACCCGGGGACCTGCTGCGGGCGGTGCGGGTGGTGCACGGCGGCGAGGCGCTGCTGTCTCCGGGGATCACCCGGCGGCTGATCGCCGACTACGCGCGCAGGCCGCCGAGCGCGCCCGACCCCTCGGTCCGGCTGAACGGGCTCACCGAGCGCGAACGCGAGGTGGTCGCCCTGGTCGGCGGCGGCCTGTCCAACGAGGAGATCGCCGCCCACCTCGTGCTCAGTCCGGCCACCGCCAAGACCCACGTGAGCCGGGCCATGGTCAAGCTGGGGGTGCGCGACCGCGCCCAGCTGGTCGTCATCGCCTACGAGACCGCCCTGGTCACCCCGAAGTGGAGCCGGTGAGGAGGGACTCGTGCGCCCGGGAGCGTTCCCGGGGTCCCCCGGGGCCGTCCCGGGGTCGTCCCCTACGCCCCCGGGAGTACCCGCGCCGCCGCTCCTACCCTCGGAGGGGGCGGCGAGGAGCCCCCGCCGGGACGATGCGCCCGCCCCTGCCGCAGTCGGATGCTTGACCGCGTTCCCACCGCCGAACGCGAGGCCCGACGATGTTCGAAGACCCCCTTCTGCTGGCGCGGCTCCAGTTCGCGCTGACCGCCGCCACCCACTACGTGTTCGTGGCCCTGACCCTCGGGCTGGCCCCCTACCTCCTCACGATCCAGCTGGTCGCCACCCTGCGCGGCGACCGCTCCCGGATGACCGCCGTGCGGTTCTGGGGCGGCCTGTACCTGGTCAACTACGGGATGGGCGTCCTGTCCGGGCTGGTGATGGAACTCCAGCTCGCGCTGAACTGGAGCGGCCTGCACGGGATGTTCGGCTACACCTTCGCCGCTCCCCTGGCGCTGGAGACGATGACCGCGTTCTTCGTCGAGTCCACGTTCCTGGGGCTGTGGATCTTCGGGTGGGACCGCATGGGCCGGTGGGCGCACCTGGCCTGCTTCGCCGTGGTCACCGCGACGGCGTACGCCTCGGCGTGGTGGGTGCTGGTCTCCAACGGCTTCCTGCGCAACCCCGTGGGCTTCGAGATGGTCGACGGGGTGGCGCACCTGACCGACCCCGTCGCGCTGATGACCAACCCGGCGGCCGTGCTGGCCTTCGGCCACGTCGTCACCGGGGCCCTGCTGGTCGGCGCCCTGGTCGTGGCCGCGACCAGCGCCCACCACCTCGTCCGGGGCGACGACGCGCACGGCGTCTTCCGGCGCGGAATCCGCTACGCGACGCTGGTCCTGTGCGTCGTGCCGGTACCCGTGGCGGCCTTCGGCGGGGTGCAGTTCGAGCTGTTCGGCCAGGGCCCGCCCACGAGCGGGCTGACCCACACCGCCGAGGAGATCGCGGCGATCGAGGCGGCGAACCCGGGCGGTCCCCTCCTGGAGGCGGCCAACACGACCGGCAACCTGGTGATGATGACGTCGTGGGCGCTGATGTTCCTCCTGGGCCCGCTGATGCTGCTGGCCTGGCCCCTCGGCGGACTCGACCGCTGGAGGTGGTTCCTCGCCCCGCTGGTGGTGACGCCGTTCCTGCCCTACCTGGCCAGCGTCGGCGGCTGGGTGTTCCGGGAGACCAACCGCCAGCCGTGGACGGTCGTGCACCACCTGACCACGGCCGACGCGGTGACCCCCCTGTCCCCGGTCGCGGCTGTGCTCTCCTTCGGTTTCTTCACCGTCGCCTTCGCGGTCCTGGCCGCCGTCACCTACTGGCTCCTGGTGCGCTACGCGCGGCGCGGCCCCGAGGGCGGACCGCTGGCCGAGCCGCGCACACGACCGCCCGAGGACCCCGCGGAGCCCGGTGGGCGCGCCGCACCCGTCCACACGTACTGAGCCCGGAAGGCCGCAAGCCATGGACCTCCTCTCCTCCGCACTCCTCGCCCTCCTCGTCGTGGGCTACCTCGTCCTGGCCGGTGCCGACATCGGCCTGGGCATGCTGATGCCGCGCCTGGCGCGCGGCCCCGGGCAGCGCCGCCGCGTGGTCGCCGCCGTCGCCCCCTACTTCCTGGCCTCGGAGGTGTGGCTGGTCGCCGCGTTCGGGGTCCTGGCGGGCCTGTTCCCCGTCCTGGAGCACCACGTGGTCGCCGAACTGTGGCCCGTGCTCGCCGTCCTGCTGGCCGGGTGGCTGGTCCGCGACGCGGGGCTGTGGCTGCGCGCCCGCGTGGACGGCGGCCGCTGGCGGCTGGTCTGCGACTGCGCGCTCGTCGGGGGCAGTTGGGCCCTGGCCGCCGCGTGGGGCCTGGTGGTGGCGGGTCTGCTCGCGGGCGGCCTCACCGCGAGCGCGTTCACGCCGCTGTGCGCGGTCGCCGTCACGGCGCTGTTCGCGCTGCGCGGCGCGGCCTTCGGGGCCGAGCGGCTGGTCGGTCCGGCCGACTCCGAGAGCGCGGACGTGGCCGCCCGGGACACGCGCCCGCTGGCGCGCCTGGCCCTGGGGGCGGTGGCGCTGGCGGCGGTCGCGGCGGCGCTGCCCGGCGGCCCGGAGCTGTCCCCCGGGCCCGCGGTCGCGCTGGCCGCGGTGCTGCTGGCGGCCCTGGCGGCGACGAGCGGCCTGGCGGGTCCGATGCTGTCGCGGCACACGTCGGCGGTAGCGATCGCCGTCCCCGGTCTGCTCGTGGCACTGGCCGTACCGGAGCTGCCCTGGGAGCCGATCCCCTCCACGACCGCGGTGTTCGTGTGGGTGACCCTCGTTCCCGTAATTCCGGTCATGTTCGTCGGTCAGGTTTGGCTCTACCGAATGACACGCCGCCCGGCGGTCGCGCCGACCTTCTTCGCCTGATCCCCGTCGGCCCTCCGCACAGGTCAGTGCGCCCCGCGAAAGCCGCGGGGCGCGCCCGGGCCCGGCGGCGTCGGCACCCGCGCCGGTTGGCGGCGGCGGCGAACGGGCACGGTCTCCTGCGGGAAACGCGCCCGTGACGCCCCCTCCCACCGGGGAGGCTCCGGCGTGATCGCGCACGGGTGCTGTCGATCCCCTTGGAGGGACTGTGACCCACCGGACGACCACGACCCCCGACCTGCGCGGGTGCAGCTGCGGTTCGGGCTGCGGCTGCGGCTGTCAGAGCGGCGGCTCCTGCAACTGCGGCGGAGGCTGCGGCTGACCCCTCGTCCAACCAGAACCCGTCTCCCCTTCCGGCGGGCCGTCCCTCCCCCGGGCGGCCCGCCGCCCCTTCTCTGCCCGCCCCGCCTCCGCGTGTCGCGACAAGGAGCAATGCTGGGTATACGCTGTGTTACCACGTGAGGCTGCGTATCCACGTGGTGGGGGAGATCAGCGATGTCGCCGTTCACCAGACCAGCGTCGGGGAGGGGACACCCCTCCGAGCACGCGCGAGTGCTCCAGTGCGTCCTGGGCATCCGGGAGCGCTCTGCGCGCGCGGTCCCCTGGGAGCCGGACACGGTCGGCATCCCGTCCTCGGGCCGCTCCAGCGCCCTGTCCCGGATCAACGACGTCGCCTTCTACGCGAACGCGCGCGAGGAGGTGTCCGCCCTGGCCGGGATCTGCGTGGACCTGCTGCACCTGCACGCCCCCGACGACGAGGACGGGGACCGCTGCCGGGGGTGCCGCCTGGCCTGGCCGTGCCCCACCTTCGGCGAACTGTGCCGCCTGCTCTCCTAGCGGCCGGGCGCGGGCGGCCACGGGGGAACGGACGCCGTCCGCCGGAGTCGGGGCGCGATCCGACTTCGACGGACGACCGTCCTCGCCTGCCGTCCGCTGACGCCCCGCGGTCGGGCCGCCGGGCGCCCTCACCGGGGCAGGCACCTCCAGAGACTAATACTGAAACGCGTTCTACCGCAAGACCCGGTTTCACGGACCCCACCATGAGAACCGGGGCGCGCAGCCCTCAGCACCGGATGGAACAGGATCTAATCTCCGCCCGGCGCAGAGGCCGGTAGGCGCCGGGACGGCGCGCGGCGAAGGACGCGCGCACGCGCGGGAGAACCGGGCCCCGCGCGCGACGCGGGGGGACGGAGAGGACCTCCCCGCCTACGCGGGGCGGCCAGGCCCAGGGGCGGGGGACAGCCCCTGGGACCGGCCTTGGGGCGGCAGGGCGCAGCGGCCCGTGGACTCTCCGAGAGCGGGGGGACCCTCCCTGCGGCCGCTGCCGGGGCGCGCCTTGCTCCACAGACGTTAACGAGGAACCGGTAACGCGAACACCCTCCATCAGATAACCGGAACGTCTCGATTCGCGCTGGTGGGCGCGCCGCCCTCTTCCTTGACCTGCACCGATGCCCGTTCTTCACCGGCACTTCGCCTCTGGAACCCCCGGTGCCCCACAGGCCACACAAACCACAAAACCTCGCCAGCCGGCTCCCGAAAAGACGGGCGGCGGCGAAACCGGGGTATCCGGCAGCCCCCTCCGGTAAAAGGTTGCACGGGGTTGCGGCCCCCCGCCGGAAGAAGGAAAACGAAGACCCCGGGCACTCGCCCGGGGCCTGGAGTCAACTTATTCGCGTGGCCAGCAGATATGCGGAGGGAGTATCCGCGTCGACAATGTCGGTCACCCTCCACGCCTGTCCGCCGACGCTGAACACGTCGCCCACCCGGACGTCGATCATGGGCGTGGGCCGCCACTCCTTCGGCCCACCGATCTTGGCGACCGGGTGGCCGTCCTCATCCACCCAGAAACTGCCCCCGCCCACCGGACCGCCCTCGAATCGGTCGTTCCGTCCATAACTGATCTTCTCCTGCGCACCGACCTCGTGGACCACGGTGAATTTCGTCCCAACCGTCTCGGGTTCCGTTGAAAACGCAGCCATGTTAACCCGGACGGGGCAATTGGTGATGCCGTTTTCGGGCTTGTGGGGCGTTTCGAGCAGAGTAGCTGACAAAAGTAATGCGCGGGCCGGGACTTTGGTCCCGACCCGCGCATCAGTTTGCGGGGGAATGGTCAGCTCCCGCTCCCCCGGCCTCCCTTGAGCCTGCCCACCAGGGTCTCGAACGCGGAGCTGAACGGGTGGTCGTGCACCATGTACGTCCACGTCATCGACGGGCGCTTGACGCCCACCGAGCTCACGTCCAGCTCGCCGTCCACGGCCTCCAGCTCCTCGAAGCTCTCGGCCGCCCGGGCGCGCGCGTCGTCCAGGAAGCCCTTGAAGACCGGCACCGCGTCGCGGTTGAACTCGTCCAGCGGGTCCCGGCGGCCCAGGAAGCGCAGGTGGATGCCCTCGCGCAGCTCCGACAGGAAGGCGTTGTGGTCGGTCCAGCCCCGGTCCAGGTGGTAGAGGGTGATGAGGCGGGCCGCCCGGGCTACCTTCCCGTTCGCCTCCTCCTCGGCGTCGGCGCCGCCTCCGGCGTCCTCCTCCGCCCCGGCTCCCTTCCCGGCGAGCTCCTCAAGCAGCTCCTCGTGCCGCTTCTGGCGGTCGGCCCTGATCTGCCGGTCGCCCTGGTCCCCGGTCAGGACCATCTCCCGGTGCTCCAGGACCACGTCGCGCTGCACGTCGATCAGCTGGTTGTACCGCCAGGTGTTGCGGTGCACCTCCAGCAGCTGGCCCTCGGACACGCGCTGCGCGTGGTCGACCATGCCCAGCCAGCCCTGGTCGGTGATCTCACCGTCGGAGGCGGTCTGGTAGCCCGTGGTCTCGGGGGCGTGGTTGACCACCAGGTCGTCGTCCATGCTGACGAAGAAGATGGAGTCGCCCGGGTCGCCCTGGCGCCCGGCGCGGCCGCGCAGCTGCCCGTCCAGACGGCTGCTGGGGTAGCGGCCGAAGCCCATCACGTACAGGCCGCCCGTCTCCACCACCCGCTCGCGGTCGGCCATGTCGCTGCCGCCCAGGCGGATGTCGGTGCCGCGCCCGGCCATCTGGGTGGAGACGGTGACGGCGCCGTGGGTGCCCGCCTCCGCGATGATGGCCGCCTCGTCGGCGTCGTTCTTGGCGTTGAGGACCACGCACTCCAGCCCGGCCTCTCGCAGGCGCCCGGCCAACAGCTCGGACTCGGCCACGTCCTGGGTGCCGATGAGGATCGGCCGTCCGGACTTGTGGACCTCCTCCACCTTGGCGATGAGGGCGTCCTCCTTCTCCTCGCGCGTGGCGTACAGGCGCGAGCCGTGGTCCTCGCGGACGTTGGGCTTGTTGGAGGGGATGACCGCGACCTCCAGCTCGTAGAACTCGCGGAGCTGTTCGGCGACGGCCATCGCGGTACCGGTCATACCGGCGCGCGTGGGGTAGCGCAGGACCAGCGACTGCACGGTGATGGAGTCCAGCACCTCGCCGGTCTCGCTGAGCGCCACCTTCTCCTTGGCCTCGACCGCGGCCTGGAGGCCGTCCGGCCAGCGCTGGAGGAGGGCGATGCGCCCGCGCGACTCGTTGATGAGGCGGACCTCGCCGTCGCGCACCACGTAGTGGACGTCGCGCTGGAGCAGCACGTGCGCGTGCAGGGCCAGGTTGACCTGCGGCAGGACGGAGGTGTCGTCCTCGGAGTACAGGTCGACCCCGTCCAGCGCCTTCTCCACCGCGTCGATCCCGGCGTCGGTGAGCTGGACGTTGCGCCCCTCGCCGTCGATCTCGTAGTGCAGGCGCGGCTTGAGCCCGCGCACGACGTCGGCCATCTCCACGTCGGCGTCCACGCTCTCCGCGGCCC
This sequence comes from Nocardiopsis camelliae, assembly GCF_028993595.1. Lineage (GTDB taxonomy): Bacteria > Actinomycetota > Actinomycetes > Streptosporangiales > Streptosporangiaceae > Nocardiopsis > Nocardiopsis dassonvillei. The sequence goes on from NZ_CP118614.1 coordinate 5,202,589, forward strand.
CGGCCAGGACCAGTGGGACGCGGGCCTCGTCGACGAGCACCGAGTCGGCCTCGTCGATGATCGCCACGTGCGGCGGCGGCACGACCCGGTCGGCGATGTCGGTGACCATGCGGTCGCGCAGGACGTCGAAGCCCAGTTCGCTGACGGCCGCGTAGGTCACCTCGCAGGAGTAGGCGGCGCGCCGCTCCTGGGGGGTGGAGTCCTCGGTGATCCAGCCCACGGTGACGCCGAGCATGTCATAGAGGGGGCGCATCCACTCGGCGTCGCGCCGGGCCAGGTAGTCGTTGACGCTGAGCAGGTGCACGCGCCGGCCGCGCAGGGCGAACCCGGCGGCGGCGAGGGCGCCCGCCAGCGTCTTGCCCTCACCCGTGGCCATCTCCGCGACGTGGCCGTCGAGCAGGGCCATGACGCCGAGGAGCTGCACGTCGAAGGGCCGCTCGTCGAGTGAGCGCCGGGCGGCCTCGCGGCCGACCGCGCACAGCGACACGAGGTCGTCGCGCTCGTAGGGGAGTTCGGCGTTGCCGAGTTCGATGGCCTTCTCCGTCAGCTCGGTGTCGCTGAGCTCACGCAGACCATCCTCCTCGGCCTCGATCGCCGACAGGAGCTTGGTATAGGGCCGCAGATCCACCGCACCGGGCTTGCCCAGGAAGCGGCGAACGCCTTCCGCCATTCGTCCGAACACCACCACAGGGTAACGCCGGACACAACCGTTGAGAGAACCCCGGGCGCCCACATGTGCGGACGGTTGCGTCGAAACCGCCCCCGGTCCGCCACGGGGCGCCCGTCGGCTCAGGCGAGCTGGCGCTGGCGGCGCTGGCGGGCCTCCACCGCCATGGCGTGCTTGACCAGGGTCACCAGGACCCGGACGACGGAGTTGCGGTCGCGGGCGTCGCAGTACACGACGGGCACGTCCGGGGTCAGGTCCAGGGCGTCGCGCAGTTCCTCGGCGCTGTGGAGGTTCTCGGGGTCGAACTCGTTGACGGCGACGACGAAGGGCAGCCGGTACTGGCGCTCGAAGTAGTCCAGCGCCTGGAAGGTGTCCTCCAGGCGGCGGGTGTCGGCCAGGATCACGGCACCCAGCGCGCCCCGGACCAGGTCGTCCCACATGAACCAGAAGCGCTGCTGGCCCGGGGTCCCGAACAGGAAGAGGGTCAGGTCGGTGTCCAGCGAGATGCGGCCGAAGTCCATCGCGACCGTGGTGCTCGTCTTGTCCGGGGTGTGGGAGAGGTCGTCCACGCCCGCGCTGGCGGCGGTGACCGCGGCCTCGGTGCGCACGGGCGGGATCTCCGAGACGGCGCCGACGAACGTGGTCTTGCCGACCCCGAACCCCCCGGCGACGATGATCTTGGTGGACAAGGCGGTTGAGGCGTGGGCGTTGTTCGTGCTGTTGACTGGATCGATCACAGTTAGTCCTAGCGGGAGTGCCGGGCCAGCGGGACGGACGGCGCGCACGGTCCGGTCCTCGGGGTACGCGACCCATCGGGGTCGGTACCGACGCGGGAGGCACCGTTCCTGGAACCTAACACCGGATGGCCGGTGGGGAAGGCGTTTTGGCTCAGTGGTGCGGCACGCCACACCGGTCGGCTCGTGGGGTCCGCGGCTCCCGGGCAGAGGAGGAGTCGCGGGAGTAGTGGTGGCCGTCGCGTGGCGGTGCGTCCTCCGCCCGAAACCGACCGTGAACAGGTAAGCACACACCTGTACCCCGGAAGGTCGACTTTACGACATTGTGAGCGGTCATTTTCGGCCGCTTTCGGCCGCGCCGATCCCTGTCCGGCGGGGTCCCCGGAGTCTACGGTGGAGGCAGGGCCCCCGCACCGGCAAGTGCGGTCGCGGAGAAGACTCCTGGCACGAGGACGCGACCATCCGCGGGAGCCCAGGCGGCGCCCCGGTCCCAGGGCCACCCACCGACGTCCCGCTCTTCGACGTCGGTCCGGTCGACACTCCGGTCCGGCGCGCCAGCGCCCCACCGGCCCACAACCGTCCACGTGGGCCGGTGGTGGCCGAACCGCGGCGAGCGGTCGCGGCGGCGGGCAGTCCGTCTCGCCGCCCTCCCGACCGGGTTCCCCGTAGACTGGACCGGCCCTCCCCCCGCCCGACGAGCGAACCCGCGCGTGCGTACGCGCGGCGCGGCGCGGACGGGGCCAGCAAGCCGAGACGAAACTGTGAGCCGAGAACCCCACATGTCCGATCAGCGCATCGTCCGCCCCACTCCCATCAGCGGTTTCCCCGAGTGGTCCCCTCAGGTCCGGGCCGTGGAGCAGCGCTGGCTGGACCATATCCGCGCCGGGTTCGAGTCCTTCGGCTTCGCGTCGGTGGAGACGCCGTCCGTGGAGAACCTCGACGTGCTGATGGCCAAGGGCGAGACCTCCCAGGAGGTCTACACCCTGCACCGCCTCCAGGCCGACGCCAAGGACGACTCCGACGCCAGGCTCGGGCTGCACTTCGACCTCACCGTGCCCTTCGCCCGGTACGTCGCCCAGCACTTCAACGAGCTGTCCTTCCCCTTCAAGCGCTACCAGATGCAGCGCGTGTGGCGGGGCGAGCGCCCCCAGGAGGGGCGCTTCCGCGAGTTCACCCAGTGCGACATCGACGTCATCAACGTCGACTCCGTCCCGCTGCACTTCGACGCCGAGCTGCCGCGCATCGTGCACCGGGTGCTCAGCGGGCTGGACCTGCCCGCCTGGACGCTCAACGTCAACAACCGCAAGGTCCTCCAGGGCTTCTACGAGGGCCTGGGCATCAAGGACCCGATCGCGGTCATCCGCGCGGTGGACAAGCTGCACAAGATCGGCGACGAGGGCGTGCGCGGGATCCTGCTGGCCGACGGCCTGACCGGCGAGCAGGCCGACGCCTGCCTCGCGCTGGCCCGCGTCCGCGGCGCCGGATCCGGCGTCGCCGAGCGGGTCCGCGGGCTCGGGGTCTCCTCCGCGCTGCTCGACGAGGGGCTGGAGGAGCTCTCCTTCGTGCTGGAGGACCTGGCCGACCTGCCCGAGGGCAGCGTCGTGGCCGACCTGTCCATCGCCCGCGGCCTGGACTACTACACGGGCACCGTCTACGAGGCCTCCTTCGACGACGACCCCGGCTACGGGAGCATCTGCGCGGGCGGGCGCTACGACGACCTGGCCGGGCAGTTCATCCGCAGGCGGCTGCCGGGCGTGGGCATCTCGATCGGCCTCACCCGCATCTTCGCCAAGCTCGTCGCCGAGGGCCGGATCGAGGAGGGGCGCGCCTGCCCCACCGACGTGATGGTCGTGGTGCCCGGCGCCGAGCGCCGCAGGGAGGCCCTGCGCACCGGGGAGCTGCTGCGCGGGCGCGGGTTCAACACCGAGGTGTTCCACTCCACCGCCAAGGTCGGCAAGCAGATCCAGTACGCCGCCAAGAAGGGCATCCCCTTCGTGTGGTTCCCGCCGTTCGGCGAGGACGGCGGCCACGAGGTCAAGGACATGGGGTCGGGGGAGCAGGGTCCGGCCGACCCCGCCACCTGGGCTCCGAAGGGCCCGGAAAGCGCGGAGTAACCGCTCCATAGCACCTTCCGGTCCGGCGTGGGCGGTTTCTGTCCGCTCATGCCGGAACCGGCCATTCGGAGGACAACCGGGGGTGGCGGGTGCGACACTGGGGACGGCGTTCCCCGCGCCGCCCCCGCAGCGGCGGCGCGGGCCGATTTCGGTGTCCTAGTAATCGAGGCCATGTCTCCTCCCCGCCACAACCTGCCCCTGTCCGCCGGCGAGTTCATCAGCTTCGTCGGACGCGAGCGCGACATCGTCGACCTGGGCCGCCTCCTGGGCACCGCCCGGATGGTCACGCTGACCGGTACCGGCGGTATCGGCAAGACGCGCCTGGCCCTGCACCTGGCCGAGCGCGTCATGCGCCGGTTCCCCGACGGCGTGCGCTTCGTCGACCTGAGCGAGGCCTCCACCCACGACCAGGCGCTGCGCGCGGTCGCGGGCAGCCTCCAGGCGGTGCAGGACGACTCGCGCACCATGACGGACGCCGTCATCACCTCGCTGCGCACCCGCAACCTGCTGCTGCTCCTGGACACCTGCGAGCACGCCGTGGGGCCGATGGCGCAGCTGTGCCAGGCCGTGCTGCGCGACTGCCCCCGGGTGCGCATCCTGGTGACCAGCCGCCAGCCCCTGCACGTTCCCGAGGAGAACATCTGGCGGGTGCCGCCGCTGTCCCTGCCCGCGCGGCCCACACCCACCGACCCCTACGCGGCCGACCCCGCGCCCATCCCCCGGCGCGACACCCAGCGCTACGAGTCGGTGCGCCTGTTCGTCACCCGCGCGCACGCCGCGCGCGCCGGGTTCGAGATGACCAGGGAGAACTCCGGTTACATCGCGGAGATCTGCCGGATGCTGGACGGCATGCCGCTGGCGATCGAGCTGGCCGCCGCACGGGTGCGGGTGCTGTCGGTGCAGCAGATCCTGCGCCGCCTGGACGACCGGTTCCAGCTGCTGACCAGCGACGGGTCCGAGGACCTGCCGCCGCGCCAGCGGACGCTGCGCGCGGTCCTGGAGTGGAGCCACGACCTTCTCACCGAGCCGGAGCGGCTCCTGCTGCACCGGTTGTCGGTGTTCTCCACCTGGTACCTGGAGGCCGCTGAGGACGTCTGCTCGGGTGAGGGGGTCGACCCCGCCGACATACTGCCGCTGCACTTCTCCCTGCTGGACAAGTCGCTGGTGGTGATGGACGCCGAGGTGGACGGCACCACCCACTACCGGCTGACCGAGACGGTGCGCGCCTACGCCGCCGAGCACCTGGCCGACAGCGGCGGCGAGGACGACCGCTGGGAACGCTACCTGCGCTTCTGCGTCGCCCGTCTGGAGGAGTGGGCCAAGAGCTGCTGCGCGCCGATGCCGTGGGGCGAGCGCCTGGGGCACCTGCGGCTGCTCGACCACCACCGGGAGAACCACGCCCGCGTGGTGGACTGGGCGCTCTCGCGCGGGCGCGTGGACGAGGCCCTGCGGGTGTGCGTGGCGCTGCGCCCCTACTGGATCGTGCGCGACCTGGCCGCCGAGGGCAGCCGCCTCCTGGAGCGGGCGCTGGCCACCGACCCCGACGCGCAGTCCCCGCACCTGAGGGCGCGCGCCCTGGCCCTGCACGCCGAGCTGCGGCTGGACCTGGACGCGGCGCCGCGCGTGTCCACCCTGGCCCTGTGCGCCCTGGAGGCGGCGCGGGCCTGCCGCGAGGCGGGAGCGGCCGCCTCCGCGCTGGCCGCCCTGGCGGCGCTGTGCCTGCGCACCGGGACGCTGGACGAGGGCCAGGAGCACGCCGAGCGGGCCGGGGTGTGGGCCTCCCAGGTCAGCGACCCCATCACCGAGGCGGCCACGCTGGACGTGCTGGCCCAGCTGGCCCGCCGCCGCGGCGAGGCCGAACGGGCCACGGCCCTCCTGGAGCACAGCGTCGCGGTGGCCGACAACCTCGGCGACCGCTGGAGCGCGGCCCGCGCCCTGCACGGACTGGGCTCGATCGCCGCCGAGCGCGGCGACTTCGCGCGGGCGCGGGAGCTGTTCTCCGACGCCCTGTCGGTCTTCGGCGAGCTGGAGGCCGCCCCGGCCACCGCGCACTGCGCCCGGGAACTGGGCCGCCTGTACCTGGCCGAGGGCGAGACGCTGCTCGCCCGGGAGCCCCTGGCGACGTGCCTGCGGGTGAGCTTCACCTCCGGACGCAGGCTCGCGGTGGCCCGTGCCCTGGAAGCGCTGGCGGAACTGGCCCTGGCCGAGGAGGAGGCCGAGCGGGCCGCCGCCCTGGTGGGGGTGGCCGCCGACCTGAGGGCAGCGCTGGACCGCCCCTCGGCCGAGACCCTGCGGCTGCGGTCGGCGGCGGAGCGGCGCGTGGGCGCCACGCGCACCGCCGAGGCGTGGAACGCGTGGCGCCCCCTGCCGCTGGAGCAGGTGCTCGACCGCGCGCTGGCCTTCCCCCGGCCCCAGACCTCGGGGCCCTCGGGCCCGGATTCGCTGACCCCCCGGGAGAGGGAGGTGGCCGAACTGGCCGAACAGGGCCTGTCCAACCGCGAGATCGCCGAGCGGCTGACCATCAGCCACGCGACGGCGGCCCGTCACATCGCGAACATCTTCAGAAAACTCTCGATTTCCTCGAGGACGCAGTTGACCGGCTGGACCGTCCCGGGTGACGGTGGCTGACACGGCCCCGGTCGAGGGGACGCACTTGCACAGTGCGCGTGCACCCGCTAAGACAGGAACTCCGGGTACCAGAGCCCACACCTACGACGTCCGCCCTTGCCGACCTTCCCCCCGACCCTGGTGAGAACCTCCCCCGACAGCCCCTACATGTGAAGGCCATGGCACCTTTGACCGCGCCCGCGCGGCACAACCTCCCCCGTCCGGGCACCGGATTCGTGGGCCGTGAGCGGGACCTGAGCGACCTGCTCCGTCTGCTCGGCTCCAGCCGCTCCGTCACGCTGAGCGGAACCGACGGGCTGGGCAAGACGCGTCTGGCGATACGCGTGGCCGAGCAGTCCACCGCGTGGTTCCCCGACGGCGTGTGGATGGTCGGCATGGCGGACGCGCGCACGACCCTGGAGGTGTACGCGCGGGTGGCCGCCGCCGTGGGCGTGGTGGAGGAGCCGGGGCAGCCGCTGTCGGTCACGGTGACCGAGGCACTGTGCGAACGCCACCTGCTGCTGGTGCTGGACGCGTGCGAGCACGCCGTCGAGGAGGTGGCCGAGGTCGGCGAGGCCCTGCTGGCCTCGTGCCCGTCCGTGTCGATCCTGCTCACCAGTGAGACCCCCGTCCGCCTGTCGGGCGGCACCGTGTGGCGGATGACGCCGATGGCGCTGCCGCTGCCCGCGCGCAAGGGGCCCCAGCCCGACCCCGCCGGCGCGGAGGCGGTGCGGCTGTTCATGGACCGCGCCCGCGCCCGGGACCCGCGCTTCTCGCTCTCGCGCGAGGAGATGGAGACCGTGACGGAGCTGTGCGACCTGGCGGGCGGCATCCCGCTGGGGATCGAGGCGCTGGGCGCGAGCGCGCCCGGGGTGGGGCCGGCCGTGCTGGTCGACGGTCTGCGCGAGCACCTGTCCTCCCCCGAGGTCCAGCCCGGCCCGGGGCAGGCGGTCCCGCGCAGCGAGATGCTGCCGGTGGTGCTGGACTTCGTGTACCGCGGGCTGCCCGAGGCCGAACGGGTGCTGCTGCGCCGCCTGTCGGTGTTCCGGGGCTGGAACCTGGAGCTGGCCGAGCAGGTGTGCGCCGACGAGGCGCTGCCCGAACCGGCCGTCCTCGACCTCGTGACGTCCCTGCTGGACCGCTCCCTGATCACTGTGACCGGCGAGTTCGAGGGCCGGGTGCGCTACCGGCTGCCCGAGGCCGTGCAGCGGTTCGCGCACTCCCGGCTGGTCGCGGCGGGTGAGGCGGAGCTGTTCCAGGAGAGGCTCCTGGACCGGATGCTGCGCCTGGCCGAGGACCTGGGCCAGAAGCTGGAGTCGAGCCGGGTCATGCCCTGGAGCGAGCGCGACTCCGGGCGCCAGCGCGTGATCGCCGAGTACGACACGCTGCGCTCCCTGCTGCGCTGGGCGCTGGAGCACGGCGCCGCCGAACCGGGCCTGCGGATGTGCGTGAGCCTGACCGCGCACTGGGTGAGCCACCAGAGCTACTCCGAGGGGGCGCACTGGATGGACCGCCTGCTGGATCTGGAGGACGCGGCCAAGGCGCCCTCGCGCGCGCGGGCGCTGGTGGGCCGGGCCCAGCTGGCGCGGGTGCGGCGCGACCACGAACTGGCGGTCTCGCTGGGCGAGGAGGGCCTGCGGCTGTGCCGGGAGGCCGGGGACGACGTGTTCGTCCGCGTCGCGCTCAACCTGCTCGCCCTGGTCGAGGTGCGCGAGCGCGTGTCGGACCAGGCCGCGGTGCGGGTGGAGGAGGCTCTGCGGCTGTGCCGCGAGTCGGGTGACCTGTGGGGCGAGGCGATCGCCCTGGGCACCCGGGCGGCCCTGGTCGCCCAGCAGGGCGACCACCCCACGGCCGACCACCACTACAACGCCGCGCTGACGCTGCTGCGCGGGATCGACCACCGGTGGGGCGTGGGGGTCACCCTCATGGGCCAGGCGTGCGCGGCGGAGGCCAGCGGCGACCTGTTGACGGCGGACCGCTGCTACCGGGAGGCGCTGGACACCCAGCGGCTGATCGGGGCGGCGGCCGAGGAGGCGCGCTGCCTGGCCGGGATCGGCCGGGTGGCGCACGCCCAGGGGTCCACGGGACAGGCCTACGACTACCTGAGCGAGGGGCTGCTGCTGAGCCACTCGACGGGCCAGCGAGCGGACGCGGCGCGCGCGCTGACCGCGATCGCCCGGGTGTCCTTCGGGGCGGGGCTGCGCGAGGGCGCCTGCCGCCTGGCGGGCGCGGCGATGAGCGTGCGCGAGCGGCTGGGGCTGTCCACGTACGAGGCGCCGTGGCCGTTCACCGACGTGGAGAAGGTCCGGCGGCGCCGCCGCCAGCTGGTGGGCTGGTGGGAGCAGGGCCGGACGCTGGCCCTGTCGAACGCGGTACGCGAGGGAGAGCAGCTGGCGGAGGAGGCGCGGCGCCCGCCGTCGCGCCGTTCCGCGCCGCCCAGCCCTCCCGCGCGCGGGCGCCGGGAGCGGGGCGGGCCCGTCCCTGACCCGGAGTCGGTGACCCCCGAGGAGCGGCTCACCCCGCGTGAGCTGGAGGTGGCCCTCCTGGTGAGCCGGGGCAGGAGCAACCCGGAGATCGCCCGGGAACTGTTCATCACCCCGTCCACTGCGGCGCGGCACGTGGCCAACATCAACCGCAAGATGGGCTTCCACTCGCGTACGCAGATCACGTCGTGGGTACGCCACCACCGGACCTCGGACTAAGCTGCCCGATCTGCCCTGTTAAGCCCGGCTCGCCACCGGGAGAACCGCCTTCCGCAATGAATCTACATATGCATGTGCATAGCAATATGCATGTGCATCTGGCTGTGAACGCGCTAGGCTTCAAGCCATGGGACACCACGTTCGTGGCACTGCGGTGGCACGGTCGCCGGGGTCCCGGAAACGGCCGTCGAACACCGGTGTGACACTGGTTTCCGGCGGACGTCAGCCCCGGGGAGGTCTCCGGGGCCGGTGGGAGGCCGCGTCGGCACGGGTTGCGTCCTGGGGAGGGACGCCGCATCCGCCGACCGGTGCGTCGCCGCCGGGTTCGCCACGTGGAGGGGGCGTGACGAGCCCGGACGGCGGTACCGCCGCCTGATGGGCGAACTGGGGGTACGTATGGGGGTAGGGCTGTCTTCAGGAACCGGACGACCGGGGCGCCACCTGCCGCGCCGGGACGACCCGATCGGATCCCTGACCGGGGGCCTGTGCGAACGGCTCCGGTTGCGGCCCGCGCGGGGGGGATCGATCCGCGGGGTCGGGCACCGCGTGGACGCCCTGTCGTTCGCTGCCAAGGTGGAGCAGGCCGCGGCGGGGCTCAGCCGCCGGGGCATGTGCTTCGGTGACGTCGTGGGGGTGCTCGCGCCGGTCTCACCGGACCGGTTCCTGGCCACCTACACCGTGATGGCCGTGGGCGGGCGCGCGCTGCCCCTGTCGACCGCCTCCGACCTGGACACCCAGTGCGCGGTGCTCACCGAGACCGACACCCGCCTGCTGCTGGTCAGCGCGGACATGGCGCAGACGGCGCTGGAGCTGGCGGAGCGCTCGCGGGTGCGGCAGGTGATCGCGTTCGGGCAGGCGCTGGGGACCACGCCCTTCGAGGAGCTGTTGCAGCCCAGCCCCGACGGCAACGGGTACAGCCCGGCGCGCGGTCTGTTCGACAACGGCATCCTGGGCTACGAGGACACCAGCGGGGGGCTCCTGACCACGCTGCACCCGCACAACGACCTCATGGGGCGCTTCTCGGAGCTGCGGGACCTGCTGGAGCTGACCGCCGACGACGTGGTGGCGGTGGACGAGCGCGGCGACGAGGCCACGCGGGTGACCCTGGTGGCGCTGGCGCTGTGGACCGGGGCCTGCGTGCTGACGGGGGCGGACTGCCCGCCGCCGGAGGGGCGTCAGGTGACGGTGCGCTGCACGCCCGAGCCGGAGCGGATCGGCTACCCGCCGGCCGGCGGGGCCTACTGACCCGGGACGCGTTCGGGGGGACGCGGGGCCGCTGGTGCGGCGGGGGCCGACGGTGAGGCCGTGAATCCGGGCGTCGGCTGAGGCTGACGGTGGGGACAGGGGCCTCGGGGTGCCTTGCGGCGGACGGGGAGACCGCGCCGCGGGCGTCCGCCGGGAGGCCGCGTGCTGCGCGGTGACGGCGGACAGGGGCGGTCCGCAACCCCTTCCGGTTCACGGCCTCAGTCGTCGACCGCCATTTCCGCCTCCGGACGCCCGCCCTCTGCGGTCTCCCCCGCGTGGTCATCGATCTCGAACCAGGCCACGTGCGTGGCGTCGCTCCAGTACTCGCCGCTGCGGGTGGCGCAGCTGTCCACGATGAGCTTGCCGCGGCCGAAGTCGTCGCCGTCCTCCCGCGTGTGCTCGCTCTCGCCGTCGCGCGCGCCCTGGTCGGCGATCGCGACGCGCAGGCGCCCGTCGTCGGAGCGGATGAACAGCGTCATGACGCCGCCGCTCTGCCCGGAGCGCGAGTGGAGCAGGGCGTTGGTGGCCAGCTCGCTGACGGCCAGCTCGGCGTCGTCCAGGGAGCCCTCGGAGTGGCTCATGCGGGTGAGGAACTCGCGCACGCGGGAGCGGATGGAGCGCACGGCGGTCAGGTTCCCGGCGCAGCTCCACACCGTATGGTCGGTGACCCCTCCGGTGAGTTCGCCCGTCTCGATGGTCGGTGCGGTCGGAGCCGTGCCCTCCGGCGCCTCCGCGGGCACGTATTCCCGGAGTTGCCTCGCCTCAGCCATCCGGTCACTCCAATCACCCGCGACGGACGCGCGGGTTGCGCCGCCTGCACTCACCTTAGACAAGGGTGTGCTGGCTCCAGAACAGCACACCCGTGTTCTCCCTGTCGGGGATTGGCCACAAAACCCTGTCACGTGTCATCCCCGATATGGACAAAGGAAACAGTCCCGACTCCAGCGACACTCATGTGAGGTGTAACACGTTGGCAATACGCGGCGCGACGGGGCCGTTCGGCTGACAGCGCGAACATCAGGAACGATAATCGTTCCCACATCCGGGCCCCGGTCGGCCCGCCCCGTCGCGGGCGGGCAGCCGCCGCGCGCCCGGCGCACACCCACGTTCCGAAGGGTTCACATGAAGATCGCGTTCGCCGGCAAGGGCGGCAGCGGCAAGACCACCCTGTCCGCGCTGTTCACCCGCCACCTGGCCGCCCAGCACGTGCCCGTGGTGGCCGTCGACGCCGACATCAACCAGAACCTGGGCGCCGCGCTGGGGGCGTCCGAGGAGGACCTGGCCGCCCTTGCGCCCCTGGGCGCGCACCTGGACGAGATCAAGGAGCTGCTGCGCGGGGACAACCCGCGCATCGCCTCGGCACGGGAGATGATCAAGACCACGCCGCCGGGCCGCGGGTCGCGCCTGCTGACGGTGACCGGGGACAACCCGCTGCACGCCCGCTTCGGAGCGCTGGTCCGGGGCGCCACGCTCATGGTCACCGGCCCGTTCGCCGAGTCGGACCTGGGCGTGTCCTGCTACCACTCCAAGGTGGGCGCGGCCGAGATGTACCTCAACCACCTGGTGGACGGGCCCGGGGAGTACGTGGTCGTGGACATGACCGCGGGCGCCGACTCCTTCGCCTCGGGGATGTTCACCCGCTTCGACGTGACCTTCCTGGTCGCCGAGCCCACCGTGCGCGGCGTGGGCGTGTACCGGCAGTACGCCGAGTACGCCCGCGACCACGAGGTCGCCATCCGCGTGATCGGCAACAAGGTGCGGGACGAGTCGGACGTGGAGTTCCTGCGCGAGCACGTGGGCGACGCGCTGGCGGGGTGGATGACGCACTCGGGGTTCGTGCGCTCGATGGAGAAGGGCCGCCACCCGGAGCTGGCGGAGCTGGAGGAGGACAACGTCAAGACCCTGGCCCTGATGCGGGACATGGCCGACGCCGCGCCCAAGGACTGGGAGCGCTTCACCCGCCAGTCGGCCGAGTTCCACCTGCGCAACGCGCGGGCCTGGGGCAACGGGGCCAAGGGCGCGGACCTGGCCGCCCAGGTGGACCCCGGCTTCCTCATGGGTCCGGCGGCGCTCACCGGCTGAACGCGCGGAGCGGGTCACGGGGCCGGGTCGGCCACGCGCCCGCGCACGCGCGGCGAGGTCAGTGCCAGCAGGACGCCCAGACCCAGGAGGGAGGTGGTGAACAGGACGGCGCCCATCGGCACGGCGGTGCTCTCGTCCAGGCCCACCAGCGGCGCCACCGCCGCGCCGAGCAGCGGGGGCAGCGCGCCCAGCACGGCGCTGGCGCTGCCCGCCCGCCGCTCCTGGCCGCGCATGGCCAGGGCGAAGGAGCTGGTGAGGATCATCCCCATGCACGTCATGTAGACGAAGATCGGCGCCACGAGGGCCACCAGCGGACCGTCCAGCAGCGTCGCCGCGAGCAGCACCCCGGTCGCCGCCACCGCGGCGGAGACCGCGCACACCAGGAGGACGCGTTCACCGAAGCGGGCGCTGAAGCGGCCCACCGCCCAGCTCCCGGCGATGATGGCCGCACCGTTGATCCCGAACAGCACGCCGAAGACCTGCGGCGACACCCCGTACAGGTCCTGGTAGACGAACGGCGTCCCGGCGACGTAGGCGAAGCTGCCGCCGTGCACGAGGCCGACCACCAGCGCGTAGCCGAGGAAGGCGCGGTCCCGCAGTAGCTCCCCCACCGTCCGCAGGGTGCCGCCCACCGTGCCGGGGATGCGCCGCTCCACCGGCAGGGTCTCCTCCAGCCGCAGCGCCACGATCACGACGATCACCGCGCCCAGCAGCGCCAGGGCCAGGAAGACGGCCTCCCAGCCCGTGAAGGACGGCCACAGGATGGCGCCGCCCGCGATCGGCGCCATCAGGGGCGCGACCGCGTTGATCACCATCAGCAGGGCGAAGAACCGGGTCAGCTCGGTGCCGTCGAACACGTCGCGCACGACCGCGCGCGAGAGCACGACCCCGGCCGAGGCGGTGAACCCCTGGAGGAAGCGGGCCAGCACCAGCACGGCGATGTTCGGGGCCAGGGCGCACAGCAGCGACGCCAGGACGAACAGGACCAGGCAGGTGAGGAGCGGGCCGCGGCGCCCCCGGGCGTCGCTGATCGGGCCGACCACCACCTGGCCCGCGGCGAGGCCGACCAGGCAGGTGGTCAGGCTCAGCTGCACGTGGGAGGCGCTGGCCCCCAGGTCCGCGGCGATGTCGGGGAAGGCCGGCAGGTACATGTCGATGTTGAGGGGGCCCAGGACGGCGAGCAGGCCGAGGAGGAGGGCCAGGCCCAGGCGTGCGCGGCCGGTCGGGTTGTGCTGCATGGCGCTCTCTCGTGGGTGGCAGAGGGCGCGGGGCGCCACGGACCTGGAACCAGGCTAACCGGCCGCCGCTCCCCCGGCCCCGGCGCGGGGGCGGATCTGACACAGGTCCGTCAGAACGCCGTCGGCCGCTCCGGTCGCGGTGCGCTCAGAACAGCACCGACATGACCTCGCCGACCTGGCGGAAGCCCACCCTCTCGTAGGCGGCGCGGGCCGGGGTGTTGAAGTCGTTGACGTAGAGGGTGACGCGGGGCGCGATCTCGGCGAGCGCGTACTCGACCACGGCGGCCATCCCCGCCGTGGAGTGTCCCTGTCCGCGCAGGTCCGGGTGCACCCACACGCCCTGGACCTGGCAGGCGTGCCGGGTGACCGCGCCGATCTCGGCCTTGAACACCACGCGCCCGTCCTCGATGCGGGCGAAGGCCCGGCCGGTGCGCACCAGTTCGGCCACCCGGGCACGGTAGAGCGCGCCGCCGTCGCCGGAGTCCGGCGGGACGCCGACCTCCTCGGTGAACATGGCCACACAGGCGGGCACGATGGTGTTGAGCTCGGACAGCTGGACCCGGCGCACCAGGGGGTCGGCGGGCACCGAGGGCGGGCCGCTGATCTCCAGGACGGGCTGGCTGGCCCGGATGACGCGGGCGGGCCCCCACGCCGGGGTGACCTGCTGCCAGAAGTCGCTGACCGCGTCGACGGGACCGACGATCGAGGAGCAGCGGCGGCCCCTCCACCGGGCGTGGTCGGCGAAGCTGCGGATCGCGGCCGGTCCGGCGTTGACGGGGACGAGGTTGGCCCCCGAGTAGCACAGGGCGGTCAGGCGCCCCCTCTCCGTGTGCCCCCACACCTCGGCGCCGCCGGGGCCGCCGGAGAGGCCGGTGGCCATCAGGCGGGAGGTGACGAAGACGTTGCCCACGGGGTCGGCGTCCAGGAGCGCGCGAACGGCCTCCCGGTCGCGTTCGCCGAGGATCCGTACCGGCGAGGTCCGCAGCATCGCATCTCCCCCATCTTCCCAGTGCCCTCGTTCGGGCGCCGGGGGACGACCAACCAAGCCTTTTCGCGCCGGTTCCAGCCTATTCGACCGGTTACTCCCGCGTCTCGGACTCCACGATCGCGCCGACGTGGTGCCCGGGTACCGGAGCGGTGCGCTCCACCATCGTCCCAGGCGCGTTCTGGGCGGTACGCGGCTGGGGTTCGGGGCGTCCCTCACAGGTGGCGTCGGGCCCCTCGCCCTCGGCGCGCGCGGGCAGCTCCCCGTCCCGGAGGTAAGCGGTGACGATCTCGTCCACGCAGCCGTTGCCGGTGAGCGAGACACCGTGGGTGTGGCCGCCCTCCTCGGTCACCAGGACGGAACCGGGCAGGCGCTCGCGCAGGGAGAAGGCGCCCTCGACCGGGGTCGCGCCGTCCTCGGTGGCGTGGACCAGGAGCGCGTCACCCGCGTAGGCGGGGTGCTCCCCGGGGCCGTCGCCGACCTGGAACCAGTCGCCGGATCCGGCGCTCCAGGACGCGCACGGAGCGTTGTACCAGGTGTTGTTCCAGCTCATGAAGGGCGCCTCGGCGTGGGACTCCTCGGTGTCGGCACTCCACGTGGACCAGTCCCGGGGCCAGTGGGAGTCGGTGCACTGGACGGCGAGGTAGCCGCCGTAGCCGCGGTCCGATCCGGCGTTCTCGCCGTAGGCCTCGTACAGGGCGAGCAGGGGTGCGCCGTCGGACTCGGTGATCCGGGCCGAGAGCGCGTCGGCGACCGAGGTCCAGTAGGCGCTGCTGTAGGCGACCACCATGGCCGTGCCCTCCAGCTCGGTGGGGCCGACGGTGCCCTCGGCGGGCTCGTCCTCCAGTTCCGAGCGCAGCGCGTAGTAGGCCTCGGCGACCTCCTCCCCGGTCGTGCCGAGTCCGTAGACGTCGTCGTGGCGGGCGGTCCAGGCGAAGAAGGCGTTCGCCGCGCGGTCCAGCGCGCGGTTCTGGGCGAGGTTGCTCTCGTACCAGGGCTTGTCGGGGTCGACCACGCTGTCCAGGACCAGGGAGCGGACGCGGTCGGGGTAGAGCGCGGAGTAGACGGTGCCCAGGTAGCTGCCGTAGGAGTAGCCGAGGTAGTCGATCCGCTCCCGCCCCAGCGCGACCCGGATGGCGTCCATGTCGTGGGCGGTGTCCACGGTGCGGGTGTGCCCGAGCAGGGGGCCGGTGTTGTCCGCGCAGGCCTCGGCGTAGGCCCGGGCGTCGGCGCGCAGCGCCTCCTCCGCGGCGTCGTCGGCGGGCACGGCGGCGGGTCGCACGGGGGTGAAGTGGTCGGGGTCGCAGGTGATGGACGGGGTGGAGGCGCCCACCCCGCGCGGGTCGAAGGAGACGACGTCGTAGGTCTCGCGCAGTTCGGCCGGCATGCGCCAGTGGGTGTAGGAGGCCCACTGGCGTCCGGCGCTGCCCGGCCCTCCGGGGTTGACCAGCAGGGTCTGGCCGGCCTCGCCGCTGGCGGGGACCCGCGAGAGCGCGAGTTCGACGGTGTCGTCCCGGCCGCTGAGCCGTTCGCCGTCGGCGGTGCGGGCGAGGGGGACGGTGAGGGTGGCGCACTCCAGGTTCTCGTCCGCGACGGGCTGGATGTCCTCGCAGGGCGCCCAGTCGAGGCCGCCCTGGTCGATGCGGGTGGTCTGGTGGGCCTGCGCTGGGACCGCCGCGACCAGGGAGGCCAGGACCGCCACGGCCGAGACTCCGGCCCGGGTTCGTGCTCGCACTCGTCCACTCCCTCACAGAGATAGTTACTCCATGAATTGTTATCACTCCGGAGAGTGACTAACGGATGCGACACGAGCCCCAGGGAGACACACCCCGGTAACATGTGCCCTGCCTCAATCAGACGTGGACAGACGGGGACGAAGCGCAATGCGGCTGGATCGTGTCGATGAGCGGATCATCGCGATACTCGGCGCGGACGCGCGGATGAGCTTCGCCGAGATCGGCCAGCGGGTCGGGCTGAGCCCCTCCGCGGTCAAGCGCCGCGTGGACCGGCTGGTGGAGTCCGGCGCGGTGCGCGGGTTCACCGTGGTGGTGGAGCCCCAGGCCGTGGGGTGGACCACCGAGGCCTTCATCGAGCTGTACTGCCGGGCCCGTACGTCGCCGGGCGAGATCCGGACGGGGCTCGCGGGCTACGCCGAGATCACCTCCGCGTACACGGTCACCGGTGAGGCGGACGCCATCGTGCAGGTCCGCGCCCGCGACACCCACCATCTGGAGGAGGTCATCGAGCGCCTGGGCGCCGAGCCGTTCGTGGTGCGGACCAAGAGCACGCTCGTGCTCTCGCGCCTGGTGGACCAGCCCATCCTCGCCGGGACGGCCGACCTGCCCTGAGGCGCCTCCCCGCGGCGGGACCGCGGGAAGGCGCACGGAGGGGCACTACCTCAGTCCTCGGGGAGGGCGACCGGCGCGAGCTCGTCGAACAGGTCGCCGGGGCCCGGGTTGGACGGGTCGGTCCCGCCGCCGAAGTGGTGGACCACGCCCCACACCGCGTTGAGCGCGGTCTGCACGGCGCCCTCGGCCCAGCCCGCCGTCCAGGACACGTCGTCCCCGGCCAGGAACAGGCCGCGGTGGCGCTCCTCCAGGCCGTCCTGGCGGAAGTGGGTGAACAGGCGGCGCTGGTAGCGGTAGTGGCCCGGCAGGTTGGCCTTGAACGCGCCCATGAAGTAGGGCTCGTCCTCCCACGACACCGTCACCGGGTCCCCGGTGATGTGGGAGCGGATGTCCACGCCCGGGTAGATCTTGGACAGCGACGAGAGCATGACCTCCAGGCGCTCGTTGGCCGACAGCGGCAGCCACTTGAGCGAGTCGTCGCACCAGGTGTAGGACATGCAGATGGCCGCCGGGCCGTCCGGGTCGGACCCCTCCAGCAGGTAGGTGCCCCGGGTCATGCGGTCGGTGAGCGTCATGCTCATGACGTCGCGGCCGGTCTCGGGGTCCCCGTCCCGCCAGAACGCGCGGTCCACCGGCACGAACAGCTTCGAGGACTCCATGTAGTGGGTGCGCTCGATCGCCGTCCAGTGGTCGATGGGCAGCAGGTCCTCGTCGCAGTCGATCTTGGACAGCATCATCCAGCTCTGCGCGGTGAACACGGCCGCCGCGTAGGTGCGGGTGGAGCCCGAGGCGTCGGTGACCGTGATGTTGCCCGCCGGGGAGCCCTTGGCCGCGGTGCGGCGCAGGGCGGTGACGGCCGGACGCGGGCCGCCCTCGTGCAGCGAGGCCAGGGTGGTGCCCTGCGCCCAGTGCACGAGCTTGTCCGGGGCGTCCTCCCACAGGCGCAGCGGCAGCTGCTCCACACCGCCCACGATGCCCATGTGGTCGTCATCGGCACCGGTGTAGGTGACGCGCAGGATCTCCAGGATGGAGTTGGGGAAGTCGGTGTCCCAACCGCCGGTCCCGAAGCCCACCTGGCCGAAGATCTCGCGGTGGCGGAAGGAGGCGAAGGCCGGGGAGTCGCACAGGAAGCCGTAGAAGGTCTGGTTGTCGAGCCGGGCGACCAGCTCGTTCCAGATCTCCTTCTGGGTGGCCACGTCGCGCTCGCGGATGGCCTTCTGCATGCGGGTGTGCTGGACGCTGTCCAGGGTCGCGTCCCAGGCGCGGGCCACCTCGCGGTAGACCTCGGGCAGGTCGTCGAGGGAGGTGGCGTAGTGGGACCGCCCCTTGAGGTCGACCACGGTGCTGGGGGTGGCCGGGGAGAGCGGGTTGGGGAACGGCGTCGTCTCCAGGCCCGCCCGGTCCACGTAGTGCCAGAAGGCGGTGGAGGAGGGCGGGAAGCGCATGGCGCCCATCTCGGCGACCACGTCTTCGGGACAGCCCGCGAGCTTCTCCGTGCGCAGCCGCCCGCCGATGCGGTCGGCCTCGTACACGACCGGCCTGAGCCCCATCTTCATCAGCTCGTAGGCGGTGACGATCCCCGACAGCCCGCCGCCGATGACGGCGACCTCGGTGCCGTGGCGCTCCGCCGGGACCTGACCGAGTCCGGCGGGGTGGTCCAGGTAGGCGTCGTAGGCGAACGGGAAGTCCGGCCCGCACATGTTCAGCGGCGTGTCCTGCGCGGGTGCGGCACCGGCGGCCGTGGGCACGGCAGACGTCATTCTCCAACCCCTCCTTCGTGGGTGCGGTCCGGCGGGGAAGCCGGTGGTCGTCCGTGCGCGGCGGCACGGGTCGTGATGGCGGATCAACGGCTCGGGGAAGCGCGGGGGCGCGGGCGGGCCCGCCCCGGCACGGGAGTGCGGGGGCCGGGCGGCGCGGCGCCGCCCGCCTCAGGCGGGGGTCAGGCGGTGAGCGTCCGGTACAGGGCCGGACGGCGGTCGTCCAGGTAGGACTGCTCGCCGCGGGCGCGGGCGAGGGCGTCCGGGTCGACGTCGCCGACCAGGAACTCCTCGCCGGGACCGGCCCGCAGCGTCTCGGAGCCGTCGGGCGCGAGCAGGGTGCTCAGCCCCGCGTAGCGCAGGTCGCCCTCGGCGTCGCAGCGGTTCACGTACGCCAGGTGGATCTGGTTCTCCAGGGCGCGCACCGGCACGATCCGCTCGGCCACCTCGGTGAAGGGCAGCATGAGCGCGGTGGGGACCAGGAGGAGTTCGGTACCGGCGAGGGCGTGGGCGCGCACGGTCTCGGGGAACTCGACGTCGTAGCAGACCAGCAGGCCGACGCGGATCCCGTCGAGGTCGGCCTGGACCACCGGCTCCGCGCCCGGGGAGAACGCCCCGCGGTCCAGGTCGCCGAACAGGTGGGTCTTGCGGTAGGTCCGGCGGTCGCCGTCGGAGTCCACGAGCTGGACCGCGTTGTACACGGCGCCGTCGGCGCGCTCGGGGAAGCCGTGCACGATGGCGACGCCGGTGTCGGCGGCGATCGCGGCGACCGCGTCGCTGAGGGGGCCGTCGCTGGGTTCGGCGAGCCGGGCCAGGACGTCCGGGTCCAGGTTGTAGCCGGTCAGGGACATCTCGGGTCCCACGAGCAGGCGGGCTCCGGCGTCGGCGGCGGCTCTGGCGCGGTCGGCGAGCCGGTCGAGGGCGGCGGCGGGGTCCGCGCCGGGTCCGGTGCCCTGGTCGAGGGCCACGCGCAGGGGTCCGCGTGTCACTGCCTCTCACCTCGCCTTTCTCCGTCGTCTCGGGGCCGCGTCCACTCTAGGTGGGCGAACGCGCCGAAACAGTGCGCCCATCCGGAGGATTCCCGCGTCTTTCCCGCGAGATGCCGCTGTTCCTTGCGTCTGGGGGCGGATTGGTGCGGCATGTGGTGCGCCGCACGCTCCCCGGGAACACGTGCGGGGGCCGGGGGATTCCCCCAGCCCCCGCACGCGCGGTCCGCGACCGGTCCGGTCAGGAGCGGACCCCGCTGGTCTCGGGGTCGGTCTCCAGGGCGGAGCGGCGCATGCTGTAGGCGAAGTAGACCGCCACGCCGACGGCGAGCCAGACCAGGAAGGCCACCCACACGCTCATCGACATGCTGAACATGAGGTAGGCGCAGGCCAGCACGCCCAGGACCGGCGTGACCGGCGCCCCCGGCACGCGGAAGGCGCGCGGCAGGTCGGGCCTGCTGCGGCGCAGCACCAGGACGGCCACGTTGACCAGGGCGAAGGCGAAGAGGGTGCCGATGGCGGTGGCGTCGGCGAGCGGCCCGAGCGGGACCAGTGCGGCGAGCAGCGCGATGAGCACGGAGGTGATGAGGGTGTTCGTGCGCGGGGTGCCCTTGGCGTCGAGGGTGGAGAAGGCCTTGGGGATGAGCCCGTCGCGCGACATCGCGTAGAGGATGCGGGTCTGGCTGTAGAGCACGACCAGGACCACGCTGGCCAGGGCCAGGACCGCGCCGGCGGCGAAGATGACCGCCCACACGGGGGTGCCGGTGACCGCGGTCAGGATGCCCGCCAGGGAGGTCTCGCCGTCGACGAAGCCGGTCCAGTCGAGCGCGCCGACCGCCGCGAAGGCGACCAGGCAGTACAGCGCGGTGACCAGGATCATCGCGAACATGATCGCCCGGGGCAGGTCGCGCTGCGGGTTCCTGGCCTCCTCGCTCGCGGTGGAGACCGAGTCGAAGCCGATGTAGGAGAAGAACAGGGTGGCGCCCGCGGCGCTGACACCGGCCATGCCCATCGGCATGAACGGGGCGAAGTTGCCGTCCTGGACGGCGGTGATCGCGATGGCCACGAACATCACCAGGATGGCGACCTTGACGGCGACCATGACGGCGTTGACGCGGCTGCTCTCGCGGACCCCGGCGAGCAGGGCGAACATGGACAGCAGGACCACGACGGCGGCGGGCAGGTTGATCACACCGCCCTCCAGGGGACCGGCGAGAACCGCGCCCGGCAGGGACAGGCCGGTGGTGAGCTGGAGGAGTTCGTTGATGTACTCGCCCCAGCCGACGCCGACCGCGGCGACCGACACACCGTAGGTGAGCATGAGGCACCAGCCGCACACCCAGGCCATGAACTCGCCGATGGTGGCGTAGCTGTAGGAGTAGGCGGAGCCGGAGGCGGGGATCATCCCGGCCATCTCGGCGTAGGCGAGCGCGGAGAACAGCGCGGTGATCCCGGCGAGCACGAACGAGAGGATGACGGCCGGTCCGGCGACGGGGACGGCCTCGCCCAGCACGACGAAGATGCCGGTGCCCAGGGTGGCGCCGATGCCGATCATGGACAGCTGCCAGAAGCCCATGTGCCGCTGGAGGCCGCTGCCCTCGGAGTCCTGGGTCTCGGCGACGAGCCTCTCGATCGGCTTGCGCCTGGTGAGGCGCTGCCCCAGCGCGGGCGCACCGCCCGGGCCTGCGGCCCCGCGGGTGTCCGCCGGGCTCTTCTGGTCCACCACGTGTTCACTCCTCGTTCATGTACGTGGGCACACCGCTCCCCGGGGAGGTACGGCGGGGGTGGGGGGATCCGGCCGCCGCGTGTCCGGGCGGCCCGAAGCCCTCAGCAACGGTAGCCGCGTTATCTACGTAACATGACCCACATTCGTTGCGTCTGTCCGTTCGAAGCGGCGGGATCGTGCGTGGCCGCGCAAGGAAACGCAGGTTCCTGTGATCGACGCCATACGAAATCACCCTGGGTGACCACTGACACGTCGGACAGCGAACAGGCTGGTCAGGGGCGCGCGACGAAGCCCGGGGCACGGCGAAGGGTCGGAACCCGCCCGTGCGCGTACGCGTTCCGACCCTCCCGACAGCCTCCCGGTTCGGCGCGGCACCACGCGTGGCCGCGGCGGGCGCACGGGCCGCGCGACCGGTCGGGCTACTCCGCCGTCGCGGGCACGACCACGGCGTCCGGCCCGGGGTAGATCAGGGTCTCGCGGCCGTCGGGGAAGCGCACCAGGTACGGCGGTTCCCCGTCGGAGCCGCGGACCTCGATGACCTCCCCCGCCCAGTCCTCCGTACCCGTCCCTCTACCCCTGACATGGATCCGGTCCCCCACACTCGCATGCACCGGCAGGCCCTCCCGTTTCTCGCGTGCTCGTCCTCGCGTCACCGCAGACCGGCGGAACGGGGTGTTCCTTTCCCGCCCCCACCTGCACAAACAACGGCCCTTTACCGCAGGAAGCGGGACAGGGAGGGCATCGGGTGAGGTTCCCGACGCCCCCGGTCAGGAAGCGCCGCCGTCCGGGGTCCGGGGCCCCCGGGGCCGGGCCGTCTCCGGCAGGGCGGCCTCCAAGGCGCGCCAGTCGGTCCTGTTCGCCATCCACCGCCGCACCGGGACGGGGGTACGGGTCCCGTCCGCGGCCACGTGCACGAGTCGGCCCTGCTCGAGCGCGAAGCGCTCACCCCGTTCGGCTTTAACTCCCTTGGCGAGCGGGCCGAACCTTCCGGGACCGGAGACGGACGACCATCCGGCCCCGATCTCGGGATCGAACCAGAAGTAGGCCCTGGTCAGCTGCACGGCCCCCACGACGGTGATGACCACGCCGATGGGCAGGCTCATGGTGAACTCGCCCAGTCCCAGCAGCCACACACCCAGGACGAGGTTGAGCAGGCCGAGCCCGAGGAGGAGGACTCCGACGACCGGGGTGAGACGCACCTTGATCCGTGAGGGGGACACGAGGGCTCCCTGAGGGGGGGTCGTTCCAGCTGCTGACGGTCCCATCATGGCCGCCGGGCGCGCGGAGCACAACGGAGAGCGACGGCCCCGTGGCGCTGTCGCGGGGTGCGCACCGCACACGCGAACGGCCGCGCCGGCCCTCGAAAGGGTCGGCGCGGCCGTCGGAGGCGGCGGGGGCTCAGCCCGCCACGGAGACCGTGGGCGCGCCCGACTCGGCGCCGGACTCGCCCATCTCCTCGGCGATGCGCATGGCCTCCTCGATGAGGGTCTCCACGATCTTGGACTCGGGCACGGTCTTGATGACCTCGCCCTTGACGAAGATCTGGCCCTTGCCGTTGCCGGAGGCCACGCCCAGGTCGGCGTCGCGGGCCTCGCCGGGGCCGTTGACGACGCAGCCCATGACGGCCACTCGCAGCGGAACCTCCATGCCCTCCAGGCCCGCGGTGACCTCCTCGGCGAGCGTGTACACGTCCACCTGGGCCCGGCCGCAGCTGGGGCAGGAGACGATCTCCAGGCCGCGCTCGCGCAGTCCGAGCGACTCCAGGATCTGGTTGCCGACCTTGACCTCCTCCGCGGGGGGCGCGGACAGGGACACGCGGATGGTGTCGCCGATGCCCTCCGAGAGCAGCGCGCCGAAGGCCACGGCGGACTTGATGGTGCCCTGGAAGGCGGGACCGGCCTCGGTCACGCCCAGGTGCAGCGGGTAGTCGCAGGCCGCGGAGAGCTGGCGGTAGGCGTTGACCATGACCACGGGGTCGTTGTGCTTGACCGAGATCTTGATGTCGCGGAAGCCGTGCTCCTCGAACAGCGAGCACTCCCACAGCGCCGACTCGACCAGGGCCTCCGGCGTGGCCTTGCCGTACTTCTGGAGCAGCCGCTTGTCCAGCGAACCGGCGTTGACGCCGATGCGGATCGGCGTCCCGGCCTCACCGGCCGCCTTGGCGATCTCGGCGACCTTGTCGTCGAACTTCTTGATGTTGCCCGGGTTGACGCGTACGGCCGCGCATCCGGCGTCGATCGCCTGGAACACGTACTTGGGCTGGAAGTGGATGTCGGCGATCACCGGGATCTGCGACTTCTTGGCGATGATCGCCAGGGCGTCGGCGTCGTCGTTGGTGGGCACGGCCACGCGGACGATCTGGCAGCCCGCGGCGGTCAGCTCCGCGATCTGCTGGAGGGTCGCGTTGATGTCGGAGGTACGGGTGGTCGTCATCGACTGCACGGACACCGGGGCGTCCCCACCGACGGGAACGTTCCCGACCATGATCTGCCGCGTCTTGCGCCGGGTCGCGAGCGGGCGCGGCGGTGCGGCGGGAATACCGAGATCGACGGTCACGCTTGATTCACCTCGTCTGCCGCCGAGGAGGGGGCGGCACTTGATTCGTCCGTTTCGGGAATTGGGTGTCCGGCGCAGCGCGCGGGTCCGCGTCCGGGGATCACCGTGTCCGGCGGCCTTGGCTACGCCGTCGTTCCCGGATCGCGCCCCCAGGTTACCCGCACCCGGGGGCGTGCCCGGCACGGAACGCGGACCGGGGACACCAGGGTGAACGCCCGGCGCCGCGGGGGTGTCCGCCACCCCTCGGGCGGTCACCGCGGCGGTGGACGGGAAGGGCCCCGGCGCACGGCCCGGCTCGCCGGACCGACCAGGCGGACGGGCGGGCGGGCGGAACCCCGTCCCGGCGGCCGGAGGGCCGCCGGGACGAGGGGTCAGCCGAAGAGTCTGACCGGGTTGAACAGGTCGGCCACGAGCAGGACCACGCTGAACACCAGGAAGCAGGCCACGACCACGTAGGCCACCGGTGTCAGCATCGCCACGTCCACCGGGGCGGGCTCGGGTCTGCGGAAGAGCCTGGCCCAGCCGCGCTTGATCCACTCCCAGATGGCGCCGGCCATGTGACCGCCGTCCAGCGGCAGGATGGGCACCAGGTTGAAGGCGAACAGGAAGAGGTTCACCCCGGCAAGGATCTGGATCATGATCGCGGCGGTGTCGGCCACGGGCAGGCCCTGGGCCATGATCTCGCCGCCGATGCGGGAGATGCCGACGATGCCCACCGGGGAGTCCTGGGTGCGCTGCTCGCCCAGGAACGCGGCGGCGAACACGTCGGGCACCTTGCTGGGCAGGGCGATGAGGGCCTCGCCGACGCCGACCATCATGCTGCCCATCTCGGCGGCGGACTCGGCGAGGGTGAGCGGGCCGCGCTCGGTGGCGAAGACGATGCCGAGGAAGCCCACGACCTCGGTCTCGTAGACGCGGTAGCCCTGCTCGTCGTAGACCGGCTCGCCGTCGGCGTCGGTCTCGTAGACGAACTCGCCCTCGGCGTCGCGGGCCGGGAGCTCGTTCTCGACGATGTCGACGTTCAGCGGCAGCCGTTCGCCGTCGCGCTCGACCACGATCTCCGTGTCGCCCATGGCCTCGCGGATCTGCCGGTTGGCGGTGCTCCAGTCCGGGGTGGCCTCGCCGCCGACGGAGACGATGACGTCGCCGGGCAGCATCCCGGCCTCGGCCGCGGGCGTGGGCGGGGCGTCCTCGCAGTCGGTGGCGGAGCTGCCCGCGGGGACCACGCACTCGCTGACCGTGGCGATCTGGGTGGTGCTCTGCGGCACCCCGATGCCCATGAACAGCACGGCGAGCAGGATCGCGGCCAGGATGACGTTCATGCCCGGACCGGCGAACATCACGATGAGGCGCTTCCAGGGCGCCCGCTGGTAGAACTGCCGGTCCTGGTCCTCGGGGGACAGCTCGACGTAGGACGCCTCACGGGCGTCCTCGGCCATGGCCCGCCAGCGCGAGAGCTTGCGGGGGCTGTCGTCGGCCCTCTGGCGCGAGGGCGGGAGCATGCCGACCATGCGCACGAACCCGCCCAGCGGGACCGCCTTGACGCCGTACTCGGTCTCGCCCCTGCGGACGGACCACAGGGTCTTGCCGAAGCCCACCATGAACTCGGTGCACTTGATCCCGAACATCTTGGCCGTGGCCATGTGACCCAGCTCGTGCCAGGCGATCGAGAACAGCAGGCCGAAGACGAACAGGACGATCCCGACCACGGTCAACAGGGCGACCATGCATCTCTCCTCAGGGCGGTGTCAGGCCTGGCGCGCGAGCAGCTCGCGCGCACGCGTGCGGGCCCAGGTGTCAGCGGCGTACACGTCGTCCAGGCTCAGGTGTCCTCTGTGGGAGGACGCTCCCCCGGCACGTTCTGTTCGCTGGTGCTCAGAGACTACCCGGGAGACGGTGTCCATGATGGCCGTGAACGCGAGGTTTCCCCCGAGAAAGGCGTCGACCGCCTCCTCGTTGGCCGCGTTGTAGACCGCGGGCGCGGTCCCGCCCGCGGCGCCGACCTCGCACGCCAGGCGGACGGCGGGGAAGGCCTCGTGGTCCAGCGGCTCGAAGGTCCAGGTGTGGGCGCGGGTCCAGTCCATGCCGGGCGCGGCGTCGGGCACGCGGTCGGGCGCGCCGAGTCCGTAGGCGATGGGGATCATCATGCTGGGCGGGCTGGCCTTGGCGATCGTGGAGCCGTCCACGTACTCGACCATGGAGTGGACGACCGACTGCGGGTGGACGACCACGTCGATCCGGTCGAAGGGCACGTCGAACAGCAGGTTGGCCTCGATGACCTCCAGCCCCTTGTTGACGAGGGTGGCAGAGTTGACGGTGATGACCGGGCCCATGCTCCACGTGGGGTGGTCGAGGGCGTCGGCGGGGGTGACCGAGGCCAGTTCGTCGCGGCCCCGGCCGCGGAAGGGGCCCCCGCTGGCGGTGACGACCAGGCGGCGCACCTCGTCGCGGCGGGCGTGGACGTGGCCCTGCGCGAGGCTGGCGAGTTCGCCCTCGGGCAGGTGGGGGAAGCACTGGGCGATGGCGAAGTGCTCGGAGTCGACCGGGATGATCTGGCCGGGCCGGGCGAGTTCGCGCACGAGCGGCCCGCCGATGATGAGGGACTCCTTGTTGGCCAGCGCGAGGGTGCGTCCGGCGCGCAGCGCGGCGAGGGTGGACTCCAGGCCCAGGGCGCCGGTGACGCCGTTGAGGACGACGTCGCACTCGCTACCGGCCAGCTCCGCGACCCCCTCGGGCCCGGCCAGGACGGTGGCGCGGCTGCCGTGCCCGGCGAGGGCGCGCGCGAGTTCGCCCGCGCGGTCGGGGTCGGCGACGGCGACCAGCGGGACGTCGAGTTCGGCCGCCTGCTTGGCGAGCAGGTCCACGCGCCCGCCGCCCGCGGCCAGGCCCACCACGCGGAATCGTCGGGGGTTGCGCTGGACGATGTCGATGGCCTGGGTCCCGATCGAGCCGGTGGAACCGAGGATCACTGCTGTTCGCTGTTCTTCTCGCACGCTCCCCATTGTTCCGCAATCCGCCGGGCGGAGTGCGGGGCCTGTGGACAAGCCCGGGGCCGGGGCGGAACGCGGGACCGGGCCCGTGGTGGAACGCGGGCCCGTGGCGCCGACCGGAGGAGGCGGCGGGATCGTGCGTCACCGGGTCTTTGCAACCGGTGCCCGGTGGGACCACCGGGCAGGACGGTCCCCGCGCGGCCGGGCCGCCGCGGACCGGCTCCGGGCTCCGCGCCGCCGCCCGCCTCCTCCCCCTCCTGCTGTCCGCCGCCGAGGACGAGCGGATCCGCGCCGTGGCCTCGCTGAGCGGCTGGGCCGACCTGGCCGTCTCCCGGCCGAGAGCGGCACCGTGATGGTCTCCGGCGCGCTCCAGCAGTTCTTCGACATCCCGACCGGGGTGCTGCTGCCGACGGTGGACCGCCACCGGGCCGCCGTGTGGACCAGCCCCGCCTACCCCGAGGGGGCGCGGGTGGCGGGGACGCCGGAGGTCTCCCTCACGTTCACGCCCGCCTCCCCGGAGGAGGCCCCCGCCCGGGTCACGGTTCCGCTCGCCTGACGGGCGCCGGGGGTCCGCCCCGGCGAGGGACCGGGCGCCCTCCGGCCGCCTCCGGCGCGCCCCCGTGCCGGAGGCGGCCCCTTCTTCCCCCGCCGCGCACGACACAAACACAAAGTAGCCACTCGACTACCGAAAGTGTGCGAGGATGCTCGTCATGACCTCGTCCACCGCACACAGGATTCTCGCCCCCCTCGCCGCCGCGGCGGTCGCCGCCGGGGGCCTCTTCCTCGCCGAGCAGCTCCCGGCGCCCGCGTCCGCCGTCACCCAGGCCATCCACTCCCCCGCGCTTCCCGCGCAGGAGGACCGCGAGGCCCTGTCGCACGTGACGGGGCTCTCCCACCAGAGCGCCGCCGTGACCGGCGACCAGCACCGGGCCGTGCTGGACTACTGGACCGAGGAGCGCATGGCCGCCGCCAAGCCCATCACCGGCATGCTGGAGGACGTCCTCACGTCCGCCGAGGGCGGGACTGCGCCGGACGAGGCAGTGGAGCACCAGGCCGCGCCGCGCTCCGACAGCGAGGGCGAGCGCTGGACCTCGGGCGGGCTGGTCACCAGGACCACCGGCAAGGTCTACCTGACCATGGACGGGCGCGACTTCACGTGCTCGGCGTCGGTGGTGGACGCGGCGAACCGGAGCACCGTGGTCACCGCCGGGCACTGCGCCAAGGACGGCCGGGGCTCGTGGGCGCGCAACTGGACCTTCGTGCCCGGCCACGCGGACGGGGAGAGCCCCTACGGCCGGTTCACCGCCAGCGACCTGCTGGTGGCGCCCGAGTGGTCGCGCCAGGCGGACGACAGCTACGACTTCGCCATGGTGGTGCTCAACCCCGACGGGGACACCACCGTCCAGGAGCGGGTGGGCTCCCAGCGGATCGCGTTCGACGCCTGGACCGAGGACAAGGTGCGCGAGGGGGTGCAGGTCTACACGTTCGGGTACCCGTCGGCGTCCCCGTACGAGGGCAGGCACCTGCACTACTGCTCGGGCCGCACCGAGCCCGACACCGGCGGCACCACGGCCAACGGGGTGCGCTGCTCCATGACGCAGGGCTCCAGCGGCGGCCCCTGGTTCGCCGGTTTCGACACCGGCACCGGCCGGGGCACGATCACCTCGGTGGTCAGCTTCAAGTACGCCGACGACCGCAGCGTCCAGTACGGCCCCCGGCTCGGCCGGGAGGCACGCGAGCTGTACGAGCAGGCGGCCCAGCTGTAGAACCCGCGGAACGAGCGGTGTCCCCCGGCCCCCGTGGCGCGGGGGACACCGCTCGTTCCGGGTTCGGGGCGGCCCCGGCGCCGCTACAGGTCGATTCCGGTCAGGACCAGGACCCGCTCGTAGGACAGGTCGGTCATGGCGGCGCGCACGCCCTCCTTGCCCACACCCGACCCCTTGACGCCGCCGTAGGGCATCTGGTCGGCGCGGAACGTGGGCACGTCGCCGATGACCACGCCGCCGACCTCCAGCTCGCGGTGGGCGCGGAAGGCGGTGGGCAGGTCGCGGGTGAACACGCCCGCCTGGAGCCCGAAGTCGCTGTCGTTCACCGCGGCGAAGGCGGCGTCGGTGTCGGCCGCGCGCTGGAGGACCAGCACCGGACCGAAGACCTCCTGGCGCACCACCCGGGAGCCGTCCGGGGCCTCGGAGAGGACGGTCGGCGCCACGGTCACGCCGTCGCGCGTGCCGCCGGTGAGGAGCTTGGCCCCGGCGGTGACGGCCTCGTCGATCCAGGAGGCCACGCGCTCGGCCGCGGCCTCGTCCACCAGCGGGCCCACGTCGGTGGCGGGGTCGGCGGGGTCGCCCACGCCGAGGGCCTCCACCCGCTCCACCAGGCGCGGGACGAACTCGTCGTACACGGAGTCCTCGACGATGACGCGCTGCACGCCGATGCACACCTGTCCGGCCTGGTTGTTGCCGAACAGGGCCACCCGCTGGGCCGCCCAGTCCAGGTCGGCGTCGGCGAGCACCACGGCGGCGGCGTTGCCGCCCAGTTCCAGGGTGACGTGCTTGTGCGGGGCCAGGCGGGGCAGCTGCCAGCCGAAGGCGCCGCCGGTGAAGGAGACGACGGGCAGGCGCTCGTCGGTGATGAGGGAGGCGGCGCGGTCGTTGGGCATCGGCAGCACCGACACCATGCCGCCGGGCAGGTCCGTCTCGGCGATGATCTCGCCCAGGATCAGGGCGGTCATCGGGGTGGCCGGTGCGGGCTTGAGGATGATGGGCGCGCCGACGGCGATGGCCGGGGCGACCTTGTGGGCGACGAGGTTGAGCGGGAAGTTGAACGGCGAGATGCCCAGGACCGGCCCCTTGGGGACGCGGCGCACCAGGGCCATGCGGCCGGTGCCGCCCGGGTCGGTGTCCAGGCGCTGGAGCTCACCGCTGTCGCGGCGGGCCTCCTCGGCCGCCCAGCGGAACACGGACACGGCGCGTCCGGCCTCGGCGCGGGCCCACTTGATCGGCTTGCCGCTCTCGGCGGTGATGGTGCGGGCGATCTCCTCGGCGTGCTCGCCGATGCGCCGGGAGACGTGGTCGAGGGCGTCGGCCCGCACGTGGGCGGGCAGGGCGGCGGCCTCGGCGGCGACCGCGTGCGCGGCGGCCACCGCCTCCTCGATCTGTTCGGCGGTGGGCACGGAGACGGTGCCCGCTTCCTCGCCGGTGTAGGGGTTGACGAGGGTGATCTCGGTGTCGCCGGTCGCGGCGGTGCCGGCCAGCCAGAACGGACGCGTAGACATGCCCGTGACGCTAGTGCCCCCTTCTCCCGGCATGCCTTGTCCACCGTTGCCAACACGAACGCGGGAGTTGGCCACAGTGGCGCAAGAACGACGCGCGCAGGGCTCCGCGCTCCGAACAGGGGCGACAGCGGGGGGTGTACACCGGGGTGACGGGCGGTATCGTCTGAGGATCAGACAGCCTGACCGGGGATCTTTGGTCGGCCGACTGGCGCCGGCGACCTCCTTCGTCCACAGTGGTGAGGAGGGCTCTGCCAGCGCGTTCGGCCGGACCCTCGGGTCCGCCACCGCCGACGGGATCCCGGGAGTGCCCATTGCCGCTTGTCTACCGCACGCTCGTCGCGGTCCCGGAGCACGACGGCGACCTGGTCGCCGTCACCTCGACGGTCCTGTCGCGGTGGTTGAGCAAGCGCGGCAACTCGGGCGCGCGCGTGGACTTCTCCGCGTCGGGGCGCCATGAGCTGAGCAACCGCTCCCGCGCCCTGGTCGTGCGGCACGACAACCCCGACGAGGGCCTGTCCTTCCTGCGGCTGACCACCGAGTCCGACAAGACGGACGGCGTGTGGCGGACGGTCGCCACCGCTGTCGTGGACCCGGCGCTGTCCCCGTGGCGGTACGTGTGGATCGACATGACCGTCACCCCCTCCCCGGCGGATGAGGGCTCCGAGCAGCCCCGGCTGGACGTCATGCCGCCCGAGGCCGCGCGCATGCTCCTGGAGGCGGTGCACGGCCACGACGGCGGCCACCCGCTGCCGCCCGCGCCCCGGATCGTGCGCGGGCGCGACGACGACCTCGTGGACACGCTCGTGGCCACGATCCGCGACCCCCTGCGGCGCATGGCGGTGGTGGCCACCGGTTCGCCGCGCGACGTGACCGTCGCCGACTGGCGCGGGGCCATGGCCGGAGCCCTGTCGCGCTGCACCGGCATGTGCTCGGGGTACGTGCTCGACGACGCCGCCCTGGAGCGCGTCGGCGCGCTCCTGCCGCCGGGCCTGGACGTCCCGCCCGGCGGGGTGCGCACCTTCTTACCCGGGGTGGACCCGCACGACGAGGCGGACGCCGCACGCCACCCCAGGATGAGCCCGGCCACGCTGGACACCGCGCGCGACGGCGAGCGCATCCGCAACTGGGTGGGCGCCGCCCTCTCGCGGCGGGTGCGCGACAACGCGCTGGAGGTGGGCCTGCCCGGTCCGCTCCAGGCCGTGGACGCGCTGCTGGAGGAGGAGACCGACGACCTGCGGCGGTCCGGACCCGGCACGGCGCGGCCGCGGGTGAGCGTGCCCGCGGCCCGGGGCGCGGCCGTCGTGCACCAGGCGGCGCAGGGCGGGGCAGGTACGGCCGGGGCCGCCTCGGCGCTGGAGCGCGAGGCCCTGGAACAGCAGGCCCAGCGGCTGCGGGAGGAGGTCACCCGGCTCGGCGCGCGGGTCAGCGAGCTGTCCGAGGAGCGCCACGGGCTCCTGGCCGAGACCGCCGACCTGAGCGAGGAGCTCGACACCGCCCGCGAACAGGCGCGCGCCGCCCGCTACGAGGCCCGCTGGCTGCGCGAGCAGGCGCGCGAGGCCGGGCTGTTCCGGCTGGCCGCGGCGCCCGCGCCGAGCGACCCGCAGCGGCGGCCCCCGGTCAGCGTGCGCGAACTGCTGGAGCGGATCACCGACGACTCGGTCCTGCCGCACCTGTACTTCACCATCGAGGACGCCACGGTCTACGAGCTGTCCGACAGCCGCAAGGAGTCCCTGTGGGTCACCCGCGCGTGGGAGGCGCTGCTGGCCCTGAACGACTACGCGCGCTACCAGTTCGACAACCCCGGCACCGGGCTGGGCTTCCACTCCTACCTGCGCGAGACCCCCGACGGGTACCAGGTGATCCCGATCAAGCGGTTGGCCTCGCAGGAGTCGGACCACGTGCGCAACCGGGGCA
Source organism: Nocardiopsis camelliae (assembly GCF_028993595.1). Lineage (GTDB taxonomy): Bacteria > Actinomycetota > Actinomycetes > Streptosporangiales > Streptosporangiaceae > Nocardiopsis > Nocardiopsis dassonvillei. The sequence goes on from NZ_CP118614.1 coordinate 5,234,514, forward strand.
AGCTCAACGACAAGCGCCTGTTCCGGGTGCCCGAGGAGGTGGAGCCGAGCGGGCGGCTGCCCATGTACGCCCACATCAAGCTCGACATCGAGTACGGGATCTGTCCGCGGCTGTACTTCTACCCCGACCTGGGACCGGGCACCACGAACCGGGTCTACATCGGCTACCTGGGCCGCCACCTGCCCGTGCAGCAGTCCAACTGAGGCCGCCCGGGTACGCGGACCGGGGCCGGGCCGCGTCAGGGGCCTACCCCCCGGCGAGGCGCAGGATCTCGTCGACGACGCTCGCGAGCGGTCTGGTGGCGTCGACGACCGTGCCGTTTCGGGGAACGTCCTCCTTCGTCCGGTGCAGGTGCGCGATGAGGTCCCGTTCGGCCCGGCTGCCGCCCCACTCCCCCTTCGGCCGCCCGTCGAGCCGCCGGCGCAGCGTCCGCGGGTCGACCTCCAGGACGAACACCCCGTCGAACAGCCCGATGAAGTCGGGGAAGTTCCTGGAGCCGCCGCAGAAGAACGTCACCGCGCTGCCCCGGTCGGCGACCAGGGACCTGACCCGGTCCACGTGCCAGAGGTGGTGCTCGTGCCGCAGGCCCTCCGTCGGCTCACCGGTTCGCGGGTCGCCCTGGTAGGCCAGTTCCCGGTCGCCGTCGACGGCGTGGTGCCCGCGCCGCCGCAGTTCCGCGCAGACCGAGGACTTGCCGGTGCCGGAGACGCCCTCGACCAGATAGTTGCGCACGCCCATCACCGGAGCGTACAAGAACGCGTGCGACGTGACGCGGGGGCGGGGGATCCCGCGGCGCGCGTACCCTGGGGGCCGTGACGGAAGCGAGTACGCGGGCCCCGGCAGCCCTGCCCGAGGAGCTGTGGCGCGAGCGCGCCGAGCGGCACCGCGACCGCGTGGACGCGCTGGTCGGGGACCACCTGCGGCGGCGCCGGGAGGGCGTGCGCCACCCGGTGGAGGACTTCCTGTTCACCTACTACAACCTCAAGCCCGCGCAGCTGAGGCGCTGGCACCCGGGCGCGGGGACGGTGCTGCTGGGCGAGGGCGCCCGCGCCCGCCTGGACGAGCGGTTCTACGCCGAGCTGCCCGGGGGCGCGGTGGGCCTGGACACCGCGGCGTTCCTGGCGGCGCGGCCGGTGCTGGACTTCGTGGAGCGGCTGCTGTCGTCGGTCGCCGGGCGCCCCGCCCACCTGGGCTGCTTCGGGCTGCACGAGTGGGCGATGGTGTACCGGGCCGGGGAGGTGCGGCACGGACAGGTGCCGCTGCGGCTGGGCCGGGAGGGCACCGACCGGGTCGTGGAGACGCACCGGATCCAGTGCTCGCACTTCGACGCGTTCCGGTTCTTCACCGACGCCGCGCGCCCGCTCAACACGCTCCGGCCCAGCCGGGAGCGGCAGGACGAGCTGGACCAGCCGGGGTGCCTGCACGCCAACATGGACCTGTACAAGTGGGCGTACAAGCTGGCCCCGGCGGTGCCCTCGGAGCTGGTGGTGGACTGCTTCGAACTCTCGCGGGAGATCCGGACTCTGGACATGCGCGCCTCCCCCTACGACCTGGCGGAGTGGGGGTACGCGCCGGTGCGGATCGAGACCGCCGAGGGCAAGGCGGAGTACATGGAGGCGCAGCGGGGGTTCGCCGAGCGCGGCGCGGTGCTGCGCGAACGGCTGCTGGAGGTGTGCCAGGCCCTGCGCGCGGCCTGAGTCCGCGGGCGGCCGGGGCGGCCGGACGCGCGGTCGGCGCGGCGGCGGCCGCTGACCGGCCGCCGGCCACGGGGGCGCCGGGTCACCCGCCCTGCTGAGGGGGGCCGAGACCGCACGAAGGGGCTCCCCCGGGGAGGGGGATGCGGTGGCGGTTGGCGGCCACCCAGCGGTAGGCGGACCGGTTGAGCGAGCGCAGCAGCGGCAGGCGCGCCAGGCGGCCCAGCGGCCGGGTGAGCGGGCGCCCGTGCAGCAGGAGTTCGGCGACGGCGTCGCCGCCCGAGAAGCGGCGCCCGTCCGCGTACACGAACCAGGCGCTGGCGTCGGTCTGCTCCGGTGTCAGCCCCGCCGATTCCAGGTCGAAGTCCTGCCAGGCCACGAAGCTGCTGCGGGCGCGCAGCCGATCGCGGGCGAAGACCACCGAGCGCTTGCAGAACCCGCAGTCGCGGTCGTACAGGAACGTCCCGGTGCCGGGGACGGTGTCCAGCGAAGGCCTCATGTCGTCATCGTGCCCGCCCGGGGGCGTCCTCTCCCGGTTCCGGCGGGTGTTCTTCGCCGCCCGCCGCGCGCGGGGACCGTCCACCTGGGGCTCCGCGCCCTGGGTGAGCGATCGCACAGCCCGCCCCACTGCCTTCAGGGGGCGTCGGTGTCGCGGGCGGCCCGGGCCCGCGCGATCCGTTCCGCGCGCCACACGCCCAGGAAGAGCAGAATCAGGCCCGTGCCCACCGGCGCCAGCATGGCGGCCGCCTGGAGACGGATGTCGTCCGTGAAGAAGGGGGTCAGGGCGACGGACAGCGCCATGACCGCCCCGGAGGCGATCGTCCAGTTCCCGGCCAGGGCGTGCACGGTGTACCAGGCGTCGTCGGAGAGGGTGTACGTGGTGCGGATGCCGAACACCAGGTTGGGGCGGATCAGTCCCCGAGCGCCCAGCCAGCCCGAAGCGATCAGGATTGCCGGGGCGACCGCCAGAATCGCCATGATCAGGACCATGGTCCAGCCGGTCAGGGGTTCGGTGCCGTCGGACACGGCCTCTGCGAGGAACGGTGGCAAGGGGCTCCTTCCGTCAGAACGCCGGGAGCGCGGGTCCTCCGTCCCGGCGGATGGCGGGTGTCCCACGATAACCGTGCCGTCTCCGGGAATCGCCAGGGCGGCCGGGCCCCGCGCCGCCAGGGGCCGAGGACCGGGCAGAGGACCGCCGCTTCCGGGGAAGGTGCCCGCGCCGCACGGTGGCCCGGCACGGAGGGCGGCCGTCCGGGTCCCGGACGGCCGCCCCCGCCGGTCGGCTCAACCGGTGCCGTGCACGATGCGCTCGGCCATCTCCTCCCTGGGACGGATCTCACCCGAGAGGATCTGCTCGGCGTAGTGGCAGGCCACCCTGTGGGTGCCGCCCTCGGCGCCTCCGACCGGGCGCAGTTCGGGCCGCTCGGTGTCGCACCGCTCCTCCTGCCGCCACGGGCAGCGGGTGTGGAAGCGACAGCCCTTGGGCGGGTCGGCGGGCGAGGGCAGGTCGCCCGCCAGCAGGATGCGCTCGCGGCTGTCCTCCACCTGCGGGTCGGGGACCGGCACCGCCGACATGAGCGAGCGCGTGTACGGGTGCATCGGCGTCTCGTACAGGTCGTCGCTGGAGGCCTCCTCCACCAGGCCGCCCAGGTACATCACCCCGACCACGTCGCTGACGTGGCGGACCACGGCCAGGTCGTGCGCGATGACCAGGTAGGTCAGCCCCAGTTCCTCCTGGAGGCTCTCCAGCAGGTTGAGCACCTGGGCCTGGATCGACACGTCCAGCGCCGAGACCGGCTCGTCGCAGATGATGAGGTCGGGCTCCAGCACCAGCGCGCGGGCGATGCCGATGCGCTGGCGCTGGCCGCCGGAGAACTCGTGCGGGTAGCGGGTGAGCGCCTTGGCCGACAGGCCCACCCTCTCCAGGGCGTCGACCACGCGCCTGCGCTGGTCCTCCAGGACCAGGGCGCGGCGCTCCCTGCCGCCGGAGGGGCCCTCCCCCGGCGGCGGGCCGCCGATCCCGTGGGTCTGTAGCCCCTCCAGCAGGATGGAACCGATGTTCTGCCGGGGGTTGAGGCTGCCCAGCGGGTCCTGGAACACCATCTGGAGGTTCTTGCGTTGGCGGCGCATCGACTCCTCGTCCAGGCCGGCCAGGTCCTGTCCGCCGAAGAGCACCTCGCCCTCGGTGACGTCCACCAGCCGCAGCACCGCGCGGCCCAGGGTGGTCTTGCCGCAGCCGGACTCGCCCACCAGGCCGTAGGTCTGGCCGCTCTCGATCTCCAGGCTGACTCCGTCGACCGCGCGCACGTGGCCGACGGTGCGGTCGAAGAGCACCCCCCTCCTGATGGGGAAGTGCACCTTGAGGTCGTTGATCCGCAGCAGGCTCATACCCGCTCCTCCTCGTCGTCGCCGTCCGGACCGCCCGGGCCGTCCAGCGTGGGCCGGTCGGCCGCGTCCGCGTCCCGGATCGGGTTCACGCACCGGTGCACGTGTGCGGCCGCCGGGCCCCGCCCGGAGCGGCCGCCCTCCTCCACGCCCGCCGCGGCGCCCACCGCCACGAGCTCCGGCGGCCCCTGGAGGCACTCCATCGTGTAGTGGTCGCAGCGGGGCGCGAACGCGCACCCCTGCGCCCAGGCGATGTTGTCGTTGACCGACCCCCGGATGGGGGTGAGCCGCTCACCGCGCGGGGCGTCCAACCGGGGGATGGAGCCCAGCAGGCCCACCGTGTAGGGGTGGGTGGGGTCGGCGAACAGCGGCGCGCGCGGCGCGGTCTCCACCGCCCGCCCCGCGTACAGGACGTTGATGTCGTCGCACAGCCCGGCGACCACGCCCAGGTCGTGCGTGATCATCAGCAGGGCGGTGCCCTCCTCGGTGACCAGGTCCCGGAGCAGCTCCAGGATCTGCGCCTGGATGGTGACGTCCAGGGCGGTGGTGGGCTCGTCGGCGATCATCACGCGGGGGCGGCAGGCCACCGCCATGGCGATGAGCGCGCGCTGGCGCATGCCGCCCGACAGCTGGTGCGGGTACTCGCGCAGCCGCCGGGTGGGGTCGGGGATGCCCACCCGGTCCAGCAGGTCGGCGGCCTCCTTCTCGGCCGCCGAACCGCGCATCCCCCGGTGGCGGCGCAGGATCTCGGTGACCTGGCGGCCGATGGGCACCACGGGGTTGAGGGAGCTGAGCGGGTCCTGGAAGATCATCGCCAGCTGGGAGCCGCGCAGGTCGCGCATCCGCTTCTGCGACAGCTCCAACAGGTCGACCGGGCCGTCGGGCAGCCGCATGACGGCGCTGCCGCCGACCCGCACCCCCCGGTCGGGGAGCAGGCCCATGAGGGCGAGCGAGGTGACGCTCTTGCCGCAGCCGGACTCGCCGACCAGGCCGGTCACCCGTCCCTCCTCCAGGGTGAAGGACACCCCGTCCACGGCCCGCACCTCGTCGGAGCCGCGTCCGCCGAACACCACGGACAGCTCGTCCACCGCCAGCAGCGGCGTGCTGGAACTCATGTCACTTCCTCAGCTTGGGGTCGAGCGCCTCCCGCATCGCCTCACCCAGCAGGGTGAAGCCCAGGGCGGTGACGATGATGGCCAGCGCCGGGTACACGGCCAGCTGCGGCGCGCTGGACAGGAACCGCTGGGCGTCGGCGAGCATGGTCCCCCATTCGGGGAAGGCCGGGTCCGGGTTGCCCAGACCCAGGTAGGACAGGGCCGCCGCGTCGATGATGGCGGTGGCCAGGGTGAGCGTGGACTGCACGATCACCGGGCCGAGCGAGTTCGGCAGGATGTGCACGAGGGCGATCTTGTGCTTGCGCACGCCCAGCGCGCGGGCGGCCAGCACGTACTCGCGGTTGCCCTGGGAGAGCATCGCGCCGCGCAGGAGGCGGGCGAAGATGGGGATCTGCGCCACGCCGACCGCGAACATGACCGTGGTCAGGCTGGGGCCGACCAGGGCGGCGATGGTGACCGCGAGCAGCAGGGTGGGCAGCGCCAGCATCATGTCGATGACGCGCATGACGGCGTTGTCCACCTGGCGGCCCCAACGGCCGCCCAGGACCGCGGCGGCCCCGGCCGCGCCGCCGAGCAGCGCGCCGACGCCGAAGCCGACCAGGGTGGCGACCACGCCGACCAGGAGGGTCTGGCGGGCGCCGATCACCATGCGGGAGAACTGGTCGCGGCCGAGGTTGTCCAGGCCCAGCCAGTTCTCGGCGCGCGGGCCGACGAACACGTTGCGGTTGGGGAAGACCTCGTCGCCCCAGCTCTGGGAGACGGGGTCGTAGGGCGCGATGAGCGGTGAGAACAGCGCCACGACGAGGAACACCACGACGATCACGGCGCCGGTGATGGCCATGGGGCTGCGGCGCATGCGCTCGAAGGCGGTGCGCCAGATGCCCGCGCCGTGTTCGCCCTCCTCGCGCTGGCCCATGAGTTCGGCCAGCCGGTCCACCCTGGCCGCCTTGCGTCCCAGGAGGGGCGTGCGCTGGGCCGCGGTGCCCTCGGGCTCCGGTGCGCCCGCGGGTTCGGACCGGTGGTGGGGGCTCGGTGTCGTCGGCATCACTGGGCCCGCACTCTCGGGTCGAGGAGGCTGTAGGAGATGTCCACCAACAGGTTGATGAACACGTACATGGTCGCGATGAGCAGGATGAACCCGGTGAGGACCGGGTAGTCGCGCCCCTGCGTGGCGGCGTAGACGAACGAGCCGATACCGGGGAAGGCGAAGACGCTCTCGGTGAGCACGGCTCCTGCGAACAGGCTTCCGGTGAGCAGTCCGACCGAGGTGACCACGGGGAGCATGGCGTTGCGCATCACGTGGCGGGTGCGCACGGTGTTGCGGTGCAGCCCCTTGGCGTTGGCGGTGCGCACGTAGTCCTCGCCGACCACCTCCAGCACGCTGGCGCGGGTCATCCGGACGATCACGGCGAGCGGGATCGAGGCCAGCGCGACCCCGGGCAGCACGAGGTGGAGCAGGGCGTCCCACACCACGTCGAGTTCCCCGGTCCGCAGGCCGTCGAGGACGACGAACCCGCTGAGGTCGGTGCGGATCAGGCCCGGCGAGAGCCGGAAGGCGGAGGGGAACATCCCGAGCCGCTCGGCGAAGACCACCTTCAGGATGAAGGCGAGGAAGAACACCGGCGTGCAGATGCCCAGGAGGGAACCGCCCACGGCCGCGAAGTCCAGCACGGAGCCGCGTCTGCGCGCGGCGAGGTAGCCGAGGGGGACTCCGACGACGACCGCGATCAGCATCGCGGTGACCGACAGTTCGAACGTGGCCGGGAAACGGGTGAGGAACTCCTCGGTGACCGGCCGTCCGGTGGAGAGCGAGGTTCCGAGGTCGCCCTGGAGGATACGGCGCAGGAAGGCCAGGTACTGAACCGTGACCGGTTCGTCCAGGCCGAGGGAGCGACGCAGCGCGGCGCGCTGTTCGGCCGTCGCGTCGTCGGGTAGGAGGGCGTACTCCGGTCCGCCCGGCAGCCGTTGCAGCCAGACGAACAGCAGGATCGACAGGCCGCCCAGTGTCGGGATCAGCTGGAGGAGACGCCTGACGATGAATCGCAGCACTTTCGCCGCCTTTCGCCAGTGGTGGGAACTGTGGACGCGAAGCGTCCCCGCCGGATCGCGGCGGGAGTTCGAGCGGGTGGTTCGGACGAGGGGCCCGGGCGGCGCGCGGGCGGCGCGCCCCCGCCGGGCGGTGTCGCGGCACGGGGCGCGCGGCCCCGGACGGACCGTGGACCGCGGCCCCGGGCAGCGGGCGGGCCCGACCGGTGGCCGGTCGGGCCCTTCCCCTCTCCCTCGGGAGGGGGGACTACTTCCAGGAGGCCTCGGAGAAGTTCTCCTGGGTCAGCGGGCTGACGTTGGGCGGGTTGACGTTCGCGGAGAAGGCGATGGACGGCGGGGAGCTGGAGATGGGCAGCCCCGGCAGGATGTCCATGATCTGGTTGTTCAGGTCCTGGTAGGCGGCGACGCGCTCCTCCTCGTTCGGGTTGGTGCTCGCCTCCTCCATGGCGTCGAACAGGTCCTCGTCACGGAAGCCGAACTCGCTGTTGTACTGGGAGAACCAGGTGCCGATGAAGTTGTAGGCGTCGTTGTAGTCGCCGGTCCAGCCGAGCAGGTACAGCGGGCACTCACCGGAGTTGGTGCGCGGGACGTACTCGGTCCACTCGTAGGTGACCGGCTCCACGGTGACGCCGACCGCCTCCAGGTCCGCGGCGATGACGTCGAAGATGTCGCGCGGCGCGGGCATGTAGGGGCGGGTGACGTCGGTCGGGTAGCAGAACTCCAGGGTCAGGTCCTCCTGCCCGGCGTCCGCCAGCATCTCCCGGGCCAGTTCGGGGTCGTACTCGTAGGTCTGCACGTCCGGGGACCAGCCGTCGAGGGTGTCGGGGTGGAACTGGGTCGCGACCTCGCCGCCCTCGGGCAGGATCGTGTCGACGATGCGCTGGCGGTCCACCGCGTGGGCGAGGGCCTGGCGCACCTCCAGGTCGGCGAGTGCCTCGCTGGCTTCCTGCTGGTAGGCCATGTACAGGACGTTGAACACGCCGCGGGTGGGCACCTGGAAGTCGGCCTCGGTCAGGGGGGCGACGTCGGCGGGGGCGACCAGGTCGTAGCCGTGGATGTCACCCGCCTCCAGGGCCTGGCGGCGGGCGGTCTCGTCGGGGATCGCGCGCAGGATCATCGTCTCGAAGCCCGCGGTCTCACCCCAGTAGTCGTCGAAGCGCTGGAGCGTCACCTCGGCCTGGTCGTGGTCCCACTCCTGGACGGTGAAGGGTCCGGTGCCCGCGACGGTTCCGGCCGTCTGGGTGTACTCGGGGAGGGTGAAGTTGCCCTCCTCGCCGGTGATCTCGGCGTCGGCGATGGCCTCCAGCGTGGTGGGGCTCATGATGCCGAACGAGGCGAGGCTGAAGCCGCCGGGGAAGATGGAGGAGTACTCGTCGATCGTGATGACCGTGGTCAGCTCGTCGGTGGCCTCGCAGGAGACGTACCGGGACTCGGCGAGGTCCTCGCTCTCGTTCTCCGCGAAGCCGCCGAAGATCGACTGCCAGTAATAGGAGTTGTTCGAGCTCTGGAAACCGCCGGTGAGGTTGTACCAGCGGTCGAAGTTGGCGCAGACCGCCTCGGCGTTGAACTCGTCGCCGTCGTGGAACACGACGCCGTCGCGCAGGTGGAAGGTCCAGACGGTGCCGTCCTCGGACTGCTCCCAGTCCTCGGCGAGTCCGCCGACGATTTCGGTCCCGCCCGATTCGTGTTCGAGAAGGGTTTCGAAGACCTGCCTGCTGTAACGGAAGGTCTCACCGTCACTGGTGAGGAAGGGGTCGAGGGTTTTGATGTCGCCCGCGGAGGCGAAGACGAAGGGCTCCGACGCGTCGGTCCCCCCGCCCTCGCGGTTACTCTCGGCACACGCTGTGGCCACCAGCGTGAGCGCGGCCGCGGAGGCCAGGAGGGCCAACGGCTTTCGGAAAGGCTTCCTGAACATGGTCCACCTCAGTGCGGGGCCCGGCAGGCCCTGGAACGATTGAGTGGACCCTAGACCGCACCGAGAGCGACTGTGAAGATAGACAGCTGGGTATTAATACAACCGTTTCCCATCTGTGCCGTGATCCATGGGCGCATTTTCGGATACGAGTTGTCGAACAGATGAACGCACTATCACGTGAAACTTCACGGCAACACCCCCGTAACACGGGAAAGAGAATTTTCCCCGCCGCCTGATATCCGATGATGGGATGAAAGGGTGTGTTTTCCGGCCTCGCGGACCCGCCCCGGAGCCCGGGCTCCGGTGTCGGCGGAGGCGCCGGGCGGGCCTATGATCTGCCAATGACCACACCGCTTGACGACGCGGCGCTGACCGCGTTCCTCGAGGGCCAGGAGGCCTCCTGGCTGGCCGAACAGCTGATGCTGGTGGCCGACGAGGATCCCATCACCAGGATCCGGCTGACCGCCGCGGCCGGATCCGAGAGCGCAGTGGACGAGGCGCGCGCCGCCGTCCTCGCCAGGGTCGTGGCCCACCTCCCCCAGGAGGCCGCCCAGTCCCCCGACGACGGCGACGCCCTGCACCGGGCGCTGGACCTGCTGGACGACTTGGCCGACTACGGTTTCGAGGACGAGTCGGCCGACATCGCGGACGAGGCCAGGGAGATCTACCTGGGCCGCCACGGGGAGGACGACAGCGACCACCTGGCGCGGCTGCACGCGGCCGCCGACGGCGAGGACGACGAGGAGTAGCGCGGGAGGGGGACGACGGCGCGCCGTCGTCCCCCTCCCCCTTCGGTCACGCGCGCGGCGGGGACCCCGGCTCCGGCCGCCCCGCCCGCGAGGGACGGGGCGTAGCGGCGGACCGGTCCGCGGGCGCCGGACCTCCTACCGGCCGCACCAGCGGTGGACCTCGGTGCTCCACAGCGCGATGTTGACGACGATGGCGGCGACCGCCACCACGACCGCGGCCAGCAGCAGCTGCGTGTCCACCAGCCGCGCGGCCGCGTACAGACCGGCCACGGCGACCCCCATTCCGGCCACGGCGCCGACCTGGGCGGTGCGCCACAGGGCGTTGCCGCCGCGGCGCACCGGGACGGCCAGGGCTCCCAGGGCCACGCCCGCGAGCGCGGCGGTGACCATCAGGGCGCGCAGGCCGTCGGCGGCGTCCTCGTGCGCGCCCGAGAGCATCCGGTCGCCCGCCAGGTAGGCCAGCAGGCCGTACAAGGGGACGGCGACCAGCATCAGGACGAAGGTCTGGCGCACGTCGCGCGGGGGACGCGCACCGGGGCGGCGCTCCGCGAGGAGGCCCGCCGCGGAGGACCGTGCGGTGCCGAGGATCCGGGAGGCGGGGGACACGGGGGACGAGACGGAGTTCGACATGCCGAACAGCGTCGCGTTCCGGGAGGAACCACGCAAGACGCCCGCGCAACCGTGCACGGAATTCGAGACCGGACGGTGACGTGACCGTGGCCCGCCGCCGCTCCCCTTCAGTCCCCGACGACCGGCGCCTCCGCCGGGCGCAGCAGCGGCCCCACGTACTCCAGGGCCTGCCCGACGAGGGCCTCCACGTCGTCCCTGACGTCGAGTTCGAGGCCGGGCTCGTCCGCCTTCAGCCGTTCGAGGGTGTCGAGCTGCGACTCCAGGAGCGCGGGCGGCATGAAGTGGTCCTGACGGGCCTCGATCCGCCGCCAGATCACCTCGGCGGAGCCGTGCATGTGCAGGAAGCGCACGCCCGGGGCGGCCTGGCGCAGGACGTCGCGGTAGCTGTGCCTGAGCGCCGAGCAGGCCATGACCGTGGACTGGCCGGCGGCCTCGTGTTCGGCGATCCACCGTGCCAGCTCGTGCAGCCACGGCCAGCGGTCCTCGTCGGTCAGCGGCACGCCCGCCGCCATCTTGTCGATGTTGGCCCGGGGGTGGAAGTCGTCGGCCTCGGCGAAGGGCAGGCCCAGCTGCTTGGCCACACGTTCAGCGACAGTGGTCTTGCCGCTGCCCGAGACCCCCATGAAGACAAAGTGCATGGTTTCTCCGTGTCGTGGTGCCCCTGCGTGGCCGCAAGCGTCACCATTAATAGTGATATCAATCAATCGGGCTAGGCTTCAGCGTGACCCCACGGCCGCATGCGGCCAACCGGACGGCCCCGGAGCACGAGGAGAACGATGGCCACGGACCACCGCACACTGCACAACCGCGTGCTGGCGGTGCTCGGACCCGCCATCGCCGCAGGCGAGTACCGGACCGGCCACACCTTCACCCTCCAGGGCCTGGAACAGGACTTCGGCGTCTCCCGGACGGTCGCGCGCGAGGCCGTGCGCGTCCTGGAGTCCATGCGGTTGGTGGTCAGCCGCCCCCGCACCGGCATCCGCGTGCGCCCGCGCCGGGACTGGAGCGTCTTCGACCCCCAGCTCATCCGCTGGCGCCTGGCCGGGCCCGGCCGGATGGAGCAGCTGCGCTCGCTCAACGAGCTGCGCGCCGCGCTGGAACCGGGCGCCGCGGCCCTGGCCGCCGAGCGCGGCGACGCCGAGGAGCGGGCCCAGCTGGTGGTGGTCGCCGACCAGATGGTCCGCACCGGGCGCGCCGGGGACCTGGAGACCTTCCTGGAGTTGGACGTCACGTTCCACCGCCGCATCCTGGAGCTGTCCGGCAACGAGATGTTCGTCGGCCTGTCCCAGGTGGTGGCGGAGGTCCTGGTCGGACGCACCTCCTACCACCTGATGCCGCGCAACCCGCGCCCGGAGGCGCTGCGGCTGCACAAGGCCGTGGCCCAGGCGATCCGGGACGGCCTCCCCGACGTGGCGGAGGCCGCGATGCGCTCCATCGTCACCGAAGTGTCCGTCGCGCTGGAGGGCGACCGGAGGGCGGAACCCGCGTCCTGAGCGGACGGCCGGGTTCCGCCCGCGCGGTCACAGCACCAGGCTGAGTCCGAAGGCGAGCCCGAAGCCGATGAAGCCGATCAGGGTCTCCATGACCGTCCAGGTCTTGAGCGTCGTCTTGACGTCCATACCCAGGAAACGGCCGACCAGCCAGAACCCGGAGTCGTTGACGTGCGACAGGGCGGTGGCGCCGGAGGCGATCGCGATGACGATCAGGGCCAGGTCGATCGAGGAGAGTCCCGAGGTGGCCGCCACGGCCGGGGCGATCAGACCCGCCGCGGTGGTGATGGCGACGGTGGCCGAGCCCTGGGCGACGCGCAGCGCGAGCGCGATGACGAAGGCGGCGACGATCACCGGCAGGCCGGTGGACTCCAGGCTGTCGGCGAGGGCGTCGCCGATGCCGCTGGTGCGCAGCACGCCGCCGAACATGCCGCCCGCGCCGGTGATGAGGATGATGGCGCAGACCGGGCCGAGCGCGCCGCCGACGATCTCCTCCACCCGCTGACGGGTGAAGCGGCCCGGGCTGAGCACGACCATCGCGAAGAGCACGGTGATGAGCAGCGCGATCGGGGTCTGTCCGAGCAGCTGGAGGATCTGCGCCCACGTGGCCTCGGCGGACACCGCGCCCGTGGAGACGAGCGTGGTCACACCCGTGTTGGCGAAGATCAGCAGCATCGGCAGCAGGAGGACGGCCAGCACGGTCACCAGGCGCGGCGGGTTCTCGTGCTTGACGGTGCCGTCGGACATGATGTCCTCGGGGACCGCCAGCTCCCACTTCCTCCCGGCCCACAGGCCGAACAGGTAGCTGGCCAGGTACCAGGTGGGGATGGCCAGGATGGTGCCGATCAGGAGCACCAGGCCCATGTCCGCCTCGATCTCCACGGCTGCGGTGACCGGGCCGGGGTGCGGGGGCACGAAGGCGTGCATGACCGCGAAGGCTCCCGCGGTGGGCAGCGCGTACATGAGCACGGAACCGCCGACGCGGCGGGCCACGCTGAAGACGATCGGCAGCATGACGATGAGGCCGACGTCGAAGAAGATCGGGAAGCCGAAGAGCAGGGAGGCGACGCCGAGCGCGAGCGGCGCGCGCTTCTCGCCGAAGAGCTTGATCAGCGCCCCGGCCAGGACGGCCGCGCCCCCGGTGATCTCCAGCAGGCGGCCGATCATCACGCCGAGCCCGACGAGCAGGGCGACGCTGGCGAGGGTGCTCCCGAAGCCGTCCAGGAGGGTGGGCACCACCCCGGTGACGGGGATGCCGGTGGCCAGGGCGGTCAGGACGCTGACCAGGATGAGCGCCACGAACGCGTGCAGCTTGAGGCGGATGATCAGGAACAGCAGGAGGGCGATGGCTCCCGCAGCGATCCCGAGAAGGGGTCCCGTCCCGTAGACGGGTTCGAAGTTCTCCACGACGGAGCCTTCCGTGGGTGTGCGGTGGTGCTGAGCTGTACGGGAGTACGGCTCCGACCTGCTCTGGGGGCAGGCTCCGAGAATGGTAATACCATTTGTGAGGTTATGTGAACACCGGCGTTCCGTTCTGTTACAACCGCGAGACCTGCGTCACCGGAAACCCGATCCACCAGCAGCTTTCGGGGCGGGGGTGACATGCGACACATGGAGGCGTTCGGTCGTCACCCCGCGAGCCCCGCGGGGGTGGGGTGAGGTGAGGGCGGACGTCCGCGCTCGCGTCAGCCGGTGGGGGTGAGGCCCAGCCCTGTGGTGGTTGCGCGTGCACGGAGACGCCTTCCTCGGTCTGCGGGGGTGAGGGTGGGCGGTTCCGCTGGCGTCTGCTGTTGGGGGGTTCGGTTTCAATGCTTTTGTGGGTTGGGGGTGTCTGATCGCGTTCACGTCAGCCGGTGGCGGGGCGGGGGTCTGCGTTCGCGCTCATGCCAGCCCATGGGGGTTTTGAACCCCGACCCCAGGGGGGTTTGAAGTTCAGCCGTGTGGTGGTTGAACGTGTGCGGTGCTGCCCTCCCCGGACACGGCGGGGTACAGACGGAAAGCACCAGTGCTGGGTAGGGGTGTGGGGGGTGGCCGTAGGTCCCAGGCTCCCCGCTCGGACATAGGGGGTCTTCTCCAGTGCCGGGGACCACGCGATGCGCACGTCGATTGTCCTGGGGGGTGAGCGCATCGCGTGCTTCGCCCCGGTTCTCCAGTGCCGCGGTCGAGAGCACGTCCGCGAAGTGCGGGATAAGCGGCTCAGCCACCGCCCCACGCCGCCACTGTTCACTTCTTCCAGACCCCGGCCGATGGGGGTGGTACGAACGCGCACGTATCCGCCCTCCAGAAGGCGGGGGGTGAAAGGCACGCGTTACGCGCGACCTGGAGCAGAGGAGGGTTTGCAGCTCAACCACAGGCAGGTAGTCACGGATCAGGTCACTTTCCGGGTTTGGTCGGTGGAGGTACGCACTTGTAGTCCGGCCGAAAAAGCACAACAGGCAACACCTGATCCATGATGGCCGTGGACACGCTGACCGCCCTGGCCTGCGGACCAGCACCCATCCCCCCGAGGGCGCATCGGACGCGCGGAGCACCACAGACCCGTCCGCCCTCCGAGCATTGACAGTATGTTGTCCATTTGACAGCATGCTGTCATGATCGAAGACACCAGGCAGACCGTCCACCTCGCCGTGTACGACCAGCTGGCGGACTGGGAGATCGGGCACACCACCGCGACCATCCGGGGCGGCGACTGGCAGCGCGACCCCGGGCGCTACGACGTGGTGACCGTCGGCCTCACCGGCGCGCCCGTCACGACCGCGGGCGGGCTGACCATCCTGCCGGACATCACCCTGCCCCAGCTCAAGCCCTCCTCCAGCGCGATGCTGATCCTGCCGGGGGCCGACGGCTGGGACGTGGACCCCGAGGCCTTCTCCCCGTTCGCCTCGGCGGCCGGGATCTGGCTCGACGCCGGTGTGCCGGTGGCGGCCATCTGCGGCGCCACGGCCGGGCTCGCCCGGGAGGGGCTCCTGGACTACCGCGACCACACCAGCGCCGCGCCCGAGTACCTGCTGGCCACCGGCTACGCCGGGATGCGCCGCTACCGCTCCGCGCTCGCGGTCTCCGACGGCGGCCTCATCACGGCCGGGCCCACCGCGCCCTTGGAGTTCGCCCGGGAGGTCTTCGCGGCCCTGGACCTGTACACGCCCCGCGTCCTCGACGCGTGGTACCGGCTGCACGCCGAGCACGACCCCGGCGCCTACCACGTGCTGCTGGAGGGGGCCTGAGCATGGCCCCTGCCGAGAACAGACACTCCGACCTGCTCACCGGGACCGCGCTCACCGTCTTCCGCCTCAACGGGCAGTTCCTGTCGGTGGCCGAGGAACTGGCCCGCACCGCCGGACTGACCGCCGCGCGCTGGCAGGTGCTCGGCGCGGTGACCCGGGAACCCCTGCCGGTGTCGGCGGTCGCGCGCCGCTTCGGCACCACGCGGCAGAGCGTGCAGCGCATCGCAGACCTGCTGGTGGAGCAGGGGCTGGCCGAGTACCGGCCGAACCCGGCGCACAGCCGCGCCAAGCTGCTCGCCGCCACCGGGGAGGGCCTGGACGCCCTGCGCCGGATCAGCCCCGACCACGAACGGGTGGCCAAGGCCCTGGTCGCCGAGCTGGGCGAGGAGGACAGCGCTCGCGTGCTGGAGGCGCTGGCCAGGCTCTCGCGTGCCCTGGACCGGATCGGGAGCGACTGAGCGGCGGGCAGTATCGTCGGGCGCACACCCCGTCCACCCCGGGCCCGCCCCCGCCCGGGGGCACGCGTCCCACCAGGAGGAAGACGCCATGATCGACCTGCGTTCCGACACCGTCACCCGCCCCACCCCGGCCATGCGCAGGGCCATGGCCGAGGCCGAGGTGGGCGACGACGTGTGGGGCGAGGACCCGACCGTGCGGAAGCTGGAGGAGGAGACCGCCGGGCTGCTGGGCAGGGAGGCCGCGCTGTACGTGCCGTCCGGGCACATGGCCAACCAGCTGGGGCTGTACGTGTCCACCCGCAGCGGCGAGGAGGTGTGGGCGCACGAGAACCACCACCTCATCGGCGACGAACAGGGCGCGACCGCGGTGCTGGCCCGGGCCCTGCCGCGCCTGTACTCGGACGGGCTCTGCCCCACCGACGCGGTGCTGGAGTCGTGGATCGCCGGCCGGGGCGACGTCCACCGGGCCGAACCCGCCCTGGTGTGGCTGGAGAACACCTTCACCGGCCGCGTCGTGCCGCTGGCCGAACAGCGCCGGGTCACCGGGTTCGCGCACCGGCACGGACTGCGCGCGCACCTGGACGGGGCGCGGCTGTGGAACGCGGCCGCCGCACTGGACGCCGCCCCCGCCGAGGTCGCGGACGGGTTCGACACGGTGTCGGTGTGCTTCTCCAAGGGCCTGGGCGCCCCGGTGGGCTCGGCGCTGGTCGGGGACGCCGACACGGTGCGCAGGGCCCGGCGCGGGCGCAAGCTGCTGGGCGCGGGGATGCGCCAGGCCGGGATCATCGCCGCCGGCGCCCTGTACGCGCTGCGCCACCACCGGGAGCGGGTGGTCGAGGACCACGAGCGCGCCGCGGAGCTGGCCCGGCTGATCTCCGAGCGCTCCGGGCTGGCCGTACAGGCGCGGACCAACATGGTGCTGGTGCCCGCCCCCGCCGGTCAGGGGGCGCGCTACGCCGAGGCCTTCGCCCGCCACGGGGTCGCGGGGCTGGGCATCGGCGACGCCGTGCGCCTGGTGGTGCACCTGGAGACCACCGACCGCGACGTCGAGGAGGCCGCCCGGGGCGTGGCCGAGGCCTTCGCCGAGCTGTGACCCCGGCGGCCGGGCGCGGCGGTCGGCCGACCTAGACTGTGCCGATCGCCTGACCGCCCGGCTGCCGCGGGCGTGCCACGCGTCACAACGCGTAGTAGCATTTCGCGTATGACATTGTCGTACTAGAGAGTGGTAGCACCGCAATGCCGGGAAGAATCCAGTCGATCGAACGCGCGGCAGCCATTCTCCGGATCCTGGCCACCGGTGCCCGCGGGCTCAGCCTGGCGGAGATCTCCCGGTCCCTGGAGCTGCCCAAGGGCACCGCGCTCGGCATCCTGCGCACCCTCCAGCACGTGGGCTTCGTCGAGCAGGACCCCGAGTCGGGCCGCTACCGCCTGGGCGGGGGCATGCTCAGCCTGGGCACCCGTTACCTGGACGGCAACGAACTGCGCACCCGTGCCCTGAACTGGGCGGACAGCCTGGCCTCGCGCAGCGGCGAGAGCGTGCGGATCGGCACGCTGCACAAGCACCAGGTGCTCGTGGTCCACCACGTGTTCCGCCCCGACGCCTCCCAGCAGACCCTGGACGTGGGCACCCTGCTGCCGCTGCACGCCACCGCCATCGGCAAGGTCCTCATGGCCTTCGACCCCCTGGCGGCACCCGAGGAGGACCCGGCCGTGGTCGAGAGCGGAGGGGCCCCGGCCCTGACCTCCTTCACCCGGCACACCGTCACCTCCCCCGCCGCGCTGGAGCGCCAGCTCGACCAGGTGCGCGACGACGGCTGGGCCTGGGAGGCCGAGGAGCTCGTGGACGGCGAGGTCTCCATCGCCGCCCCCATCCGCGACCGGCGCGGCACGACCGTCGGCGCCATCGGAGTGCGCGGCGCCGTCGAGCGCCTGCGCGGCGAGGGGGGCAGGCCCGACATGGAGCAGGTCTCCTACGTGCGCGACGCGGCGCGGGCCATCTCCCGGGAACTCGGCGTCACCCCCTACTGAGGGATCACGGCACGGTTCCGACACCGCCCGCGGAAGGCCTTCCGCGCGGCGGCTTCCGGCGTCCGCCCGAGCCTGGCAGCGTTGCCGTCGAGAGGGCGTGACGCACGCGACACGATTGCGTCACGCGGCCTTGACATGGGAAGGAAAGACGGATGAAACTAACGGCTACTCATACGTCAATGTCGTACAACGTGCGGGTTTAATCCGAAACCGTGTGCGTCCGGCCCCGTCCCGAGCCCCACCCTGAAGGCGAGCACCCGATGAGTCAGCAGTACGTCGCCGCGATCGACCAGGGCACCACGTCGAGCCGCTGCATCCTCTTCGACCGCGACGGACGTATCGTCTCGGTCGACCAACGCGAGCACAGGCAGATCTTCCCCAAGCCCGGCTGGGTCGAACACGACGCCGTGGAGATCTGGGCCAACGTCGAGGCGGTCATCAGGGGAGCCCTGGACAAGAACGACATCACCCCCGACCAGATCGCGGCCGTCGGCATCACCAACCAGCGCGAGACCACCCTGGTCTGGGACCGCGAGACGGGCGAGCCGGTCCACAACGCCATCGTCTGGCAGGACACCCGCACCGACGACCTGGTCCGCGAGCTGGGCGGCGAGGAGGGCCAGGACCGCTTCCGCGACCGGTGCGGTCTGCCGCTGGCCACCTACTTCTCCGGTCCCAAGCTGCGCTGGCTGCTGGACCACGTCGACGGCCTGCGCGAACGCGCCGAGCGCGACGAGGTCCTGTTCGGCACCATGGACACCTGGATCATCTGGAAGCTGACCGGCCGCCACGTCACCGACGTGACCAACGCCAGCCGCACCATGCTGATGAACCTGTCCACCCTCCAGTGGGACCCCGAGATCCTGGAGGCCATCGGCATCCCCGAGGGCGTCCTGCCCGAGATCCGCTCGTCGTCGGAGGTCTACGGCGAGGCCACGGGCTACCTGGCCGGAACCCCCGTCGCCTCCTCCCTCGGCGACCAGCACGCCGCCCTGTTCGGCCAGACCTGCTTCGACCCGGGCGACGTCAAGGGCACCTACGGCACCGGCACCTTCCTGGTGATGAACACCGGCACGGAGCCGGTGACCTCCGAGAACGGCCTGCTCACCACGCTGGGCTACAAGCTCGGCGACGAACCGGCCGTGTACGCCCTGGAGGGCTCCATCGCGGTGACCGGCTCCCTGGTGCAGTGGCTGCGCGACAACCTGGGCCTGATCTCCACCGCGCCCGAGATCGAGACGCTGGCACGCACCGTGGAGGACAACGGCGGCTGCTACATCGTGCCCGCCTTCTCCGGCCTGTTCGCCCCGCACTGGCGCAGCGACGCGCGCGGCGTCATGGCGGGCCTGACCGGCTACGTCAACAAGGGCCACATCGCGCGCGCCGTCCTGGAGGCCACCGCGTGGCAGACCCGCGAGGTCGTCGACGCGATGAACGCCGACGCGCCCACGGAGCTGACCACGCTCAAGGTGGACGGCGGTATGACCGCCGACAACCTGCTCATGCAGATCCTGTCCGACGTGCTCGACACCGAGGTCGTGCGCCCGATGGTCGCCGAGACCACCTGTCTGGGCGCCGCCTACGCCGCGGGGCTGGCGGTGGGCTACTGGCCCGACGTCGAGACGCTGCGCGCCAACTGGCACAAGGCCGCCGAGTGGACCCCGAAGATGGAGCCCGCCGTGCGCGAGCGCGAGTACCGCAACTGGAACAAGGCCGTGCGCCGCACCCTGGACTGGGTCGAGCACGAGGACGCCCAGTAGCGCGGGGGCGGCGTCACCCCACCGAACGACCGGTTCCCAGGAGCCCCGGCTGCCACCTTCGGCTCCCGGGAACCGGCCCGCGGGGCGCCGTGCGCGCTCCGCTCCATCCCATTCCTGTGACGGGTGCGTCCTATTAAACCCCCGCCTCCGGCCAGGCGCCGGTCGGCGGGGACGAGGCCCCCGTGACCCGGTTCCCCCTGACGGGGCGGAGGTCTCCATGGTCTATCTGGCAGAGTTCGTCGGTACGGCGATCCTGATCCTGCTCGGCGGCGGTGTCGTCGCCGGTGTCTCGCTCGCACGCTCCAAGGCCCTCAACGGCGGCTGGATCGTCGTCACCTTCGGCTGGGGCATGGCGGTCGCGATGGCCGTCTACGTCGTCGGCGCCACCAGCGGCGCCCACATCAACCCGGCGGTCACGCTCGGCCTGGCCAGCATCGGCGAGTTCGGCTGGGCCCAGGTCCCGGGCTACATCCTGGCCCAGATGGGCGGCGCGTTCACCGGCGCCGTCCTGGTCTACCTGGTCTACCTGCCGCACTGGAAGGTCACCGACGACCCGGACGCGAAGCTGGGCGTGTTCAGCACCGCCCCGGCCGTGCGCAACCCGGTGGCCAACCTCATCACCGAGGTCGTCGGCACCGCCATGCTGCTCCTGGGCGTGCTGGGCATCGGCGCGAACTCCGGCTACGTCTCCATCGAGGGCGGCGTGGACCTGAGCGGCCTGTTCACCAACGGCCTGGCGCCGCTGCTGACCGGCCTGCTGGTGCTGGCGATCGGCCTGTCCCTGGGCGGTCCGACGGGATACGCCATCAACCCGGCCCGCGACCTGGGGCCGCGCATCGCGCACGCGGTGCTGCCGATCCCCGGCAAGGGCCCCTCCGACTGGGGATACGCCTGGATTCCGGTGGTCGGCCCCCTGCTGGGCGGCGTGATCGGAGCGTGGATCTGGAAGCTCACCGGGTTCGGCGCCTGAGCGCCGCCGGCCCGGGGACGGTGTGACCGCCGTCCCCGGCCGGCACGCCCACGAACCCCGGGCCTCCCGGGGCTCCGCCTTCCGGACCCGCGGGGCGGACCCGGACCCCGCCGAGCCCCGGGGCGTCGCACGGCGACGCCCCGGGGCTTCGCCGTGCGCGCCCTCCCCGCGGACCGACCGCGCGGTCGTCCGGCGAAGTGCGACAATGCCGCATCTCAGAAGCCCCACGTGTTGACCCGACTCCCCTGGGCAACTCCCGTCAAGCTCATCTGTGCTTCGGGCCGCAACCGGACCCGTTTTCTCGGCGGGAAGGCCCCCTCTTCTTCATCAGCGTTCGGCATTGTCGTATTATAAAGGCGATACATCGCCTGAAACGTGGAGACTGTTCAGGTGCACGCGAGGCCCCCTCCATCCCTCCGAGGAGCACAGCCATGACCGTCAGCGCCAGCCAGAACCGCATCGCCTCGTCGCGCTCGCGCACACGCGACGAACTCACCCGGGGGACCTTCGACCTCCTGGTCGTCGGCGGCGGGATCCTCGGGACCTCCGTAGCCTGGACCGCCACCCAGGCGGGACTGCGCGTGGCCATGGTCGACTCCGGGGACTTCGCCGGAGCCACCTCCAGCGCCTCCTCCAAGCTGGTGCACGGCGGACTGCGCTACCTCCAGAGCGGGCAGGTGCGCCTGGTCGCCGAGAACCACCGCGAGCGCCGGTCTCTGGCCTCGGATGTGGCACCGCACCTGGTCAACCACATGCCGTTCCTGGTCCCGATCTACTCCGGCGGCCCGCACGGGGCCGCGAAGATGGGCGCCGGGGTGTTCCTGTACTCGGCCCTGTCGGCCTTCGGCGACGGCATGGGCCGTCTGCTCTCCCCCGCCCAGGCGCGGCGGCTCGCCCCGGGCCTGCGCACCGACGGCCTGCGGTCGGTGGCCGCCTACAGCGACCACCAGATGAACGACAGCCGGATGGCCGTCATGAGCGTGCGCGCCGCCGTGGACGCGGGCGCGGTGGTGCTCAACCACGCCGAGGTCGTGGGGCTGCGCACCACCCGGGGCCGGGTCACCGGTGCCGACCTGCGCGACCGCGTCGACGGCGGGGAGTTCGGCATCGACGCGCGGCTGGTCCTCAACGCGACCGGCCCGTGGGTGGACCGGCTGCGGAGCATGGAGGACCCCTCCGCGGCGCCCAGCGTCCGCCTGTCCAAGGGCGCGCACCTGGTGCTGCGCACCCCCGAGCCCTGGCGCGCCGCGCTGACCATCCCCGTGGACAAGTACCGGGTGTCGTTCGCGATCCCGTGGGAGGGCAGGCTGCTGCTGGGCACCACCGACGAGGAGTACACCGGGGACCCGGCCGACGTGTCGGTCGTGCCCGCCGACGTGGAGCAGATCCTGGGCGAGGCCGCGCTGGGCATCGACGCGCCCTACCTGGACGCCTCCCACGTCGACTACTCCTTCGCGGGGCTGCGGGTGCTGCCCGGCGGACCCGGCGGCACCAGCGCGGCCAAGCGCGAGACCGTGGTCACCCAGGGGCGGGGCGGGATGCTCTCGGTGGCGGGCGGCAAGTGGACGACCTACCGCCACATCGGCCGCGCCGTCCTCAAGGAGCTGCGCAAGGTCAGCGCCGTGCCGCTGTCGGAGGACATGGTCGACCCGCTGCGCACGGTGCCGCTGCCCGGACTGGCCAGCCCGGACGCGGTGGCCCAGCGGCTGATCACCGACCGCGCGCCCGGCGCCCCGCTGGACCCGCTGGTCGCCCGCCACCTGGCGTCGCACTACGGGAGCCTGGCCATGGACATCGCGGCGATGGTGCGCGAGGAGCCGCGTCTGGGCGAGCGCATCCACCCCGACGGCCCCGACATCTGGGCGCAGGTGGTCTTCGCCCGCGACCGCGAGTGGGCGGTGAACGCGGACGACGTGCTGCGCCGCCGCACGACGGTGACCGTGCGGGGACTGGACACCCCCGAGGTGCGTCGGCGCACCGAGGCCCTCCTGGAGGGGTGAGCCCCCGCCGCCCCCTCGGGGGCGGCACACGCGAACGCCCCGGAAGGCGGTGCCTTCCGGGGCGTTGCGCGAAGTTATCGCGTGCTAGATCGCGACGACGTTCTCGGCCTGCGGGCCACGGGTGCCCTGGACGACCTCGAACTCCACGCGCTGGTTCTCCTCCAGGTTACGGAAGCCCGTGCCCTGGATCGCGCTGTAGTGAACGAAGGCGTCGGGGCCGCCGCCGTCGGGGGAGATGAAGCCGAAGCCCTTCTCGCCGTTGAACCACTTCACAGTTCCCTGAGCCATGTTCTCTCCTTCAGCTCGGTGTACACGGACGCAGACTCACGTCCGCGAATTGCCGCGAGCCGGACTTCCTTGAAGAAACCGCCCGCCGGTCACAAACTCCGCGGGCAAGACACCAACTGCGAAATTCAACGACTAACAATCACTTCGAACGTACCACAGACGGGTCGGCCGGCGAAGGATTCCGATGTGGCAACCCGCACGGCCCGCCGGGGAATACCGGCGGACCCTCCAGGGTACACGTGTGCCGCGTGGGAACGCACGCCGGGATGTCACACCCCGTTCAGGCGGACGTCGCCGCCACGTCGTCGGCGCACCTCAGGACGGGTGCGCACGCGAGCGCGCCCGGCTCCGGGGCGGCGCAGCCCGAGGCCGCCCCGGCGTGCGGCCCGCCGGGCGGCGGAGCGGCCCGGCGGCGTCCGCCAGCGCCCTCCGCGACGGGCCCGTCGGCGCCCGGAACCGGCCCCCGCGACGGGATCCGGGACCGCGCGGGCACCCGGAAACCACCGCCGGCCGCCCGGGTCCGCGCGTCGAATCGCGGCTTTCGCAAGCCGGTGTCGGGAGCGCGCGGGAAGGGCCGGAAAACACCGAGGCGCCCGCGGGGGGTGGACGGGCGCCGGGATGCGGGGAAGGGGGCGGCTCAGCCCTGGTCGATCCCCACGAAGTGGCCCTCCTCGGCCTCGATCAGCGGAGCGGAGTCCTCGTCGGGCGCCGTCGGCAGGACGACGTCCTCGGGGGGGTTGGCCGCCAGTTCGGCGTCCACCTCGGCCCAGGTGCGGTGCAGCTGCGGCACGCAGGACAGCAGGTGGCGGCTGTAGGGGTGCAGCGGGTTGTCGAAGACCCTGGCCGTCGGGCCCATCTCGGCGATCGCGCCCTTGCGCAGGATCACCGACTTGTCGCTGACGTAGTTGCCCAGCGACAGGTCGTGGGTGACGAACAGGATGCCCAGGCCGCGCTCCTTGAGGTCGGCGAGCAAATTGAGCACGTCGATGCGCGTGGAGGCGTCGAGCATGCTGATGATCTCGTCGGCGACCAGCAGCTTGATGTCCAGCAGCAGCGCCCGCGCGATCAGCAGGCGCTGCAACTGGCCGCCGCTGAGCTGGTGCGGGTACTTGTTGAGGACGTTGCCCGGGTCCAGGCGCACCGTCGCGATCGCGTCCAGCACCTTGTCCCGCCACTCCGTCTCCGGGGTGTTCGGGAAGTAGGAGGTGCGGACCATCTCGAAGACGCGGTCGGCCTTGAAGATGGGATTGAAGCAGCTGAACGGGTCCTGGAAGACCCCCTGCACGCGGCGGTAGTACTCCTTGCGCGCGGTGTGGCCCCTGATGGTGGTGATGTCGGTGCCCTCGAAGGTGATGCTCCCCGAGGTCGGCTTGAACAGGCCCAGCACCATCTTGCCGAGGGTGCTCTTGCCGCTGCCGCTCTCACCGATCAGCGAGACGACCTCGCCCGCCCCCACCGTGAGGCTCACGTCGCGGACGGCGCGCAGGCGGCCACCGCCGAACGCGCCGACCTTGTACACCTTGTGCACGTGGCTGAGTTCCAGCACGGTCTACCTCACCCCGTCTTCCAGCAGGCGGCCCAGTGGCCGGGTTCGATCTCCACCAGCGGCGGCTGTTCGGAGCACTTGGAGAACGCCATCGGGCAGCGGTCCTTGAACCGGCAGCCGGTGGGCGGGTTGAGCAGCCCCGGCGGGGTGCCGGGAATGCCCTCCAGGCGGCCCCCCTGCACGGTGGAGGTGGACCCGACCTCGGGCAGCGCCCCGATGAGCATCTGGGTGTAGGGGTGCTTGGGCTCGTTGATGATGGTGCCCGCGGCGGCCTTCTCCACGATGTGGCCCGCGTACATCACCATGATCGTGTCCGCCATCTGGTACACGAGCGAGATGTCGTGGGTCACGAAGACCATGCTCTTGATGTAGCCCCGGTCGCGGAACTCCACCATCGACTCCGCGACGGAGCGCTGGGTGGACACGTCCAGGGCCGAGGTGACCTCGTCTGCGATCAGCAGCGACGGGTTGAGCAGGGTCGAGATGACCATGACGACGCGCTGCTTCATGCCGCCGGACAGCTCGATCGGGAACCGGTTGAGCACGTCGGTGTCCAGGCCGACCAGTTCCAGGCGGCGGTGGAGCTCCTCGGTGATGTCGGCGGGCCGCACGCCGCGAGCGCGCAGCAGCTCGTTGATCATCCTCCCGATCTTGCGGGTCGGGTTGAGGGCGCTCATCGCGTACTGCGGGATGAGCGAGATCTCGTGGTACCGCAGGGGCACCATCGCCTGGTCGTCGGCGATGGGCACGTCCTTGCCGTCCAGCTCGATCGTGCCGCTGACGTGGCGCATCCGCGAGTCCAGGCGGATCAGGCTCTTGCCCAGGGTGGTCTTGCCGCAGCCGGACTCCCCGGCCAGGCCCATGATCTCCCCGTCGGCGAGGTCGAACGTGACGCCGTCGAGGGCGTGGACGTCCCCGCGCAGGGTCTGGTAGTAGACCTTCAGGTCCTTGACGCGCAGGGTCATCACAGCTCCCGCAGCTTGGGGTTGAAGACCTCGTCCAACCCGACGTTGAGGATGTACAGCGAGCCCACGATCACGGTGATGCCGAGACCCGGCGGGATGAACCACCACCACATGCCGAGGGTGAGCGCGCTCCAGGCGACGGCGCTCTCCAGCATCAGTCCGAGGGACACGCCGTTGGAGGGGCCGAGGCCGATGAAGTCCAGGCCGGCCGCGGTGAGGACCGCGCCGCCGAACTGGAGGATGAAGGCCATCACCAGGTACGAGCTCATGTTGGGCGCGATCTCGGCGGTGATGATCTTCCAGGTGCGCCGACCGCTCAGCCGGGCCAGGTCCACGTAGTCGCGGGTGGCCAGGGACAGCGCCTGCGAACGGACCGCGCGGGCCGCCCACGGCCAGGCGGTCAGGCCGATGAACAGGCCCTGCACGAACAGGCCGCGCGCGTCCAGGTAGGCGATCGCGACGATGAGCACGACCATCGCGGGCAGAACCAGGACCACGTTCGTGATCATGTTGAGGATCTCGTCGACGATCCCGCCCTTGTACCCGGCGACGAAGCCGACCGCCGTGCCGATGACGAAGGCGATGCCGCCGCCGAACAGGCCGATGATGAACGTGGCGCGCACGCCGTGCACGAACTGGGCCCAGATGTCCTGGCCGAACGTGGTGGTACCGAACCAGTACTCGCCGTTGGGCGGCTGGGTCTGGGGGCCGACGTACTCGTTGGGGCTGTCGCTGACGAAGAAGGGGCCGATGATCCCGAGCAGCAGGAAGGCCAGGACGATACCCGAGCCGATGAGCAGCTTGGGGTTGCGCCGGGCGAAGTACAGGGCCTCGGAGCCCTTGCGCTCGGCCGGTTCGGGGGCGTCCGCCTTCTCGGCGGTGCCCGGAGCTCCGGCGACGTTCGTCATGAGGAGCCTCCCGTCATCTGGACCCGGGTGCGCGGGTCGATCAGCACGTAGACGATGTCGATGATGAAGTTGGCGATCAGCACGCCGATGACCACGAACAGGAACACGCCCTGGAGCAGGAAGAAGTCGCGGTTCTGCAGGGAGTCCAGGATGAGGCTGCCGAGGCCGGGGTAGTTGAACACGATCTCGGTGAGCAGGGAGCCCGCGATGATCGTGCCCAGCTGGACGGCCAGGCCGGTGATCTGCGGCAGCATGGCGTTGCGGAACGCGTAGCGCCGGACCAGCTTGCGCGGGGCGCCGAGGGCCTGGAGGTAGTTGGAGTAGTCCGCGTCCAGTTCGTAGATGATCATGTTGCGCATGCCGATCGCCCAGCCGCCGAGCGCCACCAGGAACATGGACAGGAACGGCAGGAACCAGTGGGTGATCAGGTTGGAGATGAACAGCCAGCTGAACTCGGGGCGCAGGGAGAAGCTGTAGCCGCCCGAGGTCGGGAAGATCCCGGCGACGATGCCCAGGCTCCAGGCCAGCAGCAGGGCCAGCCACATGTACGGCGTGGCGGTGAGGATGTAGCCGACCGGCAGGACCGTGTTGTCCAGGGCCTTGCTGCGGGCGGCGAAGGCGCCGAAGCGGTTGCCGATGATCCAGCTGAGCAGGATCGCGGGGAGCAGCAGTCCCAGGGTGTAGGGGACCGCCCTCATGATGACGTCGGTGACCGGCTCGGGGTAGAGCATCACGCTGATGCCCAGGTCCCCCTGGAACAGGCCCGCCCAGAAGCTCAGGTACTGCTCGTGCAGCGGCTTGTCGAGGCCGAAGACCTCCTCGTAGTACGAGGTCATGGCGGCCAGGGCCTCGGGGTCGCCCACCGAGGCCCGGGAGAGCATGTTGCGGATGGGGTCGCCGGGCATGAAGCGCGGAATCATCCAGTTGATGGTGACCGCGACGATGAACGTAAGCAGGTAGACGAAGAGCTTACGACCGATATAGCGCCACACACGTTCCTCCAGGTGATGGCGGCGGACAGTCGAGTGGCCCCGGAGGGGGCGCGGCGCGGACCCTGTGGGGGGTGTTCCGTGCCGCGCCCGCTCTCCCGGGGCGTCCCCCGGCCGGGCTCTTTCGCGCCGTGCCGCGGCCGGGGTCGGGGAGTGGTCAGCGGGGTGGACGGGGGGAGGTCGCTCCCCCTCCCCTACTCGACCGGTTCGATCGAGGCGAGGGTCTCGACCCCGCCGAGCTCGTACCAGCCCTCCCACATCACCGCGGGGCTGTTGGGCGTGCCCTCGGCCTCACTGGGCCAGTTGGTCCAGGCGCTGTTGTTGGCCTGCGACCACTGGCCGTTGTACCAGAGCGGGATGGTCGGCAGCTCGGCCAGGAAGTGCTCCTGGAGCTGCGAGGTGACCTCGGCCGCGGCCTCGACGTCGTCAGCGGGGACCCGGGCGAGCTCCTCGGTGAGGGCCCACGCCTCGTCGCTCTCGTAGCGGTGGAAGTTCACCGTGGTCTGCTGCTCCTGGATGGGCAGCTGGTAGAGGTAGTCGTAGTAGGTCCACGGCGAGTTGCTCAGCTGCCGGGCGTTGTTGATGACCAGGTCGAACTCACCGGAGTTGCGGTTGTCGTCGAGCAGGCCCGCGTCGGGGAACTCGGCCGTGATGTTGATGCCGACGTCCTGGGCGTTCTGCTCGATGATGCGGGCGGCCTCCATCCAGTCGGTCCAGCCGGAGGGGACCGCGAGGGTCAGCGCGATGGGCTCGCCGTCGGGGGTCTCGACGAAGCCGTCGCCGTCCTCGTCCATGTAGCCGGCCTCTTCGAGGATGGCCACGGACTCGTCCGCGTCGTAGGTGAAGCCCTCCCGCTCGACCAGCTCGTGGTCGATGTAGGCGTCCCACTCGGGCAGCAGTCCCGTGGGGTTGGCCGCCTGGACCAGGTTGGCGTACGGGCCCTCGACGATCTGGGTGATGTTGATCGAGTGGGCCAGGGCCTGGCGGAACGCCGTGTCGTTGAGCGGCTCACGGGTGTGGTTCGGGATGAGCCACGCCGTGTTGGCGCTCTTCATGTACGGCGGGCCGTCGTAGAAGCTGGTGATGGTCTCGTTGCTGTTGAGGACCTGGTCGATGCCGGGCAGGAAGTTGTTGGAGAGGTCGACCTCGCCCTGGTTCAGCATGCCCATCGTCACCTCGTTGGAGGCGTTGACGATGTCGACGATGTAGCGGGCGTCCATCGTCATGTCGAGGGCGTCGACGGCCCACCACTCGTCGTTGCGCTCCCAGACCATGCGGTCGTCGGTGTGCGACTCGTAGACGTAGGGGCCGGTGCCGACCGGGTTCTCGTTGGGGCTGTCGGTGATCTGGGTCTCCTCCATGTCGGCCCAGATGTGGTCCGGGACGATGGGGTTGGAGTAGGCCCAGTTCATCCACTCCTGCGGACGGCTCTCCGAGAAGGTGACGGTGACCGTGCGCTCGTCGGTGGCCTCGACGCTCTCGATGTAGTCCCAGACGTTGCTGTAGGGGACTCCGGAGACCTGGCCGAGCTCCAGCGTGGTGACCACGTCCTGGGCGACGAAGGGTTCGCCGTCGTTCCACGTGACGCCCTCGCGCAGGGTGATCACGTGCTCGGTCTCCGAGGTCCACTCGTCGCTCTCGGCGAGCCAGTGGACGTACTCTCCCGCGTCCGCGTCGTAGTGGAAGAGCGACTCGTAGACCAGGCCGTTGGTGCCGACCGCGAACTGGCCCCGCATCATCGGGTTCCAGCTGGTCGGCGCCTCCCAGGCGGTACCCGTGGTGTACAGGGTCTCGTTCCTGGGGTACTGGCCCGAACCGCCGTCGCTGTTCCCGCCGCCACCCGAGCAGGCGCTGACCGCGAGGGCCAGGGCCGCGAGTGCCGCCGGAAGCCGCAGCATTCTCATCTCGACTCCTCCTTGTCACCCGGCCGGCCTATGGGGGGAGTCCCCTCCGTGAGACCGGAAGGGTGGGAGCGCTCCCAGTGGTGAGCGCACGAGACCGTTGCTGAACCGGGTAAGTGACGTTAACAACAACACGTCCACAGGAAGGGCGTCAATGCCCGACACTTCGCTGTTATTCGCTTGTAACAGCACAGATGCGGGTATGTCAGTAAGTTCGGCAGCGCTGAACCGGTTCCGCACGGGCGTTCTCGCTCCCTCGGTGGCCTGTCGGCGTGGGGCGTTACGCGCCGCAGCCTTCCACAGCTCGGGAGGGGGTGGTAGCACCCTCACGGTCACCTTTTGGACACCAAAGCCGCAGAGACCACCGAGGCAACCCGCGCCCCTGTTTTCACATCGTTAACAACTGCCGCGGCGCACGCCGAGAACCCCGGCGTCCGCGCCACACCGGGCTCTGGGGCTCTCACCCGGTGTACACGCCGGACCGGGCGCGCGCCCGGCGGCCGCGGTCCGTCCCCCGACCGCGGGCGGCCGGTCGGGGAAGCCGGGTCACGCGCCCAGGGGGCCGGTGCTGGCGCGCGGGAGCAGCTCTCCGCGCGAGGTCTCGCTGTTGGCCACCGGCTTGCCCTCGATCGTTTTGGCCAGCATCAGCGCGGCCTGGCGGCCGTAGGACACGATGTCGCGCACTATGGCGGTCAGCGAGGGGCGGACCAGGCGGCACAGCACCGAGTCGTCCCAGGCCACGATGGACAGCTGCGAGGGCACGTCCACGCCCATCTCGTGGGCCACGCCCAGTCCGGCCACGGCCATGAGGTCGTTGTCGTAGATCAGGGCGGTCGGCCGGTCGGTGGCGGCCAGCAGCTTGCGCGTGGTCCTCGTACCCCCCTCGCCCGTGTAGTCGGCGTGCACCCAGCGGGCCTCGCTGAGTCCGGCCTGGGCCGCCGCGTCCAGGAAGGCCTGGGTGCGTACGCGGGTGTGCACGAACTTCTCCGGGCCCGCCACCTGGACGATGCGCCGGTGGCCGAGGGCGGCCAGGTAGTGGACGACCTCGCGCATGGCGGTGGCGTCGTCGGTGTGCAGGTACGGCAGGGAGCCCACGCCCTCGGGTCCGCCGAGGACGACGGCGGGCAGCGGGAGCTCCTCGACGACCTGGACGCGCGGGTCGCCCACGCGCAGGTCGACCATGATCACGCCGTCCACCCGGCGTTCGGACGACCAGCGGCGGTAGGACGCGATCTCGGCGCCCATGTCCTCGGTGACCTGTAACAACAGGTCGACCCCGGAGGAGGCCAGCTCGGCCTCGATCCCCGAGACCAGCTGCATGAAGAAGGGTTCCAGCCCCAGGGAGTGGGCGGGCCGGTCGACCACGAGGCCGACCGCCCCGATCCGGCCGCCGGGGGCGAGTGCGCGCGCCGGGCTGCTGGGCGCCCAGCCGAGGTCGCTGGCGATCGCCAGGATGCGTCTTCGGGTCTCCTCCGAGACCCCCGGACGCCCGTTGAGCGCGTAGGACACGGCCCCCTTGGACACCCCCGCGGCCTTGGCGATGTCCATGATGGTCGGACGCCGCATCAAACCCCCCATTCGTCCCCCTGATCACACAATGCTGAACCGGTTAAGCAGACGGTTCGGGATTGTACTGCATGACCTTGGCATCTAACCCGACAAATGGGTACTTAACTCACGAAAGCTATCAAACTCCCTGACACCGGGGGCACCAGTAGAGGGTGCGTCCGGCCAGTTCGGCGGAGGCGACCGGCGAGGAGCACACCCGGCAGGGTTCGCCGGTCCGGTAGCACACGTAGAGGCTGTCGGGCCGGGGTACGGGGCGCGCGTCCGGGTCGGGTCGGTGCTCGGGCAGGGTGGTGATGATGTAGCCGTCCCGCACGCCGTCGCGGAGCAGGCCCGACAGGTCGTCCCACAGCCGCGACCACTGCCCGGCCGTGAGGTCGCGGCCCGGGGTCATCGGGTCCAGGCCCGCCCGGAACAGCGACTCCGCGCGGTAGATGTTGCCGATGCCCGCCACCACGTCCTGGCGCATGAGGAGCGCGGCGATGCTGGTCCGGGAGCGGCTGACCACGCGCCAGGCGCGCTCGGGGTCGGCGTCGTCGCGCAGGGGGTCGGGTCCCAGCCTGTCCTGGACGGCGCGCTTGTCGTCCTCGGTGACGACCTCGCAGGCCGAGGGGCCGCGCAGGTCGGCCCAGCCGGAGGAGTTGACCAGACGGGCGCGCACCGCCCCGACGGGTTCGGGCGGCACGGCGAAGCCCTCGGCGTCGCGGAGCAGCTCCCGGCGGGCGCCGCCGGCGGCCCGCGGCGCGCCCAGGTGGCGTTCGCCGTCGGCGTCGCCGAAGGACCAGGCGCCGTACAGGCCCAGGTGGACCCGCAGCCACTCCCCCGAGTCGAACCCCAGGAAGAGGTGCTTGCCGTGGGCCTCGCTCTCGGTGAGGACCCGGCCGTCGATCCGGGCGGCGCCGTCGGCGAAGCGCCCCTGCGGGCTGCTGGCGCGTACCGCGCCGCCGCCGAAGGTCTTGTCGAAGTGCGCTGCCAGGCGGTGCAGCGTGTGGCCCTCGGGCACCGGTCCTCTCCTCCCCCGTCCGCCCGGGGCGGCGTGAACACCGCTTTTCCGGACATCGGGCTCCAGGGTAGTGCGCCCGCCCCGTCCGCCGGTCCGGTCGGCGTCCGGCCCCGGCGGGGGCCGCCCGGCGGGTCAGTGGGCGGTGAGGATCTCCTCCACCAGGGCGCGCGGGTCGGCCAGGCAGCGCCAGGCGGGCACCACGACCACGGGGTCCCCCGTGGTGCGGTTGAGCGTCTCCCCGCGGGCGAGCAGCCAGCGCAGGGAGCGGCCGTCTGGCTCCCGGTCGAGCAGGAGCAGCAGTCGGCGGGAGCCGAACCGGACCACCATGTCGGCGGTCCAGCCCTCGACCGTCTGCTGGAGGGTCACCTCCGCCCCCACCCCGCGCAGCTCCCTGACCAGCGCGGAGGCGGCCGCGTCGGTCCGCCCCGCGCGACCGCCCGGCACCGACGCCTCCAGCTCGCCCAGCGGGCCGTCGTCGCCCGACCAGTACCCGCGGTCGCCCACGACCACGAGCCGCTGGCGCGTGCGGGTGAGCACCGACGACCACAGGTGGCCCATCCGGCGGACGCGCCGCTCGGCGACGGCGGGCGCCCCGGAGGCCAGCGTCGGCGTCAGGACGGTGACGTCCGCCGGATCGTGGTCGTCCGCCAACAGGTCCGGTCCGCCCACCCGCACCTCGTGGCGCAGGACGCGCCTGCGCAGCAGGCGGCGCACCAGGGCCGCCTGGGGCTGGGTCGGCGCGACCACCGCGACCACCCGGCCCCGGGGCAGGTGGTCGTCGAGCTCGCCCACCACCACCGCCACCCGGTAGGCCTCGTCCCGGTTGACGAAGGACGCGCCGGGCGCGGCCTCGCAGACCCCGGTGACGTCGCGCCACTCGAACGCGGGACCGGCCGAGGGGTCGGGGAGGGTGCGCACCGCGAGCCTTCCCCCGTAGCAGTGCCGCGAGGCGGCCCCGGCGAGCTGGGGCGGCGCACCCTCGTGCTCCTCCAGCCACCGCATGGGCGGCGCGGCCCGGTACAGGGCGCGCATCGCCGAACCGCCGCCGTAGCGCAGGCCCCGGTCGTCCAGCTGGCCCGCGACCAGACCGGCGGCGGACAGCGCGCGGCGCTCCTCGTCCGGTTCCAGCACGCTCACCGGTCCCGAGTGCGCGGGGTCCCCGAACACCACGGCGCGGTTGGCGCGGTAGAGCACCGGCAGCAGCTCGGCGAGCCGGGTGCGCTCGGCCCCGACCACGACGGCCAGGTCGAACAGGCCCGCCCGGGGTTGCAGCGCCCGGACCTGGTCGGTGCGGCACACCCACGCGGGCAGGGTGTCGAGCAGCCCGCCCAGGCCCGGCCAGCCGTGGCCGCGGTGCCAGTTGAGGCTCTCCAGGCGGTGCTCGATGGCGGCGCGGCCCCGCCACAGCCGGGGGTCGCCGACCGCGCGCAGGCAGGCGGAGCTGGACCTGCGGTGCCGGGCGAGGGCGTCGGCCAGGTCGGCGGTGAGCGTGTTCAGCGGCGCGCAGCGGGTGCGCCGGTCCACGGCCGCGCGCCACTCGCCCTCCAGGCGGGCGACCGCGCGCAGGCGGGCGAGGCTGTCGGGGTCGGTGTCCACCCCCAGTTCGCGGCGGACGGCGCCGCGGTGCGCCAGCCCGGCCAGGCCCCCGGCGCCCGCGCGCTCGGCCCGGTGCAGCCAGTACTCGGGCCCGCCCCGCTCCGGCGTGAAGAGGGAGTCGGGGTCCCACCCCTGGGAGACGACCCGGCCGCGCTCCTCCGCCAGACGGGCGAGCGCGTGGCCGCCGGAGGCCATGGTGTCCATGGCACGCCACGCCTCGCGGACCGCCGCCCAGTCCGCGGCCAGGTCCGTCCAGTGGACGGTGGGGTCCTCCCCGCCGGAACCGGCGGGGGCCGCGGGCAGGCTCCGGGAGTGCTCGGTGAGGAGCCGGGTGAGCAGCACGGCCTCGGCCGTGCTCCGTCCGTCCCCGCCCACGCGCACGACGGGGTGCCCGGGGGAGGTGTCCGCGCGCAGGCGCACCGCGTCGACGTCGGCCTCGGTGCGTCCGCACACCAGGACGCGCTGGCCGTTGCTGACGGCGGTGCGCACGAGGGCGTCGACCAGGTCGTGCACACCGCTTCCGGGCGGGGCGGCGGCCACGGTGAGCTGCTCGCGCATGGCCGCGCACAGGACCGCGTACTGGGACTGGTCGAGGGCGGTCGCCGAGATCGGGACGGGGGGCTCGGCGGCGTTTCCGGCGGGGTCGGCGCAGCCGCGGCGGGTCGCGGCGCGGTGGCCGCGGAAGAGCCGTCCGGACGCCGCCGGGCCGGGGGCCCCGGCCGTCCGGGAGGGCTGTCCGAGCAGGGTCTCCAGGGCGGTCCCGCTGACGTCCTCGGGGTCGAGGCCGTCGCGGCCGGAGGGGTCGAGGTCGGCCAGGACCCCCTCGACGCCGACGGGTTCGCGCTCGTCGGCGTCGGGGCGTCCCCCGCCGGGCCCGGCCCGGAAGAGCACGGCGACGTTGTGGGCTCCGTCCGTCCCGGTGCGCGGGGCGCCCCGGGTGCCCAGGGGTGCGATGCCGTCCACCCGCTCGATCTCCAGGCCGGAGAGCAGGGCGCGGATCCTGGCGGCGAGGTCGGCGACGGCCGCGGGGCGCCGCAGGGGGTCGGGTGCGCCGGAGCGCAGCCGGGTCCGCAGCTCGAACAGGTCCTCGGGGTCGGTGAGGCCGAGGCGTTCCAGGAGCGCGGGGTTGACGTCGGGCGGGCCGACCGCGCGGACCAGCGTGTCCCCGGCCCCGGCGGGGGCGTCCGCGGTCTCGTCCGCGATCCGCACGTCGACGGTGAGCAGGGGCAGGGCCGCCCGGTCCCCGCCCTCCCCCAGGATCACGAGCGGGTAGCCGTAGCGCACGGACTGGCCGAGGTCGTGGGCCGCGCGCAGGACGCGGACGGACTCCGGGTGCAGCGGAAGCGTCTCCCTGACCCCGCTGAAGAGCACCTCGGGGCCCGGGGGCAGGCACGCGCAGCTGTCGGAGCCCAGGTCGCCGACCGGGACGACGTGGGTGTGCACCGCCTCGCGGCGCAGGCAGGCGCGCAGGTAGGCCAGCAGGGAGCGCACCTCGGAACGGTCGATCGGGGGCTTCCAGCGCAGCGAGGCCGTGCCGACGCCCGACGGGCCGCCGAGCGCCCCGGGGAGGGGGCCGGCGGCTCCCGGCGGCGCCCCCGGCACGCCCGCGCGCACGATCTCGTCCTCGTCGTCCCGCAGTGACCTCAACGTCTCCCCCACACGTCTGTGTCATCGGCCGACTACCCACCGACAGCAAGCCATTGTGGTGTACGGACCGCTCGCGGACCCCGCGAACACCGGAACCCGTCACCACTTTCACTCCGGGTGACGACGCCTGGATGAGGGGGACCGGGGGGCGGGAGGGCGGTCAGTCCGCGGCTCCGCGGACGCGCAGGGCGATCCACAGCTCGGTGCGGTAGTCGGGGTCGTCCAGGTCGCCGGGCAGCAGGTCGCGGATGCGCCGCATGCGGTAGCGCAGCGTGTGCCGGTGGACCCCCAGCGCCTCCGACGCCGCGTCCCACCGGCCCGAGGCCGCGAGGTAGGCGCGCAGCGAGGCGAGCAGTTCGGCCGAGGTGCGCTGACGCAGCAGCGGGGCGAGCAGGTCCCCGGCCATGCGGGCGCCGGCGGGGGTGTCGGCCAGCCCGAGCAGCCCGCCGGGCAGGTCGCCGACGCGGAGCAGCCCCTCCCCCGCGTCGCGCGCGGCGGCCAGCGCGCGCTCGGCCTGGGACAGCGCCGCGGACAGTTCCGCGTAGGGGGACGGGTCGCTCACCCCGACCGGCCCCTCCAGAACCTCGCAGAGCACCCCCGTCGCGGTGTCGGCGGGGGCCAGCAGCAGGGCGCGGCCGTCGTGCTCGGTGACCAGGACGCCCTCGGGCGGGTGCGCGGGCCCGGCCCCGTCGGCGGCCGCCACGATGACGGGTTCGGCGGGAAGGACCCCGCGCAGCCGCTCCGCCCCCGGGTGGAGGGGGTCCAGCGCCCCGGCGAGCAGCGCCGCGAGCACCCCCTCGCGCACCCGGGACGCGGCATCGTGCGCGGTGCGCTCCAGTTCGAGGGAGAGCAGCGACACCGCGGCGTTGACCAGCGTGCGCTCGTCCGAGCCGAGGCGCCCGCCGGTGCCCACGGCCAGGAACCCGCGGACCCGTCGGCTGGTGGCCAGGGGCTGCACGGAGACGTGTTCACCGCCCGAGGTGAGGGAGACGCTGGCGCGCACGCCCGCCTCGCGCAGCCGGTCCAGCTCCTCGGCGAGTCCGGCGGCGCGGGGGGAGGCCCCGGCGGGGGCGGCGTGCCGGGCGGCGCCGTCGGCGGACAGCAGCAGCACCCAGGCGCCGAGTTCGCGGGCCAACCGGTCCACGATCGCCGACTCCCCGGTGAGCGCGGCGCGGGTGAGGTCGCGCTGGGCGGCGAAGGCCCTGCTCAGCCCCTCGTACTCCTCCTTGGCCAGGAGCCGGGACACCTCCTTGCCGATCGCGATGAAGGGGGTCTCCCGGGCCACCTCCAGCAGCGTGAGGCCGAACTCGGCGGCGGCCTCGCGGAGCGGCTCGGGGGTGCGCTCCAGGACCACGCCGACCGCGAAGCCCAGCGCGGTGACGCGGCACTCGGCCAGGCGGCGCGTGTAGTCGCGCAGGTCGGGGACGCCGGTGGCCCAGCGCACGCCGGTGGTGAGCAGGAGTTCGCCGCCCGCCAGGTAGGGCGTGGGGTCCTCCAGCTCGCTGACCGCGACCCACTCCACCCGCCGGTCCAGGTTCTCCTGACCGGTGAGCAGGTTCAGGCGCAGGCGGGGCGTGCGCATCAGTGCCCCCAGGGTCGGTGGCATCGGCTCCCCCTCCACTTCGGCCGCCGGCCGAGGCGGTTCGGCGCGGTCGGCGGGACCGGACGCGGGCCGTCCTCCCGCCGCTCCGGCGGACCCGCTTCGTGCGAACCCTGACGCGCTGGCGCAAGGCTCTGCCCTGATTATCCACCTTGTCCATGTGGGGGCGGTTCCGCGCGCCCTAGTGTCGTCCCAGGTCGGGGAGCCCACCCCCGGCCCCTCTCCGCTCCCGTCCACCGCAGAAGGAGGCAGCCGCATGGCAGCGACCGAGGTCGCCCAGTCCCGCCGGATCGTCACCGAGATCCCCGGCCCCAAGTCCCGCGCGATCCAGGAGCGCCGCCGTTCGGCCGTCGCCCAGGGCGTGGGCAGCGTCCTGCCGGTCTACGTCGAGCGCGCGGGCGGCGGCATCGTCGAGGACGTCGACGGCAACGCCCTGATCGACTTCGGCTCCGGCATCGCCGTGACCAACGTCGGCAACGCCGACCCCCGCGTGGTGGAGCGCGCCGCCGAGCAGCTCGGCCGGTTCACGCACACCTGCTTCATGGTCAACCCGTACGAGGCGTACGTGGACGTGTGCGAGGCGCTCAACCGGATCACGCCGGGCGACCACGAGAAGCGCTCGATCCTGCTCAACTCGGGCGCCGAGGCGGTCGAGAACGCGGTGAAGATCGCCCGCAGCGCGACCGGCCGCCAGGCGGTCGTGGTGTTCGACCACGCCTACCACGGCCGCACCAACCTCACCATGGGGCTGACCGCCAAGAACATGCCCTACAAGCAGGGCTTCGGGCCGTTCGCCGGTGAGATCCACCGGATGCCGATGGCCTACCCGTACCGCTGGCCCACGGGCCCGGACAACTGCGGACCCGAGGCGGCGGCCATGGTGATCGACCAGATCACCAAGCAGATCGGCGCCCAGAACGTGGCGGCCGTGGTGATCGAGCCGATCCAGGGCGAGGGCGGCTTCATCGAGCCCGCCCCCGGCTTCCTGCCCGCGGTGGTGGAGTTCTGCCGCGCCAACGGCAT
Organism: Nocardiopsis camelliae; assembly: GCF_028993595.1. Taxonomy (GTDB): domain Bacteria; phylum Actinomycetota; class Actinomycetes; order Streptosporangiales; family Streptosporangiaceae; genus Nocardiopsis; species Nocardiopsis dassonvillei. The sequence continues at coordinate 5,272,010 of NZ_CP118614.1, forward strand.
CGTGTTCGTCGCCGACGAGGTGCAGACCGGCTTCGCCCGCACCGGCCGCATGTTCGCCAGCGAGCACGAGGGCGTGGTCCCGGACCTGATCACGACCGCCAAGGGCATCGCGGGCGGCCTGCCGCTGGCCGCGGTGACCGGCCGCGCCGAGCTGATGGACGCCGTGCACGGCGGCGGCCTGGGCGGCACCTACGGCGGCAACCCGGCCGCGTGCGCCGCCGCGCTGGCCGCCCTGTCGGCGATCGAGTCCGACGGCCTGGTGGAGCGCGCCCGTGAGATCGGCGAGCTGATGCTGGGCCGCCTGCGCGAGCTGGCCGCCAAGTACGAGGTCATCGGCGACGTGCGCGGACGCGGCGCGATGATCGCGATCGAGCTGGTCCGGGACGCCGACCGCACGCCCGCCCCCGAGGCGCTGGCCGAGGTCCTGTCCTACTGCCACTCCCGCGGCCTGGTCCTGCTGAGCGCGGGCACCTACGGCAACGTGATCCGCATGCTGCCGCCGCTGGTGATCGGCGACGAGCTGCTGCACGAGGGCCTGGACATCCTGGAGGAGGCCTTCGCCCAGCTGTAGCACCCGTGCGGCGGAGGCGGCGGACGGTGCGGGGAGCGCCGCCCGCCGCCTCCGCCGTCACCGGTCCCCGCTCCGCGGTCCCGCCCGTGGCGGCGCGCCATCGCGCCGGTGCGTCCGCCGACATCGCGCACGCGACACCGTCGGCACACCCCCCGCTCCGGCGCCGTCAGTGCGTCCAGGCCACGTCCCGCGGCAGCGGGTGGTCCTCGGCGCGCATCTCCTCCAGCAGTGAGAGGAACCCCGCCGCGACCGGCCCCGGCCTGCGGTCCCGGCGCGTGAGCACACTCAGCCCGCGGTCGACGACCGGGTCGGTCAGGGGCACGCGCACGTGGTCGGCGAAGCTCATCAGCACCCCGACCAGGGCCGGGAGCGCGGTGACGCCGATCCCCGCGGACACCAGGCCGCCGATGGTCGAGACGCTGCCCGCCCGCACGATCCGCTCGGGCACCACGCCCGCGCGCTCGAACGCGGCGTCCGCCCCCGCGCGCACGCTGGAGTCGCCTCCGGTGGCCAGGAAGGCCTCCCCCGCCAGGTCGGCCCAGGTCAGCGCGGTCCGCTCCGCGAACGGGTGCCCCACCGGCACGACCGCGAAGTAGCGGTCCCGCAGGAGCGGCCGCGACACCAGCTCGCCGGGCACCCGGCCCGCGGCCACCAGGGCCAGGTCGCACTCCCCCGCCTGAAGCCGTTCCACGGCCGCCTCCGACATCCCGTCCAGGACGTGGACGTCGGCCTCGGGCGTGCGCGACCTGAGCCGGGAGATCACCGAGGGCAGCAGGGCGGCCGCCACCGAGGGCAGCGTCGCCACCGCGACGGTGCCGCGCTCCCCGCGCAGGAAGCGCTCCAGCCCGTTCATCTCCGAGCGGTGCGCCTCCAGCAGGCGTTCGGCCACGGCCAGCAGCTCGGCCCCCTCCGGGGTGCACTCCACCCTGCGCGTGGTCCGCTCCAGGAGGCGTACCCCCAGGGTGCGCTCCAGCCCGAGCACCGTCCTGCTCAGCGAGGGCTGCGCGACGCGCAGTTCACGGGAGGCGCGCGTGAAACTCCCGTACCTGGCCACCGCGGCGTAGGCGGACAACTGCCTCAGGCTCAGATCCATGCCTCCAGAGCATAGATCCAGAGGAAACTGATGTTGGACACGGGGAGAACCCCGCGAAACCATGTCGGCATGTGTCCCCCGTCACTTCCCCCCGTGAGGGTGTCCGAGGAGCGTGCCAGATGCTGACCGCCATGGGTTTCGCCACGATCGCCGTGGTGCTCCTGCTGCTGCTGTCCAACCGGGTGGGCGCGGTGGTCGCGCTCGTCGGCGTCCCGGTGGCGGCCGCCTTCGCGCTGGGCTTCGGCCCCGGCGAGGTGGCCTCCTTCGTCGGCGAGGGCATCGGTGGCGTGGCCTCCACCACCGCGATGTTCGTGTTCGCCATCCTCTACTTCGGGGTGATGCGCGACGCGGGGCTGTTCGCGCCGATCATCCGCCGCGTGCTCGGGTTCGCCGGGAACACGCCGGTGACCGTGGCGGTCGCGACGGTGGTGCTCGCGATGGTCGCCCACCTGGACGGCGCGGGCGCGACCACCTTCCTCATCACCATCCCGGCGATGCTCCCGCTCTACGACGCCCTGGGCATGCGCAGGCTGGTCCTGGCCGCGCTGGTCGGGCTGGGCGCGGGGATCATGAACATGGTCCCGTGGGGCGGGCCCACCGCCCGGGCCGCCACCGTCCTCGGCGTTCCGGCCAACGAACTGTGGGCCCCGCTGGTCCCGGCCCAACTGGCGGGCATGGCCGCCTGCGTCGCCGTCGCCTGCTACCTGGGCCACCGCGAGCGCGTGCGGCTGGCGGCGGCCGGTCCCGTGCCCTCCCCGGTGCCAACCGCGACCGGCCGCCCGGGCGGGAGAGCCGGGGAAGGCGGGACCGCGGGGACGGGCGGGACCGACCCGCTCGCCGCGGGCGGGCAGGAGCCCGACGCCGACCTGCTGCGCCCGCGCCTGTACTGGGTGAACGCCGCGCTGACCGTCGCCGCCGTCCTCGCCCTGGTCTTCGGGCTGCTCTCCCCCGAACTCGTCTTCATGCTGGCCCTGGTCGTGGCGCTCGTCGTCAACTACCCGGGGATGAAGGCCCAGACCGACCGCGTCAACGCCCACGCCTCCGGGGCGATCCTCATGGCCAGCACCCTGCTCGCCGCGGGCGTGTTCCTGGGCGTCATGGAGAACAGCGGCATGATCGAGGCGATGGGGCAGGCCATGACCGGCGCCATGCCCGGGTTCCTCGGCCCCGGGATGGCGGCGGTCGTCGGCGTCCTGGGCGTGCCCATGAGCCTGCTCTTCGGCCCCGACGCCTACTACTTCGCCGTCATGCCGGTACTGACCGCCGTGGGCGAGGGCTTCGGCGTCGCCGCAGTCGACATCGCCCAGGCATCGATCATCGGCCAGGAGACCGTCGGCTTCCCGATCAGCCCGCTGACCGGCTCCTTCTACCTGCTGGTCGGCCTGGCCGGGGTGCCCATCGGCTCCCACATCCGCTTCCTGCTGCCGTGGGCCTGGCTGGTCAGCCTCGTCGTCCTCGCGGTCGCCCTCGTCAGCGGGGCCGTCCCGCTCTGGGTCGGCTGACCGCCCCGTCCACACCGTTCGAAGGAGTCAGTGTGCCCAGCAGAGCCCGGATCGGGTGCGGCGCCGGTTTCGCCGGCGACCGCCTCCAACCCGCCGTCGACCTCGTGGAGGGAGGTGACCTCGACACCCTGGTGCTGGAGTGCCTGGGAGAGCGCACCGTGTCCCTGGCCTCGCTCCGGGAGGCCAGCGGGTCGGGCCCCGGCTACGACCCGACTCTGCGGCGCCGCCTGGAACTCCTGCTCGAACCGCTGCACCGCCGCGGCACCCGGCTGGTCACCAACGCCGGGGCGGCCGCCCCCGTGGCGGCGGCGCGCATGGCCCGCGCCACGGCCCGGGAGCTGGGGCTGCCGACCGTGGTCGCCGCGGTCTCCGGCGACGACGTGCTGCACCTGCTGGACCCGTCCGCGCCCTGCTGGGAGGACGGGCTGCCGCTGGAGGCGCACGGCGAGATCGTCTCCGCCAACGCCTACGTCGGCGCCGACGCCCTGACGCCCGCGCTGGAGGGCGGGGCTGACGTGGTGATCGCGGGCCGGGCGGCCGACCCCTCACTGTTCCTCGCGCCCCTGGCCCACCGCCTGGGCTGGGACCCCGGCGACGCGGACGCGATGGCCGCCGGGACCCTGGTGGGCCACCTGCTGGAGTGCGCGGGCCAGGTCAGCGGCGGCTACTTCGCCGACCCGGGCCGCAAGGAGGTCTCCGGCCTGGCCCGCCTCGGCTACCCCCTGGCCGAGGTGGAGCGGGACGGCTCGGCCGTGGTCACCAAGCTGCCGGGGACAGGCGGCCGGGTGGACCGGCTCACGGTCACCGAACAGCTCACCTACGAGGTCACCGACCCCCGGGCCTACGTCACGCCGGACGCGGTGCTCGACATGACCGGGGTGCGGCTGGCCGAGACCGGACCGGACCGGGTGCTGGTCACCGGGGCCCGGGGGCTGCCCCGGCCCGGGGAGCTGAAGGTCAGCGTCGGGTACCGGGCGGGTTTCCGGGGCGAGGGCGAGATCTCCTACGCGGGCCCCGGCGCGCTGGCGCGGGCCCGGCTGGCGGGCGAGGTGGTGCGCGAGCGCCTGCGTGGCAAGGTCTCCCGGCTGCGCGCCGACGTCGTGGGTGTGGACGCGCTGCACGGCTGGAGCGAAGACGGCCGGGGCGGGGACGGCCGGGACGAGCCCTTCGAGTGCCGGCTGCGGGTGGCCGCCCTCGGTTCCGCCCGCGCGGACGCCGAGGCGGTCGTCGAGGAGGTGGGCGCCCTCTACACGTCGGGGCCCGCCGGAGGGGGCGGGCTCAGGACCTCCGTCCACGAGGTCGTGGGCGTGCTGTCGACCACCGTCGACCGGGAGGCCGTGCGCACCCGGGTCGACTTCTTCGGAGAGGGGGAGCGGTGAGCACCGTGCTCCGCGACGTCGCCCACGCCCGGGCCGGGGACAAGGGCAACCTCAACACGATCGCCGTCATCGCCTACGAACCCGAGTGGTACCCGGTGCTGTGCGACGAGCTGACCCCCGACCGGGTCGCCCGCGCGCTGGGCGGGCGCGTACGCGGGCCGGTCACCGTCCACCGGATGGACAACGTGTGCGCGCTGGTCCTGGTGTGCCCGCGCGCGGGCGAGGACACCGTGACCACGTCGCTGTACCTGGACGCCCACGGCAAGAGCCTGGCCTCGGTCCTGCTGGGGATGGAGCTGGAGGGAGCGCCCGGGGCGCGCTGACAAGGCGCCGGATCAGCGCTCGTCGCGGACCGAGTCCAGCGACAGCAGCGCCACGTGCAGGGACAGACAGGTCTCCACCGAGTCCAGGTCCGCGTCCAGGACGTGGGCGATGCGCCGCAGCCGGTCGTAGAACGCCGGGCGGGACAGGTGCGCCCGCCCGGCGGCGAGCGCCTTGTTGCGGCCCGCGCCCAGGTAGTGGCGGAGCATGTCGGTCAGGTCGCCGCCGTGCCGCGCGTCGTGGTCCAGCAGCGGCCCCAGCTCGCGCTCGACGTAGGTCTGGAGCCGCTCGTCGTCGCGGAACAGGTGGAGCAGGCCGCGCAGGTGCAGGTCGGGCAGCCGGTAGAAGGGGCGCTGGTCGCTCTCGCGGATGGCCACGTCGCCGACCTGGCGCGCCTCCAGGAAGGAGCGCCGCACCTCGCGGACGCCGTCCGCGGAGGAGCCCACGGCCAGCACCGCGGCGCCGCCCACGGCGGTGCGGATGCGCTCGGCGAGCATGTGCAGGGTCGGGTCCAGGCGCTGGCGGCCCGGCAGCGCCAGCAGGATGCCCACGCGCAGGTCGTCGAGCGAGCCCACCAGGGCGGGCAGGCGCAGCTCGCGGCAGGCGCGCGCGGCTCCCTCGGCGGTGTCGGACAGGCGCGCCTGGGCGGCCAGTCCGGTCCCGGTCTCACGCAGGCGCAGCACGAGCCCCACCAGTTCGCGGCCGTTGAGCGGCACGCCCACGGCGCGGGCCCGCACCAGCGCCTCCTCCGGGTCGGAGTAGGCCCGGTCGATGATGCCCGCGATGATCGTGCGGTGCGTCTGCCGCTCCAGGCTCTCCTGATGGCGCTCCAGCAGCCTGCCCAGCGCCAGGGTGGTGGCGGCGCGTTCGATGAGCATGCTCTGGCGCGGGGTGGGGTTGGCACCGACCACGAGGATCAACCGCCCCCAGTCCTGGCCGCGCGCCCCGACCGTGGTGACCAGCCAGCCGTTGGCGGGCGTGTGGACGGTGCGCGTTCCCGAGCGCGCCGCGCGCGAGCGGCTCTCCCAGGAGGTGAGCAGGGTTCCGGGCTCCTCGCCGTTGAGGTCGCAGGCCAGCACCTGGTGGGTGAGGTTCTCCAGGACCACGGGGCAGCCGGAGAGCTGGGCGACCTCGTGCAGGATGCGCCCGGTGTCGGCGCCCTCCACCGAGAGCTGGGTGAAGACCGAGTGCAGCTTCTCGGACTCGCGCAGCTCCTCCAGCTGTTCGTTGACCACCCGGATGTGCACGGCCTCGGTGATCTCCACGAAACGGGCCTCGCGGTCGAGCAGGACCACCGGCACGCCCGCGTCGCGCGCGGCGTCCAGGAAGGCGGGCGGGAGCTCGGCGTGGTACTTGCGGCCCAGCTCGACCGCGATGCCGCTGACCCCGGCGGCGGCCAAGTCGTCTATGTAGCGGCGCAGCGCCTCGGGGTCGTCGGGCATGGCGATGCCGGTGCTGAGCACCAGTTCGCCGCCGCGCAGCAGGTGGGCGAGGTCGGTGACCTCGGCGATGTGCACCCAGCGCACGGCCACGTCCAGCCGGTCCGGGCACGCCACGACCCGGGGGCGGGCGCGCTGGAGGGCGGGAAGCCGGAGGACCTCGGCGAGGGTGGGAAGCACGGCACCCATCCTAGGAGGCGGGCGCGGAACGCAGTGTCAGGCTCCCGGCCTCCGGGTTTACACGGTGTACCGCGCCGACCGGGCCTGACCTGAGGGGAGGGCACGCGCGGGAGGTTACACGTCGTAAAACCGGCCGCCATGTTGTCAACATGCTGATCCTGGCCAAGGCCGGGGGTCGGGGCGAGACTGGGGGCATGTCGGAACTTCTCTCGCGCCACCGCGCGGTCATGCCCTCCTGGCTTCCCCTGTACTACGAGTCCCCGCTGGAGATCACCGGCGGCAAGGGCGCCCGTGTCACGGACGCCGACGGCAACACCTACCTGGACTTCTTCACCGGCATCGTGACCAACATGCTCGGCTACGACGTGGACGAGGTGCGCGAGGCCGTCGAGCGCCAGATCGCCAGGGGGGTCGTGCACACCTCCACCCTCTACCTCATCCGGAGCCAGGTCGAGCTGGCGGAGAGGATCGCCCGCCTGTCGGGCATCCCGGACGCGAAGGTGTTCTTCACCAACTCCGGCACCGAGGCCAACGAGACCGCCCTGCTGCTGGCCACGTACGCGCGCGGCAGCGACGAGGTGCTGGCGATGCGCGGCAGCTACCACGGGCGCTCGTTCGGCACGGTGGCCGTGACCGGCAACCGGGCGTGGAAGAACTCCTCCCTGTCACCGCTGAACGTGCACTACCTGCACGGCACCGACCACGCGGCCCCGGCCTTCCGGGGGATGACCGACCGGGAGTACGTCGAGGCGTGCGTGGCCGACCTGCGCGACGTGCTGGACACCGCGGCGCCGAACGTGGCGTGCCTGATCGCCGAGCCCGTGCAGGGCGTGGGCGGGTTCGCGATGCCGCCGGACGGCCTGTACGCCGCCTACAAGGAGGTGCTGGACGAGCACGGCATCCTGTTCGTGTCCGACGAGGTGCAGACCGGCTGGGGGCGCACCGGCACGAGCTTCTTCGGCATCGGCAACCACGGGGTGGTACCCGACGCCATGACCTTCGCCAAGGGCCTGGGCAACGGGTTCGCCGTGGGCGGTGTGGTGGCGCGCGGCGACCTGATGGACCGGCTGGGCGCGCTGGGCGTGGCCACGTTCGGCGGCAACCCGGTGTCGATGGCGGCGGCGGGGGCGACCCTGGACTACGTGCTGGAGCACGACCTCCAGGGCAACGCGCGTCGCCAGGGCGCGCTGATCCTGGAGGGGCTCAGAGCGTTGACCTCGCTGCCGAGCGTGCGCGACGTGCGCGGCAAGGGGCTGATGTTCGCCGTGGAGATGGCGGACCCCGCCACCGGCGCGCCGTCCTCCCCCCTGGCTGCGAAGGTGCTGGAGGCCACCCGCGAGCGCGGACTGCTGGTGGGCAAGGGCGGCGTGCACGGCAACGTGCTGCGGATGGCGCCGCCGATGACGCTGTCGCAGGAGGAGGCCGTGGAGGGCCGCGACGTGCTGCTGGACGCGGTGCGCGCGGTGGACGCCGAGGCCTGAGGAAGGGTCGGCCGGGTCTGAGGAGGGGCCAGCCGGGCCCGAGGGGGTCGCCGCGCACGGTCGCGGAGGCGGGCAGCACGACGTCGGCGGCCCCCGGGGACCCCCCGTATCAAGCAAACCGCGCCGGGGCGCGGCGCACCAGCCCCCACCGCGCCCCTGTGGACGAGGAGGAGAACGGCATGAGCAAGCACGTCACCCACTGGATCGGCGGGACCGCCCAGGAGGGGCCGGCCCGGCGCACGGGGGACATCTACGATCCGGCGTCCGGGCGGGTCACCGGCGCGGTCGACCTCGCCGGACGACAGGAGGTCGGCGCGGCGGTGACGGCTGCGCGGGAGGCCTTCCCGGGGTGGCGCGACACCCCGCTGTCCCGGCGGGTGCAGGTCCTGTTCCGCTTCCGCGAGCTGCTCAGCGCCGACGCCGACCGGCTGGCGGAGCTGATCAGCGCCGAGCACGGCAAGGTCTTCTCCGACGCCCGGAGCGAGGTGGCCCGCGGCCTGGAGGTCGTCGACTTCGCCTGCGGCATCCCGCACCTGCTCAAGGGCGGCTACTCCGAGAACGTGTCCACGGGCGTGGACGCCTACTCGATCCTCCAGCCCCTCGGCGTGGTCGCCGGGATCACGCCCTTCAACTTCCCGGCGATGGTGCCGATGTGGATGTTCCCGGTGGCCCTGGCCTGCGGCAACACGTTCGTGCTCAAGCCCAGCGAGAAGGACCCCTCCGCGTCGGTGCTGCTGGCCGGGCTGTGGGCCGAGGCGGGCCTGCCCGAGGGCGTGTTCAACGTGGTGCACGGCGACAAGGAGGCGGTGGACGCCCTCCTGGAGCACCCGGACGTGGCGGCGGTCAGCTTCGTGGGCTCCACCCCGATCGCACGGTACGTGTACCGGACCGCCGCCGAGCACGGCAAGCGCGTGCAGGCCTTGGGCGGGGCCAAGAACCACATGGTGGTGCTGCCCGACGCCGACCTGGACCTGGCCGCGGACGCGGCGGTCTCGGCCGGGTTCGGATCGGCGGGCGAGCGGTGCATGGCCATCTCCGCGGTGGCCGTGGTGGACTCGGTGGCCGACGAGCTGGTGGAGCGGATCCGCGAGCGGGTGGCGCGTCTGCGCGTGGGCCCCGGCGACGACGAGCGCAGCGAGATGGGGCCGCTGGTCACCAGGGAGCACCGCGACCGGGTGGCCTCCTACCTGGAGTCGGGGGTGCGCGAGGGCGCGACCCTGGCGGTCGACGGCCGCGTGCACCCGGTGTCGGGCGGGAGCCCGGACGGGTTCTGGCTGGGACCGTCGCTGCTGGACCACGTCGGCCCCGAGATGTCGTGCTACCGGGACGAGATCTTCGGCCCGGTGCTGAGCATGGTGCGCGTGGGCGGCTATGACGAGGCGGTCAAGCTCGTCAACGCCAGCCCCTACGGCAACGGCACGGCGGTCTTCACCAACGACGGGGGCGCCGCCCGACGGTTCCAGAACGAGGTCGAGGTCGGCATGGTGGGCATCAACGTCCCCATCCCGGTGCCGATGGCCTACTACTCCTTCGGCGGCTGGAAGCAGTCCCTGTTCGGCGACTCACACGCGCACGGCACGGAGGGTGTCCACTTCTACACCCGCACCAAGGCGGTCACGGCCCGTTGGAGCGACCCGGGCCAACGGCCCGAGGGAGGCGTCGACCTGGGGTTCCCCACCAACGGTTGACTCGGATTCCGCGAAAATAACGGACGGATCTGCCTCACTGTCGGTCGGCGGTGAACGACACGGAGTATCGTTGTCACAGGACGCCCCTCACGGGGCGTGGTCGGCGCCGGCAGCCGACGCACGAACCATCCGGGAAGGGCGCGCTCATTTCCCCTCCTCCCCAATGGAAGCGGGCGCGCCAACGGGAGCGCTCCGGGTCCGCCTCTCCCCCTGGACCCGGAGCGCGACCGTCTGCGCACCGCTAGCGCACCGCGAACAGCCGCTCCTCGGCGGCCACCCGGGGCTCCGCGCCGACGAGGTCGGCGCACTCCTCACAACCGAACACCGCGCTCCCGTCCGGGAGCTCACCGAGCACCCGGCGGGGCCGGGGCCACTTGGTGTGGCAGACGACGCAGGCATCCCCCATGCACTGCGCCCAGCTCAGCGAGTCCGGATCGTAGACCTCGACGTCGATCGCGGGCCGCGTGTCTGGTTCGCACATCATGCTCGTTCCGCGCAATGTCCTTGCTCCCCCCGTGGTTTAGGACAGTCTGGCGGGCCGATAGTTACCGGCTCTTTATTGAATCAGAAGCTTTGGGCACCTGGAATGGTTCGGACCGATCTACATCACACCATGCACGGGAATCATAACCCTAAGTGATGATACCTGGGAAGACCCTGTCTCGCAGGATGGGATTCATCAGTTTTGTCCGGCTAGCTGCGGGGCGGTAGTGATCCGGGACCTCAGTCCTCGGCCCGCACAGAGACCGAAAAACGGCGCAGGGAGAGCGCCGGATTGAGCTCCCGCACCTCCTCGACCCGAGAGGCCGAAACCCCGGCCGAGGCGACCGCGAAGGTCTGCTCACCCAGGGCCGCGAGCGGTGTCCCCATGGGATCGACCACCATGCTGTTGCCCGCGCCCGCGGGCGCCGCCTGCCCGGAGGCGGCCACGTACACGGTGTTCTCGATGGCGCGCGCCCGGGCCAGGGTCCGCCAGTGCTCCTCCTTCAGCGGGCCGGGCACCCACTGCGCGGCCAGCAGCACCACGTGCGCCCCGGCCTCGGCGATGCGCCGCGTCACCTCGGGAAAGCGCAGGTCGTAGCAGGTCTGCAGACCGAACACCACGCCGTCGACGGTGAAGGTCTCGGGCTCCTCGATCGGGCCGGGGCGCAGCACGTCCGACTCCCGGGCCCCGAAGGCGTCGTACAGGTGGATCTTGCGGTAGTGCGCGACCCGCTCGCCCTCCGGCGACAGCGCCACCAGCGTGTTGGTGAAGCGGGTGGCGTCGGCGCCGCCCTCGGCCTCGCCGACCCCCAGAACCAGGTGCACGCCCTCCCGCCGGGCGGTGTCGGCGGCCTCGGAGACGAAGGGTCCGTCCAGGGGCTCGGCCGCCGCCACGTAGCGCTGGTCGACGCGGCCCGCGGTGAACATCGTGTACTCGGGGAACAGGACCACACGGGCCCCGTCCGCCGCGGCGCGTGCGGTCAGCTCCGCCACCGAGCGCTGGTTGCGCGCCTTGTCCTGACCTGGGGCGAACTGGGCGACCGCGACCTGCACCATCGAACCTCTCCTCGTCGGCGTGGGGCGCCCGGGGCGCCGTGCACCGAGTGTACGGCCAGTTCCGGGGCTGCCCCTTGCCAGGAGGCTGAACATGCGTTTAATGTATTGAACATGAGTTCAACCGACCGTCCGGACCGGCCCGAGAGGGAGCCCGACCTCACAGCCCGCGCCAGGATCCGCGACGCGGCGATCGCGTGCTTCGGCCAGCGCGGGTTCGGCGTGAGCGTGCGGGCGATCGCCGAACAGGCCGGGGTCTCCCCCGGGCTGGTGATCCACCACTTCGGCTCCAAGGACAGGCTCCGGCGGGCCTGCGACGACCACGTCACCGCGGCCGTGAACGAGGTCAAGACGGACACGGTCAGCAGTCACGACGGGCAGACCTTCCTCCACCAGCTCGCGACGATGGAGCAGTACGCCCCGCTCCTGGCCTACGTCGTCCGCTCCATGCAGGCCGGCGGCCCGCTCGCGACCGGGCTCTTCGAGCGCATGGTGGCCGACATCGAGGTCTACCTCGCCACGGGCGAGGCCGAGGGCACCCTCCGCCCGAGCCGGGACCCTGCCCGGCGCGCCCGCTACCTGGCCGCCAACTCCCTCGGGTCGCTGCTGCTGTTCCTCACGTTGGAGCGCTTCGAGGGGGAGGTCGACTTCGCCCGGGTCGCGCGCGAGTGGTCCCAGGAGTACATGCTCCCGACCCTGGAGCTGTACACCGAGGGCCTGCTCACCGAGCGCACGATCCTCGACGCCTACCTCGCGTACGTCGGCGATCCCCCGGAGGAACCCCGCTGACCGCCCCGAACCCCCGTCCCCGACCCCCACCACGCACGGAGGGAACGACGACCATGACACCAACCGCCATCGAGGTCCGCGGCGTCGACAAGCGCTTCGGCCGCTTCCAGGCCCTGGACAAGCTGGACCTGACCGTCCGCACGGGCCAGGTCGCGGGCTTCCTCGGTCCCAACGGCTCCGGGAAGTCCACCACCATCCGCGTCCTGCTCGGCCTGCTCAGGGCCGACGCCGGGACGGTCGGCCTGCTCGGCGGCGACCCCTGGCGGGACGCCGTCTCCCTGCACCGGCGCCTGGCCTACGTGCCCGGCGACGTCACCCTGTGGCCCAACCTGACCGGAGGGCAGGCGATCGACCTGCTCGGACGGCTGCGCGGCGGGCTCGACCCCGCACGCCGCCGGGAGCTGCTGGCCCGCTTCGAGCTGGACCCGACCAAGAAGGCGCGCGCCTACTCCAAGGGCAACCGGCAGAAGGTCGCCCTGGTCGCGGCCCTGGCCTCCGACGCCGAACTGCTCATCCTCGACGAACCCACCTCCGGCCTGGACCCGCTCATGGAGGCCGTGTTCACCGAGTGCGTCCTGGAGGCCAAGGCCCGGGGCCGCACCGTGCTGCTCTCCAGCCACATCCTCTCCGAGGTGGAGAAGCTGTGCGACACCGTCACCATCATCCGCAGGGGGCGCGCGGTGGAGTCGGGCACCCTGGACGACCTGCGCCACCTGACCCGCTCCGCCGTGCGCGCCACCGTCACGGGGGACGCCCGGGTCCTGGAGGGCGCCGACGGGGTGCACAACCTGCGGCTCGACGGCGACACCGTCGCCTTCGACGTGGACAACACCCGCATGGGCGCCGTCATGGGCACGCTCACCGGCCTCGGCATCCGCTCCCTGGTGAGCAACCCGCCCTCCCTGGAGGAGCTGTTCCTGCGCCACTACGGCGACGAGCTCGCGGCGTACGGGGCCGACGGCGACGGGGGGACCGGGGCATGAACGCGTTCACCGGCACCGGCACCCTCGTCCGGTTCGTCCTGCGCCGCGACCGCATCCGGCTGACCGTCTGGACCCTGGCCCTGGTCGGCACCGTCGTCGCGACCGTTCCGACACTCGACGACATGTTCTCCACCGACGCCCAGCGCCAGGCCCGGGCGGCGCTCATGGACACCCCGACCGGCGTCGTCTTCGGCGGCCCCGGGTACGGGCTGGACGACTACCAGCTCGGCCCGATGGTGGTCAACGAGCTGACCATGAGCGTGCTCATCGCCCTGGCGGTCATGAGCGTCCTGCACGTGGTCCGGCACACCCGCGCCGAGGAGGAGAGCGGCCGCGCCGAACTGCTGCGCGCCAGCGTCCTGGGCACGAGCGCCCAGATGACCGCCGCGCTGGCGACCGTCTCGGTCGTCAACCTGCTCATCGGCGGACTGACCGCGCTGGCCATGGCGGGCAACGGCCTGGCGGTCGCCGGCTCCGCGGCCTACGGGCTGGGGCTGGCCCTGGCCGGGATCTCCTTCGGCGCCGTCGCCGCCGTGTGCGCGCAGGTCACCGAGCACGGGCGCGCCGCCGCGGGCCTGGCCTTCCTGGTCACCGGCGTGCTGTTCCCGTCCCGGGTCGTCGGCGACATGGCAGGGGAAGGCGGCAACGCGCTGTCGTGGCTGTCGCCGTTCGCCTGGGTCCAGCAGACACGCGTGTTCGACGACCTGCGCTGGTGGCCGCTGGCGCTGTACGCGGTCCTGGTGGCGGTGCTCTTCGCACTGGCCTACGCCCTGGCGGACCGGCGCGACCTCGGCGCGGGCCTGGTTCCCTCCCGGCCCGGTCCGGCCGGTGCGGGCGGGCTGCTCAACGGCGTGTTCGCGCTGCACCTGCACCAGCAGCGCGGGGCGGTCCTCGCCTGGACGGTCGCGGTCTTCCTCTTCGCCCTCGCGTTCGGCTCGCTGGCCACGGAGGTGGAGGGGATGCTGGAGGAGAACCCCGACCTGCTGGCCGTCCTCGGCAGCTCCGCCGACGACGTCACCGGGGGCTTCCTCGGCACCATGAGCGGTTACGTGCTGATGGCCGCGTCGGCCTACGCCGTCATGTCCGTGCTGCGGGCGCGGGGCGAGGAGACCTCCGGGCGCGCCGAGCTGACCCTGTCCGCGGCCGTCGGCAGGGTGCGCTGGTTCGGCGGCGCCCTGCTGGTCAGCGTGCTGTCCTCGGCGGTGATCGTGGTGGCGGGCGGCGTCGGCATGGGCCTGAGCGCGTCCGCGGCCCTGGAGGACCCCTCCTGGACCTGGACGATGACCGGGGCCGCCCTGGCCGGACTGCCGGTGGCCCTGCTGTTCGCCGCGCTGACCGCGCTGCTGGTGGGAACGGCCCCGCGCCTGACCCCGCTGGTGTGGGCGTGGCTGGGGTACAGCCTCCTGGTCTCGCTGCTCGGACCGATGCTGGGCCTGGACGACCGGCTGCTGGACCTGAGCGCGTTCGGGCTGCTGCCGCAACTGCCGGCCGACGAGTTCGACGCCGTCCCGGTGGCCGTCGCGCTGGGGGCGGCGCTCGCGGCCAACGCGGTCGCCCTGGCGGGCTTTCGCCGCCGGGACCTGGTCGGCGTCTGACGGGGACGCGGTCCGGGGCGCCGCCGAGCCGGGGACCGGTTCGGCAGCACCAGACCCGCGTCAGGGGCGGGCCGCGCTCAGGGCAGGTGGGACAGTCCCCAGGCGGGCGCGAACACCACGACCAGGAAGCGCGCGGTGCGGGTGACGAAGGTGATCAGGGCGAACAGCACGACGTTCATCCGCACCACCCCGGCCAGCACCGACACCACCATGAACGGCGGAACGCTGGCGAGGGAGCTCACCGCCACCAGGCCCGCGCCCCAGGCGGGCCGCTCCTCGGCCCTGCGCCGCCAGCCCTCGGCGCGTGCGGCCCACTTGCCGGGCGTGGCGCTCCTGCGGCGGATCCACGGCGCGGAGAGCGACCCGCGCCCGGCGTAGTAGTAGGGCAGCTTTCCCAGGGTCTGTCCGACCCCGGCCGCCACCGCCATGGCGACCAGGGCGCCGTCCTCCATCGCGATGACGGCGCCCACCAGGTAGACCTCGATGTTGATGACCGGGACGAGCCCGGAGACGAGGGCGACCACGAAGGCCAGCGCCGTCTCGATCACCCCGTGCTCCCGGGCCCCGCGGGCGGGCCGGTCAGTTCTCGGCCGCCGCGAGCTGCCCGCACGCGCCGTCGATCTCCTGTCCGCGGGTGTCGCGGACGGTGACCGACACCCCGTGCGACTCCAGCCGCCGCACGAACTCGCGCTCGTCCTCGGGGCGCGAGGCCGTCCACTTGGACCCCGGGGTGGGGTTGAGCGGGATGAGGTTGACGTGCACCAGGTGGCCCTTGAGGAGCTTGCCCAGCAGGTCGGCCCGCCAGGCCTGGTCGTTGATGTCCTTGATGAGCGCGTACTCGATGGAGACCCTGCGGCCGGTGGTGCCCGCGTAGCGCCAGGCGGCGTCCAGGACCTCGGCGACCTTCCAGCGGGTGTTGATGGGCACCAGCTCGTCGCGCAGCTCGTCGTCGGGGGCGTGCAGGGAGATCGCGAGGCGGACCTGCATCCTCTCGTCGATGAGCTTGTTGATCGCGGGCACCAGGCCGACCGTGGACACGGTGACCCCCCGTTGGGAGATGCCCAGGCCGTGGGGGACGGGGTCGGTGATGCGGCGCACCGTCTGGAGCACACGCTTGTAGTTGGCCATGGGCTCGCCCATGCCCATGAACACGATGTTGCTGATGCGGCCCGGGCCGCCGGCGACCTCGCCGTTGGCCAGGTCGCGGGCGCTGGCGACCACCTGGTCGACGATCTCCCCGGTGGAGAGGTTGCGGGTCAGGCCCGCCTGGCCGGTGGCGCAGAACGGGCAGTTCATGCCGCACCCGGCCTGGGAGGAGATGCACAGGGTGACGCGATCCGGATAGCGCATGAGCACCGACTCGAACAGCACCCCGTCGAACGCCTTCCACAGGGTCTTGCGAGTCATGCCGTTGTCGCAGGTGATGTGGCGCACGGGCGTGAGCAGGGTGGGCAGCAGCGCCTCGCCGAGCCGCTCCCGGGAGGAGGCGGGCAGATCGGTCATGGCCGAGGTGTCCGACACCAGGGAGCCGAAGTAGTGCTGGGCGAGCTGCTTGGCCCGGAAGGGCTTCTCGCCCAGCTCACGGACGACCTCGGCCCGCTCGTCGGGGCTGAGGTCGGCCAGGTGCCGGGGAGGTTTGGCACGACGGGGTGCGACAAAGGTGAGCTCGGCGGGCATAGACAGTCCGTAGGAAGTGGAGTCGGTGGTCTGGCGCCCGGGCGCGGACGGCGGCGGAACGTGTCGTTATACGACTTATACGCCGCCGCGGTGCAGCTCCGCCTGTCAGGGCACTACCGTCGATTCTACGCACTGCGCGGACGGTCCTGACGGGTCCGTCCGGCTACGACGACCGGGGATCGGTGTGTGGGAGGGCCGGTGACAGGGATCGACGTCCTGCTCGACGAGATCAGCCCGTACCAGAGCCGACGCGTCGTCGTCGAGTGTGACTCCCACACCACGGCCGCCTACCTGCTGGACGCGCGCGGGCGCATCCGCGTCCCGGTGTGGCTGGCCAACCACGAGATCGCGCCGCGCACGAGCGAGTCCGGCGGGCTCTACGAGGGCCGGGCCCCGCTCATGCCCGAGGCCTACACCAAGCACCCGCAGGGCCGTCCCCGCTTCGACCCCGACCGCCTGCGCGCCGTGTGGTTCGAGGAGGGCGACGGGGTCGCCCTGGTGGACGAGGAGGGGCTGCTGGCCGTCATCCCGGGCTGGGCGGAGGCCGACAGCGGGCTGCCGGGGTACGCGCGCGAGGCGATCGGCCGCAGCGCCTACGCCTGGGAGCTGGACTCGGTGCGCGGGCAGCTGTGGCCGCGCGTGGTGCACGCCGAGGCCTACTGGGACTGGCGGCGCGCCTCGGGGGCCTGGCGCAGCGTGCAGCGCACGGTGCTCAGCCACCTCAACCGCAACGTGGGCGAGCCCGGGCACTACTGGGACGTCTCCGACGGCCACCCGCCGCTGCTGCGCGTGTCGGAGCGCCCGCCCACCGCGGACCGCCCGTACACGGTGCTGTCCACGGTCGGGATGTGCGGCCAGCGCATGCCCACCCTGGACCGCTACATGGCCAACACCTCCCAGCACGCCCGGGTGGAGCTGGCCCTGGCCACGACGCTGCCCGCGCACCACGCCGCCCGCGTCTTCCGGTGGATCGGGGCCTTCCCCTGGCGGGCGGTGACCTGGTTCGGCACCGGGCACACCGTCAAGTGGCTGGACAACCCCGAGGACCGGGCCATGCGCGGCGGCGCGGGAGCGGTGCTGCTCCTGGAGGACCCCACCGCCCTGGTCACCCGCCCCGAGCACCGGCCGCCGGACACCGCAGGGCTGTCCTTCCAGGGCGACCCCGTGCGGTGGCTGTGGATCGTGCCCATCACCCGCCCCGAGCACCTGTTCGCCAAGGAGCACGACAGCGCCACCCTGGTGGAGAAGCTGGCCGCCGAGGGCCGCAGCTGGGTGCTGGGTTAGCCGGGCGCCCGGGCTCCGCGCGAAAACCCGTTGACACCCCGCGGCCGGGGCGGGATCGTCGCCGCGTCCGGACGAGCGGGGGCGGGGGACCATGGCGCGCAGCGGAGGCGGAGGCGCGGGGCTGACGGCCCCGCTGGGGCACCCGGCCTTTCGCGGGCTGGCCCTGGGCCGGACCCTCATGGCCCTGGGCAACGGCATGGCGTCGGTGGCGCTGGCCTTCGCCGTGCTGGACGTGACCGGCTCGCTGACGGGTGTGGGGCTGGTGGTGGGCGCGCGCTCGGTGGCGAACGTGGCGCTGCTCCTGCTCGGCGGCGTCGTCGCCGACCGGCTGCCGCGCGCACTGGTGCTCCAGGGCGGGTGCGCCCTGGCCGCGCTCTCCCAGGCGGCCCTGGGCGCGCTCCTGCTGACGGGCACCGCCTCGCTGCCGCTGATGATCGCGCTGAGCCTGCTCAACGGCGCCGCCGCGGCGGTGAACCTGCCCGCCTCCGCGGCGCTGACGCCGCAGACCGCGCCCCGGGAGCTGCTGCGCCAGGCCAACGCGGCGATGGGCGTGGGAGTCCAGGGCGGGATGTTCCTGGGGATGTCGGCGGGCGGCGTCGTGGTGGGCCTGCTGGGCGCGGGCTGGGCGATCACCGCGGACGCGGCGCTGTTCGCCTGCGCCGGGGCGGCCTTCCTGTCCGTGCGGGCCGCCCGGGCGGACGGGCCCGTGGACACCGGGGACGCGAACGTGCTGCGCGACCTGCGGGAGGGGTGGAGCGAGTTCGTGTCGCGGCCCTGGGTCTGGATCGTCGTGCTCCAGTTCATGGTGGTCAACGCGGGCTGGTCGGCGGCCACGGCCGTGCTGGGCCCGGGCATCGCCGACGAGACCTTCGGCCGGACGGCGTGGGGCCTGCTCATGGCGGCCAACAGCGTCGGACTGCTGGCGGGCGGTGTGTTGGCGGCCCGCTGGCAGCCGCGGCGGGCGCTGGTCTACGGCGCGGCGCTGATGACGGCGCACGCCGTGCCCTTCCTGGCCCTGACCGGGCCGTCGCCGCTGCCGGTGCTGTTCGCCGCGATGTTCCTGGCGGGCGTGGCGGTGCAGCAGTTCGACGTGGCCTGGGAGGTCGCCGTCCAGGAGAACGTGCCGAGGGAGCGGCTGTCGCGGGTGTACTCCTACGACGCGCTGGGCTCGTTCGTGGCGATGCCCCTCGGGCAGGTCGCGATCGGCCCGTTCGCCGAGCGGTTCGGCCCGGCCCCGGCCCTGGTGCTGGTGGCCTCGCTGACGCTGCTGGCCACCCTGGCCGCGGTCTCCTCGCGCAGCGTGCGCACCCTGACGCGCTCCTAGGGCGCGTCCGGCGGGCGGGCCGCTAGCTGGCGACGCCGCGCCGGTCCCGGGCCTGGGCCAGCACGCGGTGCAGGCGCGCCACCTCCTCGTCGCTGAAGCGCTCCACGAAGCGCAGCAGGGTGGCGCCGGGGTCGGGCCCGGTGTTGAGGACCTCGTCCATCATCCGCGCGGTGTACTCGGCGTGCGACTCGCGCGGCCAGTACGTCCAGGCGCGGCCGGTCTTCTCCCGGTCCAGCAGACCCTTGGTGAAGAGGATGTTGGCCACCGTCATGACGGTCGTGTAGGCCACGTCGCGGTCGTAGACCATGCTCTCGCGGACCTGGCGCACGGACATCGGCTCCTCGGACCGCCACAGCGCGTCCATGATGGCCGCCTCCAGTTCACCCAGACCCCTCATGGCCTCCCCGCCCGTCAAGTCCTCGGTTCCGAGGATCGTAGACACGAGGGGGCCTCCCGCGTGGGAGAACTCCGGATAGCACACAGATCCGCACACGCCCGGCACCGGTCACCGGCGTTTCAGCAGCGAACACGCGTTCTCGCACGAGGGAAAGGGCGTTCGCGGCCGGGCCCGGGCCCCGTCCCGCCCGCTGGGAAGACCGGCGGAGGGGGCCCGGCCGTCCTGCCCGGCCGCTCGCACCCCCTCCGACGGGGGCCCGCCCCGGCCGGTTCCCCGGGGGGCACCGTGTTACACGCCACATCCGTCATGGCCGGACGCGGCCAGCAAGTTCACATCGCGAAACCCCTGCAAAACCCCGCAAACCTGGCACCCTCGCCACTCTGGGCTTTGTTACTCACACGTAGTGGCAGTGTCGATGTGAAAGATTGTTACCTATCTCCTAGTTTCCACAAGGTCAGCGTTCCCCGCGCGGAGGCCGGTACAAGTAGCCTTGTACCCGACGAGTGCTGGCCAGGCCAGATGCTTCTCCGTATGCGCGGAACAGCTCCCGCGTTCGTTTCTTGAGCCCGCCTTGCCAGCAGCCACCCGTCTTCCTACACATTCACAAGCGAGCTGCGGAAGTGGGCGATCTCCGCCGTGTCGTCTGAGGCGTCTCAACCCCTGACAGATTTCGGTCCCAACGAGTGGTTGGTCGAGGAGCTTTATCAGAAGTACTTGAACGACCCGAACTCCGTTGACAAGGCCTGGTGGAACTTCTTCGCGGACTACAAGCCCGCGGAGACTGCTGGCGCGAAGGGCGGGAGCGGCGCGAAGGCGCAGGGCGAGAAGGCCCCCGCGGCCTCCGCCCCCAAGAAGAAGCCGGCCACCCCCGCGGCCCCGGCCGCGTCCGCCAAGCCCAAGAGCAAGGACGACAAGGAGGGCAAGGACGAGGCCCTCCAGGTCAAGCAGGAGCGCCTGCGCGGCGCGCCCGCGCGGACCGCGACCAACATGGAGTCGAGCCTGGGCCTGCCCACCGCCACAAGCGTGCGCGCGGTGCCGGTCAAGCTGCTCTTCGACAACCGCATCGTCATCAACAACCACCTCCGGCGCGGCCGTGGCGGGAAGGTCTCCTTCACCCACCTCATCGGCTACGCCATGGTCAAGGCCCTCAAGGCCCTGCCGGAGATGAACCACTCCTACGCGGAGGTGGACGGCAAGCCCGGCGTCGCCAAGCCCGAACACGTGAACTTCGGCCTGGCGATCGACCTCCAGAAGCCCGACGGCACCCGGCAGCTGGTCGTGCCCTCCATCAAGAAGTCCGACGAGATGGACTTCACGGAGTTCTGGAGCGGCTACGAGGACCTGGTCCGCAAGGCCCGCGGCAACAAGCTGGGCGTGCCGGACTTCCAGGGCACCACCATCAGCCTCACCAACCCCGGCGGCATCGGAACCGTGCACTCGGTCCCGCGCCTGATGCCGGGCCAGGGCACCATCCTGGGCGTGGGCGCGATGGAGTACCCGGCCGAGTTCCAGGGCGCCTCCTCCGACACCCTGGCCGAGCTGGGCATCAGCAAGGTCATGACGCTGACCTCCACCTACGACCACCGCATCATCCAGGGTGCGCAGTCCGGCGAGTTCCTGCGCCGGATCCACCAGCTGCTGCTGGGCGAGGACGGTTTCTACGACGAGATCTTCAACTCGCTGCGCATCCCCTACGAGCCGGTGCGCTGGGTGCAGGACATCCACGTCAACAAGGCCACCCAGCTCGACAAGACCACCCGGGTCCAGGAGCTGATCCACGCCTACCGCGTGCGCGGCCACCTGATGGCCGACACCAACCCGCTCGACCACGAGCAGCGCAAGCACCCCGACCTGGACGTGCTCGAACACGGTCTCACCCTGTGGGACCTGGACCGCGAGTTCCCCACCGGGGGCTTCGGCGGCAAGCAGGTCATGAAGCTGCGCGACGTTCTGGGCGTGCTGCGCGACACCTACTGCCGCACGGTGGGTATCGAGTACATGCACATCCAGAGCCCGGAGGAGCGGGAGTGGATCCAGGCGCACGTCGAGCGCGAGCACGAGAAGCTCGACCGCGACGAGCAGCTGCACATCCTGCACCGGCTCAACAGCGCCGAGGCCTTCGAGACCTTCCTGCAGACCAAGTACGTGGGCCAGAAGCGCTTCTCCCTTGAGGGCGGCGAGTCGCTGATCCCGCTGCTGGACGGCGTGATCTCCAAGGCTGCCAAGGCCGAGCTGGACGAGGCCGTCATCGGCATGGCCCACCGCGGCCGCCTGAACGTGCTGGCCAACATCTGCGGCAAGTCCTACGGGCAGATCTTCGGTGAGTTCGAGGGCAACCTCGACCCGCGCAGCGCGCACGGCTCGGGCGACGTCAAGTACCACCTGGGCACCGAGGGCACCTTCGAGACCCAGGACGGCCAGAGGATCCGCATCTCGCTGGCCGCCAACCCGTCCCACCTGGAGACCGTCGACCCGGTCGCCGAGGGCATCGTCCGCGCCAAGCAGGACGTGCTCAACAAGGGCCCGCAGGGCTTCACCGTCCTGCCGATCCTCATCCACGGCGACGCCGCGTTCGCCGGGCAGGGCGTGGTCGCCGAGACGCTGAACCTGTCGCAGCTCCGCGGTTACCGGACCGGCGGCACGGTGCACGTCATCGTGAACAACCAGGTGGGCTTCACCACCTCGCCGTCCGACAGCCGCTCCAGCGTCTACGCCACGGACGTGGCGCGGATGGTGCAGGCGCCGATCTTCCACGTCAACGGGGACGACCCCGAGGCCGTGGTCCGGGTCGCGCACCTGGCCTTCGCCTACCGCCAGGCGTTCAACAAGGACGTCGTCATCGACCTCGTCTGCTACCGGCGCCGCGGCCACAACGAGGGCGACAACCCCGCCTTCACCCAGCCGCTGATGTACGACGTCATCGACGCCAAGCGCTCCACCCGCAAGCTGTTCACCGAGGCCCTCATCGGCCGCGGCGACATCACGGTGGAGGAGGCGGAGTCAGCGCTGCGCGACTACCAGTCGGAGCTGGAGCGGGCCTTCACCGAGACCCGCGAGGTCGAGAAGAAGCCGATCGAGCCCGGTGCCGTGGTCAAGCCCGAGGTGTTCACCGAGGGCCGCCTGGAGCACTCCGCCGTCGAGACGGCGATCAGCACCGAGACGGTCAAGCGGGTCATCGACACCCAGGTGTCGCTGCCCGAGGGCTTCACGCCGCACCCGCGGCTGGCCCCCCAGCTCTCGCGCCGCGCGACGATGGTCGAGACCGACGCGGTCGACTGGGCCACCGGTGAGCTGCTGGCCTTCGGGTCGCTGCTGCTGGACGGCCACCCCGTCCGGCTCATCGGCCAGGACAGCCGCCGCGGCACCTTCGGCCAGCGCCACGCCACGCTGATGGACCGCGAGACCGGCGAGACCCACACGCCGCTCAAGCAGTTCGACGACGGCATCACCCGGTTCCACGTGCACGACTCCCTGCTGAGCGAGTACGCGGCCCTGGGCTTCGAGTACGGGTACTCGCTGACCCGTCCCGACGCCCTGGTGATGTGGGAGGCGCAGTTCGGCGACTTCGTCAACGGCGCGCAGACCATCATCGACGAGTACATCAGCGCGGGCGAGCAGAAGTGGGGACAGCGCTCCAGCGTGACCCTGCTGCTGCCGCACGGCTACGAGGGCCAGGGGCCGGACCACTCCTCCGCCCGCATCGAGCGGTTCCTGCAGCAGTGCGCGCAGGAGAACATGACGGTGGCCCACCCCAGCACCCCGGCGAGCTACTTCCACCTGCTGCGCTGGCAGGCCAAGTCGCCGCTGGAGCGCCCGCTGGTGGTGTTCACGCCCAAGTCGCTGCTGCGCCTCAAGGCCGCCACCTCGGCCGCCGCGGACTTCACCTCGGGCCACTTCGAGCCGCTGATCAAGGACGACTCGATCGCGCCGGACAAGGTGCGGCGCGTGGTGCTGTGCTCGGGCAAGATCTACTACGACCTGGACGCGGCGCGCCGCAAGAGCGGTGACAAGCACACCGCGATCATCCGGGCGGAGCGGCTCTACCCGCTGCCGATCGAGGAGATCCGCGAGCAGCTCAAGGCCTACCCCAACGCGGGAGAGGTCCTGTGGGTGCAGGAGGAGCCGGCGAACATGGGCCCGTGGCCCTTCGTCGCGCTGGTCTTCTCCGAGCAGCTCGACCGCCCGTTCACCCGGATCTCGCGTCCGGCCTCCTCCGCGCCCGCGGCCGGTTCGGCCAAGCGCCACGAGGCCGAGCAGCGGGCACTGGTGGACACGGTCTTCCCGCCCGCCGACTAGCTCTCGGAGGGGCCGGGGCCCGGGGCGCGGTTCCGCGCACCCCGGGCCCCGGTGCGGGCCTGCGAGCACGGAGAAGGAAGAACGTGTACTACACCGATCGCGGAATCGAGGAGTTGGAGAACCGCCGCGGCGGCGAGGAGGTCAGCTTCGCCTGGCTCGCCGAGCAGCTGCGGGCGTTCACCGACATGAACCCCGAGTTCGAGACCCCGGTCGACCGGCTGGCCACGTGGCTGGCGCGGCTGGACGACGAGGACGACGAGTAGGGACCGCCTGAGGGGCCCGGGTCAGCACGACCCGGGCCCCTTCGCGTGCCCGGGGTCCTCCCCCGGCGGTCTCGGGGTTCGCCCGGAGGTCTCCCTGAAACAACCCGCCGATCCGCGACATATCTTGAGTTCGCCGCAGACGCGACATATCGTGAGACCACAGAGCGAGCGAAAGGGGCCGAGCACGATGGCACGTTGGACCATCGACAGGCCGATGACCCAGACCCTGGACGGCATCGTCGCGTTGCGGGTCCGGATCATCGGGGGCCACGTCAACATCCTTCCCACCGACGACCCGGTCACCTTCGAGGTCACCGACATCGTCGGTGAACCCCTCCTGGTCACGCAGGAGGCGGGCATCCTCACCATCCAGTACGAGGACCTCACCGGCCAGGGGCTCCTGGACCGGCTGCGGCCGGTCCAGCTCAACAGCTACAAGAGCGTGCAGCACCGCAGGGCCACCGTGAACCTGCGGCTGCCCAAGGACTGCCCGGTCGAGGTCAGCACGGCCAGCGCGCCGATCGTCGCCGCCGGGCTCAGCGCCCGCAGCCAGCTGCGGACCGCGACCGGGGAGATCACCCTGGACGACGTCTCGGGAGAGACCGAGATCAACACCGTCTCGGGCAGCACCGCCGTGCGCGAGCCCCACGGCAACCTCAAGTTCAACAGCGTGAGCGGCCAGCTGGCGGTGGCGGGCGGACGGCTGTCCGCGCTGAGCGCCAAGACCGTCTCGGGTCAGCTGCTGGTCGACACCGGCGTCGCCCCGGCGGGGCGGGTCCGGCTCACCTCGGTCTCGGGCGAGATCGCCCTGCGGGTGCCCTCCGAGACCTCGGCGACCGTGGAGCTGCGCACCGCGGCGGCGCCCGCCAAGTCCGACTTCGGGCTGGACCGGCGCAGCGCCCCGGCCAGAACGGTCCTGAGCGGGAGGATCGGCAGCGGCGTCGACCCCGCCTCCATCACCACCAACTCCGCGTCCGGTCGGACCGCGCTGCTGCGGCGCGCGCCCGAGGCACCGGCCGCGATCCCCGAGGGGGCCTGAATGAGCACCATCTTCGGCCACGGCAGACTGCGGCTGTACCTGCTCAAGCTGCTGGACGAGAACCCGCGGCACGGCTACGAGATCATCAGCCTGCTCCGCGACCGCTTCCTCGGCGTGTACTCGCCCTCTCCCGGCACGATCTACCCCCGGCTGGCCCGGTTGGAGGAGGAGGGGCTGGTCACCCACACCGAGGAGGGCGGACGCAAGGTCTACAGCCTCACCGACAAGGGCCGCGAGGAGCTGCGCGAGCGCGAGAACGACCTGAACGACCTGGAGCGGGAGATCACCGACTCGGTGCGCGACATCGCCCGCGCGGTCAAGCAGGACGTGCGCGCGACGATCAGCTCGCTGCGCGACGAGCTCAAGTTCGCCTCCGGGAGCGCGCGCCGCTCCGGACCCGAGACCCCGGGCGAACCCGCCGGGGCCGCCGGCTCCACCGGGCCCGACGACTCCACGGCCTCGGAGGAGAGCGGTCGGGGCGAGGAGACGGCGGACGCCTCCGGGAAGGAGTCCGGCGAGAGCCGCGAACAGTCCGGTCAGGGCTGCGAGGACGGCTCGCGGTGGTCCCGCGAGTGGGAGCGCTTCACGCAGGGCTTCGGCGCGTTCGGCGCCGCCTGGGGCGGCAGGCGCGGTTCCGAGCGCCCGTCGCAGGGCCCGGAGTTCGAGCGCGCGCTGCACGACTTCGGCGACCGCGTGCGCGACGTGGTCCGCGAGGCCGGACACGTCGGGGAGGCCGCCGCCACCGACCTGCGGCGCATCCTGGACGACACGGTCGAGGTGATCCGCCGGGACATGCGGCACTGGGGCCCGCCCGCCGACCGCGCGGAGGGGTCCGGGGACGGGGCCGACGGGGCCGCTCCCGCCGGGGAGGGGGCTGCCACCGCCCCCGAGACGGGGAAGCAGGAGCCCACCGCCCCGGAGCGGTCCGGAACTTCCGAGGACGAGCCCGCCCCGGAGAAGCCCGGGACTCCCGGGGACGAGCCCGCCCCCGAGGGCGGGACGCGTCCGAGGCCGTCCGCCGACCCCTGGAGCGAGGCGGTCGACGACCCCGGCGACGGCAGGTAGGCAGTGCAAGGAGGGGCCCGGAGGGCGGCGCGGGGGCGCGCCCTCCGGGCCCCGTCGTGTCCGGTGCGTCTAGCCGCGGACGACGCCGTCCTCGCGGGCCTGGGCGGCGACCGCGGCGGCGACCGCCGGGGCCACCCTCTCGTCGAAGGGGCTGGGGATGATGTAGTCGGCGGACAGCTTGTCGCCCACCAGGTCGGCCAGCGCGGTGGCGGCGGCCAGCTTCATGTTCTCGGTGATGTCCGTGGCCCCCGCGTCGAAGGCGCCCCGGAACACGCCCGGGAAGGCCAGGACGTTGTTGATCTGGTTGGGGAAGTCGCTGCGCCCGGTGGCGACCACGCTCGCGTGCCTGCGGGCGACGTCCGGGTGCACCTCCGGGTTGGGGTTGGCCATCGCGAAGATGATCGCGTCGTCGGCCATGGTGGCGACCACGGACTCGGGGACCTCGCCCGCGGACAGGCCGATGAACACGTCGGCCCCCTCCAGCGCGCTCTCGATGGACCCGCGCAGCCCGGCACGGTTGCTGATGGAGGCCAGCTCCCGCTTGACGGGAGTCAGGCCCTCGCGGCCGTCGTAGATCATGCCCTTGGAGTCGGCCACGGCGATGTCGCCGATCCCGCCGTCGACGAGCATCTTGGTGACGGCCACGCCCGCGGCGCCCGCGCCCGAGACCACGGCGCGCAGGTCGGCCAGGGTGCGCCCGGTCAGCCGGGCGGCGTTGCGCAGCGCGGCCACGGTGACGATGGCGGTGCCGTGCTGGTCGTCGTGGAAGACCGGGATGTCGAGGCGCTCGCGCAGTTGGCGCTCGATCTCGAAGCAGCGGGGCGCGGAGATGTCCTCCAGGTTGATCCCGCCGAAGGAGGGCGCCATGCGCACGACGGTCTCGACGATCTCGTCGACCCCGGTGCAGCCCAGCGCGATCGGCACGGAGTCGACGCCGGCGAACTGCTTGAACAGCAGCGACTTGCCCTCCATGACCGGCAGGGAGGCCTCGGCGCCGATGTCGCCCAGGCCCAGCACCGCGGTGCCGTCGGTGACGACGGCGACCAGGTTGCTCTTCCAGGTGTAGGTGTCGACGAGCTCGGGGGACTCGGCGATGGCGTCGCAGACGCGGGCGACGCCGGGGGTGTAGGCGAGGGAGAGTCCCTCCTGGTCGCGGACGTCCACGGACGAGGTCACGTGGAGCTTGCCGCCGCGGTGCATCGCGAAGGCGGGATCGTCGTCACGACGCGGGTTCTGGGAACGCGAAACAGTGGTCACGGCTGAAAACCCCTCAGGTCTTGCGTGTTCCACCCGCCGTCGGCCATGACGGGGGCGGACCTGGCGGTGGTGCGGACCGCGCGCGAAGACGTGACGATTGCTAGGGGGCCCTCCTCGGCGCCGGTCGGCCATGACCGGTGGTGTCGCCGGGGAGAGTCGTTCTTCGCCGGACTCCTATACGAGTTGCTGCGCGGCCGCCTCTCACGGGGATGACCCGTTACGCAATCCTCTCACAACGGTGACCACAGGAACATCGCGGGTGTGCACGATGGGACGGCACCGGCTTCTGAGTGTTAAAAGAAGATTGTCCTGAATGTCGTTCCGGCTCGGGCGGTCGGGTCACGAACCCGCCCCCGCCAGGCGTTACGCGCCCCTGAAGGAGACCCCGCGATGGCTCTGCACAAGTCCCTGCCCACGCCGTTCGCCCTCGGCGCCCTGTCCCTCGCCGGCGTCCTGGCGCTGACCGCCTGTGGCGGCGGGGAAGGCGGCGGCGGAGGCGCGGAGGAGTCGGCCGCCCCCGAGGCGCCCTCCGTCGAGGTCGATGAGGAGCTCGCGGCGCTCGTGCCCGCCGACATCGCCGAGGCCGGGACCGTCACGGTCGGCGTCGAGGCCTCCTACCCGCCCGGCGAGTACCTGGACCCCGACGGCGAGACCGTCCTCGGCTTCAACGTGGACCTCGTCAACGCCGCCATGGCCAAGCTCGGCCTGGAGGCGACGTGGGAGCCCACCGCCTTCGACTCCATCATCATCGGCGTGGACACGGGCACCTACGACCTGGGCTCCTCCTCCTTCACGGTCACCGAGGAGCGCATGGAGCAGGTCAACATGGTCAGCTACTTCTCCTCGGGCACCCAGTGGTTCGCCCAGGCGGGCAACCCCCAGGGCGTGGACCCCGACAACGCCTGCGGCATGCGGATCGCGGTGCAGTCCAACACCACGCACGACACCGACATCGAGGAGCGCAGCGCGGCCTGCGTCGACGCCGGTGAGGAGGCCATCACCATCCAGAAGTTCGAGAGCCAGCCGCTGGCCACCGAGACGGTCGTCTCCGGCGTCAACGACGCCTCGCTCGCCGACCTGCCCACCGCCGTCTACGCGCTGGACCAGACCGGCGAGGGTGTCCTGGAGCTCATCGGTGAGCAGTACTCCACCGCTCCCTACGGCATCCTCACCAACAAGGAGGACACCGAGCTGGCCGAGGCCGTGGCCGCCGCCTTCAACGCGCTCATCGAGGACGGCACCTACGCCGAGGTCCTGGGCGAGTGGGGCGTGGACGCCGGCGTCATGGAGTCCGCCGAGGTGAACCCCGAACTCGCCGAGTGAGCAGGCCGAACCACACCCACTGAGCGAAAGACCGACCCTTGTCCTCACCGACCGAACCGACGGACGGCCCGGTGTCGAAGACCTCGACACCGGGCCGTCCGGCCGACCACGTCACCGCCGTCCCCGTGCGCTACCCCGAGCGGTGGGTCGCCGCCGGGGTCATCCTCGTCCTCGCGGCCATGTTCGTGCACATGCTGTTCACGAACGACGCCTTCAACTGGCCGTTCATGTTCGACCACATGTTCTCCGAGCCGGTCGTGCGCGGCGTGTGGATCACCCTCAGCGCCACCGTGCTGTCGATGGTCATCGGCGTCGTCCTGGGCATCGTCCTGGCCGTGATGCGGCTGTCGGGCAACCCCGTCCTGGTGTCCGTCTCCTGGCTCTACACCTGGTTCTTCCGGGGCGTGCCCCGCCTGGTGCTGGCGGTGCTCTTCGGCAACATCGCCATCCTGTACCAGACCATCGAGTTCGGCCTGCCCTTCGACAACTACTGGATGCCGTGGCTGGGCCTGGAGGGCGACGCCCGCTTCTTCGAGATCGACACCCGCACCGTGCTGAGCGGCTACACCGCCGGCCTGCTGGCGCTGTCGCTGTCCGAGGGCGCCTACATGGCCGAGATCATCCGCGCGGGCCTGCAGTCGGTCAACAAGGGCCAGACAGAGGCCGCGCAGGCGCTGGGCATGGGCAAGGGCAAGGTCCTGCGCCGCATCACCCTGCCGCAGGCGATGCGGGTGGTCGTGCCGCCCACGGGCAACGAGACCATCGCCATGCTCAAGGACACGGCGCTGCTGGCCTACGTGCCGGTGACCATCGAGCTGTTCTACCAGCTCCAGGCCATCGGCTCCCGGACCTACCAGATCTTCCCGATGCTGGTCGCCGCGTGCCTGTGGTACCTGGCCATCACCAGCGTCCTGATGGTGGGCCAGTACTTCCTCGAACGCAGGTTCAACCCCGGCCAGTACGGCAGTATCCGCGACCGCATCGTCGGAGGGGCGCACAGGTGAGCGACAAGACGAAGGACCCGGGCGTCGTGGAGACCGCCGAGGGCGCCACCCTGCCCGCCGACGCGCTCGTCGTGGCGGAGAACGTGCGCAAGAGCTTCGGCCGCCTGGAGGTGCTCAAGGGCATCGACCTCCAGGTCGGTCGCGGCGAGGTCATGTGCGTGATCGGCCCGTCCGGGTCGGGCAAGTCCACGTTCCTGCGCTGCGTCAACCACCTGGAGAAGCTCACCGCCGGACGGCTGTGGGTCAACGGCGAGCTGATGGGCTACCGGCAGAAGCGCGGAAAGCTCTACGAGCTGCGCGACAACGAGATCGCCGCCCAGCGCAGCGACATCGGCATGGTCTTCCAGCGCTTCAACCTGTTCCCGCATCTGAGCGTCCTGGGCAACATCACCGAGGCGCCCGTGCAGGTCAAGCGGATCCCCCGGAGCCAGGCCAACGCCAAGGCCGTGGAGCTGCTGGAGCGGGTGGGCCTGCCCGACAAGGCCGACGCCTACCCCGACCAGCTCTCCGGCGGCCAGCAGCAGCGCGTGGCCATCGCCCGAGCGCTGGCCATGGAACCGTCGCTGATGCTGTTCGACGAGCCCACCAGCGCCCTGGACCCGGAGCTGGTCGGCGAGGTCCTGGACGTCATGCGCGACCTGGCCCGGGGCGGGATGACCATGGTGGTCGTCACCCACGAGATGGGGTTCGCCCGCGAGGTCGGCGACTCCCTGGTCTTCATGGACGACGGTCTGGTCGTGGAGTCGGGCACGCCCGCCGAGGTGCTCTCCAACCCGCGCCACGAGCGCACCCGGGCGTTCCTGTCCAAGGTGCTCTGAGCGCTCCGCGGAGGCCGCCGCGACCCCGACCCGGGCGCGGCGGCCGGTACCGGCCGGGGAAACACCCCCGGATCCCTTGACCGCGCGGCGGCGCGTCGCCAGAGTCGTGGTGTACGCGCCCCGCTCGGGAGAGGCACATGGACGCTCGCACGGAACACACACGCAGGCGCTGGGACCGGATGGCCGCCTACTGCGAGCACAGCGAGCGCTTCCAGAGCCCCGCCATGCGCCGCACCCGCGAGATCCTGTGCGCCGGTGCGCGCGGCGAGACGCTGGAGGTCGCGGTCGGGTCGGGCCGCAACCTCGCCCACTACCCGCCGCAGGTGCGCCTCACCGCCGTCGACGTCAGCCCGCGGATGCTCGACCGCGCCCGCGAGAGGGCCGAGGAGCTGGGCAGGGCCGTGCGCTTCGTGGAGGGCGACGCCCAGGAGCTGGACTTCCCCGACCGGGCCTTCGACACCGTCCTGTGCACGCTGGCGATGTGCGCCGTCCCCGACCAGGGGCGCGCCCTGGCGGAGATGTACCGCGTGCTGACGCCGGGCGGCAGGCTCCTGATGGTCGACCACATCGAGTACGCCCGCATGCCCGGGCGGCTGGTGGAGCGGCGCCGGGAGAACCCGCGCCGCCTGCCCCGGGACGTCGCCGTCGAGGCCGGGTTCGAGGTCGTCCACCACGACCGGCTGTTCCTCGGACTGGTGGAGCGGGTGGTCGCCCACCGGCCCTGAGCGGCCCCGGAGCGCGGGGGCGCCCCGCCGCAGCGCATACCCTGGATGCGACCGTGTCCCCGCCGCGCGCCAGAGGTGGTCCGATGATCCGTCCCGCACGTCCCGACGACGTTCCCGTCATCCACGCCCTGGTCCGCGAACTCGCCGAGTACGAGAAGGAGCCGGACGCGGTCATCGCCACCGAACAGGACCTGCGCACCGCACTGTTCGGACCGGACGCGGCGGTGTTCGCGCACGTCGCCCAGGAGGACGGGGACGGCCCGGTCGTCGGGTTCGCGCTGTGGTTTCGCAACTACTCCACCTGGACCGGTAAACACGGCGTGTACCTGGAGGACCTGTACGTGCGCCCCCAGGCGCGCGGGCGGGGGCACGGACTGGCCCTGCTGCGGACCCTGGCGCGGATCTGCGTCGAACGCGGCTACACCCGGTTGGAGTGGTCGGTGCTGGACTGGAACGAGCCCTCGATACGGTTCTACGAGTCCCTGGGCTCGCGTCCCATGGACGGGTGGACGGTCCGCCGCCTGGACGGCGGCGCGCTGGACGCACTGGGCTCGGAGGGCCCCTGAGACCGGCCGTCCGTCCCGCCTTTCGCCCCGGATCGTGTGGACACGGTCCGTTCGCCCTGCGTCAGTGGCAGGGTAAACCAGATACATTGCTCTCAAGCGGCAACCCCGCCCCCCGAAGGAGGGACGTGACCGAAGAAACCGCTGTGCCCACGGCCGACGCCATCGGCGTCCGGGACGCTGTCACCGTCAACATGCCCGCGGACAGCGCCTACTTGTCCGTTCTGCGGACGGCGACGGCGGGTCTGGCCGCGCGACTGGACTTCACCCTCGACGAGATCGAGGACCTGAGGATCGGTGTCGACGAGGCCTGCGCCATGCTCCTCTCCCAGGCGCTGCCGGGCACGGAACTGACCACGGAATTCGAACTCACCCCCGACGGGATGCGCATCTCCGTCTCGGTGCTCACCGCGGACGGGCGCCTGCCCGCCCGCGACACCTTCGCCTGGACCGTCCTGTCCGCCCTCGCGGGAGAGGTCGACGCGGGGGTCGGACCGGACGACCGTGTCCACATCGTCCTGTACAAACGCCGCGGCACGCTGGAGTCGGCGTGAGCGAGAGGGGGCCCGCTCTGACAGCGAAGACCGAGCACGCGGTGCCCGACAGGGCCCGCGCGAGAGAGTTGTTCGAGCGCCTCGGCGAACTCGAGGCGGACTCCGAGGAGCGCCGGCGGATCCGCGACGAGCTGGTGGAGCTCCACCTGCCCTTGGTGGAGTACCTGGCCCGCCGCTTCCGCAACCGCGGCGAGTGGCTGGACGACCTCACCCAGGTGGCCACGATCGGGCTGATCAAGTCCATCGACCGGTTCGACCTGGAGCGCGGGGTGGAGTTCTCCACCTACGCCACCCCCACCATCGTCGGTGAGATCAAGCGGCACTTCCGCGACAAGGGCTGGGCGGTGCGGGTTCCCCGTCGCCTCCAGGAGCTGAAGCTCTCGCTCACCAAGGCGGTCAGCGACCTGTCGCAGCGGGAGGGGCGCTCCCCGACCGTCGCCGAGCTCGCGGCGCACCTGCAGATGACCGAGGAGGAGGTGCTGGAGGGCCTGGAGTCCGCCAACGCCTACTCGACGGTGTCGCTGGACGCGCCCGACAGCGGGGACGAGGACGCGCCCGCGGTGGCCGACTCACTGGGCATCGTGGACGAGTCCCTGGAGGGCGTGGAGTACCGGGAGTCGCTCAAGCCGCTCCTGGAACAGCTTCCGCCGCGGGAGAAGCGCATCCTGCTGCTGCGCTTCTTCGGCAACATGACGCAGTCGCAGATCGCCCAGGAGCTGGGGATCTCGCAGATGCACGTGTCCCGTCTGCTGGCCCGCACCCTGGCGCAGCTGCGCCAGGCGCTGACCACGGACGACTGACGCGCGAGCGGTCGCCGGGGGCGGCCGCGGCGCTACTTCCCGCGCTCCTCGGGGAAGAGCGCCGCGGTCGTCGGCGGTGAGAGCACGGCCGCGGAGGCGCACATCGCCACGACCGCGAGCACCGCGGCGAGCGCGTACTGCTCGCTGGTGAACATGTAGTAGGCCACCACGGCCAGGAAGAGCTGGGTGACGAACACCGGCGTGCGCGCCCAGTCCCGCAGCTGCCAGAGCCCGCGCGCGACGAAGACCAGCAGCGCGCCCGCGCCCAGTCCCAGGGCGGTCAGGGGAATCGCGCTGGTCAGGTCGCTGGCCTGGCCGGTGATCGCGGTGAAGAGGCTGTAGACCCCGCTGACCGCGGCGGCCAGCCCGATCAGGGCTTCCAGGGCGGCGGCGATGACGATGGTGACGGGACGCGAAGACACCTGACGAGCCTATACGCGCTCCGGGGGTCCCTCCCCTCGGCCCCGGCTTCGCGCACGCGGCCCCGCCCGGGCAGTCGGGAGCGGCGCGCGGCGTCCGTCGAGGGCGGCCCGCCCCGGCGCAGAACCCCCCCCGGCGGGCGGCGAACGCGCGGAAACCGAGCGGAGGCCCCGACCAGCCCCGACAGGGGTCCGGGCGCCCGCGGGGTTCTGGAGGCGGCGGAGGTGGGTCTGCGAGGAACGAGCCGACCCACCGCAGACGACGAAGATTCCCGCTCCCTGGGCGCCCGGACACGGGCCGAAGCGGAGCGGAGGCCCCGACCAGCCCCGACAGGGGTCCGGGCGCCCGCGGGGTTCTGGAGGCGGCGGAGGTGGGTCTGCGAGGAACGAGCCGACCCACCGCAGACGACGAAGGTTCCCGCTCCCTGGGCGCCCGGACACGGGCCGAAGCGGAGCGGAGGCCCCGACCAGCCCCGACAGGGGTCCGGGCGCCCGCGGGGTTCTGGAGGCGGCGGAGGTGGGTCTGCGAGGAACGAGCCGACCCACCGCAGACGACGAAGGTTCCCGCTCCCTGGGCGCCCGGACACGGGCCGAAGCGGAGCGGAGGCCCCGACCAGCCCCGACAGGGGTCCGGGCGCCCGCGGGGTTCTGGAGGCGGCGGAGGTGGGTCTGCGAGGAACGAGCCGACCCACCGCAGACGACGAAGGTTCCCGCTCCCTGGGCGCCCGGACACGGGCCGAAGCGGAGCGGAGGCCCCGGGAGATACGCCCTAGACTGGCGTGGTGCGCGCCCTTCTCATCATGAACCCCCAGGCCACCACGACCACGTCACGCACGCGTGAGGTGATCATGGGTGCCCTGGCGTCGGAGCTGGACGTCACCGTGTCCGAGACCGAGTACCGCGACCACGCGGGCGAGCTGGCCCGCGAGGCGGCCGGGAACGGGTACGAGCTGGTGCTGAGCCTGGGCGGCGACGGCACCGTCAACGAGGTGGTCAACGGCCTGCTCACCACCCCCGAGGGGCTCAGGCGCCCCCGCTACGCGGTGATCCCCGGCGGCAGCGCCAACGTCTTCATCCGGTCCCTGGGCGTGCCCGGCGACCCCGTGGAGGCCACCGGCCTCGTGCTGGAGGCGGTCCGCGAGGGCCGCGAGCGCGAGATCAACCTCGGCCGGATCACCAGCGACCAGGACGACCGCTACTTCACTTTCTGTGCTGGTTTCGGCTGGGACGCCGACGTGGTCCAGCAGGTGGAGAACGAGCGCGCCAACGGGCGCAGGGCCACTCCCGCGCTGTACGCGGAAGTGGCGGTAAAGCTGTTCTTCCAGGGGGATATCCGCGATCCGTCACTAAGCGTGGTCAGTCACGGAAGGTCCCTTGTGGGGGCGTATTTCGCGCTCGTCACCAACACCACGCCCTGGACCTACGCGGGGGCGCTGCCGCTTCAGCCGACCCCGTCCTCCCGTTTCGATCTGGGCCTGGACGCTTTCGCGCTGACCCACTCCTCGCACGCGCTCACGGGGTGGATCCTTTCCCAAATGTTCTTCCCCAAAGGCCTTCCCGCACGTGGGGACGGCTACGTGACGTGGCATGACCAGGACTCTCTCCAGATCACGTCATCCCACCCCAGGGCCTTCCAAATCGACGGCGAATACCTGGGAGACCGCGAACAGGTCAACTTCCACTCTGTACCGAAGGCATTACGAATCGTCTGTTAATTGCGCCGAAAGACGCCATTCCGAGCCACTGTGACGCACCCGACACGCCGAACAGGACCTTCGGCCTCGGCAGCTCTTGCATGGGCCGATCGATGCTGTCACGCTCAAGATATCGCCGCGAGTTACAGGCGAGTTAATTAGGGCGCTTCCCACATGGCCGTGGGATGAAACCTGGACGGACCTCGGCCCGAACACCCCTTCCGATGGAACCCATCCATCGGGCGCCCTTCGCCCGTTACGGACGCGCACAAGATCGTGAAAAGCTTCACAAGCCCCCGATCGCCTCACCGTGAGGAGTGGACCGCATGGACTGGCGCCATGACGCAGCCTGCCGTGACGAAGACCCCGAACTCTTCTTCCCCATCGGGAACTTCGGCCCCGCACTGATCCAGATCGAAGAGGCCAAAGCGGTCTGCAACCGCTGCCCGGTCAGCTCGGCCTGTCTGCGCTGGGCCCTGGAGAGCGGCCAGGACGGCGGCGTCTGGGGCGGCACCAGCGAGGACGAGCGCCGCGCGCTCAAGAAGCGCCGCGGCAGCGCCTACCGCACCATGGTGAGCAGCTGAGGCCCCGCGCACGGTAGGGCCCCGGGGGTCCCCGGGAGACCCCGGGGAGTCCAAGGTCCCGAGGAGTCCCCGCGCGGCGCGGCGGGGACCGCTCCCGGGGCCGTCGCGGGCCGGTGCGCCCGGCGGCCCCTCGGACCGGCCCCGCGCGCGGTCCGCGCGAGCCCCCGTGTCAGGGCAGCTCACCCTCCTCGTGCTCCAGCGGCAGGCTGATCGCCACCTCGGTCCCTCCGCTCTCCTTGGGCTTGATCGCCAGGGTTCCCCCCAGCTCACCCACGATGAGGGTCCGCACGATCTGCAGGCCCAGGCTCGTGGTGCCCTCCAGGTCGAAGTCCTCGGGCAGCCCCCCGCCGTCGTCGGAGACGGCCAGCTCCAGGCTGCTCGGCCCCGGGTAGCCCGGCTGCGCGTCGAACCTGCGCACCCGCACCTCGATCCGCCCCGGCCCCTGTCCCAGGCCGTGCTCCACGGCGTTCTGCACCAGCTCGGCCAGGACCATCGACAGCGGTGTCGCCACCAGCGCGTTCAACAGGCCGAAACCGCCGATCCGGCGCGGCACCACCGCGGTGCCCGTGGAGGAGACCTCCGCCGCCATCTGGATCACCCGGTCGGCGATGTCGTCGAAGTCCACCACCTCGTCGGGGGTGTGCGAGAGCATCTCGTGCACGATCGCGATGGACCCGACCCGGCCCACCGCCTCGTCCAGCGCCGCCCGCGCCTCGGGCACGTCCAGGCGCCGCGCCTGGAGGCGCAGCAGGGCGGCGACCGTCTGGAGGTTGTTCTTCACCCGGTGGTGGATCTCCCGGATGGTGGCGTCCTTGGTCATCAGCTCGCGCTCGCGGCGGCGCAGCTCGGTGACGTCGCGCACCATCACCAGGGCGCCGATGCGCACCCCGTCGATGACCAGGGGGATGGCGCGCAGCTGCACGGTGACCCCGCGCGCGTCCACCTCGGCCTCCTGCGGCGCCCGACCGCTGGCCGTGTAGGTCAGCGCCTCGTCGCGCGCCTCGCCCGGGGCCGCCAGCTCCAGCGTGGTGCGGTCCAGGCGCGCCCCCACCAGGTCGGCGGTCAGGCCCAGCCTGCGGTAGGCCGACAGGGCGTTGGGGCTGGCGTAGACCACCTCGCCGTTCTGGTCCAGGCGCAGCAGCCCGTCTCCGACCCGGGGCGAGCGCACCATCAGGGGGCCCTGGTCACTGAACGGGAACGCGCCCTCGGCGATCATCTGGGCCAGGTCACCCGCGCTCTGCAGGTAGGTCAGCTCCAGGCGGCTGGGCGTGCGCGCCGAGCTGAGGTTGGTGCTGCGCTGGATGACCCCGATGAGGTTGCCCTGGCGGCGCACCGGAATGGTCTCCTCGCGCACCGGGACGCCGCCCGACCAGTCCGGGTCGCCGTCGCGGCAGATGCGCCCCTCCTCCCAGGCGCGGTCGATCAGGGCCCTGCGCCCGATGACGCGCGGCGCCGAGCGGGACGTGACATCGGTCATGTCGTCGCGCAGGACGGTCTCGACCAGGTCGTCCTGGAAGGCGGTGGGCCCGGTGGTGGGACGCATCTGGGCGATGGCCACCCAGCCGTCGTCCTCGCGCAGACGCACCCACAGCACGAGATCGGCGAAGGACAGGTCCGCCAGGAGCTGCCAGTCCGAGACCAGGGAGTGGAACCACTCCAGGTCGGCCTGTTTGAGTGACGTGTGTCGCCAGATGAGATCACTGAGGTGAGGCACTCACAAATCATCCCATGAAGGCGTGCATACTCAAGAGGTACGCACTCGACCAGTGGTCCACACCAATCGGCGGCCGCCACCCCCGCCGTGCCGACCACACCGGGAGGGTTGTGGGGCAAGCGCGGGACTCGGCGAAGGAGACTGATGACTGGTCAGCGCACACTGGACGGCAACCCCCGGGTGCCGAAGTACTACCAGGTGAAGAAGCAGCTCCTGGAACTGATCGAGGCGATGCCCGCGGGCAACCCGGTCCCCCCGGAGCGCGCCCTGGCGACCCAGTTCGGCACCTCGCGGACCACCGTGCGCCAGGCGCTCACCGAGATGGTGGTCGAGGGCCGTCTGCTGCGCATCCAGGGCAAGGGCACCTTCGTGGCCAAGCCGAAGGTGGCACAGGTCCTGCAGCTGACCAGCTACACCCAGGAGATGCGCGCGCACGGCCTGCACCCCGCCACGCGCATCCTGGACGTGAGCTACATCAACGCCGACGACCAGCTCGCCGAGCTGCTGGCCATCCGCTCCGGCGGACGCGTGCTGCGCATCGAGCGGCTGCGGCTGGCCAACGGCGAGCCGATGGCCGTGGAGACGGCGCACCTGGCCGCGCGGCGCTTCCCGGGCCTTCGTCGGCAGCTGGACCGCTACGCGTCGCTCTACGAGGCTCTGGCGAGCGCCTACGACGTCTCCCTGGCCGAGGCGGAGGCCTCGATCGAGACCGTCCTGGCCACGCCCAACGAGGCGCGGCTGCTGGGCGTGGACGTGGGCCTGCCGCTGGTGCTGCACTGCCAGCACAGCTTCGACGGCGACGGGCACCCGGTGGAGTGGGTGCGCTCGCTCTACCGGGGCGACCGGTACAAGTTCGTCACACGCCTGCGCCCGCCCCGGGACTGACCCCCGTGCGTGCGGGCGCCGGAGCAGGGCGCTCCCGCGCCCGCCCGGCCCCCGCGGGGCCGTGACAGGGGCCGCCCCCGTACTCGGGGCCGGCTGGGCCCCGCCGGACGGGCCCCGGGGGTCAGAGGCGGGAGAGCACCGTGGCCAGCGCGTCCACCACGCGGGGGTCGTACTCGCTGTCGGTGTCCATGCGCAGGCGCTCCAGGACCGCCGTGCGGCGCTCGGCGTCGCCGCTGTCGCCCACGAGGTCGTCGAAGGCGTTGGCCACCTTGATGATCCGGCTGCCCAGCGGCGGGACACCCTCGTCGCCGTCCCCGGCGAGGGGCTCGCACTGGCGGCGGACCGTCTCGGCCACGTTGTCCAGGACGCCGGTCTCCCGGATGATCGCCGAACCCAGTTCGGCGATGCGCCGCTGCTCCCTGGGCGAGGCGAGCACGGTGGCGCCGCCCGCGATGGGCTCGCGCAGGGACAGCTGGCCGATGTCGTGCATCAGGGCGGCGTACTCCAGCTCCAGCAGTTCGGCCTCGGCCAGGCCCAGTTCGCAGGCGATCCCGTGCGCCAGGTGGCTGACCCGGCGCGAGTGCCCGTTCTCCACGTAGCCGCCCACCTCGGTGACCCGCGACAGCGCCCGGACCGTCTCCAGGTAGGTCCGGCGCACCTCCGCGTGGCGGCGGAAGGCCACCTGCGAGACCAGCAGCGGGGCGATGAACACCAGCAGACCGCCCAGGCCGGTCACCGTGCAGGCCAGCGCGATCAGCACACCGCTGGAGCCGATCGCGGCGCCGGTGGCGAACTGGGCGCGCAGTTCGTCGCGGACCGCGACGGAGGCGCTGGTGCGCAGGCGCTCGGCCCGCAGCACGGCCGCCAGCAGGGAGTCCGCCGCCCAGACGAGCATGACCAGCGCCGCCATCAGCAGCGTGGCCGTGACCGAGGGGCCCGACAGGTGGAGCTGGTCGGCCAGCGGCCGGAAGGCGGTCGCCAGCGCCGCCGCGACGAGCACCCTGCGGGCCACGTCCTCCACCCGGGGGCTGCGGCCCACCGCGATGTGCGGCAGCTCGCCCAGCGCCACGCCCAGGGCGACCACCGCCACCACCTGCCAGGCGGAGTGGTGCAGCGGCCCCGAGCCCAGCGACAGCAGGAACGCGTAGCTGATCGCGCCGGCCGAGGCGATGGGGGCCACCTCCCGGTGACCCGGCAGGGTGATCCGCGCCAGCTCACCGGCCGCGACGACCAGGCAGAACGCCAGCGCCACGTGCGGTTCCACGACCCCGGTCGAGGCCGTCCACACCAGCGCGGCCAGGGCGCCCGAGCCCACCGAGCCGACCAGTGCCGCGCGCACCGGCCGCGAGGTCCGCCAGATCGGCCCGCGCGGGCGCTGGTGGTTGAGGGCGCCGCCCTCGGGGCCGCTCAGCACGGGTCCGGCCGACCGGGCCCCGTCCGACTGTCTCTGCGTCATCATCGTTCACGCCCGCCCGTCACTGCCTCGGCGGAGGCCGCGGCGTCCGCGGGGGCGGCC
Source organism: Nocardiopsis camelliae (assembly GCF_028993595.1). Classification (GTDB taxonomy): domain Bacteria; phylum Actinomycetota; class Actinomycetes; order Streptosporangiales; family Streptosporangiaceae; genus Nocardiopsis; species Nocardiopsis dassonvillei. Next base: position 5,311,768 of record NZ_CP118614.1, read on the forward strand.
TCGCCGGCCGCCGCCCCTGCGGAGGACGGCTCACCGGCGGCGCGCTCCTGGGCGGAGGCGTCGGCGGGCACCTCCTCCGGTCCCCCGGTCCGGCCGGACTCCTCCACGGAGCGCTCGGCCGCCTCCGACCCGTAGCAGCCGCCCGGAGGCTCGGCGATGTCGGGGGTCTCCCAGCCCTCGCGTTCGACGGCGCGCACGAGCGCCTCGACCATCCTGGGGTCGAACTGGGTTCCGGCGCAGGCCCGCAGCTCGGCGACGGCGTCCTCCACCGACCACGCCCTTCGGTAGGAGCGCGTGGAGGTCAGGCAGTCGAAGACGTCGGCGACGCTGATGATGCGCGCCGACTCGGGTATCTCCATCCCCACCAGGCCCATGGGGTACCCGCGCCCGTCCAGGCGCTCGTGGTGGTGCCGGATCCCGGCCAGCGCCTCGTCGAGGAAGCTGATCTCGCGCACGATCTCGTAGCCGCGCGTGGGGTGCAGCTTGATGGTCGCGTACTCGTCGTCGGTGAGCTTGCCGGTCTTCTGCAGCACCTTGGTCGGCACTCCGAGCTTGCCGATGTCGTGCAGCATCCCGGCGTAGCGGATCTTCTGCACCCGGTCGGCGGACATGCCCAGCTCCCGGGCGATCATGGCGGCGCCCTCGGCCACGCGCATGCAGTGGCCCCGGGTGTAGTAGTCCTTGGTCTCCACCGCCTGGCACAGGGTGGCCAGGGTGGCCTCGTGCGCGCGCGCCTCGTCCAGCTGCTGGGCGAAGGTCCAGCGCGCGATGAACAGCGGGAGCAGCACCAGCAGCGGTGCGATGAGGCCGACCCCGCCCCAGACCGCGGCGATGGCCAGGCCGAGCATCTGGTAGCCCATGGAGGAGAGCTCGACCCCCACCAGCGGGCGCCAGTCGAACCGGCCCCGGGAGCCCCCGGGGCGCACGACGCCCAGGGTCCACATCAGGACGGCAACGAGCGCCGAGTTGACCAGGGAGTGGGTCAGGACGGCGGCGACGTAGGGGAGGACGATGGCCGGGAAGTCCTCCCGGCCGGGTTCTCCCACCGTTCCGCCGAGTAGAAGGTAGACGTGTCCGGCCGCGTAGGCCGCCAGTGCGAACTGCGCTCCGTTGAACGCCCTCTTGACGAGGTTCTGCTTGCGGATGACGAAGCAGGAGGCGAAACCGACCACCGCCGCCCCGACCGGTCCGACCAGGACGACGGCGGCCAGGGCGACCGCCGAACTCGGCGAGATCCCCGCCTTGACGCCCGTCAGGACCGCCGTACTGATCGACTCCGCGACCACGAAGAGAATCGCGATCAGGACCAGTGTGTGCAGATCCAGTCCCGTGTAGGGACCGATGAGCATGATGGTGACAGCACTGACAACGATGATTCCGACGTAGACACGCGCGCCCCCAGGAAGAGCCCGCACCCCCGTTCACCCCCCGCCGACGACGACCGGACTGTCATGGTTTCACCGGTTCTGTTCTACCACCAGGACCATCCACTGAAGGCGGTTACCACCCAAAGAACTCCCGTCACCGCGTGGAGCATGCCGAAGAACACCGTTGTCCCCTCTCCCCCGACGCGTGCGCACCGTCTTTTTCCCCGGGCACGCCGCGTAAATTACCCCATTCGTTGGATATGGCGTCCAGTTTAACGGGCAACGACAGCGCCCCGATTACCCCCAACCCGAACTACCGTCACCGCACCCCCTCCCACTGGCACCAAGTTCCGGAATATGGAATTACTAATTCAATTAGTGATGCCCTTCGATCACCCTGAGTAACCACACCCCCGAGCGCGAAGGCGCACGAAGATCCACCGCCTGGGCGCTTGCCCTGCCGCCCAACGACCGGAACCACCAGGCATGACTACCCCAGGTAACCGAACGACACGGTGTCCGGATCCGGACAGAAAAAACATTCCGAGTGGGTCACGACGGGGAACGGCCCGGGCGTGCCGGGCGTGTCGGGGGAGGAGCCGGGAACACGGCCCGGAAGTGCCTGACCAAAAACCCGACAGGCGCGGGGAATACGGCACGACATTCCCGCAAAAGTACATAAAAGCCACACATCACTTCAGGGCGCGCTAACAACGGAACCGGGTACAAAAACCAACAAAAAGGTGGCGGAAGCTGGAATTCCAGCTTCCGCCACCAGGTGTGCCAGGTTTCGTCGGATACCGGGCTCGCTCCTGCCCGGCCCCTCAGGAGGGCGCGGTGCCCGGGCTTTCCACGCGCGCCTCCCGCGCCAACTGCTCCGTGCGCGCCCGGGCCAGGCGGCTGAGCACCTTGTCCCTCAGGTCCATCGGAACCGGATCACAGCCGCAGTGCTTGGCCACGAGCTTCTTCACCGCCTCCTCCAGCCCGTACTCGTCGAGGCAGGGCCCGCACCCGTCCAGGTGCTCGCGCACCTGTTCGTAGTTGCCCTCCTCCAGCTCCCCGTCGATGTAGGTGTAGAGCTTGGCGAGCACCTCGCTGCACGGGGTGTCGCTGTGTTCGCCGTGGCCGCCGCTCATTGCCGGTCTCCTCGATCCGAGACGTCCTGTCCCCGTCCGCGCGGGGACGTCCCCGAGGCGACCGCGCCGGCCTCGGCCGCCGCCCTCGCCGGCAGGAACCCCCGCTCCACCGCGTACTCCTCCAGCATCGACCTGAGCTGGCGGCGCCCGCGGTGCAGCCGGGACATGACCGTCCCGATGGGCGTCCCCATGATCTCGGCGACCTCCTTGTACGCGAAGCCCTCGACGTCGGCGAGGTACACCGCGATCCGGAAGTCCTCGGGCAGCTCCTGGAGCGCCCGCTTGACGTCGGTGTCGGGGAGGTGTTCGAGCGCCTCGGCCTCAGCCGACTTCAGGCCCGCCGCGGTGTGCGACGCGGCCTGCGCCAGCTGCCAGTCCTCGACGTCCTCGGTCCCCGCCTGCTTCGGTTCGCGCTGCTTCTTGCGGTAGGAGTTGATGAAGGTGTTGGTGAGGATGCGGTAGAGCCACGCCTTGAGGTTCGTTCCCTGTTTGAACTGGTGGAACGAACCGAACGCCTTGGCGAAGGTCTCCTGTACGAGATCCTCCGCGTCGGCGGGGTTACGGGTCATCCGCAGCGCCGCGGAGTAGAGCTGGTCGAGGAAGGGAAGCACGTCCCTCTCGAAGCGCTCTTCCCGTTCCTCGGCTGTCTCCTGCTCCTGGCCCTGTTCCAAGCCCGTCGGCCTCCTCGCGCTGGTCCCGGTTGGGGCGTCCATACCCCAACGATACGGTCCCATGGCACGGACCCGCGCATCGGCGCCGCGTGGCGCCGACACCGTCTCCTCGCGCTCCAGGCACGTCCCGGCTGTCGGCATGGTCTGTCGGCCCTCCCCGCATACTCGCGTGTGGCGCGCCCGGACGCTGCTGCTCCGGGCGCGGTGTAGGGGAGAACAACGCTTCGCCCGAGCTGATTCCGCGCCGCTGGGGGACGAAGGTCCCCTCCTTGGGCGAACTTTGTCGTTTACCTCCGTCAGCGGAGGTGAGGCATGGCAGAGTGCGGGTAGGACACCTGGAGGATGGGAGAGGAGTGCACGTGCGACCGTCCCCGACCCCGGCCTCCGACCGCCCCCGTTCCACGGCTGCCCAGTTCGCCACCCCCGACCGCCTGTCGGACTACTGGCGATTCTACTGGGCGGTCGCCGAGGCGCAGGTCGCCCGGTGGCTCCCCGACACCCCCTCCCTGCTGCTCGACCTCTCCGGCGCGGACTACCAGGGCGCCCCGCGCGCCGTGGCCGCCGGACACGACGTGGTGACCCTGCTGCCGTCGGTGGACGTGGCCGTGCGCCGCCCGCTGACCCTGGTGAACGGGCGCGCGGTGGTGCCCCGGCCCGCCCGGCGCGGACGGCTGCGCCACGTGGTGGGCGACTCCGCCTTCCTGCGCAGCTTCGCCCCGGACTCCTTCGACGGGGTCATCGCCGACAACCGGGTGCTGTCCCGGCACCTGGCCACCGAGGAGGCGCTGGCCCGGGTCAGCCGGGTGCTGCGCCCGGGGGGCCGCACCCTGCTGTGCGTGGACTCGGTGGTGCTGGGCATGGCGATGCTGGCCGAGCAGGACCGCTGGCCCGAGCTCAGCCACGCGCCCAACGCGGACGTGCTCCTGGTGCCCTGGCCGGACGGCTCCATCACGCGGTGCTTCACGGCCGAGCAGCTCACCGAGGCGCTCACCGACGCCGGTCTGGAACTGGAGTGGATCAAGCCCCGCACGGTGCTGTCCGCCTCCACGGTGGAGATGATGCTGGCGCGCGACCCGAGGTCGATGGGACGCCTGGTGGAGATGGAGCTGCGCGCCACGGAGTCCGACGACTACGTGGGCGTGCACCTGGTGGCGAGCGCGCGCAAGCCCGGCTAGGGCCGTCCTCCGCCGACCGGGCGCACCGGAGGGGCTGGGCCGCGCGGCCCAGCCCCTGTTCGCGGCCGCTACTCCGCCAGGGGCAGGTAGACCCGCTTACCCTGCTCGGCGAACTCCGCCGACTTGTCGGCCATGCCCTTCTCGATGGCGGCCACCGTCTCCAGCCCGTTCTCCTCGGCGTACCTGCGCACGTCCTGCGTGATCTTCATGGAGCAGAACTTCGGCCCGCACATGGAGCAGAAGTGCGCGGTCTTGGCCGGTTCGGCGGGCAGGGTCTGGTCGTGGAAGGACTGCGCGGTCTCGGGGTCCAGGGCCAGGTGGAACTGGTCCTGCCAGCGGAACTCGAACCGCGCCTTGGACAGCTCGTCGTCCCACTCCTGCGCCTTGGAGTGGCCCTTGGCCAGGTCGGCGGCGTGCGCGGCGAGCTTGTAGGTGATCACACCGGTCTTGACGTCGTCCCGGTCGGGCAGCCCCAGGTGCTCCTTGGGGGTGACGTAGCACAGCATCGCCGTACCGAGCCAGCCGATCTGGGCGGCGCCGATCGCGGAGGTGATGTGGTCGTAGCCGGGCGCGACGTCGGTGGCCAGGGGGCCGAGCGTGTAGAACGGCGCCTCGCCGCACAGCTCCTCCTCCAGGCGCACGTTCTCCGCGATCTTGTGCATCGGCACGTGTCCGGGTCCCTCGATCATCACCTGCACGTCGTGCGCGCGGGCGATGTGGGTGAGTTCGCCCAGGGTGCGCAGCTCGGCGAACTGGGCCTCGTCGTTGGCGTCGGCGATCGACCCCGGCCGCAGCCCGTCACCGAGGGAGAAGGTGACGTCGTACTCCCGGAGGATCTCGCACAGCTCCTCGTAGTGGGTGTACAGGAAGCTCTCCCGGTGGTGGGCCAGACACCAGGCCGCCATGATCGAGCCGCCGCGCGAGACGATGCCGGTGACCCGGCGGGCGGTGAGCGGCACGTAGCGCAGCAGCACGCCCGCGTGGACGGTCATGTAGTCCACGCCCTGCTCGCACTGCTCGATGACGGTGTCGCGGTAGACCTCCCAGCTCAGCGCGGCCGGGTCGCCGTTGACCTTCTCCAGGGCCTGGTAGATGGGCACGGTCCCGATCGGGACGGGCGAGTTGCGCAGGATGCGCTCGCGGGTCTCGTGGATGCGCTTGCCGGTGGACAGGTCCATGACGGTGTCGGCCCCCCAGCGGGTGGCCCACACCATCTTCTCCACCTCCTCCGGGACGGAGGAGGTGACGGCGGAGTTGCCGATGTTGGCGTTGATCTTGACCAGGAAGTTCTTGCCGATGATCATCGGCTCTGACTCGGGGTGGCACCGGTTGGCGGGGATGACCGCCCGGCCCACGGCCACCTCCCGGCGGACGAACTCGGGGTCCACGCCCTCCCGGGCGGCCACGAACCGCATCTCGGGGGTGATGGTCCCGGCCTTGGCGTGGGCCAGCTGGGTGGTCGCGCCGCCGGAGGGGGCGGGCTCGTGGGCCCACTCCCCGCGGGTGGGGGCCAGGCCCCGGTGGACGTCGATGTACGCGGTGTCGTCGGTGTACGGGCCTGAGGTGTCGTACAGGTCGAAGTGGCTGCCGTTGCTGAGTTCCACCCGGCGCTGCGGGACGCGGAGGGTGTGCCCCTCGGGGGTGGCGACCTCCCGGTAGACCTTGCGTGATCCCATGATGGGACCGGTGGTCACCCGGTGGTCGGCGGTGGAACTGACGTCGCGGCCGTCGAGAGCCGTCATGGCATGCCTCCCTACGTCGGAATTACCCGAACAGGTTCTGCGGTCGGCGACACCGTTGAGTCGCCCTCTCAGCCCGCCATGGCGCGAGCTCCCGCGTTGCGTATGAAGATGTGGGGGCGTCTGGGGCGCCCCGGGCACGCGGGACCGGGGCGGTCCCCGGCCCGTGCGGCCCCCGACACTGTATCCGGCCGCGGAGCGGGGCTGTCCACCCTCCCCGGGATACAAAACTGTCCCCCGCACGCCACTCCCGGCGGAGCGGACGGCACGGGTCCGTGCCGCTCTCCCCCCGGGTCAGAAGAGCGTCTGCGGCTCGTCTCCCCCGGTGTCGGAGAGCGGTTCGAGCAGGTCGGGGCGGTTGTTCTTGATGCTGTTGACGTCGGTGGAGACCTCGTCCACGTCGAAGCGGTCGGCCGGGGTGGTCTGGAGCAGGTGGGCCAGCTCGTCGGCCCCGGTCGCCGGGTCCAGCCAGGCCGCCCAGTCCTCGGGGGGCACGACGACGGGCATGCGCTCGTGGATGTGGGCGAGCTCGGGGGCCGCCTCGGTGGTGACGACGGCGCAGCTCCACACCCACGCGGCGGGGTCGTCCTCGGCCGCCTCCGGGTCGCGCCAGCGCTCGAAGATCCCCGCCATGGCCAGGGGCCGGTCGTCGGGGTAGTGGATGGAGTAGGGCTTCTTGTCCGCCTTGGCCTTGCGCTTCTTGTGGTGGGGGTCGGTGACCGGCGAGGTGCTGGCCTGCACGGTCCCGTCCCGGCCGATCAGCTGCCACTCGTAGTAGGCGTCGGCGGGCAGCAGGCAGCGGCGGCGCCGGAAGGCCGTGCGGAAGGCGGGCTTGTCGGCGATGGTCTCGCTACGGGCGTTGATCATCCGGTAGCCGATGTTGCGGTCCTTGGCCCAGGAGGGCACCAGGCCCCAGCGCATGGTGTGCAGGGAGCGGGGCCCCGACTCCCCCCGGTCCCCGGCCTGCGGGGGCGGGCCGAGCACGGCGTACACCGGCCTGCCCGGTGAGATGTTGTAGTCCGGGTCCAGCTCATCCAGCGGCGGCCACGCCCGGGGATCGGTCTCCTCGGGAAGGGGCTGCTCGGGAAGGGGCTGCTCGGGCAGGCCGAAGGCGAGCTGCAACTGGTGCACGTTCCTGGACTGGGCATAACGACCGCACATGGGTGTGATCCTACGGTCGAAACAGCTCCTTCTCTCCCGGAACACCCGTATCCGCCGGTGTTTCCCACCCCTGGGGCACCGGGCACGGCCCGCCGGTCCCGCCGGGTCTCAGCCGGGCGCCGGTGCGGCGGGCTCCTCTGCACGGTCGGGGCCCCGCTCCGCGCCCCCGTCCGCGTTTCGGTCCCGCCGTGCCCGGACCAGGCCGACCAGCACGGCCAGGCCGCCGAGCGGGGCCAGCGTCCACGGAGCCCACGAGGAGAGGGCGCGCAGCAGCACCGAGCGCACGCGGGCCTGCTCGGCCTGGGCCGCGACCTGCTGCTCGGCCAGGACCAGCTGCGCGTGCAGCAGGGGCGCCTCACCGCTGTCGTTCTGCGGGCGCAGGGTCTCCGCGCGGGTCTCGTGGGCGTTGACCACGATCCCGCTGACCGGCTCCACCCAGAACGTCCGGCTGACCTCCAGCCAGCGGGTGGCGGTGACCGTGCCCGCGGCCCCGGAACGGAACAGGGAGGCGGGAACCGGGCGGGCCGAGTCGGGCACCTGGGTGGACTCGATCCACTGGCTGTACCGGCGCACCCGCACCCCCGCCACCTCCTCCCACGCCTGGAACTCCAGCATCGGCGCCGACCGCACCTCTGCGTCGTAGAAGGGGTACTCGCCCTGCTCGTCGCCGGGCGGCCAGAAGTGCACCAGCCCCGCCTGCCGGACCGCCCGGTCGCCGTCGACGTGCTCACCGCAGCAGTTGACCGCCCGGCCGGTCTCCCGGTCGACGATGACGCGGCGGCTCCAGTGGTCGATCATCCGGTCGGGCGCGGAGGTGTCCACCGACATCTCCCACGCCGACCAGTCGCCGCCGTGCGCGGAGGCGTCCACCCGGGTGACCCGGCTGAGCTCGGCCGACTCCACCCACGACCACGTGGAGGTGTCCAGGTAACCGGCGTCCTCGTCCAGCATGCGGATGTCGAACTCGGCACCGGCGGGCAGCAGGGCCATCCGCTCGTACACGTAGAGCGGGAGCAGGGCGGCCAGGGTGAGCAGGAAGGCGCCCGCGGCCACCAGCAGGGTGCCGCGGGGCAGGGAGCGCCCCGGTCGGCGCTCGGGGCCGACCTGGCTGGGGGCGGCCCCACCGAAGCCGAGCGCGCTCATGTCCGGGCCTCCTCGGGGTCGTTCTCCCACCGGTCGTCGTCCGGGGAACCCCCGCCGCGGGGAGCGCCGTCGACCTCATCGTTCGCAGGGGGCGCCGAACCCTCGGCGGCGCCGTCGGCCCCACCGGCTTCGGCAGCACCAGTCCCGTATCTCTCACCGGCAGCCTCCGCAGCCGCAGTCCCCTGCCCCTCAGGAGCCGTGTGGGCCCCCGAGGCCCTGTTGGCCTCGCGGTCTCCCCCGGTGTCAGCAGCTTCGGGTCCACGTTCCCCACGAACCCCACCAGCACCGCTGGCCCCCGCGACCGCAGTCCCCTGCCCCTCAGAAGCAGCATGGGCCCCGGAGGCCCTGCCCGCCCCGACAAGGACAGCACCGTTGGCCCCACCGGCCGCATCGGTCGCACCGTCGGATGGAGCGGACCCGTCCGCCCCGCCGCCGGCGGCGTTCGCGGCGGCGGCCCGGGCGCGGACCGACGGCGGATCGGCGTCGGCGTCCTCGCCGTCGCCCGGCTGGCCCAGGGCCAGTACGAGCCGGGCCAGCGCGGGCAGGCACAGCAGCTGGGAGACCCAGCCGCGCAGCGCTCCCCCGAGCACCTCGGTCACGTCGTGGAAGGGCATGTACAGCGCCAGGTAGGTGCCCGCGCCCATGGCGAGTCCCGCCAGCGCCAACGACGCCGCCACCGGCCAGGGCCCCGCCAGGAGCGGCAGCGTCCGCCCGCCCATGGAGGGCCTTCCCGGTTTGGCGTGCCGCAGCCTCCGGGGCGCCCGGCGCCCCAGCCACCACATGCACACCAGGATCACCGCGACCAGGGCGGCTCCGACCGCACCGGCCACCCACACCCCGTAGGCCAGGCCCAGCGGCAGCACGACCCGCCTTCCCAGCCACCCGGGTCCGGCGCCGGGCAGGGCGCGGGCGCCCCGAGGGGCCGCGGCCCCGGCCGGCGCTCCCCCGGGCAGCAGGCGCCCGGGCCACAGGGCGGCGACCACCAGCACCGCGGCCAGCGCGGCGCCCACGGCCAGGGCCCGGTGGTAGGCGGTGTCGGGCGCGTAGGTCAGGGTGACGGTGCCCGCGCTGCCCGCGGGCAGCACCCAGGCCTGTTTCCAGCCCTCCAGCCGGACCGGCTCCAGGGCCGCGTCCGCCCCCTCCAGGCGGGCCTGCCAGCCCTCGTTGAAGTTCTCGTTCACCACCAGGAGGCTGTCCTCGGCCGCGTCCGCGTCGAAGCGGCGCTCGCCCGGACCCCAGGCGTGCACCTCCTCCACCTCGGCCATGGTGACCTCGGGCCGGTCCGAGACGGGGTCGGCGGACTCCACCAGGGCCGAGCGCACCTCGTAGCGGTTGCCCGGATCGACCACGATCCGGTTCTCGCCCCCGACCAGGTCCAGGTCGGTGCAGCTCTCGTAGCGCAGCGGGCGGCCGGCGAGTTGGTCGGCGAGGGTACCCCGGCTGATCCGCGTCTCCACCCGCTGGTCGTTGACCCGCAGCGTGGGGCCCAGGCCGCACGCGGTGGAGGCGTCGCCCTCCGGCAACGGCTCCACCGGGTCCACCCCGGGCAGGGTGACGGTGCCGATCTCCAGGGCCTGCCCCTCGGGCCGTTCGAAGGTCACCCGCAGCGACTCCGCGGTGAACTCGGCGAAGTCCACCCGGCCGCTGCCGTCCAGCCACCCCTCGCGCACGGTGCCGCCGCCCTCGACGGTCACCCGGATCGGCCTCAGCACGCTGTCGGCGCGGGGGAACTCCACCTCCAGGTGCCCGATCTCGGTGGGCGCGCCCAGCTCGATGTCGAGCCAGGGGTTCTTCTCCTCCGGGTCCGGGTACCAGACGGTGCTCTCGTCGTCGTCGAGCGCGCCCCGGCCCATCGCGGCGGGGTGCTGCACGGCCGTGGAGGAGGCAGTCACGCGCGGGTGCGGGCTGGCCCGGTTGGCGGCGTTCTCCGCCTCCCGGGGGTCGGTGAGCACGACCTCGCCCGAGACCGTGTGCGGGGCCGAGGCCGACTCCGCCGACAGCTCGAACGTGCGGTCCAGGCGGCGCGCGTCCTCGCCCTGCACCTGGAGGTCGGGGTTGCACACCCACACGTGCGAGCCCTCCATGCAGCCGGGCGCGGTGCCGGTGGAGCCGGTGAACAGCAGCGTTCCGGCGTCGGCGGGACCGGGGACCCGCAGCGTGCGGGCCGGTTCCAGGCCGGGCACGGAGATCGAGGCGACGCCCACCCGGGTGCCGAACCGGTACTCCGGTTCCCAGGCCAGTTCGTCCACGCGCACGCGCAGCGTGGTGGTCGCGCCGGGCGGGGCCGTCAGCTCCTGGGGCTCCTCGGTCTCGGCGACGGGCACCTGCGCCTCGCCGCCGTCGGTGACGAGCGTGACCCGGGAGGGCGGCGGTTCGCCGGGCAGGTGCTCGAAGGCGACGCTGAGCCCGGTGAGGTCCTGGGGCTCCTCGAACTCGACCTCGATCCACTCCCCCAGGGCTCCGGTGAAGGCGCTGGACCGCCAGGAGGTGGTGAGGTCGTCGTCGAGCACGGCGTGCGGGGCGTGCCCCGGGTCGCGGTCGGCGGCGCGCGCGCCCGCACCGCTCTCGGCGGAGGAGGCGCTCACCGAGGCGATCCCGATGTCCTCGGCGTGGGCGACGTGGTCCTCCCAGGCCGGGTCGAGGACGTCGGGGGCGGGGACGTCGCGTTCGAGCTCCTGGTCCTCGGTGAGGGTGGCCGACACGTTGCGGCGCACGTCGGAGTAGACCACCTCGCGGCGGCGGGCGGTGTCGGTGACGATCGTGTCCCGGGCGGCGACCTCCCCGGCCCCGGGGTCGTCCCCGAGCAGGATCGGGCGGTCGTCGTCGACCACCCCCTGTTCGGCCAGGTGGAGCACGGACTCGGGGCCGCCGGTGACCCGCAGCACCTCGTCGGCGGGCACGGTGCCGACGGTGGGCGCGGCGTCCTCCACCTCGTAGACGCTCAGCGCCCGGTAGGGCTGGTCGAACCACTGGGAGGCGGACTGGTGGTCCAGCGAGCCGATGACCGGGCCGAACTCGGCGGCCAGGGCGATGCCCGGCGAGTCGGCCAGGGCCTGGTGGACGCGGGCGGGCCAGCCGCCGTTGTTGCCGGTGCGCTGGAGGTCGTTGCGCACGAGGAGGTGGGTGACGCCCATGCGCGCGAAGGTGTCGGCGAGCCCGGCGGAGCCGCGGCCCGAGGAGACGCGCTGGTCGATCTCGTGGGTGATGCGGGAGACTCCCGCCGAGCCCCACGGGATGATCTGGTGGTTGGTCCAGGCCCCCTCGAAGAGCGGTTGCAGGGGTTCGTCCATGGGACGGCCCCACTCGTACTCGCCGCGCGCCGAACCGGGCAGGGCCATGGTCATGCCGCGCTCGTCGGCGCGCGCCTCCAGCCAGTCGGAGGCCTTGTACCAGTAGTCGGGGATCTGCGCGAAGCCGCCCGCGGGGGCGATCCCGACGGTGCCCACGGGCACGAGGGTGACCGCGAAGACGGCGGCGGTGGCGCCCGCGACGGCGCGGCGCACGCGTCCGGGCACGGGCGTGCCCCTGCGGTCGGCCAGGTCCCGGGCCACGACCACGGGCAGGTGGGCCAGGCCGAGCACCAGGGGCAGGCGCACGAGCGCGTCGAACTTGTGCACGTTGCGGAACGGGGAGAGGAGGCCGTCGAACAGTTCGCGCACGGCCCCCGCCAAGGGGCCCGTGAGGTCGCCGGTGAAGCCCGCGACGATGACGGCGGTGCCGCTGAGGAGGCTGGCGATGAGGAAGAGCCGTTCGGGGGTGCGCCGGTTGACCAGCCCGGCCAGGCCCAGGCCCGCCACCAGCGCGGTGACCGCGATCAACCACGGGGTGGTGGACAGCTCCGCCCCCGAGGGCAGCGCGGTGTTGCCCTGGTCGGGCAGGAAGCCCATCCAGTTGGAGGTGCCGCGCAGCGCGTTGAGCAGCGAGGTGACGCCGGTGGTGACGGCGGCGTCCTCGGTGTAGGGCATGAACGAGAACACGTACCGCGCCATGAGGAGCAGCGGCGCGACGTACCAGAACGAGGCGAGGACCAGCGCGACCGCCCACCAGGCGATCAGGCGCCACTTGCGCGGACCGTTCGCCCGGGTGAGCAGGTAGAGCCCCGGGACGACCAGGACGGCCAGTTCGGAGGCGGCGTTGGTGCCGCCGCACAGCAGGAAGGCCAGACCCGAGAGCAGGGCCGCGCGGGCGGGTGAACGCCCGTGCCGGGCCCCGAGCACGAGCGGCAGCAGGATCCACGGCATGAGCAGCATGGGCTGCAACTCGGCGGAGTTGTACGACAGCAGCGTCAGCACGCGGGGGGCCAGCGCGTAGGCGACCCCGGCCAGGATGCGGGTGTTGACGGTGCCGATGCCCAGCGCCCCGGCGACCTTGTACACGCCGGTGAACGCGGCGACGAGCAGGACGGCCATCCACAGGCGCTGGATGAGCCAGTCGGGCACGCCGAGCAGGTCGAACAGCAGGTGGAAGGGGCCGTTGGGGAAGAAGTACCCGTAGGCCTGGTTCTGGATCTGGCCGAAGTAGGAGGCGTCCCACAGGTGCAGGGCGCGCTCCATGAACCCCAGGGGGTCGGCCGTCAGGTCGAGCTTGGTGTCGCTGACGATCCTGCCGGGGTCGATGCTGGCGGCCAGCGCTCCCAGGAGCAGGCACACCGTGAGGACCTTGAGCCGGGCCAGGAGGCGGGGATCGGCGCCGCCGGGGCCGGTGGAAGGTGGTGTGCGGGAATCCTCCGGTTCGCGCCTGGCGGTGGATTCCGTCGGTGTCACGTCTTCGCTTTCCTGCCTGCTGCCGTGTTCCGGGCGGCGGGGGCGCCCGGGTCGTCGGAGGTGAGGGGGTCGGGGGCGGGGGCGCCCGGTGCGGGGGTGGTGCCGGGAGCGGGAGCGGGGGCGGGGGCGTCGTTGGCGGGGGCGTCCGGTTCCGCGGCGCCGGACAGGCCCAGCTCCCCGGCGACGAGCCGGGTCATCCGCGCGCCGCTGGCCTCCCACGTGAACCGGGACGCCCACGCGCGGCAGGCGCGGCGGACGGCTTCGGCCCGGCGGGGGTCGGACAGCTCCTCCAGGGCGCGCGCGACCACGTCGGCGAGTTCCTCGCCCTCGTGCACGAGCCAACCGGTCTCGCCGTCGCGGACCGAGTCGCGCAGTCCGTCCACATCGTAGGCCACGGTGGGCACGCCGAGGCGGGCCGCCTCGATGACGGTCAGGCCCCAGCCCTCGAACTCGGAGGCGGTGACGTGGAGGTGGCACGAGGCCAGGACGCTGTTCTTGTCCTCCTCGGGCAGGAAGCCGTGCAGGCGCACGCGGTCGCCCGTGCCGTCGCGCGCGACCTGCTCCGCCAGGGGTTCGCCCTCGGGGCCGCGGCCGATGATGTGCACCTTCAGGTCGGGGTGCTCCTCGCGCAGGGCGCGGGCGAGGTCGACCACCCGCGAGACGCGTTTCTGGACGACCAGGCGGCCCAGGCTGACCACGGCCGGGCGGCCCATGTCGGCGGGGGCGGGCGCGTCGTCGAGGGGCTTCTGGGGGCCGGGGAGTCCGCCGTTGTGGATGATCTCGATCGGCGCGCGCCAGCCCAGCTTCTCGCGCATGGCCCGGCGGGAGGACTCCGAGACGGTGACGGTGGTGCAGCGGCGGTAGACGCGCGAGGCCACGGCCGACTCCAGCGTGCGGCCCAGCCAGGCGACGGGCGCCGGGAAGTAGGCGTTGAACTGGAGGTCGTGGACGTGGTGGACGACGCTGACCACCCGCGTGCTGCGGCGCAGGACGAGGCGGCACAGGAAGGGGACGCCGTTCATGCAGTCGAAGGCGAGCTGGTACTCGCGGCGCCACAGGGCCAACCACGCCATGACGCGGGGGTAGACGGTGAACCTGCCGCCCATGCGGCGGATGACGACCCCGTCCCTGGTCTCCACGCGCGCCTGGTGGGGCTCGCGGCTGGTGAGGAAGGTGACGATGGCGCCGCGTTCGGCCAGGTGGCGGCTGATCCGCCAGGAGTACTCCTCGGCGCCCCCCGCGGTGGACTGCCAGGGGTCGCGCCAGTTGACCATGACCAGGCGGACCCCGTCCAGGCGCGGCCCGAGGTCGGCGGGGGCCTCCGGGACGGCGGGGGCGCCCGTGCTGCCCGGGGCACCTGGGACAGCGGGGGCGTCCGGAGCGGCGGGGGCGTCTGGGGCGGTCGGGACCTGGACGGGGACGACGGCGGCCGGGGCCCCGGTGACCGCTGGCAGGCCCGGCTCCGCCTCCTGGCGGATCCGGTGGACCTTCTGGAAGACCACACGCTCTCCTTCCGCGCGGAATCCGGCCGCACGTGCGTGCCGCCACCGCGCGCGTGCGGATGAACACGCACGGCGATCCCCTGAGGGAAGGGTGGAGCGCACGCCGAACGGGCCCGTGGGCCGGACGTCGGTGGTGGTGGGCGGCCGGGGGAGGGTACCCGGGGCCGCGGGAGTCGGGGGAGTGGGGCGCCCCGCCGGGGCGGAGCGCCCGCGAACCTCCGCCGTACGGCCGCCCTAGCGGTCGCCGTAGTTGTAGAGGGTTTCGTTCACCGGTTCCGCGGTGGCGGTCGAGTCCGTGGCGAGGCTGGTGGCCACGAAGGTGGCACCTCCCGCCAGGGCCGCGCCGATGACGCAGGCGGCGATTACCTTGATCACTTGGGGATCTCCTTCCGCGCGCCCGATCCCGCGCTGGGTCCGGAGCGCTGGAAAACGAGACTAGAACCTGATCTAGCCATAGACCAGATGATTGCCCCAACTGTAACTAACCCGCCGGTAACTTCCAACCCCGGAATGCCAGCTTTATCGGCCTTTACATGCTGGTCCTGCACTCGCAGAAGCACCATGCCGGAGCCCTCCACCACCACGGACAGGCCCTCCACACCTGACCAGAACTGGTTATCGACCGGCGCGGACACCGCCACGTACCGCACCCCCAGCCCGCCCAGCGCAGCGGCGTCCAACCGCTCGGGCAGGCCCGTCGCCGGGTCCGGCCCGAGCACCCCGGCGACCCGCCGCGCCCGAGCGTCCTCGCCGGTCACGACCACCTCTCCCCCGTCCGGGGTGCCCACCACCAGGTCGTCGTTCCACAGGGCGCGCCGGTCGAAGAGCTTGGTCGCCGGATCCAGGACGACCGTGGCCCGACCCGACCAGTCGGGGCCGCGGTAGGCGCTCCAGGGCAGCACCAGCACCGCCCCGGGCCGGTCGTCGGCGGCCACCGCCTCCCGGGCCGCCAACCACTCCCCGGGGTAGTGCACCGGGGCCAGCCGACCGCTCGCGCCCCACAACAATCCCGGCAGCACCACCACCGGCAGCAGCGCCGCGAACACCGCGAGCCCCGTCCGCAGCGCGGCGCCCCGCCGCCCGGCCAGCCACCACACGCACACGCCGAGGCCGAGCGCCTGGACCAGGGACAGCGGGGCCACGTAGAGCTGGCCGTCGCGCAGCGGCCCGAACCCCGGCCAGGAGGAGACCAGCCAGACCAGCAGCGCGCGCCCCGGCCCGGTGGCGCCCAGCAGGGCGATCAGCAGCCCCAGGACGGCGGCCGCCGACAGGCCGGGGCCGAACCCCGGCCGCTCCCGGCGCAGCAACCACACCCAGCCCGCCAACGCCAGCAGGCACAGCAGCAGGCGGGCCGCGGCCGTCACCGGCTCGCCGTAGCCCGCCGGAACCGCACCGGAGTTCCACACCCCGCCCAGGAGCAGCAGGGAGCCGAGGACCCCGAACGGGGTGTCCGAACGGGCCGCGAACGCCGCCACCCCGGCCGGGTCCGTGCCCGCCCCGCTGGCCAGGGACGGAAGCAGCCAGGGCAGGGAGACCACCACCAGCGCCAGCGCGAAGAGCGCCGCCCGCACCCACCAGCGCGACGCGCCCGAGCGGGCGGTGAGGGCGACGGGGCCGGCGGTGAGGGCGGTCAGCACCACCGACGAGAACCCCCCGATCGCCGCGGGCACCAGAGCGCGCACCAGCCCGGCGAACCCCGCGCCCGGCCGCACCCGCGCCATGCGCACGGCGGCCCCCACCACCCACGGCAGCCCCGCGTAACCCAGCAGCATCGCCCACTGGCCCAACAGCAGCCGCTCGGCCACGAACGGGTTCCACACGTAGGACGTCCCGGCGGCGGCCGACGCCACCAGGGCCCCGGCGCCGCCGCGGGGCAGCACCCGCAGCGCCAGGCGCGCGGCACCGGCACCGCCCACGGCGAACACCGCCAGCAGCGCCAGCGACTGCACCGCGTCCCCGGGCAGGACCGCGGACAGCACCGCCACCACGGCGTCGCTGGGGATCGCGCGGGGGAACCCGTCCGCGCCCCGCAGCACCGTGGCCGGCGACAGGTCGGGCACGAACACCATGTCGTAGCGCAACACGTACCCGGGCCCCAGCGCGGGACCGAGCGCCAGCACACCGGCGAGCAGCCCCACGGCCCACGGCAGCAGCCGGACGCCCCACCCTCCCCGGGCCTCCCCTCCTCCCCGTCCTCCCCGCGCTCGCCGGGCCCTCAGCCCCGTGACCGACACCATCGACCTCCGCCCCTGGAAAGCAGTCCCCCGACCCTCCGTCAGCCCCGCGCGAGCAGAACGCTGTCGGAGTAGCCGCCCTCCACGTAGTCGCGGTAGGAGCGGACCACGAGTTCGTAGGGACCCGACACCGTCACCGACCAGCGCGGCTCCTCCCCCGCCGGGCCCAGCGTGCGCCACTCCCGCCCGTCGCCGGGGCCGAGCCCGTCACGGCGCTCGCAGTCCGGACCTGGCGCGACGGGCTCGGGTTCGGGCACGGACGGCATGGGAGCGGGGGTCGGCGTGGGGGTGGGCCGCGGACCGGGGTCCGCGTCGGGAGCGGGGTCGGACGGCCCGGCGCTGGGCACGGGCGACTCGACGGGGACCTCCGAGGCGCGGTCGCCGTCCGGGGACGCGGGCGCGCGCCGGTCGTCGGCGGCCCCGCACTCCAGCGCGCGCACCCACACCTCGTAGTGGGAGGCCTCCCCGACGTCCTCCCACTCCACGGTCGCCCCGCCGTCGACCACGCGCAGCCAGGACGGTCCCGGAGGCGGATCGTCGTCCCACACCCACTGGAGGGGTTCGGACTCCGCCCCCTCGTCCCGGCCCTTGAACGAGCGCACCACGAACTCGTAGCGGGCTCCGCTGAAGAGCGCCTCCACCAGCACGGAACGGCTGTCACCGTCGGCGCGCACGTCCACCGGGAGCACGGCGGCCTCGTCCGGGTCCGGCCCCACGCGCCGCTGCACCACCCGGTAGCCGGTCGCGCCGGGCACGGTGTCCCAACTGAGCACGAGGCCGTCCTCGGACTCCTCCGCCACGGGTTCGGGTGCGGTCGCGGGCCCCACCGCCGCCTCCGGCAGCGGCCGCCGGTAGGCCGTGCCGACCCCCAGTGGTTCGGCGAGCGCGTCGGCGAAGGCCGCCGCGATCTTCAGTTCGCCGCGCGCGTTGGGGTGCGCCTCGTCCCAGTTGTCGCTGGCCGGGGCGTACCCGTCGGCGACCCGCGCGACCACCACGGGCGAGCCGCTGGAGGTGAGCTGCTCGGCGAGGTCGACCAGTCCCATGTTGAACCGGTCGATCTCGGCGTTGGCCCGGGTGTCCTCCACCGGCGGCAGCTCCCCGAGGACGAACCGGGTCTGCCCCCGCACGACGCGCACCGTGGACACCGTCTCGCCCACCCCCTCCAGTGCGCTGTCGGCGTCCCCGCCCGCCAGGATGTCCTCGGTACCGGCCAGGAGGAGCAGGTAGTGCGGCCGGTACTCGGCGGCCACCAGCGCGGCACCGGTGGACAGCTCCTGCGCGGTGGTGCCCCAGCGGGCGGCGTGGTCGGTGTCGAAGTCGGGGTCGGCGTAGTCCTGGTTGCCGAACTCCCGGTCCGCCAGCCCGTACATGCCGTCGTAGGGGCCGACGAAGTCCACCTCCACCCCGGCCCCGCGCAGGTGGGACCACAGGCGGTAGCGCCAGGTGTAGTCGCCGCTGCTGCCCTGGGAGAGCGAGTCGCCGACGACCATGACGCGCAGTTCGCCGTCCGGCGGCCCCGGCACGGTGACGGGCTCCTCGGCGCGCCCCTCCTGCGCGGCCCCTCCCCCGGAGCCGCTCTGGACCAGCAGCAGGGTGACCGCCATCGCCGAGAGCATGACGCCGAGCAGCCCCAGGGGCCCGGGTTCGAAACGGGAGTGGCTGTCCCAGCGGGGCCGGAGCAGCGGGAGGCGGAGCCGTCGGGGCCACCGGTCCATGAGCGACGCCCAACGCGGCGGTCGCGGGCGCTCCCGCCCCGGTTCGCCGGGCCGGGCCCCGCGCGGACGGGGCCAGCGGAACCGGAGCCTGCCGAAGCGGTCGGCCACGCGCGACCACCACACGGAGCGTTCGTCGGATCCGCGCACCGCGCCCCCTGCGTTCCCAGAACGGGTTCTACCCCCTACAGGGGGTTCGTCAGACAAGACTAGAACTGGTTATATATAATTCGTCAACTCGTTGCGGCCGAGCGGAACCGCCTACACCGACGTTAGCGGCCGTCCCCGCCCTCTCGACTCCGCGCCCCGACGGAAAGCAGGACCCCCGTGACCGGACTCCTGGTAGCCCTGCTGTCCGCGGTGGTCTACACCGTCGGCCTGACCGTGGAACAGCGCGCCCTGCACGGCGCGGAGTCGATCTCGATCAACCGCCCCCTCCACCTGGCCCGGGTCCTGCTCACCAACCCCCGCTGGGTGCTCGGCTGCCTCTTCGCCGCCCTGGGCAGCGTCGGCCTGATCGTCTCCCTCGGCCTCGCGCCCGTGTCCGTGGCCCAGCCCGCCTTCGCCGCGGGGGTCGCGTGCGGCATCCTCGTCATCACCCTCGTCCTGGGCGAGCGCGTCACGCGGGGCGAGTACGTGGCCCTCGGCGTCATGCCGATCGCGCTGGGCCTGCTCAGCCTGTCCACCGCCGAGGGCGCCGAGACCGGGACCACCGCCGACACGCCGCTGCTCATCACCGTCAGCCTGCTCACCGTGGCGGCGTGCCTGGCCGTGGTGGGCCTGGTCGGCGGCCGCGGCCGCTACATGTCCGCCGCCGCCCTGGGCGCGGCCGCGGGCTTCGCCCAGGGCAGCGCCGGCCTCCAGGGCAAGGGGCTGGGCGGCCTGCTGGCCGACCACGGCCTGTGGAACGCGGTCGTCCCCGCGCTGCTCTCGCCCTACCCCTACCTGTACGCGGTGGGCTGGGCGGTGGGCATCGTCCTCTTCCAGACCTCGCTCCAGCGCTCGCGGGCCTCCATCACCGCCCCGGTGTCCAACGTCGTGGGCAACGTGTTCATGGTCGTCATGGGCACGATCCTGTTCGGCGAGCGCCTGCCCGACGACCCGGTCATGCTGGCCCTGCGCGTGGGCGGGTTCGCGCTCACCCTCGTCGTGGTCGTCCTGGTCCGCGGCAACGTGGCCGCTGCCGAGGCGGACACCAGCCGCAGACGCGCCCAGGTGTAGGGCGCACGCGGCGGGACCGCCCCGGCGGACCCGCTCAGACGGCCACCGACACGGCCTCGCGCAGGCCCGGGGCGGCGACGTCGGCCCACGCACGCACCACGCTGTCGGGCTGGCCGGTCTCCCCCTCGGCCAGGATCAGGCCGGGCTCGGCCACCCAGGCGCCCAGGTCGGCCAGCAGGATACGCAGGTCCTCCTCGATGCCCCGGCTGTTGCGCAGGTCCTCCACGACCGCCAGCGGAACCGCGACCGTGTGGCCCAGCCCCAGCTCGGGCAGGCGGTCGAGGAAGACCTTCAACAGCCCGGTGTAGGTGCCGTGCGCCTGCGGGGAGGCCACGAGCAGCACGTCGCTCTCGCGCACCTTCGCCAGCGCCGCGTCGACGGCGGCGGAGGACTCCGAGAGCAGCTCGGCGCCCAGTTCGGCGATGTCGATGACGTCGGGACGGGAGTCGACACCCGCGCGGGTGGCGACCTCGGACGCCGCGCGCAGGGCGGCGTCGCGGACGGAGGAACGGATCTGGGGGGCGGCGACGAGCACGGTGAAGCGGGTCATGCGAGAACTCCTGGGTTCGAACAGAGCGAGCCGGGATCGGAGGAGGCACCAGCCGAAGAGGACGGCGGGGTGGTTGACACCGGAAGGAGGGGTGACGAACGTCCTGGGACTCTCGCGGTTCCTCGCATCCGACACGGGGGCGGACCACGCTGTCCGAGAACCGCCTGTGTCGGGCCTGGCAGGTCTGCTTCGGCGACCGCGGGGCGGTCCCCACAGAACCCAGGGGAAGAGATGAGCGTCCGGTGTCTGCGACAGGGCACGTGCGACGGGGCACGAGGGGCGCGGGGCGAAACCCCGCAGGGCGCTAGCTACGACAGAGCGCGCTCGCCTGCTGTCTCAGATCGACATGCAGGCGCTGGACAAGCAGCTCACCGGCGGACATGTCTCCATCATGAAGCGCCCCGGCCGTTATCGTCAATGCGTGCGCGCGCCACGGTGGGCGGTCCACCCCTCGGACAGCCGTCCCAGGAAGCGGGATCACCCAGCTCCGCAGGCAATACGGAAGCCCGCGGTGACGACCCCGAAGGCCTGTGTAATGTGCGACACACACCGACGAGACGACACGAGGAACCCCTCACATGGCCCACACCCCCGTCACACTCACCAACGCGCGCGTCGTGACCCCCGACGGGGTCCACGAAGGATGGCTGAGGATCGAGAACGGCCGCGTGGCCGCGCTCGGATCGGACGGACCCGTCCCCGAAGGCCGCGACCTCGGCGGCGCCTGGGTCGTCCCCGGCATGGTGGACACCCACATCCACGGCGGCGCGGGGCACGCGTTCACCGAGACCGACCCCGAGGGCGTCCGCAGGACTATCGCGTTCAACCGCTCCCGGGGCGTGACCGCGCTGGTGGGCGGCCTCGTGGCGGCCGCCCCGGAGGACACCCTGCGCCAGGTGGCGGCGCTGGCCGAACTGTGCGACGCGGGCGAACTGGCGGGCATCTACCTGGAGGGCCCCTTCATCTCCCGGGCCAGGTGCGGGGCGCACGACCCCGGACTCCTCCGCGACCCCGACACCGCCGAGTTCGACCGCTGGCTCAAGGCCGGGCGGGGGCACGTGCGCATGGTCACGGTGGCCCCGGAGCTGCCCGGGGCACTGGACCTGATCGGCGCGGCGGCCTCCTCCGGCGTGGTGGCGGCGGTGGGGCACACCGAGGCCACCTACGAGCAGACGCTGGCGGCCTTCGACGCGGGGGCGTCGGTGGCCACGCACCTGTACAACGCGATGCGCCCGCTGGGCCACCGCGACCCGGGGCCGATCGCCGCCGCGCTGGGCGACGAGCGCGTGACGGTCGAGCTGATCGTGGACAACGTGCACGTCCACCCGGGCGCGGCCGGGCTGGTCTTCGACGCCGCGGGCGCGGACAGGGTGTCGCTGGTGACGGACGCGATGTCGGCGACGGGCCTGGGCGACGGCGAGTACACGCTGGGCGACCTGCGGGTACGGGTGAGCGGCGGCGAGGCGCGCCTGGCGGAGAGCGGCACGATCGCCTCCAGCACGATCGTCCTACCCCAGGCGGTGCGCAACGCCGTGCGGGGTCTGGGCGTCGGCGTGCCCGAGGCCGTGCGGTCGGCGTCGTCGGTTCCGGCCGCGGCGCTGGGGCTGGACGGGGTGGGCCGGATCGAGGTCGGAGGGCGCGCCGACCTCGTCGTGCTCGACGAGGACCTCGGGGTCCGCGAGGTGGTGTACGAGGGTGCCTGGGTGGAGTAACGGCGTGTCGTAACCGCGTTACGGACTAGTAATATAACCCTGGGTGACAATGGCGGCAGGGCATCGAGGAGAGCCACCACGCTCGACACGAAAGGATCTGCGCCATGGCCAAGTCGAGACAGACGAGGGACGAGCAGCCGACCCGTGTGCCCTCCGAGGAGCACGAGCACCTCGGCAAACTAGCCGCGGAACTGTCCCGGTACGACGTACGGGCGGACGTGGTCGACGAACAGTCGTCGCCGTGCCTGCGCGTGCGCAACCCGTCATCCGCGTGCGCGGTCGAGGACGTGATCTGTGAGCGCCGTGAGCACGACTACGCGTTCATCGCCTCGTTCGGGGTCTACCTCGGCAGCAGTGGGAGCCTCGGCGTCACGGCCCACAAGGTCGCCTGGCTCGTGGGAGCCACCGAGGCGTGACGGCCGCGCGGGACGGGTGCGGTGCCACCGGCGCCGCACCCGTCCGCGTATCGCCCCGGCGTTTCCATGGAGCTTTACGGCGTGGATTCCCGGAGGCCGTGCGGGGAGCCCGCGACCCGGCACCCTAGAGTCGTGCCGTCCCCATCCATCGACGGAAGGCGAGCCCGTGGACTACGTCAAGCTGGGCCGGACCGGACTGGACGTCTCCCGCGTCACCCTCGGCTGCATGAGTTACGGAGACCCCGCCAGGGGCACCCACGACTGGACCCTGGACGAGGAGGCCAGCAGGCCCTTCATCCGCCAGGCGGTCGAGGCGGGCGTCAACTTCTTCGACACCGCCAACACCTACTCGGACGGCAGCAGCGAGGAGATCGTGGGCCGCGCCCTGGCCGAGTACGCCGACCGCGACGAGATCGTGCTGGCCACCAAGGTGTTCGGCCGCGCCCGGCCGGGCCCCAACGGCGGCGGGCTCTCGCGCAAGGCGATCCTCACCGAGATCGACCACAGCCTGCGGCGCCTGGGCACCGACTACGTGGACCTGTACCAGATCCACCGCTGGGACCCCACCACGCCGATCGAGGAGACCGTGGAGGCCCTGCACGACGTGGTCAGGGCGGGCAAGGCGCGCTACGTGGGCGCCTCCTCGATGCACGCCTGGCAGTTCGCCAAGGCGCTGCGGGTCGCCGACGTCCACGGCTGGACCAGGTTCGCCACCATGCAGAACCACTACAACCTGCTCTACCGCGAGGAGGAGCGGGAGATGCTGCCCCTGTGCGCGGACGAGGGCATCGGGGTCATCCCGTGGAGCCCCCTGGCCCGCGGTCGGCTCACCCGCGCGTGGGAGGAGGAGACGGCGCGCAGCCGCGGTGACGCGTTCGGCGCGCGGCTGTACGCGGAGGCGGACCGGTCGATCGCGGACGCCGTCGGCGCGATCGCCCGGAGGCGCGGGGTCTCCCGCGCGCAGATCGCCCTGGCCTGGGTGTCGCGCAACCCCGCGGTGACCTCGCCGATCATCGGCGCCACCAGACCGCACCACCTGGACGACGCGATCGCGTCGCTGTCGCTGGAGCTGACCGACGACGAGGTGGAGGAGCTGGAGCGCCACTACACGCCGCGCCCGGTCTCCGGCTTCTGACACCGCCCGGCGCGGGGCCGTCCGCGGCCCCGCGACCGCGCGGGCAACCGGTCAGCCGCGCGCGGTGACGCGGATCTTGGACTGTCCGTGCGGGCGCTCCTCCCAGTCCCGCATGAACCGGGCCGACAGCCCGTGCTTCTCCGCGAGGGTGATCAGCGTTTCGGTCCGGTAGTAGAAGTCCTCCCGCAGCACCTGGTGCTCGACCCCCTCGGTCCGGTCGTAGGTGAAGTCGAAGAACCCGCCCGGTGCCAGGACCCGCTCGACGTTGGCCAGGCACTCGTCGATCACCTCGATGGGCGAGTGCGAGAACACGCTGTGCGCGTGGACGACGTCGAAGTAGCCCTCCGGCAGGAAGGAGAAGGTCAGGTCCCGCGTGATGGTCAGGTGCGGCAGCTTCTCCTGCAACCCGCGCTCGGCCAGCACGCCCTTGGCGGCGATGAGGATGTCCGGGGAGATGTCGATCCCGTAGTAGCCGCCCGGGTCGAGGTAGTCGATCAGCCGCCACCCGGCGCGCAGGTTCCCGCAGCCGATGTCGAGCATCCGGTGCTCCGGTCTGAGACCGTGTTCGACCAGGTAGTCGAACTGCATCTGCCCCAGCGCCAGCCAGCGCTCCTGGCTCTGGCTGCCCACCGCCGACCTGGGGTCGCGGGCGGCGTCGGAGGCCATCACCGCCCGGTAGTAGTCCACGTGGTCGCGGTGGGTCAGGCGCAGCCGCAGGTCGCGGGCGGAGCGGCGCACGTACGGCACCACCCTGCCGGGATTGCGCAGCGCGTAGCGCACCTTGTGGACGAGGGAGGATCGGTTGGCGTTGAGGGAGGCGGCTGTCTTCTTCGGCATCGGAAGGCTTTCGGTCGAAGGCTCTCGCTCACCCGCGGACACGGGGTCGGGGGGGCAAAGAGGATAACGCTTTCGTCGCGGCCCCGGTTCACCGCCTCGGGTCCGACCGTACCCGGAAAGTCACCGGGCGTGCGGTGCCCCCGCCCTTCCGAAGCGACCGGTTGCCGCGACCGGCCCCGCTCCACACGACCAAGCCCCGCGTCATCAGGAACCGCCACACCGGCCCCACCGACCGGCACGACCCAAACCACAGGGGGTACCTCGGGGGTCTCCCGCGACCAGCCCCGACCCCATGGCCAAACCCCGCGTCATCAGGAACCGCCGCGCCGACCCCACCGACCGGCACGACACAAACCACAGGGGGGTACCTCGGGGGGTTCGGGGGGTCTCCCCCCGGAAAGCATCGCGGGCTGCGGCGAGCCGGTCGAAGACCGGCGAGCAGCAGCCCGCGCAACACGTGGAGGTGGCGGGAATCGAACCCGCGTCCTTCAGCACCGAGCCAGGGCTTCTCCGGGTGCAGTCCGCGCTGTCGTTCTACTCGGCCTCAGCGCTTGCACGGACACATCGCTGACAGGCCCAGCCACGAAGATGTCCCGCTCAGGCCCCGTGGCCTGATCTGAGCGGTGAGTCATCTAGCTGATGCCGGGATCTGGGCCGATGACGAGCCCAGGCCGACAGAGACGCTATCGCTTAGGCAGCGAGAGCGAACTCAGTGCGCTTGGAATTGGCACTTGTGTTTACGCGAATGCAGGATTAACGAGGTCACAAACGCAACCCTCGACCCGCTTCCCCTGGAACGACTACCGAAGTCGAAACCGATCACCCCCTGTGGAATTGTCACGGCCTCCCCGCTGGGCGGGGCGGCCGACATGCGAGCGGCGAACGCTCGCGCGTCCGTCACTCTACCTGTTGAACAGTGCGGGGGCCAAGCTGATTCCCGGTCGCGGAGGGGAATCCGCGGCCGCCGGGCCCGGACAGGGAGAAACCCCCGCGGGCGCGGACGCAAGAGGTGGTCGACGCGGCCCGCGGGGGCGGTCGGCAGGGTCGGGCCGACCTTGGGAAACGACAGGATCTCCCCCGAGATGAGGTCCTGCCCCTCACTGGTCCGCTACCCCCTGTCGCGGCCCAGTCATAGGGGAAGACGCGGGCGGACCCCCGGGGGGTTGCCCGGGGGTCCGCTCTTTGCCTGGTTCTGCCCTGTCCGGAGCGAACGGTGACCGTAGCCGCCGTCCGGTCGGCCCTACCAGCCGGTCTCCTCCGTGCCCGTCAGGTCGGCCTGGTTGGTCGGCCCCGTCGGTTCGGTCGGCGTCTGCCCCGTCTGCTCCGAGGGCAGGCCCACGCCCTCGGTGGTCGTGGGGCCGCCGGGCACCTGCTCGCCGGTGGCCGTCCCGGCGGGGGCCTCCTCGGGCACCCCGTTGGCCATCCCGTTGAGGAAGGAGCCCGCGGCGTTCACGGCGTGCTGCGACACCAGCGTCGTCGCCGGGTCGGCCTCGGCCAGGACGGCGAAGGCCACGTCGTCCTTGTAGCCGACGAACCAGTGCAGCGAGGTGTCGCCCTGCTCCACGCGGGCCGCCTGCCCGAGGACCTCTCCCCCGGTGGCCAGCAGCTCGGGCATGCGGTTGACCACTGCGTCGCGCAGCCCGGTGCGGACAACCTCCAGGTGGGCGTCGTCCAGGGTGGTGGCGCCGATCGGGTTGGGGCCCTCCTCGGGCACCAGGGTCGGCGCGTTCCACGTGCCGTCCGCGACCGCGGCGGCGACCAGGGCCATGGACAGCGGGCTGACCCGCACTCCGTGCTCGCCGATCATGGCCGCGGCCACGTTCTCCTCGCCGTCCTCCACGGCGACCGAACCCGAGGAGGCCGGGACGGGCAGCTGCCAGTCGGCGCCGACGCCCATCCGCCCGGCGGTCTCGGCGATGGCCTCCGACCCCACCTGCTCGCCCAGGCCCGCGAAGCCGACGTTGCAGCTGAAGGTGATGTTGCGGGCCAGGGTGGCCTGGTCGAGCAGTGCACCGCCGCCCGGGTTGACGAAGGTGCGTCCGCCGATCTCCGCGGAGTAGCCGCAGGGCACCTCGCTCTCGGGGGTGGCCGCGCCCGACTCCAGGGCGGCCAGGGCGGTGACCATGCCGAAGGTGCTGCCCGGCAGGTAGGAGCCGGTGAAGGCGTTGTCGTCCGCGGTGCCGCCCGAGGCGCTGGCCGCGGCCAGGACCTCGCCACTGCCGGTGTCGACCGCCACCAGGTAGCCGTTGCCCGGCACCATCGTCAGCGCGTTCTGGGCGGCCCGCTGCACGTCCAGGTCCAGGGTGGTGTCGATGGCCCCGCTGAGCGAGCCCTCCCACGCCTCCAGGACGTCGGTGACCTGTCCGTCCTGGTCCAGGGAGACCACCTGGGTGGTCCCCGAACCGGCCAGCTCGTGCTGGAAGATGTTCTGGAGCCCGTTCAGGCCGACGGTGTCGCCCGCCTGGTAGGAGCCGGGCACGCGGGAGGAGACCCGGTGCTCGGCGGTCCCGGCGACCTCGCCGAGCAGGAACGGCGACACCGAGGGCGTCAGGTTGACCTGGACCTCCTGGGTGTCCACCCCGGAGATCTGCGAGGCCTCGCTCAGCAGCGTCTCGTCCACGCTGGAGCCGCGCATGAGCACCAGCGGCTGGAACTGCTCGGGCGGCGCGGAGCGCACCCGGTTCAGGAGCGGGTCGGGGTCCTCGTCGAGGAGTTCGGCGAGCTGGGTGACCCCGGCCTCCTTGTCCTCCATGTCCGCGGGGTAGACGCCGAAGGCGGTCACGCTGTCCGCGGTGACCAGCGGCTGTCCCTCGCGGTCGAGGATCTGGCCGCGCTCCTGGCTCTCGTAGCTGACCGCGAGGCGCTCCTCCTCGCTCAGGTCGGGGTGCAGCACGCTCGTGGACCAGGAGATGCGCCAGCCGTCGGGGCCCCACTCCAGGGGCATGCGGCCGGTGTAGTTCCAGGTCGGGTCGCCGATGCCGAGGTCGGCGTTGACGCCGAACTCGGCCTCGGCCGAATCGCCCTCGCGGGAGATGGGTCCGAGCTGGAACCGCAGGGAGGCCAGGTCGAGCTGCTCGCGCATGTCCGTGAGGGCCGCGGACACCTGTGCGGGGTCGCCGTCGGTGTAGGCGGCGGCGGTCTCGTGGTCACCGTCCTGCCAGGCGAGCAGGAAGGACCTGACCGCCACCTCGGGACTGGGGTGCGGTGTGCACGCGACCAGGGCTGCGGCGAGGAGCAGGCCGCTGCCGGCGGCCGTGAACCGGCCGAGGGGACGGGGGGACACCGTGTGTGTTCCTTTCGGCTGCCTCATCGACGGCGGCGCAGGGCGCGTTCCATGTCGCGCTTCGCCTCACGCTCGGCGATGTCGTGGCGCTTGTCGTACTCACGCTTACCGCGGGCCAGAGCGATCTCCACCTTGGCGCGCCCGTCACTGAAGTACAGGGACAGCGGGACGAGCGTGAAGCCGGGCTCCCGGGTCTTGCCGATCAGCCGGGAGATCTGCTCGCGGTGCAGGAGTAGCTTACGCGATCGTCGGGCGGCGTGGTTTGTCCACGTTCCCTGGGAGTACTCGGGGATGTGGACGTTCTCCAGCCACACCTCGCCGTCGTTGATGTGCGCGAAGCCGTCCACGAGGGAGGCGCGGCCCTGCCGCAGCGACTTGACCTCGGTACCGGTGAGGACGAGGCCCGCCTCGTAGGTCTCGTCGATGTGGTAGTCGTGCCGGGCCCGGCGGTTCTGCGCGATGAGCTTGCGCCCGGTCTCCCGTGCCACAGGTGTGTCCCTTCATACGTCCGGGGGGCACGAGGCCCCCCGGTGTCGAATCCTCCCCGCCCCAGGCGGCCGCGTCAGATCTTGAGGTAGCGGCGCAGGGTGAGGAACGAGGTGATGGTGCACAGCAGGATGCCGAGGATCATCGAGACGCCGATGACGTACATCAGCGAACCCGCGCCCAGGGCCACGTCGAACTGGAACCAGGCCTCGATCTGCGTGAGCAGGGTGTAACGGGTCGCCACGATGAAGCCGGAGGCGATCAGACCGCCGATGAGGCCTGCGACCGCGCCCTCCAGCAGGAACGGCAGCTGGATGTAGAAGTTCGACGCGCCGACCAGCCGCATGATGCCGGTCTCCCGGCGGCGGCTGTAGGCCGACAGCCGGATGGTGTTGCCGATCAGCAGCGCGGCGGCGGCCAGCTGGACGCCCGCGAGCACCAGGGCGGCCGCGCGCAGGCCGTCCAGCAGTCCGAAGAACTGCTCCAGCACGATCTCGTCGTCGGAGACGCTGTCGATGCCCGGGGCGCCCTCCACCGCGGAGCGCACGGTCTGGTAGTGGGAGGGGTCGGTGAGCTGCACCCGGTAGTTGTCCGGGATGTCGCCCTCCTGCGCGGCGTTGGCCAGCGCCTCGTTGGCGGGGCCCAGCCGGTCCTGGAAGTCCTGCCAGGCCTCGGCCGAGGTGAGGTAGGTGTACTCCTGCACCTGGGCCAGGCCGTCGAGGGTCTGCTCCAGTGCCTGGCGGTCCTCGTCGGTGGCCGGACCGTTCTCCTGACAGGTCGTGGTGGGCGAGATCTCGGTGCACATGTAGATGGTGAGCGTGATCCGCTCGTCCCAGTAGTTGCGCATCTCGGAGACCTGCTGGTTGACCAGTAGACCGGCGCCGAAAAGTGTCAGTGAGATGGCCACCGTCGTGATGACCGCGATGGTCATCGTCAGGTTTCGGCGAAGGCCGATCCACGTCTCGGAGAGAACGAATTGTGCTCGCATGATCTGTTAAAGGTCCATCCTTCGGGGCTTCGCCGCGCCGGTCCTCGCAGCGGGAGGTCAGTACGCCTGGCCGTAGACGCCGCGCGTCTGGTCGCGCACTACCAAGCCCTCTTCAAGCTCGATCACGCGCTTGCGCATCGAGTCGACGATGGCGGCGTCGTGGGTCGCCATGACGACGGTGGTGCCCGTGCGGTTGATTCGGTCCAGCACCTTCATGATGCCGATGGAGGTCGCGGGGTCGATGTTGCCCGTGGGCTCGTCGGCCAGCAGGATCTGGGGGCGGTTGACGAACGCGCGTGCGATGGCCACGCGCTGCTGCTCACCGCCGGAGAGTTCGTTGGGCATCCGCCCGGCCTTGCCTTCCAGGCCGACGAGTTCGACGACCTCGGGGACGACCTTGCGGATGAAGCGGCGGGGCTTGCCGATGACCTCCAGGGCGAAGGCGACGTTCTCGAAGACGTTCTTGTTCGGCAGCAGGCGGAAGTCCTGGAAGACGCAGCCGATACGGCGGCGCAGGTGGGGGACCTTCCAGTTGGACAGGCGCGCCAGGTCCTTGCCGGCGACGTGCACACGTCCCTTGTCGGGCTTCTCCTCCTTGAGGACCAAGCGGAGGAAGGTCGACTTGCCGGAGCCGGACGGGCCGACCAGGAAGACGAACTCGCCCTTGTCTACGTCAATGGAAACGCCGTCGAGCGCGGGGCGCTTCTGGGTCGGGTAGACCTTGGTGACGTTATCGAAGTGGATCACAGGCGCATCACAAGGTTCTCGAAGGTATGGGCACCCGCAGTGGAGGGCACTCCGCGCGGGATCGTACCGGCCACATGGCCAACCGACAGTGTAGAGGGGGGAGCGGCCCGGATTGTCCCGGTCGCCTCACACCCGATAGATCAGTGCACCATCGGACAACAGCCTCGAGCATATCGGAGGCGTCAACCGATGATAACGTTCACATATAGCAGTTTCGGTAAAACTGCGGAGACGTGATCATCACCATTGGGACACAACAACCACATCTGTCCCACCTGCTGCCCCGGGGTGCCGCAGCTGCGACCGGGCGTGTCCGCGCCCCCGCCGGAACGGGTCCGGCCGCGGAAGGCCCCGGCGCCCGAGGGCTCCGGGGCTCGCGTTCCACTCGCCGGGTTGGGCGCCCCCGGGGCTGCGCGGTGGCCGTCCCGCAGCGCGCGCGGGCGGACGGAGGCACTGCCCCAGGGGGCCGCCGGGGAGGGCGCCGCTAGGGAGTGTTCCGCAGAGGCTTTCGGATCAGCGAGCGGCCGTCCGGGCAATCTCTCGCAAGACGGTTCGCGCAGATCAGCCTGGTTGGCTTTCCAAGCGAAACCGGCGCAGCGAGAGGCAGCCCGGTGGTCGCGAGCCCGGAATGATCCGAGGAACACGACCTAGGCGTCCTCGGACCGCTCCCGGCTGCGCATCCAGCGGATCTCGGCGTCGATGAACTCGTCGATGTCCCCGTCCAGCACACCCGAGGTGTTGCCGGTCTCGGCGCCGGTCCGCACGTCCTTGACGCTCTGGTACGGGTGCAGGACGTAGTTGCGCATCTGGGTGCCCCAGCTGCTCACCGAGTCGCCGCGGATCTCGTCCAGCGCCGCCTGCTCCTCCTCGCGCTTGCGCACCAGCAGCTTGGCCTGGAGCATCGACATGGCCGTGGCCTTGTTCTGCAGCTGCGACCGCTCGTTCTGGCAGGACACCACGATGCCGGTCGGCAGGTGCGTGATGCGCACCGCCGAGTCGGTGGTGTTGACGCCCTGGCCGCCGGGGCCGCTGGAGCGGTACACGTCCACCCGCAGGTCGCCGTCGTCGATCTCGATGTGGTCGCTCTGCTCCACCACCGGGACGACGTCCACGCCCGCGAACGAGGTCTGGCGCCGGTTCTGGTTGTCGAACGGCGAGATGCGCACCAGGCGGTGCGTGCCGTGCTCGCCGCGCAGGGTGCCGTAGGCGAACGCGGTCTTGACCGCGAAGGAGGTGGACTTGATGCCCGCCTCCTCGGCGTAGGAGGTCTCGTAGATGTCGGTGGGGTAGCCGTGCCGCTCGGCCCAGCGCAGGTACATGCGCTGGAGCATCTGCGCCCAGTCCGCGGCGTCCACGCCGCCCGCCTGGGAGTTGATCGTGACGATGGCCTCGCGCTCGTCGTGCGGCCCGTTGAGGAGGGTGCGCACCTCCAGCTCGCCGATCTCCTTGCGCAGCTGGTCGAGCTCGCGGTCGGCCTCGGCCCTGGTGTCGGCGTCGTCCTCGGCCTCGGCCAGCTCGTAGAGCACGCCGAGGTCGTCGAGCCGCTGGCCGATGCCGTTGACCTTGTTGACCATGGACTCCAGGCTGGAGAGCTGGCGCGTCACCTTCTGCGCGTTGTCCTGGTCGGCCCACAGCTCGGGGTCCGCGGACTGCTCGCGCAGCTCGGCGATCTGCGTGTGCATGGCCTCCAGGTCCAACACGGCGCTGACGCTCGCCAGGGTCGCCGCGAGGTCCTTGATCTTCTCTGCTGGGTCCAGTTCTGCCACGGACCCCAGTGTAGGCCCCAAACAGGGGACGGGCTCCCCGCGCGCACCGGCGCGGGGAGCCCGTCGGGGGCGGAGGGCGGGACCGGGCCGCCCCCGGGCGCTAGTCGACCAGGCCGCGGAAGGACCGCAGCGCCACGGACAGCGTGGCCAGGTCGAAGCGCTCGTTCTCCTGGATCTCCGACAGCGTGATCCCGGCGCGCTGCACCCGGTCGCTGTTCTGTTCGATCCACGCCGCGATCAGCTCGGAGGGCTCCTGCGCCGGACCGCTCTCCAGCACCCGCGCGGTCAGGTCGGCGTGCGCCGCGTACAGGTCGTCGCGCAGCGAGGAGCGCGCCGTCGTCACCCACCGGTCGTCGCGCGGCAGGTCGATGACGCGCTCGCGCCACCAGCTGATGTTGAGCCGGTCGGCCAGCTCGAAGTAGAGCTCGGCGACCTTCTCCACCGGGCGGCCGGTGCGCTGGGCGATCTCCACCAGGTCCAGGGTGGAGTAGGCGGGCACCATCACGGCCACCCGCTCGGCCAGCTCGGTCGGCACGCCCATCGACGTGTAACGGTCGCGGCGCTCGACGAAGGCCTCGCGGTCGCGGCCCCGCAGCAGCTCGACCAGCTGCGGCAGCAGCTCGCCCACGCCGTCGGCGAAGTAACCGATCTCGCTGCTGATGTCGAAGGGGAAGGTGCGGTTGCGCAGCAGCCAGCGGGCGGAGCGCTCGGCGAGCTTGCGCGCCTCAAGCAGCAGGACGAGCTGGCTGCCCATCGAGATCTCGTGGTCCAGCTCCTCCAGCCCGCTCCAGAACCGGCGCAGCCCCAGCACGTCCTGCACCACCAGGTAGGCGCGGGCGATGTCGGCGGAGCTGGAGCCCAGCTCCTCGTTGAGCCGGAACGCGAAGGTCAGACCGGAGCGGTTGACCATCTGGTTGACGACCTGGTTGACGATGATCTCCCGGCGCAGCGGGTGGGAGTGCACGCCCTCGGCGAAGCGCTCCGACCGCAGGGGCGTCGGGAAGTACGCCGTCAGGGTGTCGTTCAGGTAGGGGTCCTCGGCCAGGTCGGACAGGTCGAGCTGGTCCTTGAGGCTGATCTTGGTGTACGACAGCAGCGTGGCGAACTCCGGGCTGGTCAGGCCCCTGCCCGCCGCGCGCCGCTCCGCGATCGTCTTGTCGGAGGGCAGGTCCTCCTGCTTGCGCTTGAGCACCCTGGTGCGCTCCAGGTGGCGCATGTACCGGCCGTGGACGTGCAGCATCTGGCCGTCCTGCTTGCGCGCGGCGGCCAGCACGGTGTTCTGCGCGTCGTTGTTGTCCAGGACCAGCTCTGCGACCTCGTCGGTCATGTCGATGAACAGCTGGTCGCGGTCGGCCTTGTCCAGCTTGCCCGACCGCACCTCGCGGTCCAGCATGATCTTGATGTTGACCTCGTGGTCGGAGGTGTCCACACCGGCGGAGTTGTCGATGAAGTCGGTGTTGATCCGGCCTCCCGCGCGGGCGAACTCGATCCGCGCGTCCTGGGTCAGGCCCAGGTTGCCGCCCTCGCCGACCACCTTGACGCGCAGATCGGCGGCGTCCACGCGCAGCTGGTCGTTGGCCTTGTCGCCCGCGTCGGCGTGCGTCTCGGTACCGGCCTTGACGTAGGTGCCGATGCCGCCGTTCCACAGCAGGTCGACGGGCGAGGTGAGCACGCACCGGATCAGCTCGTCCGGTGTGAGGCTGTGCACCCCCTCGTCGATGCCCAGGGCCTCGCGCACCTGCGGCGTGACCGGCACGGACTTGGCCGTGCGCGGGTGCACGCCGCCGCCCTCGGAGATGAGCTTGGGGTCGTAGTCCTCCCACGTGCTGCGGGGCAGGTCGAAGACGCGCTTGCGCTCCACCCAGGAAGTGTGCGGGTCGGGGTCGGGGTCCAGGAAGACGTGGCGGTGGTCGAAGGCCGCGACCAGCCGGATCTGCCGGGAGAGCAGCATGCCGTTGCCGAACACGTCGCCGGACATGTCGCCGATGCCGACGACGGTGAACGGCTCCTCCTGCACGTTCACGCCCATCTCGCGGAAGTGGAACCGGACCGACTCCCAGGCGCCGCGCGCGGTGATGCCCATGGCCTTGTGGTCGTAGCCGACCGAGCCGCCGGAGGCGAAGGCGTCGCCGAGCCAGAAGCCGCGCTCGGTGGAGATGGCGTTGGCGGTGTCGGAGAAGGTGGCGGTGCCCTTGTCGGCGGCGACCACGAGGTAGGAGTCGTCGCCGTCGTGCAGGACGGTGCGCTCGGGGTGCACGGTCTCGCCGTCCACGAGGTTGTCGGTGACGTCGAGCAGGCCGCTGATGAACTGCTTGTAGCAGGCCACGACCTCGGCCATCACCTCGTCGCGGGTGCCGTTCTGGGGCAGCCGCTTGCACACGAAGCCGCCCTTGGCGCCGCTGGGCACGATGACGGAGTTCTTGACCATCTGGGCCTTGACCAGGCCCAGGATCTCGGTGCGGAAGTCCTCGAAGCGGTCCGACCAGCGCAGTCCGCCGCGGGCGACCGCGCCGAAGCGCAGGTGCACGCCCTCCACCCGCGGGGAGTAGACGTACATCTCGAACCGGGGCCGCGGGTGCGGCAGGTCCGGGATCTCCTGCGGGTCGAGCTTGAGCACCAGGTAGGGGTGGCCCTGGTAGTGGTTGGTGCGCAGGGTGGCGCGGATGGCCGCCAGGAACGAGCGCAGGATGCGGTCGTGGTCCAGGCTGGCCACGGCCTCCAGTTCGCCCTCGACCTTGCCGACGAGGACGTCGGCGCGCTCGTCGCGGCCCTCGCCGGGCTGGTCGGGGTCGAAGCGGGTCTCGAACAGCTCGACCAGCAGGTTGGCGATCCCGACGTTGGCCACCAGCACGTCGGCCAGGTACTCGGGTGTGAACGTGGACCCGGTCTGGCGCAGGTACTTGGCGTAGGCGCGCAGCACGGTGAGCTGGCGCCAGTCGAGGCCGGCCCGCACCACCAGGGCGTTGAAGCGGTCGCTCTCGCCCAGGTCGCGCCAGGAGGCGTCGAAGGCCTCCTCGAACAGGCACTTGAGCCGTTCGGGGGCCAGGTCGGACTCGGGGATGGGACCGAGGCCGAAGTCGTAGATCCACACCCGGCCCACGTCCCGGACGGTGACGTCGTAGGGCCACTCGTCGACGACCTCCACGCCCAGGTTCTCCAGGACGGGCAGGACGCGCGAGAGCGAGATGGGCTCGCCGATCCGGTAGAGGCGGAACCGCCAGCAGCCGGGGTCGGCGTCCTCGCGCTGGTACAGGACCGCGGAGAACTCGCCGTGGCGCCGCCCGGGGTCGGTGCGGGCCAGGAGCTTCTCCAGCTCGCGGATGTCGCCCGCCGCGGTGGCGGGGCTGTTGTCGACCTTGTAGGCCTCGGTGAGGCCGCCCGAGTAGCGCTCCTTGAACTCGGTGGCGCGCACGGGGCCGAAGGCCGCGGCGAGGGCGTCGTCCAGGTCCAGGTCCCAGGAGCGGGCCGCCTCGCGGACCTTCTCCTCCAGGGCGACCTGGTCGATGTCGGCGAGGGTGCGCCCGTGCCGGGCCCGGGCCACCAGGTACAGGCGGGCCAGCGGGGCGGAGCCGATGAGCACGTTGTGGTCCATCGTGGCGCCGTGGAAGGCCTCGGCGAGGACGTTCTGGATGTCCAGGCGCACCCGGGTGCTGTACTGGTCGCGCGGCATGTACACGAAGCAGGACATGTACCGGCCGCCGTAGGGGTCGCGGCGCATGAACAGCTTGGTGCCGCGCCGGTCGCGCAGGCGCAGGACGCCGCGGACGATGTTGTACAGCTCGCCCACGGGGATCTGGAGGAGTTCCTCGCGGGGGAAGGTCTCCAGCAGTTCGATGAGGTCCTTGCCGTCGTAGCTGTCGGCCTCGAACCCGGCCAGGGCCAGCACCTCGGCCTGCTTGCGGCGCATGATGGGGATCTGGGCGATGCTGGTG
This sequence comes from Nocardiopsis camelliae, assembly GCF_028993595.1. Lineage (GTDB taxonomy): Bacteria > Actinomycetota > Actinomycetes > Streptosporangiales > Streptosporangiaceae > Nocardiopsis > Nocardiopsis dassonvillei. Next base: position 5,347,444 of record NZ_CP118614.1, read on the forward strand.
GTGCTGGCCTGGGAGGTGAACAGGCCGAGGAACCGGCGCTCGCCGACGATGTTGCCCTGGGCGTCGAACTTCTTGACGCCGATGTAGTCCAGGTACTTGGGGCGGTGGACCGTGGCGCGCGAGTTGGCCTTGGTCAGGACCAGGACGTAGGGCTCGCGGGCCTTGCCGCGGATCTCGGGGGGCAGGGCGGCGAAGCTGGTGGAGGCGGGCGAGTCCATGCGCAGGATGCCCAGGCCCGAGCCGGGCTCGGGGCGCAGGGAGTCGTCGCCGTTCTCGTCGGTGACCAGGGTGTACTCGCGGTAGCCCATGAAGGTGAAGTGCCGCCCCGCGATCCAGCGCAGGAAGTCGACGCTCTCGCCGATCTCGCGCGGGTCCACTCCCCCGGCCACGAGCCGGTCCGGGTAGGCCGCCAGCTCGTCGGCGATCCGGATGGCCCGGTCGCTCATCTTGCCGGCGTCCTCGTCCACGTAGCGCACGTCGGCCAGCACGGACTCGACGCGGGCGGTGATCTCGCGCAGGCGCTCGGGGTCGGGCTGCGGGTCGATCTCGATGTGCATCCAGGACTCGTCGATCGGCAGCAGGCCCTCGCCGCCGGTCTCCGGCTCCACCCGGACCAGGCGGCCCTCCAGGTCGCGGACGACGGTCGTCTGGGGGTGGATGATCAGCCGGACCCCCGCGCCGAGGTCGCTGAGGGCCATGGTGACGGAGGAGACGAGGAAGGGGGCGTTGTCGGTGACGATCTCCACGACGCCGGTCTGCTGGTCCCAGCCGTCGCGCTCGGCGTCGGGGGTGTAGACGCGGACCTTGGCCCGTCCGGCGGCGCGCCGGGCGCCGAAGGAGCGGTGGGCCTCGGCCGCGCCGCAGATCTGCTCGGCGGAACGGCCGCTGATCTCCTCGGGGTCCGTGTGGCGGTAGTACACGGGGAGGAAGCGGCGGACGGCGTCGGCCTCCTCGGGGCTGATGCGCGCCCCGGGGGACCACTTGGCGGCCGCCTCACTGAGCAGCTTCTGGAGCTGGACGTCGGATTGCCCGGACATAGGGATCTCTCACTCCTTTGTGAGCAACGTCGCACGAGTGCTGGCAGAACGACCGGTCATACGACCTGTGAACTTCTGGGCGACTGCGTGATTCGGTGTGAACTCCCTGGGCCGCAAGGAGCCCACGACCGTGGTGGTTCGGATTGGGGTCGCGGGGCGCCGGACCTCGTTGTCCCCGCCCCGCCCGGTGCCAAGGCTACTGGCTTTCGGGCCCGGGGACAGGTCCAACACCGTTACAGGGCGGTTGCGGAGTGTTAGAAACAGATTGCGGTGATCGGTTACTGCGTACACGGACCACCACCTACCCCCCACACAGGGGGACATGTCGTTACCGATCCGTTGCCTGGAGGACCGCGGTCATCACGGCCCGGGGGTCGGTCAGGTCGGGCAGGACGACGACCGCTCCGGCCTCGCGCAGCTGGCTCTCCGTGGTCGAGCCGTTGAGCACCGCGACCGGGGTCGCGCCGCCGATCACGGCGGCGCGCACGTCCGGGGCGGAGTCGGTGATGAAGACCGTCTCCTCCTCGGGGTAGACCCGGCCGCCCTCGCCCGCGGCGTGCAGGCGGATGGACTGGATGAGGCTGGACTTGGGGTAGTTGACCGAGCCGTAGCCGCCGATCGCCAGGTTGAGGTAGGTGTCGAGTCCGAAGGCGACCAGTTTGGCCGTGGCGTTGGCGCGGGTGCTGCCGCTGACCACGGTCTGGACGGTGTCGGGCATGGAGGCCACCGCCGCCAGCGAGGCCGCGGCGCCGGGCATGACGCGGCCCTTGGAGAGCAGCTCGTCCGAGCGGTTGCCGAAGGACTCCTCCAGGGCGTCGAGGAACTCGCCCAGGGAGCCGGTGTCGGGTTCGACGTCGACGTAGTTGCGGGCGCAGAACTCGAAGAACATCTCCGAGTCGGTCCGGCCCGCCGACGAGGTCAGGTAGACGAGGGGCTCACCGGTGACCTTCTCGAAGGCCTCGGCGTAGGCCGCCCTCGTCACCCGTCCCACGTCGAGGAGGGTGAGGTCGATGTTCCATAGCACCAGGCGGCTGATGGCGAACTCCTCGGGACGCGACGGGGGTGGGGCCCCTCCATCTTGCCGTATGGGCGCATGAGGGCGGAAACCTCCGTCCGGGTGCTGCCGGGAGGGTGTGTGGTCGCGCTGGCCTCAACCCGAGGGGGGCGGGCGTGCATGGTCCCCTCGTGTCAGCCGGTGGGGGTTGAACCCCAGCCTGGGGGATTTGAACCTCGGCCCGAGGGGGGTTTGAACCCCGACCCTCCGGTGGTTGAGCGCGCGCGGTGCTGCCCTCCTCAGACACGGCGGGGTTCAAACGGAAAAGGCCAGTGCTGGGTAGGGGTGTGGGGGTTGGCCGTAGAGCTGGGGCTCCCTGCCCGGACGTAGGGGTTTTCTCCAGTGCTGGGGACCACGCGACGCGCACGTCGGTTGTCCTGAGGGTGAGCGCATCGCGTGCTTCGCCCCGGTCCTCCAGTGCCGCGGTCAACAGCACGTCCGCGAAGTGCGTGATAAGCGGCTTAGCCACCACCCCACGCTGTGAGAACCGTTTCCAGGACCCGGCTGCTGGGGGTGGTACGAACGTGCACGTACCCGCCTTCCAGAAGACAGGGGGTTGTAGAGCGTGCAGCAGAGCCCGGCCACAGACCCTGTACGTGCGCGGGCCCTCAGCCATAAGCCGTGCACGTGAGCGGATCCGTGTCCCTGCTGTTGGGCGGCGCCACTCTCCCACCGTGGCACCGCCCAACGGCACGGCCACATTCCCCCCGGCAGAAGAGGATCATCCCTGCTCCCCCATCGCGGACCGCAGCCAGTCCAGGGGTTCCCCCGCCAACACGGCGTCCGCCAATGCCTGTCCACTCCTGGTCTTGATCCGCGCCCTGGAGTTGTCGATCCATCGCTGCGCCGAATCATGTCCCTGGGACCTGTATTCGACTCCCTGCACCAGGCACTCCAGCTTGTCGGCGTCCTTGGCGCACACCGCCTCAGCTGTCTCCTGGGCCTCGTACTCCTCGACCGCACCGCGCACCATCTCCGCCACCGGTTCGGGCAGACCGGCGGTCTGGTCAGCGGCGATCTCTCGGGGATCGGCTGAGCCGTTCACGTACTTCCTGCCGAGGTGGTTGACATCACCACTGCGGGTCTCCCCGGTGTCGTGCCAGGTGGCGATCAACGCGGTACGCGCGGGGTCCGCACCCTCCATAGCCGCGAGAACCGAAGCGATGAGGGAAGTGCGCCAGGAATGCTCGGCGACGGACTCGGGGTCGCGAACGCCCGCCATCCACCACCCCGTGCGGCGCTGGTTCTTGAGCGTTCCGGCTTCGTGCAGGAACCGGGCGGTGCGGGTGGTTTCGTCCATGAGAAACCTGCCTTCTACGCCTTGGCGAGGCGGATCGCGTACCGAATGCCGTCGAGTTCGCGGCGTGCCGACGCCGACACGTCCCTGCTATCCAACAACAACCCCACCCGCTCAGCCAGGGGTTCGGCATTCCGCAACAGGTGGGGTTTAATCTCGATCAGCGCCCACATGGTGTGAACATACAGGTCGAGATAGCCGTGCTCGGGGGCGAGCCGATCCAGCAAGTGCTGGTAGAGGCGATGGCCACCCCAAGGACCGACGTGGCCTGTAGCCATGAAGTCGTCGGTGAGTTCCGGACCGGTCTCCCCCATCCAGTAGGCCCAGTAAGCGAGATTGGCGGCTTCGCCCCAGTCATCGTCCACCAGGGTTGTGGAAACGAAGCGGGCAAGCCGGTCCCTGTCACCGTGTCTGGTGGCGACGGAGGCCACTGAGCGCTCTGCCAGCCACCGTGAGAGGACATCCCTGGGAGCTGAGCGGCGCTGCTGTTCCCTGAGCCAGTCCGCAGCGTCTGGTGCCGTGTCGTATCCACACAGGTAAAGGGCTTGACGGCGAAGAAGAAAGTCGTCGGCGGTCTCCGTGATACGCCGCAGGTTCGCTAGCAGCCGCTCGTGTTCATCGGCTGTCAATGTCGGCCGGTCGCTGGAGGGGCCGCGTCGGGACCGTGTGGGCAGAGCTTTCAAGGGCTCCGGAGGGTGGCCGGTGACGGGCCACATCATGAGCTCTACCAAGTCGCGTTGAAATACCCATCCCCCCAGGGCCTCGGGATCGGCTCTGAGAAGCATGGCGAGCAGCACGTCTGCTTCCAACGCCCTGTTGAGCACGGACAGGAATGAGGGCTGAGCGCCCAGGCGAAGCAGCCTGTGCCGATGCGTGAGCAACTGACTTGTGGGGACAGCGGTGAGCGGGCGACGCCCGGTCTCCCATGCGGCGAGTGTGTCGGGAGAAACCGACAGTCGCTCGGCGAGTCCTTCCTGGGACAGAACGAGTCCTTCACGCACGAGGCGTAGGACGTACCCGGACACCAGGCCGCTACGGGTGCCTGCTGTCTTTCCCTGACCGACGGTCAGAGTTCTCTTGCGGGGCGGGGGCATACGTGGCTCCTGAGCTGCGGATACCCGTACCAGAGGTCACTTCTGGCCGGGGACCGTGAACCGTAACGTCGTCACTGTCAGTACGAAGGTTCCCGTACCTGTGACGGCGTATCGGCGAAAAAGCCGATCCCACCCCTTCTTCTACGTTCAGGAGTACGCGCATGGCCACCATGGCACCGAGTAGGAGCACCGCACCGGCAGTCCGCCCCACCGCCCCGTGCGCGGCAGAATGCCCGAACTGCAACGGGGCCAAGAAAGTGTGGGTCGACAAGGACGGCCAAGGTCCGTGGAAGGGTAAGGAACTGGTCGACTGCCCGATCTGCGATGGGAAAGGCTACCTGTGAGCCCTGAGAACCCGCATGCACGGCTGGTCGAGGAACTGAAGACCACGGAGCCGATCCGGACCGCGTTCGCGGCCCATCCCCGCCACCACTTCATCCCGGATATGGTCTGGCCTGGCATCTCCGGGCTGCCGCTCTTCCGCTCCGCCGCCCCCGAGCGCTGGACACGGCTCGTCTACGACAACGACGCCGTGATCACCCAGGCCAATGACGGGGGCAGTGGCCCGGTCAACAGACCCTCCTCGTCTTCGTCAGCGCCTCAGGTGATGGCCGACATGATCCAGGCGGCTGGGGTGAGCCCCGGGATGCGAGTGTTGGAGATCGGCACCGGAACCGGCTGGAACGCCGCCATCCTCTCCTCCCTGGTCGGCCCCACCGGCTCAGTGACTTCGGTAGAGATCGACACCGCCGTAGCCTCGCACGCCAGGGAACGCCTCACCGGAACAGGGGTGCTGGTCACCGCTGGAGCGGTACCACCCGAGGGAATGTACGACGCGGTCATCGCGACTTGTGCGGTGCGTCGCGTCCCCGAGGGGTGGACGGCAGGCCTCGTGAAAGACGGCCGAATCGTCCTGCCGTGGGCAACCTACGACTCACGCGGCCCTACGCCGATCGTGGCGCTTTCCGGCGATACGCCGCTGAGCGGACCGTTTGTACGGGATGCCTCGTTCATGCGCGACCGCACTCAGCGCGTTCCCTCAGAGCGCTTTCCCGGTGTGGGTTGCGAAAGCGAACGCGATGGACACTTCCCACTGGGCTCCCAGGAACTGATCGACCGCGACCTGCTGACCCGTCTCGTGCTGGCCGCTCCAGGATTCTCGATCGACCTCGGTGGCAACCCCTGGCGGGGAGGTCACGCCACGATCGTCGCGCTCGGGACCGATGATTCCTGGGCCTACGTGTGGCCCGATGGGTCGACCACCGGCGGCGGCACCCGTGACCTGGTTGAGGAGCTGACTCAGGTCCACGCCCTGCTGGAGAACGCGGGCTGGCCCGAGCTGGACGAGTTCTCGTTGGAGGTCGACGCCGAACGTGGTGTGTGCCGGGTACGTGCGGGCGCGCTCGGTCCCTGGAAGCATTCGGTGTAGAAGCGCTGCTTCCGGTCCGGGGAAGGCCAGACGGGAAGCAGCACGGCCCCGGCAGCGAGCCGTCGGCCCTCGCCCTACGGCTGCGTGGTCGTGGCCTCGTCGACCAGGTAGCGCAGCTCCTGGACCGCGAACCACATCAGTTCGTGGTCCTCCACCGCGCCCGAATCCGGGTCCTGCACCGACGCCGCCACGTCCGCGGCGGCGTCGGCGTCGTCCACGTGGGCCGACGCCAGCTTCTTGAACGGAACGGCCCCGGTGACCCTCACCCGGGCCACGCCCCGCCCCGCGCTGCCAGCGCGCTCGACGACCTGGTCGGGCATGTTCGCCGCCAGCACCACCCGTCGCCGGGGAGCGCCGGGGTCGGCCGCCAGCAGCGCCAGCGACTCCCCCGCGGCGGCGTACATCGCCTCGTACTCCGCCTCCTCCACGTCCTCGTCCGGGCCGGGGTCGGCCGCGAACGCGGTCAGCGGCACGCCCTCCAGCCGCCCCTCCTCCAGCAGGCGAGCCAGGGCGGGGATGGTGCTGGGCAGGAAGACGTACATGCGAGCGGCTCTCCAGGATGTGGGCTGAACACACCAAGTGTGCCAAACCCCGGGCTCAGGCGGCCCGCTCCCCCGGCACCGGGGGCGCGCCGTCGCCGTCCGGCGCCAGGAAGCGCTCCAGCTCCAGCCGCGTGGTGTCCACGTCGCTGTGCAGGATGCCGGTCATCCCGAGCTCCTCGGCCGTGCGGACGTTGTGCTCCAGGTCGTCGATGAACACGCAGTCCTCGGGACGCAGGCCGATCCGCTCGCAGGTGTGCAGGTAGATGCGGTGCTCCGGCTTGCGCATCCCCACCTCGCCCGAGATGACCACCGCGTCGAAGGTGGTGTCGAAGTGCTCACGGGGATAGCAGTTGCCCCAGGAGTTCGACAGCAGGGCGGTCGCGGCCCCGGCGGTCCTGGCCTCGCGCAGGGCCTCGTACATGTCGTGCACGGGGTCGAACTCGCAGAACATGCGGTCGATCAGCCCCTCGGCGACCACCGGACCGCCGTGGGTGCAGCGCAGCAGGGCCGCCAGCTCGCGCTCGAACGCGCAGGTGTCGATCTCGCCCCGCTCCAGGGCGTGCACGAGGTTCTCCCCCTCGACGCTGCCGTCGAAGTAGGGGCGCATGACCTCGTGGTAGTGCTCGACGTCGATGCGGTCGGCGTGCAGCCAGGCCCGGATGCCCACGGGCAGCGGCGGTGTGAGGACACCACCCCAGTCGCAGATGACCCCTCGCCGGGTGCCGTCCATCCGATCCCCTCCTCCGGTCGTCGGTGACCTCTCCCCCAGACGCCCGCGGGTCGGGCGGGGAAGCGTTCTTCCCGTTCCCCGCCCGTTTCAACCCCCGGCGAAACCCGGCCGGTCAGGTGGTCAGCCCGGTACCGATCTCCACGTCGGCCGCGGGGATGTCCACCGGCAGCTTCCCGGAGGGCTTCACCTGTCCGGCGATGACCCGCGCGGCGGCGGCCCGCGAGACGTCCACGGACGAGTACACCGCCACGAACGCCTCCGCCTCCGGGAAGGCCGCCAGGTCGTAGGGCGTGCCCTGGGACACCACGACCACCGGCAGCCCCTCGGCGCGCGCGGCCTGGACCAGGCCGCTCTGCTCCGAGGCCCCGCTGCCGCCCCCGGTGCCCACGACCACGGCGTCGGCCCCGCTCTCCACCACGTCGACACCGGCCTCGGTGAGCGCGGCCGAGATCTGCTCCGCGCCCACGCCCTGGACGCGGACACCGCTGCCCTCGGCCAGGGGCAGCAGGTCGCCCTCGTTGCGCAGCAGCGTCGCGGAGGCGTCCGCCACGCGCTGGGCGGCCTCGGCGTGCCCGGGGTCCTCCAGGACCGCCGCGGCGCCCTGCGGGTCCACCGGTTCGGCCTCCAGGACCCCGCGCTTCTCCTTGAGCGCCAGGACGCGCAGCGCGGACTCGTCGATGCGCTCCTCGCTCAGGCGGCCCTGCTCGACCGCCTCGCGGATCGCGGACACCGCGGCGGCGGGGTCCGGCGGCATGAGCAGCTGGTCCACGCCCGCCTCCAGCACGCGCACGGCGATCTCGCCGTCGGAGTGGCGCTGGCGCACGCCCTCCATGTTGAGGGCGTCGGTGGTCACCACGCCGTCGTAGCCCAGTTCGCCGCGGAGGATGCCGTCGATCAGCTCCGGGGAGATGGTGGCGGGCTCGGGGTCCTCGCTCCCGTCCAGCTGCGGCATGAGCACGTGGGCGGTCATGACGGCGTCCACGTCCGCGTCGATGGCCGCCCGGAACGGCGGCAGGTGCTCGGCCTCCCACTGCTCGCGCGGCATGTCGATGACGGGCAGGCCGCTGTGGCTGTCCACGTCGGTGTCGCCGTGCCCGGGGAAGTGCTTGACCGCCGACACCACACCGGCGCCGGAGTAGGCGCCCGACTCGGCGACGGCCATCTGCGCGACCAGGTCGGGGTCGGAGCCGAAGGAGCGGATGCCGATGACCGGGTTGTCGGGATCGGTGTTGACGTCGGCGTCGGGCGCGTAGTTGAGGTTGATGCCCAGGGCGGTGAGCTCCTCGGCGGTGGTGGAGGCGCGCAGCTCGGCCAGTTCGGTGTCGCGGGTGGCGCCGACGGCCATGGCGTCGGGGAAGCGGGTGCCCACGGGCAGCCGGGCCACCAGGCCCTGCTCCTGGTCGATGCCGACGAACAGCGGAACGCCCTGCCCCTGTTCGGCGGCCAGGTCCTGCACGCCCGCCGACATGGTGGCGATCTGCTGGGCGTCGGTGAGGTTGGCGTCGAAGTAGATGAGGCCGCCGGGCCGGTAGGCCTCGATCTGGGCGGCGTTCTCGGCGGCCGAGGTGCCCTGGGCGGTCAGGACGAGGAGCTGGCCGATCTTGTCGTCCAGGTCCATCTCGGAGAGCAGCCGGGGTGCGAGCACGGGCTCGAAGGGTTCGGCCTCGGCCGACGGCTGGGTTTCGCGGTCCTCGTGCGAGGAACCCACCTCCTCTGTGGTGCATGCGGTGGCGATCAGTGCGAGTCCCACGCAGGCCGGGGCCAGGGCGTGCGGAACGGACAGTTTCATGGCGGACTTCATCTCCGGCGAAATCGTGGGTTCGCCGCCGAAAATACCCGTTGCGGCAGGCCCGGAGGCGGAACCGCCGCCACGCGGGCGCGCGTGGCGGCGGTTCGGGGCTCCGTCGAGCGGTGTGCGCGGGTCCGGGTCCGCGCGCAGGAGATCGTTCAGGACCAGGTGAAGAGGGCGTCCCCCCGGGCGACCGAGCCGCTGACCACCTCGCCCAGCGCGTCGGGCGAGGCGTCCAGGGCGACCACCGGGACCACCGACGGCCTCCCCTGCGCGGCCACCGAACCCGGCGACCAGCGCACCACAGGGGTGCCCGGCTCGACCTCGTCGCCCTCGGCGGCCAGGAGGGTGAACCCCTCCCCCGCCATCTGGACGGTGTCGATGCCCAGGTGGACGAGCACGCCCCGGCGGTGGTCGGGCGCCATCACCACGAACGCGTGGGGATGGAGCTTGACCAGGGTCCCCGCGATGGGGGACACGGCGTCCTGGACGCCCTCCTGGCCGCCCTCCTGTCCGGGCTCGGGGTGGACGGCGACCCCGGGGCCGACCATCGACTGGGAGAAGACGGGGTCGGGCACAGTGTCGAGGGACAGCGCCGTTCCGGGCACGGGGGAGAGTACGCGCAGCGTACCGATCACATCTGGCATGGGGGGTGTCTTCCCTCCCTGGGGCGTTTGATCCTTCCTGGCGGGGCCTGTTAGAGCAGGTCCCGGATGTCGTCGGTGAGGGCGTCGGCCTCGGGACCGACCACCACCTGGACGACGTTGCCCGAGACCAGCACGCCGTGGGCTCCGGAGGCCTGGAGGGCCTTCTCGTCCACGAGACCGGGGTCGGCCACCTCGGTGCGCAGCCGGGTGATGCAGGCCTCGATGTCCTCGATGTTGTCCGCGCCGCCCAGACCGGCGACGATCGCCGCTGCCTTGTCCGCCATGTGTCCTCCGTGTTCTGCCGTGGAACGGGGTGTACCCGAAACCTGAGGGCGAGCTTAGGGGCGGCGCACCGCGCGCACCAGGGTCGGGGGCCGGACGGGGTGTTGTCCTCGGCTCAGGAGGTCTGCGTGACCTTGTTCAGGCCGCGCGGGACGTCGGGGTTGTAGCCCAGGCGGCGGGCCAGGCGCTCGGTGAGCAGCTGGGCGGGGACGATGAGGTTCATCGGGGACACCCACTCGGGCACGTCGGGGACCGGCACGGACACGTCGCTGGCGGCGGCCAGGGCGTCGCCGCCGCCGAAGCCGAAGACCGGCGCCCCGGCCGAGCGGACGCGCTCGGCGAGGGAGACCGTGCCCTGGAGGGTCGGGCCGGTGGGCGCGGCCACCAGCAGGGCGGGGGTGCGCGGGTCCACCACGGCGATGGGTCCGTGCAGCAGGTCGGCGTAGGACAGGCCCATGGTGTGGAGGTAGCAGGCCTCCTTGAGCTTGAGGGCGGCCTCCAGCGCGGTGGAGAAGGCCAGGCCGCGGCCGGAGATGACCGCTCCCTGCACGGCGACCATCCGCTCGACGATCTCCTCCAGGGCGTCCGAGGGCGCCGTGAGGGTCTCCTCGATGCCCTCGCAGACGCGGGTGAGGTCGCCGGGGTCCAGGTCGGCGCCCAGGCCCAGGGCCAGGACGGCGAGGGCGGCGAGCTGGGTGCTGTAGGTCTTGGTGGCGGGCACCGCGACCTCGCTCCCGGCGCGGGTGACCAGGGCGACGTCGGCCTCGCGGGCCAGCGGGGACTCCGCGCCGTTGGTGACGCCGACGGTGCGCGCGCCGCAGTCGGCGGCCCAGCGCATGGTCTCCACGATCTCCTCGGTCTTGCCCGACTGGGAGATCGCGACGGCCAGGACGTCGGACAGGTCGATCCGCGCCCCGTAGGTGGTGGCGATGGACGGCGAGCCCAGGGTGGCCAGGCGGCCGGTGTGCGCCTGGAGGAGGTAGCTGCCGTAGACCGCTGCGTTGTCGGAGGAACCGCGGGCGATGAACAGCACGTGCCTGGTGCGGCGGCCCAGGGCCTCGATCTGGGGGCGCAGCGGCAGGAGTTCGGCGAAGGTGCGGCGCAGCGCCTCCGGCTGCTCGGCGATCTCGGAACGCATCACGCTCGTGGTGGTCATGGAGGGCCTTTCCTGTGGGTGGCGCGGGCGGTGGACGCGGCGGAGCGCGTGTCGGGGCCGGCGGACGGCGGGCGGGGGTGTGGCGCGGGTGGAGCGGACTCCCGGACAGGCCCCCGGTCCGCCCAGGTAACAGGTGCGAACCGCCTGCCCTTGGGTGGATTGACACGCGGTCGGAGCTGTGGTCTAGTCCGGACTATACCAGTCATGCCCGAATCGTCCCGGAGGTGCCCGGACCTGGTGCGCCGGACACGCAGGGTCCGTCCGCGCTAAGGTCTGACGCCAACCCACCCGCCGACCGAGAAGGCCGCCCGCTCCATGTCGATCGACCCCAGCAACCCGCTGCCCAAGTACAGCCAACTGCGCGACCTGCTCCTGGACTGGATCACCGCGGCGGGGCTGGGCGTGGACGACATGATCCCCTCCGAGCGCGAGCTCAGCGCCACCTACGGGCTCTCGCGGATGACCGTCCGCCAGACCATCGACCTGCTGGTGGCCGAGGGGCGGCTGTACCGGGTCCCCGGCAAGGGGACCTTCATCGCCCGTCCCAAGATCGAGATGTCCCTGGTGCTGGCCTCCTTCAGCGAGGACATGCGCGCACGCGGCTTCGAACCGGGAGCCCGCGAGCTGATCCGCCAGGTCATCCCGGCGAGCGGACACACCGCGCGCATGCTCGACATCGCACCGGGCACGCTGGTGCACCACATCGAGCGCATGCGCACCGCCGACGACGAGCCGATGGCCGTGGAGCGCTCCAACATCCCCGCCGCCATGGTCCCGGGCCTGGAGGACTACGACCTCGCCGAACGGTCCCTCTACGAGGTGCTGGAAAACGAGTTCGACATCCTGTTGGATTCCGGGGAACAGACCATCGAGGCCGGGATCTGCGACTCGGCCGACTCCCGACTCCTCGGCCTGCCAGCTGGGAGCCCGGTGCTGGTGATGCAGCGCCGGAGCTTCGCCAACGGACAGTGCGTGGAACTGGCGCTGTCCACCTACCGAGCCGACCGCTACCAGCTGCACTCCCGGCTGGACCCCCGGCGGCACGGCGACTGAAGTCCCGCGCCCACGAGGCGCGTGTCCGAGGAAGGACCCCCCATGAGTTCGGACCAGACCCCGACACCGACCGCGTCGCAGCCCCCGGGCGGCAGCGCGAGCCGGTCCAAGCGCGGCTCGTCCACGCTCGCCGTCCTGCAAAGGCTCGGCCGCAGCCTGATGATGCCCATCGCGGTCCTGCCCGCCGCCGCGATCCTGCTCCGCCTGGGCCAGCCCGACCTGCTCGGCGCGGACGGCCTGGCCGGGCTTTCCGGGATGGGGTGGATGGAGCCGGTCGCGGGCGCCGTCGGCATGGCGGGCGACGCGGTCTTCCAGGCCCTGCCGCTGCTGTTCGCGATCGGTGTGGCGATCGGGTTCGCCAAGCGCGCCGACGGTTCGACGGCCTTGGCCGCGGTCGTGGGCTACCTGGTGTTCGACCGGGTGGCCACGTGGACGATGGTGACCTTCGACGGTGCCACGGGCGACCTGGGGTCGCGGCTGACCACGTACCCGCTGGCGGTGGACCCGGTGACCCGCCAGCCCGTCACCGATCCCGAGGCCGTCAACGCGGTCATGCCGGTGATCAACCACGCGGTGAAGAACCCGACCGACGTGCTCGGCGGCATCGCGGTGGGCCTGGTGGCGGCCGTGCTGTGGCAGCGCTACCACCGGATCAAGCTGCCGACCTGGCTGGGCTTCTTCGGCGGCCGCAGGTTCGTGCCGATCGTGACGGCGCTGGCCGGTCTGTTGATGGGCGTGGCGCTCGGCCTCATCTGGCCGGTCGTGGGCGGATGGATCCAGGACCTGGGCGAGGGCATCATCGGCGCGGGCGCGGTGGGAGCCGGAGCCTACGGGGTGATCAACCGCCTGCTGCTGCCGCTGGGCCTGCACCACGTGGTGAACTCGTTCATCTGGTTCGTGTCGGGCACCTACACCGCTCCCGACGGCACCGTGACGCACGGCGAGATCACCCGCTACTTCGCCGGAGACCCGGACGCGGGCGGTCTGCTGTCCGGGTTCTTCCCGGTGCTGATGTTCGGCCTGCCCGGCGCGGCGCTGGCGATGTGGCTGGCCACGCCCAAGGCCCGGCGGACGCAGATCGGGTCGATCATGATCCCCGCGGCGCTGACGGCGTTCGCGACGGGCATCACCGAGCCGGTGGAGTTCGCGTTCATCTTCGTGGCCCCGGCGCTGTTCGCGGTGCACGTGGTGCTTACCGGCGTCTCGATGGCGGTGCTCAACGCGGTGGACGCCCAGTTGGGCTTCGGGTTCTCGGCGGGCCTGATCGACATGCTGTTGAACGCCACGAAGGACAACACCCAGGGGCTGGGGTTGACCCTGTTGCTGGGCCTGGTGTACTTCGCGGCCTACTTCGGGATCTTCTACCTGCTCATCACCCGCTTGAACCTGCCCACGCCGGGCCGCGAGCGCGACCCGGACGACCCGGGCGAGACCGTGCGGGCGCACACCGAGACCAACACCGGCGAGGACCCGCCGGAGTCCGGAGGTTCGTCGAAGGGCGGGACGGGTTCCTCAGGCTGATCCGCCGGGACGTCCGCGGGCCCGCGGCCCGAAACCCGTGCGCGGGTTTCGGGCCGCTCGTGTCAGGGCAGTCCGACGCACCAGACCGGATTCATCGACCTCCCGGGAGGTGGGCGGTGTTCAGGAAGGACGTGGCGGAGGGCATCCACTGCGTGCGGGACGGGTACGTCAACTGGTTCATCGTCGAGGACGAAGGGCTGCTGACGATCGTCGACGCCGGGGTGGGGGGCTCCTGGGACTCCCTGCGGCGGGCCCTGATGCTGCTCGGGCGGCAGCCCCGGGACATCCGCGCCCTGGTGCTGACGCACGGGCACTTCGACCACCTCGGGTTCGCGGAGCGGATCCGGTCCCGGATGGGCGTTCCCGTCCACATACACGAGAACGACGTTCCGCTCACGCGGCATCCCCGCCAGTACGGGCACGCGCGTGCCCGCACTCCCTACTTCCTGACGCAGGTGAAGGCCTTTCCGATGGTCGCCTCGTTCGTGGGGCGGCGGGCGTGGTGGCCGAAGCCGGTCAGGGAGGTGCACCGCTTCCGGGACGGCGAACTGCCGGTGCCCGGGGGGCCGCGGGTCGTTCCCACCCCGGGTCACACTCTCGGCCACTGCGCCCTGCACTTCCCGGACCGCGGAGCGGTCATCGCCGGCGACGCCGTGGTGACCCTCAACCCGTACCGGGGCACGTACGGACCGCAGATCGTGTCGGGAGCGGCGACCGCGGACGAGGAGCGCGCGCTGGCGTCGTTGGGCGCGATCGCGGACACGGGAGCGCGGACCGTGCTCGTGGGACACGGCGAGGAGTGGCGGGACGGCGCGGAGAGGATGGCCGAGTTCGCCCTTCGGCGCGGCCCCTCCTGACACCGCTGCGGCGTCGCGGGGACGGTCGCGGCCCGCGCCCTAGAGGAGGCGTTCGGCCATCAGGCCCGCGCCGATGAGGATCATGGCCGCCCCGGAGAAGCGGCTGACGGCGCGCGCGGCGGCGGGGCGGGTTCCCAGCACCGTGCGGGCGAGCACGCCCACGCACAGGTAGACCGCCCCGCAGCTGGCCGTGTGCACCAGGCCCAGGGTGCCGATCTGCGCGGCCATCGGCCACCCGCCCGCGGGGTCGGTGAACTGCGGCAGCAGGGCCAGGAACAGCAGCAGTGCCTTGGGGTTGAGACCGCTGACGCCGGTACCGGTCAGCACGCGCGAGCCCCAGGAGGAGGGCACCGCGGCTCCGCCCGCGCCGGGCACCGCCGGGCGGGCCAGAGTGGCCGCTCCGAGCCACACCAGGTAGGCGGCGCCCGCCAGGGTCAGGCCGGTGAGCACGGCCGGTGTGCTGGCCACCAGCGCCGCGACCCCGCCCGCGACGACCCCGGTGAGGGCGACGTAGCCCAGCAGCAGCCCGGACACCGCCGGGAGCACCGAGCGGTCCCTCAGCCCGGCGGAGATGGTGTAGGCCCAGTCCGCCCCCGGCACCAGGATCAGCAGGACCGACACCGTCCAGAACGCCGCGACCGAAGCCGGTTCCACGGCCACTCCTCTCCTCGAAACTCCTGTTCAGAGGGGAAGAGTAGCCATAAAACGCCCGAAAATGGTTCCACTTCTTGCGGGCGGAACCGCCGTTGGTGGAAGAATCTCCTCCATGGACAACGTCGACCGGAAGATTCTTGCCGAGCTCCAGGAGGACGGCCGTCTGAGCGTCACCGAACTGGCCCACCGCGTCGGGCTCAGCGTCTCCCCGTGCCACCGCAGACTGCGCGAACTCGAACGCGCCGGGGTGGTCAGCGGGTACCGCGCGGTCGTGGACGCCGAGGCGGTGGGGCTGGGCTTCCAGGCGCTGGTCTTCGTCACCATGCGCCAGGAGGACCGGGACACCGTCGCGGCCTTCGAGCGGGCGGTCGAGGACATCCCCCAGGTCGTCCAGGCCGAGCGCCTGTTCGGCGACCCCGACTACCTGCTGCGCGTGGTCAGCGCCGACCTGGCCGCCTTCCGCGTGCTCTACGACGAGTCCCTGGCCACCCTGCCCGGCGTCCAGCACCTGAGTTCGACGCTGGTGATGAAGCACGTCGTGCGGGAGCGGCCCCTGCCCGCCTGAAGTCCGGACGCCCGTGTCCGGGCGGCGGTCCGCGGCCGCCCGGGCGCGCCCGCGGAGCGGACGGCGAACGCGCTCGGGCGCGGCCCCCGTGGGAGCCGCGCCCGAGCGCGTCGTGTTCCGGCTGCCGCCGGGGCCTACCGCCCGCCTACTTGGCGGCCGGGTCGCCGTGGCACTTCTTGTACTTCTTGCCGGAGCCGCACGGGCAGGGTGCGTTGCGCGCCGTGCCGGAGTACTCGTCGGCCGTCTCGCTGTGGCGCTCGACGGTGCCGTCCTCACTCGGCGCGGAGTACTGGAGCCGGTTGGGCTGGCCCTCGCCGAAGCCGGGGACGACCACGTCCTCGGCGGGCTCGGCCTCCTCCACCGGGGAGGCGGCGTCCTGGACCTCCTCGTCCTCCTCCACCGCGGTCGCGACGGCGGTCGCGCTGGCGGAGCCGCCGACGGCAGCGGCGGTCCTGGCCGCGGCGGCCGTGGTGAGGGCGGGCTCCTCCTTCTTGCGGACCTGCACCTCGACGTTGAAGAGGTAGCCGACGGACTCCTCCTTGATGGCCTCCAGCATCTGCTGGAACATGTCGAATCCCTCGCGCTGGAACTCGATCAGCGGGTTGCGCTGCGCCATGGCGCGCAGCCCGATGCCCTCCTGGAGGTAGTCCATCTCGTAGAGGTGCTCACGCCACTTGCGGTCCATGACCTGGAGGATGACCCGGCGCTCGACCTCGCGCATGGCCTCCTCGCCCAGCTCGGCCTCGCGGGCCTCGTAGGCGGTGTTGGCGTCCTCCACCACGCGCTCCGAGATCACCTCGGTGGTCAGCGTGTGCAGGTCGCCGTTCTCCTCGATGAACTCGTCGACGGTGAAGCTGATCGGGTAGACCTGCTTGAACGCCCGCCAGAGCTTGTCGAGGTCCCAGTCGCTGGGGTCGCCGTTGGCGGTCTCCTCCACGACGTAGCCGCGCAGGACCTCCTCCAGCATGCTCATGACCTGGTCGCGCAGGTCCTGGCCCTCCAGGACCTTGCGCCGCTCGGCGTAGATGACCTTGCGCTGGCGGTTGAGGACCTCGTCGTACTTGAGGACGTTCTTGCGGATCTCGAAGTTCTGCGTCTCGACCTGGCCCTGCGCGGAGGCGATCGCCTTGCTGACCATGCCGGACTCGATGGGCTGGTCGTCCGGGATGTTCAGCTGGTTCATGAACGCCTCCAGACGGCTGCTGTTGAACAGGCGCAGCAGGTCGTCCTGGAGGGAGAGGTAGAAGCGGGAGATGCCGGGGTCGCCCTGGCGGCCGGAGCGGCCGCGGAGCTGGTTGTCGATGCGCCGCGACTCGTGGCGCTCGGTGCCGAGCACGTACAGGCCGCCGGCCTCGACGATCTTCTCGTGCTCCTCCTCGTAGTCGGCCTTGGCCTTCTCCAGCGCCTCGGGCCAGGCGGCCTCGTACTCCTCGGGGGTCTCCAGCGGGCTCAGTCCGCGGCCCTGGAGCTCCTCGTCGGCGAGGAAGTCGGGGTTGCCGCCCAGCATGATGTCGGTACCGCGACCGGCCATGTTGGTGGCGACGGTGACCGCGCCGAGCTTGCCCGCGCGGGCGATGATCGCGGCCTCACGGGCGTGGTTCTTGGCGTTGAGGACCTCGTGGGGCACGCCCTCGCGCTTGAGCATCCGGGACAGCAGCTCGGACTTCTCGACGCTGGTGGTACCGACCAGGACGGGCTGCCCGGCCTCGTGGCGCTCGGCGATGTCCTCGGCGAGCGCCTGGAACTTGGCGTCCTCATGCTTGTAGACGACGTCCTTGACGTCCTGACGGACCATCGGCTTGTTGGTGGGGATGGGCACCACGCCGACGTTGTAGGTCTGGGTGAACTCCGCCGCCTCGGTCTGGGCGGTACCGGTCATGCCGGCGAGCTTCTCGTAGAGGCGGAAGTAGTTCTGGAGGGTGACCTTGGCGAGAGTCTGGTTCTCGTCCTTGATCTTGACGCGCTCCTTGGCCTCGATGGCCTGGTGCATGCCCTCGTTGTAGCGGCGGCCCGCCAGGACGCGGCCGGTGAACTCGTCGACGATGAGGACCTCACCGTCCTTGACGATGTACTCCTTGTCCCGCTTGTACAGCTCCTTGGCCTTGAGGGAGTTGTTGAGGAAGCTGATGAGCGGGGTGTTGACGGCCTCGTAGAGGTTGTCGATGCCCAGCCAGTCCTCGACCTTGGCCACGCCGGACTCGGTGATGCCGACGGTGCGCTTCTTCTCGTCGACCTCGTAGTCCTCCTCGCGCTTGAGGCGCGGGGCGATCTTGGCGAACTCGGCGTACCACCGGGAGTTCTGCTCCGAGGGGCCGCTGATGATCAGCGGGGTGCGGGCCTCGTCGATGAGGATGGAGTCGACCTCGTCGACCAGGGCGAAGTAGTGCTCGCGCTGGACGGTGTCCTTGAGCGAGAGCGCCATGTTGTCGCGCAGGTAGTCGAAGCCGAACTCGTTGTTCGTGCCGTAGGTGATGTCGGCCTGGTAGGCGCCGCGGCGGTCGGCCGCGGTCATCTGCGGTCCGACGACACCGACCTCGAGGCCGAGGAAGTGGTAGATGCGGCCCATGTTCTGGGCGTCGCGCTTGGCCAGGTAGTCGTTGGTCGTGATGACGTGGACGCCCTTGCCCGCGAGCGCGTTGAGGTAGACCGCGAGGGTGCCGGTCAGGGTCTTGCCCTCACCGGTCTTCATCTCGGCGATGTTGCCGAGGTGCAGCGCGGCGCCGCCCATGATCTGGACGTCGAAGTGGCGCTGGCCCAGGGTGCGCTTGGCCGCCTCCCGGACGGTGGCGAAGGCCTCGGGGAGCAGGTCGTCCAGGGACTCCCCGTCCTCGTAGCGCTCCTTGTACTCCCCGGTGAGGTCGCGCAGCTCCTCGTCGGTGAGGTCGACGTAGTCTTCCTCCAGCGAGTTGACCTGGTCCTTCAGTTTGTTGAGTCGGCGCAGGATCTTTCCCTCACCCGCGCGCAGGAGCTTGTCGAGTATCCCTGGCACTTCCTATGCGCTCCTCGCAGATCGCGGTTGGCTCCACCCACGTGGAGTTCAGATCTAGGCCCGCTGACCGCTTTCCCGTGGCCGCGGAGGACGGCGGGGGTTCCTGGGCCCTCGGCCCTACATCCTAGAGGACACGAACCCTACGCCCACCCTCTCAGGTGGAGCGGCCCGACCGCACGTTTCCCTGTGCGCAACGAAGAGAACCGACCGATATGTTCCCGCATGTCACAGACCTGGCAGCGGGCTCGGAGGGTTTTTCGCGTCGCCCCGGTACCAGGGGGGATCGGATACCGGCGCGGACGGGGCGCCGGTCGCGTACGCCGACCGACTCCCCGCGCTTTCGGCCCGCCTCCCCGCGCTTTCGGAGCGGGCACCGGTGGGTCCCGGCTTTCGTGGGTAGGCACGTGGTAGGAGGTCGCACCGCGGCCGAACGGCCGCGGACGGACCGGACGCGAACGTGTTCCCAGGGGGGATCACCATGCGAACGAACCGAGACAAGAAGGACCGCGGGACACGGGACGGCGGGGGCCGCGAGGCGAGGGACCTGTCGGCGCCCTCCCCGCGTTCTCCCGACGACGTGGCCAAGGAGTTCGTCGGGGAGTCGCCCGTCCTTCGGCGCGACCCGGTGGCCGACGACCCCGCGCTGGCCTGGGAGAAGGAGCATCCCGACGGCGACAGCCGTTTCGGGCGCATCCGGGGGTTCCAGCACCAGGGCGGCAGCCTCGCGCCGAGCAGCAGCCATCGCGGGCGCGTGTCGTCGTGGGCGGCGGTCCTGCTGGCGTGCGCCGGGTTCGTCGTGGGCGGGGTCGGCGTCGCCATGGGGATGTCCGTGGTCCTGCTGGTGGTCGCCGCGGTCCTGCTGGTGGCGGCGGCCGTGGTGGCCCTGGTCTTCGACCTGATGAGCGACGTCGTCCTCGACACGCCCCGGGCCGAGTCCGAGGAGCCGCACGACACCCCGCTGCACCGGATCAAGCAGGAGGACGCCGAGCACCGGCCCGAGTAGGCGCGGGCCGACGGCCGGACCGGCGGAGACGAGCGCCGGGCACGGGGGGAGCGCACACCGCCGCGGCGGGTCCGGATGGACCCGCCGCGGCTTCGTGCGGGGGGATCCGTCGAGGGCGGTCGCGGACGTCTAGGGTCTGTTCTTTGAACCCGTCTCCGGCACCGCTGTGCCTGCTTCAACCCGATTCCCGTTCTCCGGGCGCCCGAACACGGACCGAAGCGGAGCGGAGGTCCAAAAAAACACTGCCTAGTCGACCAGTCGGAGGACGCCGTAGTTGAAGCCCTTGCGCCGGTAGACGACGCTCGGGGCGTCCTTGGCCTCGTCGTGGAAGAGGTAGAAGTCGTGGCCCACGAGTTCCATCTCCATGAGCGCCTGGTCGATGCTCATGGGCTTGGCCCGGTGGAACTTCTCCCGGACGACGACGGGGGCGTCTCCCTGGGTGTCGAGTTCGACGAACTCGTCGGAGAACCTCCCGTCCAGCTCGGTGCCGTTGACGTCCTCCTCGCCGCTGCGCCGCTGCGCGGGGGGAGCCTGCGTCGCGGTGGCGGTGGCGGACGAGGGCAGGTCTCCGGGGAGGTCGGCGGTGGCCGACGCGACGGAGACGGGGGCGTGGTTGCCCCGGTGGACCTTGCGCCGGTCCGCGGACTTGCGCAGGCGGGCCTCGATCTTGTCGAGGGCGAGGTCGAGGGCGCCGTACCGGTCCGAGGCGGCGGCCTCGCTGCGAATGACCGGACCGTTGGTCCGGATGGTCAGCTCAACCCGCTCGCAGACGTCGGCGAGCTTGGGGTTGCGCTCTTTGGACACCTCCACGTCGACGGTCATGCCCTTCTTCTCCCACTTGGAGAGCCTGTCGAGCTTGTTGTCGACGTGCTGACGGAACTTCTCACTCACACCGGTGCGTCGACCCTTGACGATGATGTCCATAGGACCCCCTTCATCGCGTGGCCGCCGGAAGACGACGGCCAGGCTGGCTCTGCGTCCCTTCCGCCGTCAGGGGGGCGGGAGGGGTGTCGCGCTAGCCCCCTTCCGCTGGTGCCCCCGTCCTGTAGGGGGCACGGCTCGGTTGGAGATGCGTATACCCACCAGCGGGGGTGTCATCACGCGTACCAGGGGCGTGATTGGCGAAGGCCGCCGCGGTGGAGGAAAGGACTGCCGGGACTGTCGGGACGGGTCGCCCCTCGATGAACCGCAGGTCGCCCGGGGCCGCGGCGGGACGCGCGCGGCGGGGACGCGGGGGGATCGTCTCCGGGGGTTCGCCGTTGGCGAACCCCCGGACGATGGGATGCCACCCGTCCGGCCGACCTGGTCTTCGTCCCCACATCCGCCTGCTGAGAGTGTCGCCGCTCTTGTACGCGACTACTGCTCTTCTCCCTGTCATGAGGGACATCTGGACCCTCCGCGGGGCAGGGCTTACCTCTAAGGCGCACCGTGATCGGTCGACGAAAAGTCGCCTTACGTGGGCCGTTTCGCCTGCGCCTGGCATCGGCTTGCCGGAGTGGCCCCCCGGTGTTCCCGGGAGCTCACAGACTCCGACGCAACCACGGACCCGGACGGGTGCCATACCGTGACCGTAACCTGTCCTGGCGAGGATGTCAGGTAGCAGCCACCCTCCCAACTCATCGGTAACTGCCTCAAACCCCTTTGTACATGGACTTTTCACCTGTTCACGAGGGTTCGTAAAACCTTCTTGCACCACCCGCCTCCTTCTCCCGGGAAGGACCTCCGCCAGAGCCTGGCAGGCGTTCGAGGAGGACCACCGCGCCCGCCACGGGAATCCCGCGGGCCCGCAGGGCGCGGGTCGCCTCGGCCACCGTGGCGCCCGTGGTGAGGACGTCGTCCACCACGACCGCGGCTCCCCCGGTCTCCGGGCCGGGCCGCGCGCCGGGGGCCGCGTCGAGGGCCCGGGGAAGCGGACGGTCCGCGACGAGGGTGCCCGCCCGGTTGGCCAGGCGCTCGTCCCGCCCCAGACCGGCCTGGCGCCGGGGACGGCCCCGATAGCGCAGCAGGGGCGCCAGCCGCCCGGCGCCCGCTCCGCCCGCCTGCGCCAGGCAGGCGCGCGCCAGCCGGGTGACCGGCGCCCGGGGGTCGCCCGGCGGGCCCCGCCCGGGCACGGGGACGAGCAGGGTGTCCGGGCGGGCCAGGCCGGACGCGGTGTGGGCGGCGGCCAGCCATCCGCCCAGGGGCGCGGCCAGGGCGTCCGCAGCGCCCTCCTTGTAGGTGAGCAGCACCCCGCGGTGGCGCCCGGCGTAGGGCCCGGCCGCCCAGACGGGCGGGCAGCCGGGCCTGGGCGCGCAGCGGTGGGGGCGGCGCCGCAGCGCGGTGAGGCAGTGCGCGCACAGCGGCCCCGAGGGGCCCGCGCACGCCGCGCAGGGCTGGGGCAGGAGCAGGTCGAGCAGCGCGCCGAGTATCCACCGCAGCACGCCCGTGGGATGTGTCCGTTCGTCCATACCTCAAGGTTGGGCGTTCGGAACAGCCTCCGCCAGCCCCTTCCCGGACCTGTGGACAACGCCCCCGAAGGCCTCCTCCGCGCCCCTCACCGGCTCCCGCTCCGGTCCCGGCACCGCGGTTCCGGCACCGGGCACGGCCCGGACCGACCGGTCGCCGCAGGCCGCCGCCGGCCGCCGCACGGGCCGCGGCCGGTCCGCGCGCTCAGCGGATGATCGACACGATGCGGCAGCAGGCCCGGGCCAGGCCGGAGTCTCCCGAGAGGGCTCCCCCGGCCTCGGCCTCCTCGGGTTCGATCCCCCGCACGCACAGCCGCCAGGCGGTCTCGAAGTCCCAGCGCACGGCCGCCGCGGGCGGGCCGGAGTCCCCCGCGGCGTCGGGGGCCAGCGACCACCCGGTCCCGGTGCGGGTGACGGTCCACTCGCCGCCGTCCGGGCCGTCCACGGCCACGCTCACGCGCGTTCCGGTCCGCGCCGGGACGTCGCGCAGGGTGTGCGGCAGCGCGCGCATGAAGGTGTCCAGCACCAGGGAGCCCGCGGGCCCGGGGTCGGTGGCCCGCCCGGCGGCGTGCCGGATCTGCTGCCGGTGCGCCCAGTTCTCGGTGAGTTCGCGGGCGCAGTCCAGCCAGACCGGCGCCGGGTCGGCGCCCGCCCAGGAGACGGCGACACCCGGGGCGTGCGGGTCCGCGGAGCGCCAGAGCCGCGCGAGCTCGCGTCCGGTCATCTCCAGCGTCTGGACCAGCGCCTGCGGGCTGATCCTGGCGGTGGCCCGCACCCACTCCTGGTTGTTGCGGTGGATGAACGCCGCCAGCGGCTCCCCGGGCGCCGGGGCCGGTGCCGCCCGGTAGCGGTCGCGCATCCCCGCGATGCGCCAGTAGTCGTCGCCGAGCAGGTGGGCGGCCACGTCGCGCGCGCTCCACCCGGTCACGGCCTCGGCCTGCCACTCGTCGGGGGTGAGGCCGCGCAGGAGCGCGAGGAGGTCCTCCCGCTCCCCGGAGAAGTGGGGGCGTGCGTCGATCGGCGTACCCAGCCGGGTCAGGTCGTCCATGGCGCCACCCTTCCAGGCCTCCGCGCCGGGCGCACCCCTGTTTCGTGGGGGGGGGGGGGGGGGGGGGGGGGGCGCCCCCCCCCCCCCCCCGGGAAGGACGGTGAGCCGCCCTCCACGACGCTCTGCCAGTTCAGCGGGTCGCTGGACACCCAGATGTTGCCGTCGTCCGAACCGGCCACCAGGGGCTGGCCAGGGGCTCCGGAGACGGTCACCATGCTGGCGACCGGGGTCCCGGCACTGGCGGGCGGCGTGCCGCCGTCCAGCGACACCAGGAGGGCCTGGCTGGTACCGCCCTCGCGGGTGCCGAGCACGACCAGCTGGTCGCCCGAGCGCCAGGAGATGTCGGTGACGTCCTCCAGCTCGCGGGCCAGGGTCACGAACGACTCGACGGAGACCTGGCCGTCGGCGTCCTCCACCACGCGTCCCACCTGGAGCGAGCGGCGCCCGTCCACTTCGGTCACCACCGCGGCGCGGGTGCCGTCCCGGGAGATCTGGAACTGCACCAGCGGCCTGTCGCGCAGGTCGGACACGTCCACGCGGACCACCTCGTGGCCGTCGCGCAGCAGCCACAGGTGCGTCGGGCCCGGGGAGGGCGGCGGCCCGTTGAGGTTGGGGCTCTCGGCGTCGGAGTCCTCGCGCGCCTCCTCGCCTTCCTCACCGTCCTCCTCGTCGACCTCCTCGACCACCCACAGGTCGCCGTTGACGTCCCAGGACAGCTCGGTGAAGACCCCGTCGGCCAGGACCTCCCGGACGGCGGCGCCCGGGGTGGCCTCGCTCGTGACGACCCTGCGGCCGCCCGTGGTGACCCCGGCGATGGTCTGCTCGTCCAGCGACACCGCGAACCTGCCCAGGGGGACCTCGCCCGAGCCCAGGGGGCCGGGTACCGGCTCGCCGCTGCCGAAGGTGTCGGTGTCCCAGTCCGAGGCCGCCCACAGCTGGCCCTCGTGGGAGTAGTAGACGTGGACGCCGGGCGAGGTCGCGCCGGGGCTGACCTCCGACCAGTAGGTGCTGCCCGGGCGCGGCCGGTCGGCGCTCTCGCCCTCGGCCCCGGGGAAGTCCACCTCGTTGCCGTTCACCCGCAGCGTGAACTCCTGGATCTCCGGCAGCTGGCGCAGGGTCCAGGCGATCTGGGCGCCCATGCCGAACTCGTCGGCCTGGCCGGGGGCGGTCACGCTGACGGTCACCCGGTCCTCGTCCACCTCCACCTCGGGATCGGCGTCCTCGGAGAACGAGGAGTGCACGGAGGGCTCCAGCCAGGCGCTGGGGCCGCGGACGAGCCGGTGCAGCAGGCGCTGGGTGAGTTCGTCGTTGCTGACGGGCAGGTAGACCGGGTCCGGGACCAGGGCGTTCTCGTCGGGGTTGAAGTAGTACAGGTTGAACGGGCGGTGGGTGCGCTCCAGGTCGAGCTGGCTGAGGACGAGCTCGTCCGGCAGGCTCTGGATGCGCCACTCGCCCTCGGGGTCCTCGTCCTCCCGGGCCAGGACGAAGGTCTCGTCGAGCAGGCGGCCGGAGTCGCCGGAGACGTACCTGCCGTCCTCGTCGATCGTGGCCACCAGTGAGCTGCGCATCCGCACGGTGGCGGTGAGCCCGTCTCCGCTGATCGTGGTGTCGAGGTCGACGGTGTCGTGGCCGGGGAAGACCTTGACCGTCCCGTCCGGGTTCCACGACTCGTCCGTGCTCGACAGCATGTAGCTGCGGGCGGCCTCGTAGTCCTGCTCGAAGCTGCCCATGTCCTTGAGGAAGTCGCTGACCAGGCCCTCCGGCGCCACGCCCTCCTGGGGTCCGGCGGGCAGCAGGCGCACGTAGCCGCCGTAGGGGTCGCCCTCGGACTCGTTGCCGTCGCTGGCCACGACCGGGCCGGTGGTGGGGACGGTCGCGCAGGCCGCCATGGACACGGCCGCCACGGCCGCGGCCAGGCAGGCGCGCGCGGCGCGGCCGAACCGGTGCGGTGTCGTCACAGCTTCTCCTCGCCCTCGCGCTGCTCGGCGCGGACGGCGGCCGCGCCCTCCTCCGTGGTGTCCGCGCCGTTCCTGGCCGGCACCTTCTCGGCGCGGACGGCGCCGTTGCCGTTCTCGCCCTTGTCGCCCTTGTCGGCCTTGTCGGCGAAGGCGGTGTAGGTGCGGCCCAGCGCGAACTCCGGCGGCACCAGCGGCAGGGGGGAGCCGCGCAGCTCGCTGCCGGAGCGGCGCGGCAGGGACAGGCGGAACTGGGAGCCCTGGCCGGGCTGCCCCCACGCCTGGAGCCAGCCGCCGTGCAGGGTGGCGTCCTCCTTGGCGATGGAGAGTCCGAGGCCGGTGCCGCCGGTGGTGCGCACCCGGGCCGGGTCGGCGCGCCAGAAGCGGTCGAAGCACAGGTGCTCCTCCCCCTCCTTGAGGCCCACCCCGTAGTCGCGCACGGCCACGGCGACCGCGTCGCGGTCGCAGGCGGCGGTGACCACCACGTCGCGGCCCTCGCTGTGCTCGATGGCGTTGACCACGAGGTTGCGCAGGATGCGGTTGATGCGGCGGCCGTCGTACTCGGCGGTGCAGGGCTCGGTGGGCAGGCGCAGCACGACCTTGATGCCGCGCCGCTCGGCGATCTGCTCGGCGTCGCCGACGGCCTTCATGACGGCGTCGCGGATGTCGAGCGACTCGGTGCCCAGGGTGGCGGCCCCGGCGTCGTGGCGGCTGATCTCCAGCAGGTCGGAGAGGAGTTCCTCGAACCGCTCCACCTGGCTCTGCAGCAGCTCCACCGAGCGGCGCATGGTGGGGTCGAGCTCCTCGCGCTCGTCGAAGAGCACGTCCCCGGCCATCTTGATGGTGGTCAGCGGGGTGCGCAGCTCGTGGGAGACGTCGGAGACGAACTGGCGCTGGAGCTTGGACAGCTCCTCCAGCTCCTGGATCTTCTCCTGGAGGTTGCCAGCCATGTCGTTGAAGGACAGGGCCAGCCGGGCGAGGTCGTCCTCGCCGTGTACGGCCATGCGCTCGGTGAGGTCGCCCGAGGAGAGGCGTTCGGCGGACTGGGCGGCTGAGCGGACCGGGCTGACCACCTGCCGGGTGATGACGAAGGCGATCAGGCCCAGGAGGATGACCAGCAGCACGCCCACCAGGCCGACCGTGCCCTGGACCAGGTCGAGGATCTGCTGCTCGTGCTGGAGCGGGAAGATGTAGTACAGCTCGTAGGCGCGCGTGAGCTGCGCGCCGACCACCAGCGCGGGTTCCTCGCCCTGGTCGGTGGTGATGCGCGTGTACGTGTGGTACTGCTGCTCGTCCACCTCGGACTCGTGGACCTGGTTGATGAGCCGCTGCGGAACGCTGCCCTCGCCGGTGGCCCAGCCGACCTCGCCGCCCACCGAGGGCAGGATGACCACGCTGTACAGCCCGGTGTCGCCGCTGCGGCTGGTGAGCTCGTTGGCGAGGTTGTACATGAGCCGGTTGCGGTCACCCGACTCGTTCTCCTGGAGTTCGGCCGACGCGTAGTTGAGCCCGGCGCGGTGGTCGGTGACGGCCGTGGAGATCTTGGCGTCGAGCAGGCCGCCGCGCACCTGGGAGATGAGCACGTATCCCAGGCCCACCATGACCACCAGGGACAGCACCAGGGTGGTGGAGATGACCCGCAGGTGCAGCGAGCGGCGCCAGTTGCTGTGGACGCCGCGCACCAGGGCGCGGGCGGCGCGCTGGGCGAGCGCGTAGGAGCGGGTGAGCCCGGTGCCGCCGTCACGCCAGCGACCTCGGGCCGTGGACGGCCCGGAGGGCGGGATCTGCGTGTCGGAGGCGGTCCCCCGCTCCTCCTCTGGTGTGGCTGCGGTCATGTGCGGCTCGGGAGGATCAGGCGGTTCCGGCCTTGTAGCCGACGCCGCGGACGGTCACGACGACCTCGGGGTGCTCCGGGTCCTTCTCGATCTTGGCGCGCAGGCGCTGGACGTGGACGTTGACCAGGCGGGTGTCGGCGGCGTGCCGGTAGCCCCAGACCTGTTCCAGGAGCACCTCGCGGGTGAAGACCTGGCGCGGCTTGCGGGCCAGGGCGACCAGGAGGTCGAACTCCAGCGGGGTGAGGCTGATCTGCTCGCCGTCGCGGCGCACGGCGTGCCCGGCGACGTCGATGGTGATGTCCCCGATCTGGAGCACCTCGGGCGCGGGCTCCTCGGTGCGGCGCAGGCGCACGCGGACGCGGGCGACCAACTCCTTGGGCTTGAAGGGCTTGACGATGTAGTCGTCGGCGCCCGACTCCAGCCCGAGGACGATGTCGATGGTGTCGCTCTTGGCGGTGAGCATCACGATGGGCACGCCGGACTCGGCGCGGATCTGACGGCAGACGTCGATCCCGTCGGCGCCGGGGAGCATCAGGTCGAGGAGGACCAGGTCCGGCTTGGTCTCGCGGAAGGCCTCCAGGGCCTTGTCCCCGTCGTGCACGAACGAGGGCTCGAACCCCTCTCCACGCAGAACGATGCCCAGCATCTCAGCGAGGGCGAGGTCGTCGTCGACAACCAGTACACGTCCCTTCATCGGTGCGTCCGGCGCCGGGCGTCGGACCCGCGGGCGGGCGGGTACGGCGGCGCCTACTCCTCTCTCTGAAAACACTCAAGCGGCATGAACGTTCGGTGCGCCCCGAGACGCGGGGAACTGCTTCGTCCTCCCCCCACCTTGCCACCTTCGGGCGGGATCGGGAGAGTGGTCGGTGTTTTTCGGTCCGTGGGAACCGTTTCGGCCTGCGGCGCGTCGACCCTGGTGACCTGGCACGCGAACCTTCGCGACTCGGCCGGTTGGTAACAGAAAGCATACAAAAGGAATGAAGTGGGTCGGTTGCACCTGCATACGCCCGAACATCGCGGGCACCGGTGGAACCGGCGGGTAGGTTGGTTGACCAGAGGCCGAAAACCGCGGAAGCGCGCTCGCGCAGCGTAACCGAACCCCATGGAGGGCGGGGCAGATGACCCAGGAGGACGACCACCGGGACACGTCGGGGAACCCCCCGGACGGACCGGACGGCGGCGGGGCCCCCGAGGCCGCTCCCCCGCCCGCGTCCGGCGGATGGGCCGCCCCCGGCCGGGAGGGCCCGTCCTCCGCCTCCTCCGCTCCCTCCGGTGGGCGGCCGGACCCCGCGTCCGCCGGTCAGGCGCCCCAGGGGCAGCCGGGCTTCGCCCCTCCCGAACAGGCTCCCGGGTACGGGCAGGCTCCCGGGTACGGCCAACAGCACTACGGGCAGGCGCCCTCCGGACAGCAGCCCGGATACGGACAGTACGGGCAGCACGCCTCCGGCCAGCAGCCGTCCCAGGGCGGCGGTTACGGACAGCAGCCCGCGTACGGGCAGCCTCCGGGTCACGGCCAGTACGGCCACGGCCAGCAGGCGCAGTGGCAGCAGTCCGGATACGGTCAGCAGCCGGGCTACGGACAGTACGGGCAGCACCCCGGTTACGGACAGCCCGGATACGGAGCACCGGCCGGATACGGCCAACAGCCCCCGTACGGGCAGCCGCGAGCGCTCAAGCCGGGCGTGGTCGCGCTCAGGCCGATGACGCTGGGGGACATCCTCAACGGCGCGTTCAGCCTCATCCGCAACAACCCCAAGACCACCGTCGGACTCGCGCTGATCGTCATGGCGGTCGCGAGCATCATCAGCTCGGTCGGCTTCAGCGGATACATGTCCGACTACGGGGCCTTCATGGACCAGATGATGGCCGACCCCGCGTCGCTCGACCCCAACGCCCCGTTCCCGTTCAGCGGCTGGTCCCTCGTGGCCCTGTACGGCGGCGGCCTGCTGACCCAGGCCGGGATCATCCTGGTCACCGGCCTGCTCACCGCCGTGGTCGGCATGGCGGTCCTCGGCCGCAAGCTCAGCCCGGCGCAGGCCTGGGCCGCCGTGCGCGACCGGATCTGGTCCGTCGTGGGCCTGGCCCTGCTGCAGCTGCTGATCTTCTTCGGCCTCTCCATGGTCGTCATCACCGTGGGGCTCCTCGGGCTGTTCCTGGGCATCTTCCTGGCCGTCTCGGGCAGTCAGGGCGTCGGCGTCACCATCATCGTCGTGTCGCTGGTGCTGGGGTTCGGCGGCGGCATCGCGCTGGCGGCCTGGATCTACATCCGCATCTACTTCGCCATGCCGGTCGTGGTGCTCGAACGCCTCAGCGCGGGCGCCGCCCTCGCCCGCTCCTGGCGCCTGACGCAGGGCAGATGGTGGCGGACCTTCGGCATCGCACTTCTGGCCATGGTCCTCATGGGCTTGGTGAGCAGCCTGCTGAGCATGCCCTTCAGCATCGTGTCGGTGATCCCCGCCTTCGTGGGGCCCGGTGAGACCTGGGCCGCGGTCGTGGCGGGCGCCGTCGTCTACGTGGGCAACGTCGTGGTGTACGCGCTCACCACTCCCTTCACCGTGGGCGTGACCACCCTGCTCTACGTGGACGCCCGGATGCGCAGCGAGGGCCTGGACCTGAAGCTGCACCAGGTGGCCCAGGCGGGCTACGAGGCGGGCCCGGAGATCTACCTGCCGGAGCCGCGGACGTGAGTGCGCCCGCCGTCGGGGAGGTGACCCGCGAGGAGGGGCAGCGGCGTGCCGTCGAGGAGCTGAGCGACCCCCTGTACGGGGAACAGGAGCCCTCGCTGTGGGACCGCTTCCTCTCCTGGCTCGACGAGCTCCTTGCGGACCTGGTCTCCCGGGCGCCGGACGCCCTCGGCGGCTGGACGGTCCTCGGGCCGCTGCTGGTGGTCGTCGCGGTCCTGCTGGTCTGGCTGGTGTTCTGGCTGCGCCCGACCCGCGGCCGTCGCGCGGGCGCGCCCGTGCACGAGGGCGCGCCGCTGGACGCGGCCGACCACCGGGCCGCCGCCGACCGGCACGAGAGCGCCGGTGAGTTCGCCGCCGCCGTCACGGAGAGGCTGAGGGCCATCAGCGTGGACCTGGAGGAGCGGGCGATCATCACACCGCGCGCGGGGCGCACCGCGACCGAGCTGGCCGCAGAGGCCTCCGCCGTGCTGACCGCCGAGGCCGAGGGGCTGGGCGAGGGCGCGCGGATCTTCAACGACGTGGCCTACGGCGACCGTCCGGCCACCGCCGACTCCGCGCGCCTCCTGCGCGAGCTGGACACGCGGCTCAGGGCCGCCCGGCCCGCCGGGGAGGTGGGCCGATGACGGCCACCGCTCCCCCGGCCGCGCCCCCGCGCTCCCCCGGCCGCGCTCCGGCCCGGGAGGACTCGCGCGTCCTGCGGGTGTGGCGCTCGGTCCGGGTTCCGGCAGCCGTGGTGGCCGCGCTCGTCACGGTCTCGGTGCTGCTGTCGCTGGGCGGCGAGCAGTTCCCCACCGGCCACCTGGAGCCCGGTTCCATCGACCCGGACGGCACCCGGGCGCTGGTGAACGTGCTGGAGCAGGACCGCGACGTGCACGTGGTGCGCTCCTCCGCCGCCGCCGAGGAGGCCGTGGCCGACGCCGGGGACGACGCCGTGCTCGCCGTCTTCCTGGACCACCGCCTGCTCCCCGAGGAGCTTGGGTCCCTGGCCGCGCTCGACGTGGACACCGTACTGGTGCAGCCGTCCACGCAGTCCCTGGAGGCGTTCGCCCCCGGGGTGACGATGACCGGCCGGGAGGAACCGGAGGGGTTCCCGAACCCGGAGACCCCCTACGCCCCCGAGTGCGGGCTGTCGGCCGCCGAGGCCGCGGGTGAGGCCTACGTCGCCGGTGAGCTGTACACGGCCGGATCCGGGGTCCGGGCCGTCGGCTGCTACCCCGGCGGCAGCGGCGACGCCCTGGTCCGGGTGGAGCGGGACGGCTCCGCCACGACCGTGCTGGGCACCGGCAGGCCGCTGACCAACACCGCGCTCTCCGCCGGGGGCAACGCCGCGCTGGCGATGAACCTCCTGGCCGCCGAGGACGTGGTGTGGCTGCGCCCCGACCCGCCCCAGCAGGAGGGCGGCTCCGGGCTGTGGCAGCTGCTGCCGCTGGGTCTGCGCTGGTCGCTGGCGCCGCTGGTGGCCGCGCTGGCGCTGCTCGCCCTGTGGCGGGGCCGCCGGATGGGCGCCCTGGTGTCCGAGTCGCTGCCCGTGGTGGTGCGCGCCTCGGAGACCACCGAGGGGCGTGCGGGGCTGTACCGGTCGCGCAGGGCCCGGGACCGGGCCGCGGCTGCGCTGCGGTCGGGGTTCCTGGACCGGGTCGCGCCCAAGCTCGGGCTGGGCGCGGACGCCGCGCCCGACGCGGTCGTGGCGGCGGTCGCCTCTCGGACCGGTGACGACCCCGCCCACCTGCGGGCCCTGCTCCACCCCGGGCACCCCGACCCGTACGCGGGCGACGACGACATGCTGGTCAGGCTCGCCGACGAACTCGACGAGCGCGCCCGGAGGCTCCGGTGACCCTGAGCCGAGGGGACCAGCGACCGACCACTGAGGTATCGAGAGAGGTAGACGGCACGTGAGCGCCTTCACACCCGAGGCACTGCCATCAGCCGACGAGGCGCGCGCGGCCCTGGTCGCCCTGCGCCGCGAGGTGGCCAAGGCGGTCGTGGGCCAGGACGAGACGGTGACCGCGATGGTCGTGGCGCTGCTGTGCCGCGGCCACGTGCTGATGGAGGGCGTGCCCGGCGTCGCCAAGACGCTGCTGGTGCGCACCCTCGCGGCGGCGCTGTCCCTGGACCACAAGCGGGTGCAGTTCACCCCGGACCTGATGCCGGGCGACGTGACGGGCTCGCTGGTCTACGACCAGCACACCGCGAAGTTCGAGTTCATGGAGGGGCCGGTCTTCACCAACCTGCTGCTCGCGGACGAGATCAACCGGACCCCGCCCAAGACCCAGGCTTCGCTGCTGGAGGCGATGGAGGAGCGCCAGGTGACCGTGGAGGGCAGGCCGTCCGCGCTGCCCGACCCGTTCATGGTGGCCGCCACCCAGAACCCGGTGGAGTACGAGGGCACCTACCCGCTGCCCGAGGCCCAGCTGGACCGGTTCCTGCTCAAGGTGACCGTCCCGCTGCCCGAGCGGGCGGCCGAGGTGGAGATGCTGGGCCGCCACGCGGCCGGTTTCGACCCGGGCGACCTGGCCGCGGCCGGGGTCACCGCGGTGGCGGGCGCGGCGGAGCTGCGCGCGGCCCGGCTGGCCGTGGAGCGCGTGCGGGTGGCGCCCGAGGTCCTGGGCTACATCGTGGACCTGTGCCGGGCGACCAGGCAGTCGCCGTCCCTCCAGCTGGGCGCGTCCCCGCGCGGCGCCACCGCGCTGCTGCGCACCAGCCGGGCGTGGTCGTGGCTGTCGGGCCGCGACTACGTCACCCCCGACGACGTGAAGGCGCTGGCCAAGGGCACGCTGCGGCACCGGATCTCGCTGCGCCCCGAGGCCGAGCTGGAGGGGGCGACCACCGACGGAATCCTGGACGGTGTGCTCGCATCCGTCCCGGTGCCGCGCTGATGGTGGTCACCGGCCGGGCGGTGCTGCTGGCGCTGGCGGCCACGGTCGCGGTGGCGCTGTCCGGTCTGATCGGCGCCGGGGCCGCGGCCGTGGCCCTGGGCGTGCTGGCGGCGCTGCTCGCCCTGGACTTCGTGCTGGCGGCGAGCCCCAAGGCGGTGCTGTTGTCCCGTGAGGGCGACACGTCGCTGCGCCTGGGCGACTCGGCGACGGTGTACGTGACCGTCGCCAACCCCACGCGGCGGGGACTGCGGGGGTCGGTGCGCGACGCCTGGCCGCCGAGCTCGCACGCCGCGCCGCGCAGTCAGCCGCTGCGGGTACCGGCCGGGGAGCGGCGCCGGGTGAGGACCGTCCTGACCCCGACGCGGCGCGGCGACGCCCGGGCCGCGGGCGTGACCGTGCGCAGTCTGGGGCCGCTGGGGCTGGCGGGCAGGCAGCGGACGCTGCCCGCGCCGTGGACCGTGCGCACGCTGCCGCCCTTCCACAGCAGGCGCCACCTGCCGGGCAAGCTGTCCCGGCTGCGCGAACTGGAGGGGCAGCACACGGCGATGGTGCGCGGGCAGGGCAGCGAGTTCGACTCCCTGCGCGACTACGTGCCCGGCGACGACGTGCGCTCGATCGACTGGCGGGCCACGGCCCGCGGTGACGGGGTGGTGGTGCGCACGTGGCGGCCCGAGAGGGACCGGCGCATCCTCATCGTGCTGGACACCGGGCGCACGTCGGCCGGTCGGGTGGGCGACACCCCGCGCCTGGACCACGCCATGGACGCCGCGCTGCTGCTGGCCGCGCTGGCGGGCAGGGCGGGCGACCGGGTGGACTTCCTCGCCTACGACCGGCGCACGCGCGCGCAGGTGCGTTCGTCGGGCAAGGGCGGCCAGCAGGTGGGCCGGATCGTGGAGGCCATGGCGCCGCTGGAGGCGGAGCTGGTGGAGTCCGACCCTGCGGGCCTGGTGGGGACCGTCCTGGGCACGCAGGGGCGGGCCCGGCGGCTGGTGGTGCTGCTGACCGACCTGAACGCGGCGTCGCTGGAGGAGGGGCTGCTGCCGAGGCTGCCCGTGCTCACCTCCCGGCACCTGCTGCTGGTCGCCGCGGTCAACGATCCGGCGGTGGAGCTGATGGCCGCCGAGCGGGGCAGCGCGGACGCGCTGTACCGGGCGGCCGCCGCGGAGCGGACGCTGGGCGAGCGGCGGCGGGTGACCGCCGAGCTTCGCCGGATGGGCGTGGAGGTGGTCGACGCCGACCCCGAGCACATCGCGCCCGCGTTGGCGGACGCCTACATCAACCTCAAGGCGCAGGGCAGGCTGTAGGCCCGGGCCTCCCGCCCTCACCATCCGGGTGCCGCCCCGTCGGGGCGGCACCCGGACGTGCAGTATGGAGGACATGGTTCCTCCCCCCGACGGCCATGACAACGCCTCCACCGGCGCCGTCCACGGCCAACTGCTCCAGGTGCGCGACATCCACGGCGGCGTGACCCTCCACGCGCCCGCTCCCGCGCCGCCGCCGCTCGCCGACGTGTCCCTGGACCCGCCGCGCCCGGCGACGGCCGTACGGGGGCGCGAGGAGCTCCTGGAGGCCCTCGGCGGGGCGGTGGAGGCCGGTGCGCCGGTCCCGCACGTGCTGACCGGGCCGGGCGGGTTCGGCAAGACCACGGTGGCGGCGGCGCTGGCCGAGCGGGCGCGGCGCGACGGGTGGACGGTGTTCTGGGTCCGGCCCGGGAGCGTGGCGTCGAGCATGGTCGAGGCCGCCGTGGAGGTGGGCGGCTCCCGGCAGGAGGCCGAGCGGGTGAAAGGGGTTCGGCGCCAGGCGGCCCGGTGGGTGTGGCGGCACCTGGACGCGGCGGCGCGGCCGTGGCTGCTGGTGATCGACAACGCCGACCGGCCCGAGGAGCTGGACCCGGAGAACAGACCCGGTGACCAGCTGGGGTGGATGCGGGCGAGTCCGGGCGGGTTCGTGCTGGTGACCAGCCGGGTGGACGACCCCGCGCAGTGGGCGCCCGCGCGGGTGCACCGGATCGGGGAGCTGGAGGGGTCGGCGGCGTCCGAGGCGCTGGCCGACCACGCGGGGGCGGGCAGTGCGGCCGGGCTCGCGGGCGCGGAGGAGCTGGCCCGGAGGTTGGGCGGGGTGCCGCTGGCGCTGTCGCTGGCCGGGCGGATCCTGGCCACGCACCGGGTGCTGTTCCCGGACGCGCACGCGCTGCTGATGCGGATCGACGAGGGCGTCGGGGCCCTGGACGAGCTGGCGGCGCCCTTCGTCACCGGTGGCGACGTCGAGCGCGGGCTGCTGTCGGGGGTGTGGGAGCTGTCCCTGCGACTGGTGGAGGAGCGCGAGCCCAGGGCGGTGCCGCTGTTGAAGCTGTTGGCGGTGCTGGGTCCTGATGCCGGTGAGATCCCGCTGCGCAGGCTGCCGCTGTCGGAGCTGGACAGCGGTGTGCTGGGCTCCCCGACCGACGCGGACCTGGCCAGGGCGGTCAACGCGCTGGTGGTGCACGGGCTGGTCTCGGTCGTCTCACCGCGGGGGGAGGCCGCGCTGCGGCTGCACCCGCTGGTGTCGGAGACCGTGCGCGCGGGGTTCACAGAGGCGGACCTGGGGCTGGTGGACGAGGCGGAGCGGCTGCTGGCCTGGAACCGCGACCGGGACCTCCGGTTCGAACTCAGGGTCCTCTACGAGATCGTCCGGCTGCGTAAACGTCTGCACTCCCACGACGAGGGCGCGGCCACGGTGACCGTGGGGAAACTGGCGGTGGCCACAACAGCCGTTCATCGAAAGGCATTCGTTTCTCTTGTGGCGGCTGCCCGAGCGCTGCTCCGCCTCGGTGCCTTTGAGGAGGCCGAAGAAACCCTCTCCGCCCTGATGGCGTTCGCCGAGAAGCAGTTCGGCCGGTACGACCGCGCTGTGTTCTCGGCCAAGCACTACCTCGCCGAGTCCCGGCTGTACCAGGGCCGGGTGGAGGAGGCGGACGAAGCTTTCCGCGCTCTGCACGAGGACAGGAGCAGGGCTCTGGGACACGAGCACGTCGAAACCCTGGATTCCCTCTACCAACTGGGCCTGATCGCACTCAGGCAGGAGCGTTGGAGCGAGGCAGCGGCCACTTTGGAGGAAGTCGGGGAGACACGGGTACGCGTTGCAGGGGAGGAGGACCCCCTGGCTCTGCTCGCCTTGCAGAACAGGGCGTACGCGACCATGCGCCAGGGTGACCCCGCCACGGCTGAGGTCGGGTTCCGGCGTGTTCACGCAGTACGGCGACGTGTCCTGGGCGCCGACCACCACATGACGGCTGACGCCGCTTTCTATGTGGCCAGAGCCGCCCAGGAAAAGGGTGACGCCACCGCAGCTCTCAGAGGATTCACCGAGGTCCTACGGGTCTGGATCATGCAACTGGGACAGGAACACCCGCAGGTGGCCATGATCGAGCAACGCATCACAGAGGCCAAGGAAATGATCGAACGAGGGGAAGCATCCTCGTGACGGGCATTCTCAACTGCGGGTCGTCGTAACCAAGAAAGCCATCCATTCCGGCGCCGCGAACTCGATAAGGCCCTCCGGGCGTCGCGAGTCACGAACTCGAACTTCGGCGGTGCTGACGGTGACCTCTAAACAGCACGTCTCAGCAGCGCTGTGACTGCTCTTGAACCAACGCGGGGATTCGATCTCCATATCCCGGATGATGGCACCGCACCGCCCACCGGAACAGCCGGTGACCTCAAGCGGCCAGAGACCGGACGGCTCGGCGCGCGCAGCGGACCGTCCCCGTGGCCTCAGGCCACCGGGACGGCGGCGGGGGCGTTCTCCAGGTCTCCGGTCTCGCCCTCCTGGTAGGCCTTCTTCCCCACCGTGAACACGTAGACCAGGAACAGCGCCTCCGCCAGCACGCCGATGCCCAGCGCCACCGGGATCGGGATGACCCCGGCCGCGGCGTTGCCGGTCACCACGCCCTCGATGATCCCGGAGACGAACAGCACCGCCACCAGCCCCAGGGCCACCGCGATGGCGGCGCGCCCCTCCTCGCCCAGGGCGCGCATGCGGGTGCGGTCGCCGGGCGCGATGATCGTCCACCCCAGCTTGAGGCCCACCCCGCCCGCGACGAAGACGGCGGTCAGCTCCAGCAGCCCGTGCGGCAGCAGCAGACCGAAGAACACGTCGCCCTGGCCGTGGGCGAGCATGATTCCCGCGGCGACGCCCACGTTCACCGCGTTCATCAGCAGCACCGCCAGGGTCGGCAGCCCCAGGGCCACGCCGTAGATGATGGCCTGCGCCGACACCCACGCGTTGTTGGTCCACACCTGGGCGGCGAACGAGCCCCGGGGGTTCTCCATGTAGTAGTTCGCGAAGTCGTGGTCGACGTACTGGGCCATGAAGTCCGGCGTGCCCAGGGCGTGCAGCACGTCGGGCTCGGACACGATCCACAGGGCGGTGACCGCCGCGATCGCGACCATGCCCGCGCTGGTGCCGATCCACCACCACCGCAGCCGGTACAGCACCGCCGGGAAGACGCGGGTGAAGAACCCGCCGACGTCGCGCCACGCGGAGGCGTGCGCGCCGGTCACCGCGGAGCGGGCCCGGGCCACCAGCGCGGACAGCCTGCCCACCAGCGCCGGGTCCTGCCCGGAGGAGCGCACCACCGACAGGTGGGTGGACACCCGCTGGTAGAGCTCGACGAGTTCGTCGATCTCCTCACCGTCCAGCGAGCGGCGCCCGCGCACCAGTCGGTCCAGCCGTTCCCACTCCGGGGCGTGCGCCGCGGCGAACACGTCGATATCCACGCAAGGAACCCTATCCCTTCCGCGCGCGGCCCGGTTCTGGCACCGGCTCGCGGGCCTCCCGGACCCGCCCGTCCGGTGCGCGCTCCCGACTCCGCTGCGAACAGCCGTCCCGTGTGCCGGGTAATGTCGGGACGACGGTTTCAGACAGCCCCGAGGGAGCGAGTGCTGGTGTCCTATCCCGGCAACGGCGACGCCCGCGCCGACGTGTACGGCGTGACACCTCTGGTCACGGGTGACGCCGTGGTCCTGGACCTGCGTCCGGCCGGTTTCGCCACCAGGGCAGCGGCTCTGGCCATCGACGCCCTGGTCCAGGTCATCGCCCTGATCGCGCTGAGCGTCCTGGTCACCTGGATCGGCAGGGACCTGGACCCCGCGATCACCGCGGCCGTGTCGCTGTCGAGCGTGATCCTGATCCTGGTCGGCTACCCGGCCGTCTTCGAGACCGTCTCCCGGGGGCGCTCCCTGGGCAAGATGGCCCTGGGCCTGCGCGTGGTCGGCACCGACGGCTCCCCCGAGCGGTTCCGCCAGGCGCTGGGCCGGGCGCTGGCCGCGTTCGTGGAGATCTGGCTGACGAGCGGCGTGGTCGCGCTGATCACGTCCATGATCAACCGCGACGGCCGCCGCGTGGGCGACTTCGTGGCCGGGACGATGGTGGTGGAGGAGCGCGGCGGCAGGCCGCGCGAGGAGGTCGTCCCGATGCCCCCGCACCTGGCGGCCTGGGCGTCCGGCACCGAGCTGTCGCGGCTGTCCCCGGAGACCGCGGCGGCGGCGCGCCAGTACGTGCTCCGGTACGGGGAGCTGGCCGAGCACACCCGCCACGAGATGGGCGTCCGGCTGGCCGACACGGTGGCTGCGCAGATCAGTCCGCCCCCGCCGCCGGGGACCACACCGCCCTACTTCCTGGCCGCGGTGCTCGCCGAGCGCCGGCGCCGCCACGAGGCGGCCGCCCAGCGCGCCCGGCCCGGGCACCCGCAGGGCGGCCCCCAGCAGCAGTGGTACGGGCCGCACTCCTCCCGGTGAACCTGGGCACGGAAAGACCCGATCCGGTCACTTTATGTTGTGCTCATGCCCCTCGAAGTTCGCGAGGCCATCGAACTGATCGAAGCGGACGGCTGGTACCTGCACCGCACACGCGGCAGTCACCGCCACTTCGTCCATGACCGGAAACCCGGCGTGGTGACGATCGCTGGTAAGCCCGGTAACGACTTGCCGATCGGAACCGAGGGAAGCAGGCGGCCATCACATGGAGGCAGGGATGAGCACGTTCGCGGTCATCATCGAGCGAGCCGAGGACGGTGGGTACGGAGCCTGGTCCCCCGACCTGCCCGGTTGCGTGGCTCTGGGGCAGACCGAAGCCGAGGCCTCGGCCGAGATGCATGGGGCTGTTCGCGGTCACCTGGAGGTATTCCGTGAGCGCGGCGAGCCGGTTCCCGTTCCGGCGACGGTCGCCGCGACCACGCTGAGCGCAAGGCGACCGGTCGGGCGCGGGACCGCCCGTCAGGCGTGCCAGGAGCGCAGGTAGGCCTCCTGTCCGGGGGTGAGCGCGTCGATGCGCACCCCCAGCGCGGCCAGTTCGAGCCGGGCCACCTCGGTGTCGGTCTCGGCGGGCACCTCCACCACGCCGGGCTCCAGGCCGGAGGCGTTGCGGGCCAGCCAGGCGGTGGTCAGGGCCTGCACGGCGAAGGACAGGTCCATCACGGCGGCCGGGTGCCCCTCGGCGGCGCCGAGGTTGACCAGGCGCCCCTCCGACAGCAGGAGCAGGCGGCGCCCGTCGGCCAGCACGTACTCGTCGGCCTGCTCGCGCACGCCCCGGTTGACCTCCACGGCCCGGCCCTCCAGGGCGTTCAGGTCGATCTCCAGGTCGAAGTGGCCGGAGTTGGCCAGGATCGCGCCGTCCTTCATCAGGTCCAGGTGCTCGGCGCGGACCACGTCGCGGTTGCCGGTGACGGTGACGAACACGTCCCCGGCGGGGGCCGCCTCCTCCATGGTGGTGACGGTGTAGCCCTGCATGACCGCGTCCAGGGCCTTGACCGGGTCGACCTCGGTGACGACCACGCGGGCGCCCATGCCGCGGGCGCGCTCGGCCAGGCCGCGCCCGCAGTAGCCGAACCCGGCGACCACGACCGTGCGCCCGGCGAGCAGGGCGTTGGTGGCCCGCAGGATGCCGTCGATGGTGGACTGGCCGGTGCCGTACCGGTTGTCGAACATGCGCTTGGTGGCGGTGTCGTTGACCGCGACCATGGGCAGCCGCAGTTCGCCCTCGGCGCTCATCCGGCGCAGCCGGATCACGCCGGTGGTGGTCTGCTCGCAGCCGCCCAGCACGCCGTCGAGGAGGTCGGGGCGGGCCAGGTGGGCCGTGTTGACCAGGTCGCACCCGTCGTCGAGCAGCAGGTGCGGCCGCGACTCCAGGACCGTGACCAGGTTCCGGTCATAGGCCGCCGGGTCCATTCCGGCCCAGGCGTGGACCGAAACCCCGTACTCGGTGACCAGGGCGGCGGCGGTGTCGTCCTGTGTGGACAGCGGGTTGGACGCCGCCAGCCACACGCTCGCGCCGCCCGCGCGCAGGGCCCGCAGCAGGTTGGCGGTCTCGGCGGTCACGTGCAGGCACGCCGCCACGCGCAGGCCGTCCAGGGGGCGTTCGGCGGCGAAGCGCTCGCGCACGCTGCGCAGCACCGGCATGGAGCGCTCGGCCCAGTCCACGCGGCGGACCCCGGCCCCGGAGAGGCCGAGGTCCGCCACCTGGTGGGAGGGGAGTGTCATGTGCTGCCCGGCTCCTGCTCTCTTGGTCGGCTCGACCCCTGGGGGTTGCGTTCGGGCGCCCACGGGGTTCTGGAGGATTCGTAGGTGGGACTGCGAGGAACGAGCCGTCACACCGGAGAATCCGAAGGTTCCCGTGTTCGAGGCGCCCGAACACTGGGCGAAGCGGAGCGGAGCCCCGGGGAAACGCCGCCTAGTAGCGGTAGTGGTCGGGCTTGAAGGGGCCCGTGACGTCCACGCCGATGTAGGCGGCCTGCTCCTTGGTGAGCTGGGTCAGCTTGACGCCGAGCGCGTCCAGGTGCAGCCGGGCGACCTTCTCGTCGAGGATCTTGGGCAGCGTGTAGACGTCGGTCGGGTACTCGTCGGGCTTGGTGAACAGCTCGATCTGCGCGATGACCTGGTTGGTGAAGCTGTTGGACATCACGAAGCTGGGGTGGCCGGTGGCGTTGCC
Organism: Nocardiopsis camelliae; assembly: GCF_028993595.1. Classification (GTDB taxonomy): domain Bacteria; phylum Actinomycetota; class Actinomycetes; order Streptosporangiales; family Streptosporangiaceae; genus Nocardiopsis; species Nocardiopsis dassonvillei. The sequence goes on from NZ_CP118614.1 coordinate 5,387,950, forward strand.
CAGGTTGAGCAGGCGGCCCTCGGAGAGCACCAGGACGGACTTGCCGCCGGGGAAGGTCCACTCGTGGACCTGCGGCTTGATCTCCTTCTTGACGACGCCGGGGACCCTGGCCAGGCCCGCCATGTCGATCTCGTTGTCGAAGTGGCCGACGTTGCCGACGATCGCCTGGTGCTTCATGCGGGTGATCTGGTCTGCCATGATCACGTTGAAGTTGCCGGTGGTGGTGATGAAGATGTCACCGGTCTCCAGGACGTCCTCCAGGAGCGTGACCTGGTAGCCGTCCATGGCCGCCTGGAGGGCGTTGATGGGGTCGATCTCGGTGACGATCACGCGGGCGCCCTGGCCGCGCAGGGCCTCGGCCGCGCCCTTGCCGACGTCGCCGTAACCGCACACCACGGCGACCTTGCCGCCGATGAGCACGTCGGTGGCGCGCATGATGCCGTCCGGCAGCGAGTGGCGGATGCCGTACTTGTTGTCGAACTTGCTCTTGGTGACCGAGTCGTTGACGTTGATCGCGGGGAAGGCCAGGGTGCCCTCGCGGCGCATCTCGTACAGGCGCAGGACACCGGTGGTGGTCTCCTCGGTGACGCCCTGGATCCGCTCGGCGATCTGGGTCCACTTGGTGTTGTCGCGCTCCAGGCTGGCGCTGAGCAGGCGCAGCACGACGCCCATCTCCTCGCTGTCGGCGCTGTCGGGGTCGGGGACCGCGCCCGCCTTCTCGTACTCGGCGCCCTTGTGGACGAGCATGGTGGCGTCGCCGCCGTCGTCCAGGATCATGTTGGGACCCTCGGCGCCCGGCCAGGTCAGCGCCTGCTCGGTGCACCACCAGTACTCCTCCAGGGTCTCGCCCTTCCAGGCGAAGACCGGGACGCCCCTGGGGTCCTCGGCGGTGCCGTCGGGGCCGACGACGACCGCGGCGGCGGCGTGGTCCTGGGTGGAGAAGATGTTGCAGCTGACCCAGCGCACCTCGGCGCCCAGGGCGACCAGGGTCTCGATGAGGACCGCGGTCTGGACGGTCATGTGCAGCGAGCCCATGATGCGCGCGCCGCGGAGGGGCTTGCTCTCCCCGTACTCGGCGCGGGTGGCCATGAGGCCGGGCATCTCGTGCTCGGCGAGCCGGATCTCGTCGCGTCCGAAGGCGGCCAGGGAGAGATCGGCGACCTTGAAGTCGAAAGCCATGCGTTCCTCACTCGTGATGGTCGTGGCGCACTCGATTCTAGGGCCGCGACCGGGACTACCGTGCGAAATTGACATTTCACCGTCAGGTTCACGCTCCTTGGTGGGGAGGTTCGGTTAGGGTCGCATGCATGGCCGCCCTCGACGACGACCCGATCCCCGCCGACCTCCGGCCGCGCGGCCCCGTGCCCATCTCCGCGGCCGCCGAGCGCGTGGGCACCACCGCGCGGATGCTGCGCTACCGCGAGGGCCTGGGCCTGCTGCCCCGCACCCAGGAGCAGCCCACCGGGCGCGGGCACCGGCACCGCCGGTTCACGGAGGAGGACCTGCGCACGATCGCGGTGGGCCTGGAGCTGGAGCGCGAGTTCGACATCCCGCCCGCAGCGCTGGCCTTCGCCCTGCGGGTGCTGGCCGAGCCCGAGGTGCTGGCGCGGGTGCGCTCGCACGGGGAGCGGCTGGGCAGACTCGCCGCGGCGCCCGCCCGCGCGCTGGACTTCGAGAAGCAGAAGGCGATGCGGCTGCTGCACGGCCGCCGCCCCTGAACACCCCCGGTTTACGCTCCGACGCGTCCGGTAGCGGCCACAGGTCGGTGCCCGTGACAGGTTTTGGCCAACTGTCCGCTGGCTACGGAAGACACGTGGATACCCTACGTTGCGGTGCGGACCCGGACCGGGTGCCGGCCCTGGTGCGCGAGGAACTCATGGACGTCGACCGGCTGCGGGCCATCTGGGCCCAGCACCGGCAGAGCCAGCCCCGGCGGGCCCGGGACGCGGCCCGGCGCGAGCTGACCGGCCGCCGGGTGCGGGCGCTGGGCGGCGGGCCCGACCTGGAGGAGCTGGTGGTCTCCGCCGCGGCGGACGGGGCCTCCGGGCGCCAGTTCACCGCCGCGTTCGTCCTGGAGCTGGCCGAGCGCGCCAGGGACCTGCCCGAGGACTGCCCCGCCCGCTCCCCCCGGCGCCCCGTGGACTCCGAGCAGGCGCTGCGGCTGGCGCGGGCCGCCTCGGTGCCCGCCCATCCGGTGGTGCGCGCCGCCCAGACCTACGCCGAGGGCGTGGCGGTGCTGGCCGAGCTGGACCCCGAGCGCCCCGAGGGCACGCACGCGTGGGCGCTGCCGTGGCTGCTGGCGTCCCTGGTGCTGCGGCGGGCGGACTTCCCGCCGCTGCTGCCCGACCCCCTGGCGCCGCCGTGGAGCGGACACGACGCCGACGAGCGCCTGGCCGGGATGGTCCGCCACTTCGCGCGCCTGGTGACCGGCACGCTGCTCGACGAGCTGAGCTGGACCCCCGAGCACGTCCCCGAACCCCGCTCCCCCTTGTCGCCGCTGGCGGCGGTGACGCGCCGCCGCGTCCTGGACTACGTGCGCTCGCGCCGCAGCTCGCTGGCCATGATCCTGCGGGCGCTGGACCCCGCGGCGCGCACGTCGGTGTACTCGGGCGGTTCGGACGACTCCGAGCCCGGGACCGCCTCGGAGGCGGTGGTGCGCAACCTGCTCACGCCGGGGGCCGCGCACTGGTGGACGGCGCTGGAGCTGACGGTGGGCGGGGCGTCCCTGTCGCTGTTCGTGGTGGTCCAGGAGGTGGGCCGCCCCCGGACGGGGGTGCTCGCGGTCACCGCGGACGCGCGCCTGACCGTCCCGGAGGGGGAGCGCGACGCGCTGGGCATGTCCGGCACCGACAGTGTGATCGTGATGCCCACGGACTGCGTGGACGACCGCTGGCCCCAGGTGCGCGACCTCGTGGACGAGGCGGTGTCCCGGGCCATGAACGAGCTCACCCGCGTCTGAGCGGTCGGCGGCGTCGGCGCGGCCGGGCGGTCAGCCGCTGATGGCGAGCAGAAGCAGGATCAGCAGCAGGATGACGATGGTGATGAGCACCGCCGGGATCACCCAGCTCTGCTGGAGCACCGAGTTCTGCTCGACGGGGCGCGGCATGGGCTGCTGCGCCCCGGGGCGGGCGTAGGTCTGGTTGGGGTTCATGCCCGTGAGCATGGGGTTGCCGCCCGCGTGCGGGCCGTGGGGCATTCCGGGCGGCGGGGGCGGGTAGGCGGGGGCGCCCGGGCGGGGGTTGGACGTGCCCGGGTGGCCGGGGACCCCGGGCCTGGGGTTGGAGGTGCCGGGGTGGGCGAAGCCGTGGCGGGGGTCGGAGCCCATGGGGTGCCCCGGCATGCCCGGACGGGGGTTGGAGGCGCCGGGCTGCGCGTACCCGGCGGCGCCCGCCTGCGGGCCGCTGTGCGGCTGCTGGGGGCCCGTGTGCGGCTGCTGCGGCCCGGTGTGCGGCCGGTAGGGCGTCTGGCCGCCGGTGAACAGGCCGGTCTGGGCGATCTGCTCGCCCTGCTTGACGGCGTCGTCGGTGGAGGGGCCGGAGGCCTCGGGGCCCTCGTGGCCCAGCAGGCGCATGAGGAGCGTCTGGGCGTTGGGCCGGTTGTCCGGGTTCTTGTCCAGGCAGGACTCGACGATGGGGCGCAGGGCCTCGTCCATGTCGGTCAGGTCCGGGGGCGCGCTGACCACGCGGTGGACGACCGCCGGGACGGTGTCGGAGCCGAACGGCGCCCGCCCGGTGGAGGCGAAGGCGATGACGCAGCCCCAGGCGAAGATGTCGCACTTGTCGGTGATGCCGCGGCCCTCGATCTGCTCGGGCGCCATGTAGGAGGGCGTGCCGACGATCGAGTTGGTCATGGTGGCGGTGCCGTCGTCGATCCGGGCGATGCCGAAGTCGATGACGCGGGGACCGTCCGGGCCGATCAGCACGTTGCCGGGCTTGAAGTCGCGGTGGACGATGCCCGCCTTGTGGATGGCGACCAGGGCGGTGGCGGTGGTGATGGCGAGCCGCTGGAGGGTGGAGCCCTTCTGGGTGGTGCCCTTGGCGATGGTCTCCTGGAGGTCCTTGCCCGGCACGAACTCGCTGACCACGTAGGGCGGGTCGCCGTCGAGCCGGGCCTCGATGATCGCGGCGGTGCAGAAGGAGGCGACCTTCTGGGCCGCCCGGACCTCTTTCTCGAACCGCCTGCGCAGGTCGCTGTCGCGCGACCACTGGTCGTTGAGGACCTTGACCGCGTACTGCTCGCCGCCGGAGTCCTCGGCGAGGTAGACGATTCCCTGGCCGCCCTTGCCCAGCCGCCCTGTCACGCTGTACTCGCCGAACGAGGAGGGGTCGCTCGGCAGTAGCGGTTCGGGACCGGGCATCGGTGTCCTCCGGGAGATAGGGGTGAGGGGGCGCGCAGCACCAGGGTACGGGTTGCGGGGAACGCGGTGGTGCGTCCCGTCGTGCCCCGTTACCCCGGCGCAACCGTTATGACTGCTGGAACGCCCGGGGCGTTCCCGGCCTCACCCGATTTTTCGCGCCTCGTCGACCAGCAGGACCGGGATGCCGTCCCGGATGGGGTAGGCCAGGCCGCTCTCGTCGCAGACCAGCTCGTCGGTCTCGGGGTCGTGGCGCAGCGGGGCCTGGCTCTGCGGGCAGGCCAGGATCTCCAGCAGCCAGCCGTCGATCTTCGTGCTCATGTCCTCGTTCCTCTGCAATGGGGTGTCCCTCTGCCCCCATGATGCCTGGTCAGGCGCGGACGATGGCCAGGACCTCGTCGCGCAGACCGGCCATGGACGCCTCGTCGGGGGCCTCGACGTTGAGCCGCAGCAGCGGTTCGGTGTTGGAGGCGCGCACGTTGAACCACGACCCGTCGGGGAGGGAGACGGTCAGGCCGTCGAGTTCGTCGACGGTGACGCCGTCCCGCCCGGCGAAGGCCTCGCGTACCGCGGCCATCCGACCGGGGGCGTCGGCGACCTCGGAGTTGACCTCGCCGGACCCGGCGTAGCGCGAGTAGGCCTCGGCGATCCGGGAGAGGGGGCGGTCGTCGTTGCCCAGCACCCGCAGGACGTGCATCGCGGCGAGCATACCGGTGTCGGCGCGCCAGAAGTCGCGGAAGTAGTAGTGGGCGGAGTGCTCCCCGCCGAAGATCGCGCCCGTCTCGGCCATGGTGGCCTTGATGAAGGAGTGCCCGACCCGGGTGCGGACGGGCTCGCCGCCGTTCTCGCGGACGATCTCGGGGACGGCCTGGGAGGTGATGAGGTTGTGGATGACCGTGGCGCCCGGCTCGCGCTCCAGCTCCTGGGCGGCCACCAGGGCGGTGACGGCCGAGGGCGGGACGGCGTCGCCGTTCTCGTCCACGACGAAGCAGCGGTCGGCGTCGCCGTCGAAGGCCAGGCCGATGTCGGCTCCGGTCTCGCGGACCTTGGCCTGGAGGTCCACCAGGTTGTCGGGGTCCAGGGGGTTGGCCGGGTGGTTGGGGAAGGTGCCGTCCAGTTCGAAGTAGAGGGGGACGACCTCCAGCGGCAGGCCCTCCAGGACGGCGGGGACCGTGTGGCCGCCCATGCCGTTGCCCGCGTCCACCGCGACCCTGAGCGGGCGGATGCCCGAGAGGTCGACCAGTTCGCGCAGGTAGTCCGCGTATCCGGCCAGCAGGTCGCGGTGGGTGACCGTCCCCGCGGGGCCGTCGTGGGCGGGCGCTCCCCCCTCCAGGATCTCCTCGGCCAGGCGGCGGATGTCGTCCAGGCCGGTCTCGCCGCTGATGGGCGCGGCCCCGGCCCGGCACATCTTGATGCCGTTGTACTCGGCGGGGTTGTGGCTGGCGGTGAACATGGCGCCGGGCAGGTCCAGGTGGCCCGAACCGTAGTAGAGCAGGTCGGTGGAGCCGAGCCCGGCGAAGACCACGTCCAGGCCCTGGCCGGTGACGCCCTCGGCGAAGGCGGTGGCCAGCTCGGGCGAGGAGGGGCGCATGTCGTGGGCGACCACCACGGCCTCCCCGCCGACCACGCGGGCGAAGGCGGCTCCGATCGCCCGGGCGGTGTCGGCGTCGAAGGTGTCGGGGATCACGCCCCGCACGTCGTATGCCTTGAAGATGCTTGCGAGGTCAGCCACGTCTTCTCCGGCCAGGTCGGTCCTGCTTGGGTTCGGTCCCGCGCGGCCGGGCCGCGCGCGGTACAAAACTAGCAAGGCGTCCCCGCGAACCCCCGCACCACCGCCGGTTCGGGCCCGGGCCGGCTCCCCGCCGCGGCGGGGGCTGCGCCGTCTACCCGCCGGAGTGCCGGGGGGGCTGCTGTTCGCCGCGCCCCGGATCGGATCTGACCACGCGCAGGTGCCCCCGGCGCAGCGTCTCGGTCCCCTCGCCGATCTCGTCGGAGGGGTCCTTGCGGGCAGGCGGGCGGGCCGCCTCACGTACGGCGTCGGCGAGGGCCTCCAGGTCGTCGCTGCCCGGGCCGCCGCCGGACGTCTCGACCGGGAGTCGGACGACCTCCCAGCCGCGCGGTGCCGTCAGCCGGTCGGCGTGCACGGCGCAGAGGTCGTAGCAGTGCGGTTCCACGTAGGCGGCGAGCGGGCCGAGGACGGCCGTCGAGTCCGCGTAGACGTACGTGAGCGTGAAGACGGCAGGCTGTCTGCAGGCGGTACGGGAGCAGCGTCGAACAGGGCTCACAGCGTTCGACTGTATGCCTTTACTGAGGGACACGCCAGCATCGTTCCATGAGCTGGCCCGTTCGCGCTCGTCGGCGGCCTCCGCGCGCCGCCCTCCGACGCCCTCCAGGGGGTCGGCGCACCTCCTCCGGACCGTCCCCCGCCGCCGCCCGGCGGCCCGCTCCCCGGGCGCGTGAGCGCTTTCGCCTCGGGAGGGACTACGCGCGGGGCCCGTGATGGCTTAGTCTCGAAGTGTGCGACGAGTGCGCCTTTCCAGTGGCCAACCAGACCGAGTGCGGCGCCGGGACCGCCGCGGCCGAGGCATCCGCGGTCCTCTCGTGCCCTCTGACCTGCCGGTTTTCCGTAGCCGGGCGCAGGCCTTCGACGACCTTGTCCTGGACGCCGTCGAACGCCTCGAACGCCTGTGGGCGCGGGAGCTGGCCAATGTCGACTTCCTCGTGGAGGACGTCCCCCCGGTGGAGCCCCGCGGCCCCCTGACCGAGGCGATCCCCTTCTCCCGCCTGGAGACCGATCCCTCCGGCCGGGCCAGGATCGTGGTGTACCGGCGTCCGGTGGAGATCCGGACGAAGGATCCGGAGGAGATGGCCCTCCTCGTCCACGAGACGGTCGTCGAGGAGGTCGCCAACCTGCTCGGCGTGGAACCGGAGTCGGTGGACCCCGAGGGCTGACCCGCCCGGGGTGCGCCGGGGCGGCACGGACGCGTCGGCCCCCCGTCGGCGCGGCTAGGGGACGACCCCCACCATGCTGTCGCGTACCACCGGCAGCTCGGTCCGCACCGGCGCGGGCGTCACCGGCAGCACGCCCAGGCCGTCTCCGCCTCCGCGCAGCACGCGGGCGACGTGGACGGGCCCGGAGCCGTCCAGGACCTCCAGGCGGACCGCGTAACCGTCCCCGGGCCCGGTGCCCGCGGGCGCCTGCCAGCCGTCGTCCCCGCCGAACACGGCGGTGGTCCCGGCGGCGACCCGCACGCGCACGGCGTCCCCCTGGGTCGCGTCGGCGCCGATGGGGGTGGCCATGAGCGCGGCGTCGCCGCCGACCGCGGTCAGGAGCAGCTCGGTTTCGGCGCCTTCGGGGACGTCGGGCAGGACCGCGGTGGTGTCCAGCGGGAAGCGGAGCGGCGGCACCGCGGAGGTGTGGGTCGCCTCGACCACCTCGACGTCGTCCCCCTCTCCGGTGACCGCCTCGGCGGCGACACCGGCGACCACGGGCGCGTCCGCCTCCACCACGACAGCGCCGGGCTCCCCTGCCAGGACGGTCTCCAGGCTGAGCCAGGCGGAGGCGGCCGGGGGCACGCTGAAGGTCAGCGGGTCCTCGGCGGTCCCGCTGCCCTGTCCCTCCCCGCCCCGCCCGTCCTCCTGCGGCGCCTCCTCCGTCCCCTCCCGCGGGGCCGGGGTGACGGTGTGCACGCGCACCTGGACGGGCTCGTCGCCCGGCGCGGCCACGTGCAGGCGGCGACGGCCGTCGCCGCCGGGGACGCCGGGGACCACGTGCTCGCGCGCGGGCGCGGCCGTGGGCGGGACCCAGTCGGCGGTGCCGGAGGAGTGCTCCGCGAGCAGGGAGGCCGCGACCCGCCCCGTGCTGGTGCGCACGTGGACCCCGACGGCGCTGGTTCCGCCGACCAGGTCGGTCAGGTCCAGTTCGGTCGCCGCCCCCGCGGGCAGGGCGATGCCCCTGCTCTCCTCGGAGTAGGAGGGGCCGCCCTCGGTGTAGACGTCCACGCTGACCGTGGCCCGGGAGTCCTCGGGGTTGGCCAGGTGCACGGTGAGCGCATCGAGTCGCATGCCCTCGATGCCGTCGCCGCCGGGGAGGGCGAACCAGGTTCCGACGGAGGGTCCGAGGCAGCGGACCTCGGTGGCCGAGCCGTCGGAGACGGTGGTCTGTGCGGCGTCGAGTCCGGAGGCCAGGGAGCCCTGCGCGTGGACGGCGGTGGGGGCGCCGGTTCCGGCGGTGTCGGTGTTCCACACGCGGCCGGGCTCGGTCAGCTCCTCGCCGACGGTGCGGCCCCGGGTGCCGCCCGCGCTGCCCGCGTCACCGCCGTCCCCGCCGGTTCCACCGGCCTCACCGTCCCCGGTGTCCTCGGAATCCCCACCGTCCTCGCCGCTCCCCGCGCCGTCCCCCTCGTCACCGGGGGCCGCCGGGACCGTCTCGGCCCACAGCTCGCCCTCGTCGTCGCGGCTCACCCTCGGCGCGAACGCGGCCACGGAGCTGTCCCCCGACCCGTGCGGGGCGGGGCACACCCGCACCGCGTGGTCGGGCCGCACGGTCCCGGACTCGGTGACGCCCAGCTCCGCGGTGATCGGCCCGGTCGCGAACGCGACGCCGAACAGCGCGACCAGGGCCAGCGAGACCAGCCCGAACAGCGCGAACCGGTTCTCCACGATCAGTCTCACCGCCTGCTCCTCCCGTTCGGTACCGCACGCCCGGCGGGCCCGGTCGGCCCGGCCCCGGCCGTCCCGGTGCCCTCGTCCGCCGCCGCCCGGCGCGCTCTCCTCCCCCGGTCACCGGCCACGGCGCCGTTCCCCCCTGCGCACGCCCCGGGTGCCCCGGCGGCGGCCCCCGCCCCGCAGTGCGGACAGCGTGCCGGTGTCCTCCCCGGGCGCGGAGCCGGGCGGGACGCCGTCCTCCGGCGCGTCCGCCGCGGCGTCCCCGTCCGCGCGCCCGCCGGGGTCCTCGCCGCCGGGCCGCGACCGGCCGGGCCGGGCGCGTGCGCCCCGGCGCGAGGACGCCCGGGACCCCCCCGAGCGCCGCAGCCGCTCCGGCCGCCGCGGGCGGGGGGTGGGCGTGGCCTCGATCAGCCGCGCCTCCTCCTCGGTCCGCACACCCGGCGCGGCCAGGACGGCGACCACCGCGAACAGGACCCCCTGCGTGAGCAGCCAGGCCGCGTGGACGTAGTCGGTGTGCCAGACGCGCAGTTCGCCGCCCTCCACGGGCAGCGCCCAGGCCTGGGTCCCGCTCCGGGTGGGGACGGGGTCCAGTTCGACGCCGTCCAGGCTGGCGCGCCAGCCGCTGTCGGCGGCCTCGGCCAGGGCGAGCCGCCGTCCGGTGCCGCCGTCGGGGACCGGGGCGCTCAGCTCGTCCGCGTCCCCGCGCACCGCGAGGGCCTCGGCGCCGACACCGTCCTCGGAGACCACCCGCAGCGCGCCGGTGGGGGCGGCCAGCCGCCAGAGCGCGTAGTGCCGCGACAGGGACTGCCGCTCCAGCCCCGGTGTGCCGTCAAGGGTGTCGACCATGGTGACGTCGGCGGGCCCGCTGATCTCCGGGCGCGGGTAGAGCACGTACTGGATGCCGAGGTCGGCCAGGGTGTACATCTGGTCGCCGCCCTGGCCCACGGTGAGTTCGGCCACGGCCCGGTCCATCACCTCGCGGACCCCGCGTTCGGGCACGAGCTGCTCCTCGCCCAGGCGGGGTTCGCGTCCGCGCACGACCAGGTAGTCCACGCCGCCCTCCCCGTCGGCGGTGACCACGAGGGTGCGCGGCCGGGTCTGCGCGCCGTCGGACCCGCCGCCCTCGACGATCCCGGCCCCGACCAGCGCGCCGGGGACGACGGGTTCGGCGTGCGCGGTGACCGGTCCCCGCACGCCCTCCCACATCCACACGCCCGCGGCGCAGACGGGGGTGGCCAGGGCGAGCAGTCCCACGGCGAGGGCGAAGACCCGCCTCGGTCCGCCCAGGCGCACCATGTCGCCGAAGGAGCGGGCGGCGGTCGCCGCCGACAGCAGCACCGCCGTGGCGGCGAAGGCCAGGGCCGCCCCGGGCCAGACCGGCGCCGGGGGGCCGCCGTAGTAGGGCTCGACGACCACCCGGCTGGTCAGGACGGCCAGGAGGATTCCGAACAGGGCGAGCGACCACCCCGCCGCGGCCAGCATCCGGTTGCGGAGCAGCAGCAGGGAGCACAGCGCGGCCACGGCGAACCCGGCCGTGACCCAGAACGGCGGCGTCCCGGGGCCGCCCGGCGAGAGCATGAGCAGTTCCTGCGGGGTGGCGCCCGGCGCCGACAGCTCGGGGCGGTGCAGTCCCGCCTCCAGCAGCCACAGGCCGGGGTGCAGGAGCAGTTCGAGCGTCCACGGCATCAGCAGCACGAGCGGGACGGCCAGGCCCAGCGCGACGCTGACGTAGATCCGGCGGCCCAGGTGGCCGAAGGCGACGGCCACCAGCACGCCGGTGACCAGCGACAGGAGCCACACCATCGGCACGAACGCGGTGGCGGCCGTCAGGACCAGGCCCACCCCCCAGGCCGCGCGGCGCGAGGGCTTGGGCGGCATCGACACCAGCCGCACCAGCAGCAGCCCCAGCACCGGCAGCAGGACGTGGACCAGGGCGGTGCCCAGTCGGCCCTGGGCGACCGCGCCGGTGGCCACCGGCAGCAGCGCGTAGGACGCGGCCATCCACAGGCGTGCGGGACGAAAGCCCAGCACCTCGCGGGCGAGCAGGTAGGCGGTCAGCCCGGACAGGGGCACGCAGCCCAGCAGGACGACCGTGACGGCCAGCCAGGGCTTGCCCAGGGTGAGCGTGGACAGCAGGGCGAGCAGTCCGACGTAGGGCGGGACGGGGTCGGCCGCGCCGAGTCCGCTGTCGGGGCTGCCGGACAGGTACAGGTTCCACAGGTCGCCCGCGCCGCCCGCGACCGGGGGCAGGGCGCCGCCCGCCAGGAGGTCGCCCAGGAGCAGGGAGCGCTCGGCGACCAGTGCCACCGCGGCCAGGGCCAGGACCATCAGCACCCCGGGCCGCAGGAGCACGCTGCGCACGAAGCCGGCCCTGTCCGTGGGGATCTCGTCCTCGTCCTCGGCGGCGGGCGGCGCGGTGACGGCCTGGTGGCGGCCGGGGGTGTTGCGCACGGGCTCCCCGGACAGGATTCCGGTGAGGACGTCGTGGACCTGGCGCATGGCCACGCCGCGCGCCAGGAAGGGCCGGATGGCGCTGTAGGTGCGGCGGCGGTCGCGGCGGCGCCGGAAGCGGGCGCGCATCAGCCGGAGCGGCCGCAGGTAGACCAGGGTGATCGCGGCGGCCTCGTCCAGGGCGTTGGCGGGCTGCTTGATGAGCAGGTACCCCGCCACGCGCAGCAGCGAGGCCACGGAGTTGCGCAGCAGCGCGGCCGCCATGCCGCCCGCGGGCAGGTTGGCCAGCAGCACGAAGACGGCGTGGCGGCGGTCCACGCGGCGCGGGTGGTTGCGGGTGGCGGAGATGGGTCGGCGGCGCCGGGCGGAGGCCTCGGCGTGGTAGGCGACCGCGTCGGTGACGAGTACGGCGCGCAGTCCGGCGCCGCCCACCCGCCAGCAGAAGTCGATGTCGTCGCGGAACAGCGGCAGGGAGGGGTCGAAGCCGCCGAGGCGGTCCCACACGTCGCGGCGCACGAGCATGCCTGCGCTGGAGACCGCCAGGACCTGGCGTGTGCCGTCGTGCTGGCCGTGGTCGAACTCGCGCTGTTCCAGGCCGGTCTCGCGGCGGCCCGCGCCGTCGATGGTCACGCCCGCCTCCACCAGGAGGCGGCGGTCGAACCAGTCGCGCAGCTTGGGGCCCAGGACGGCGGCGCGGGGGTCCTGGTCTGCGGCGTCCAGCAGGTGCGCGAGGGCGTCGCGGTCCGGGGTGAGGTCGTCGTGGATCAGCCAGATCCACTCGGTGGCGTCCTCGTCGAAGCCGCGTACGGCGCTGGTGGAGCGCCGCAGTTCCAGGGCGGCGCGGACGGCGTCGCCGTACCCGGTGTCGGCGGGCAGCTCCACGACGGCGTCGGCGGGCAGGAACCGGGCCAGGACCTGGGCGCTGTCGTCGGTGCTGCCGGTGTCGGCGGCGACGGCCCGCTGCACGGGCCAGGACTGGCCGCGCAGCGCCTGCATCGTCTCGGGCAGCCAGCGGGCGCCGTCGTGGGAGACGATGACCGCGGTGACGACGTGTCGGGCGAAATCCTGGTCAGGCACGGCTGTGGTGGGTTCTCTCCGGGAGGGGGCGCGGCCCGATCGGGTCCGCGGGTCCGGCCGGGCGGGGCCGACGGGCGCGACCGCGCTCCGGACGCGGTCCGCGCGCGGGACGCCACGGCCGGCCGCGGCCCTCGTGACCTCGTCGGGGCCGGACACGGCCCGCGCGGGACATCACCCTACGCCACTCGGCACCATTACGGGCCTATTCGTCACACGTTGCTGCGGTCGGCCATATCGGAGCATTCCCACCACGACGGGGAGGGCCTATTCGAACACACATCCGAATAGGGCCCGGCATATCCGGGCATTGCCGCCCCCGACCGCGCCGCGGACACAATCGCCGCACGCCCGGGAAGGGGCCGAACATGAAAAACGCGCGCCCGGGCTCGCGGCCCGGACGCGCGTCTCACACGCGGCCCTAGAGCATCTCCGCCAGGAAATCGAAATCTCCCCCGGCGGCTTTCTTCAGCCTGCGGCGCTCGCGTTCGGAGAGTCCCCCCCAGATGCCGAAGCGCTCATCGTGCTCCAGCGCGTATTCCAGGCACTCCGCACGTACCTCGCACGACTGGCAGACCTTCTTGGCTTCCCGGGTCGAGCCGCCCTTCTCGGGGAAGAACGCCTCCGGGTCGGTCTGCGCGCACAGGGCACGCTCCTGCCAGCCCAGATCCTCATCCGAGCCGTGCGCCAGCGGGATGACCTCGCTCATGCGCACCTCCTGTTGCCCCCCATAGATGTCCCCGGCCCTTTTCGTCCCCCGGGCCGGGTGGAATCCCACCTTGAAATTACACGTGGGTCGCTTGCTGAGAGTCAAGCGCCCTGCGTGGTAATCCACTGAATATCATGTAACGAACCGCCAACGGCAGCCCGGTGATGTCCGTTCTGCGGATTACCACGCAATTCACGACCTTCCGAGGCGGTGGGGAGCGCGGGCCGACGGAGCCGGGTCAGCGCTTGTCCTCGCCGCCGTACCACCCCTGCTGGTCACCGGTTCCGCCCTGTCCCTGCTGGTCAGAGCCGTATCCGGTGCCCGCTCCGTACTGACCCCCGTACGATCCCCCGCCCTGGCCGGGCGTCTGGTTGCCGTTGTTCTCACCGGAGTTAAAGAAAGCATCAAGTTTGCCGTCGGCCGGGGTGTCCTGGGCCTGCTGCCCCTGGTCAGCGCCCTGGTACCAGCCGTACTGGATCGCGTCCTGGGCGGCCTGCTCACCGGAGGCGGGCTGCTGCCCGGTGCCCTGCGGGGCGTACTGGGAGGGGTCGTAGGCGTACTCGCCGGGCTGGCCGTAGGCGGCCTGCTGCCCGGAGGCGTCGGTGCCGTACTGCTGACCGTAGGACTGCTGCGCGCCCGTGCCGTACTGCTGCTGCACAGCCGGGTCAGCGGCGTACTGCTGGGCCGGGTCGGCCGCGTACTGCTGGCCGTAGGCCTGCTGCGCGGGGTCCGCGCCGTACGGCTGGCCGTACTGCTGCGAGGCGTCGTAGCCCTGCTGCACGGGGTCGGTGCCGTACTGCTGACCGTAGGACTGCTGCGCGCCCGTGCCGTACTGCTGCCCGGAGGCGTCGGCCCCGTACTGCTGACCGTAGGACTGCTGAGCGCCGGTCCCGTACTGCTGCTGCACGGCCGGGTCAGCGGCGTACTGCTGGGCCGGGTCGGCCGCATACTGCTGGCCGTAGGCCTGCTGCGCGGGGTCCGCGCCGTACGGCTGGGCGGCGCTCTGGGTCGGGTCGGCGGACTGGCCCGGGTAGGCCGGCTGGGCGAAGGACTGCTGCGCGCCGGTGGCGGGCGGGAACTGCTGCGGGTAGGCGTTCTGCGGCTGCACCACCCTGGGGACCAGGGTCGGGTCGTTGAAGGCCTTGAGCGCCGCGAAGCCGAAGACGCCGAGCACCGCGCCCTGGGCGACGGTCCCCAGCATCCGGGCGAAGCCGTGGCCGATGTTGATCGCGTCGATGAAGCCGCAGATCACCGTGATCAGGCAGAAGAGCAGGCCCACACCGGTGACGATCATCGCGGTCAGCACGACCGGGGAGGCGCCCGCCCTGGTCCTGTCGCTGGTCAGCACGAGGGCCACGGCGACGGCGACCAGGATCGTGATGGTCACACCGAAGAAGTTGGCGGAGCCCGCGTCGTACATGGCCGTGGCGAAGGACGTCTCCGAGCGCCAGCCGCTGGACCGGACGATCACCTGGATGAGCCCGGAGAGCATGAGCACGCCCGCGGCTGCAAGCAGGACCCAGGCCGCCGGAAGGCGCAGTCGTTCTAGCGTTTCGTTCTTCAAGAGAGGTTCCCCATCTACTGCTGCTTCGCCGTCGGGTCGTTGGGAACGGCGTCGGGCTGTCACGTGTGGATCGGCCGCGTCCGGGCATGGATGAGGGGACACCGGGCGGGGCCGAGGAATGGGATGGCGACCGCAGCCACGGAGTTCACGGACCTCCGATACCGGAACGGTCACGCACGGATCGTGCCCACGGCGGGGCAGACGACCCATACACGCCCCCAGACTGCCAGACTTGGACGCATGCGGATAGTCGTACCGGCTGGCGGTATCGGCGGCGCGCGGTTCCTCCGCGGCCTCAGGGCGGCGCTCGGAACCGTGGCGTCGGCCACCGAAGAGCACACCACAGACAGCAGCGTCACCGTCATCGGCAACACCGGTGACGACATCACCCTGTTCGGGCTGAGAATCTGTCCGGACCTGGACACGGTGATGTACACCCTCGGCGGGGGGATCAACGAGGAGCAGGGCTGGGGCCGGACCGACGAGTCCTTCACCGTCAAGGAGGAGCTCGCCGCCTACGGGATGAAGCCCACCTGGTTCGGCCTGGGCGACCGCGACACCGCCACGCACATCGTGCGGACGCAGATGCTCGCCGCCGGGTTCCCCCTCTCGGCGGTCACCGAGGCGCTGTGCGACCGCTGGCGGCCGGGCGTGCGGCTGCTGCCGATGACCGACGACCAGGTCGAGACGCATGTGGTCGTCGACGACGGCGAGGGGCGCCGGGCCATCCACTTCCAGGAGTGGTGGATCCGGCACCGCGCGGCGCTGCCCGCCGAACAGATCGTCAGCGTCGGCGCCGAGACGGCCAAGCCCGCGCCCGGTGTGCTGGAGGCGATCGCCGAGGCCGACGCCGTGATCCTGCCCCCGTCCAACCCGGTGGTCAGCGTGGGCTCCGTCCTGGGCGTCCCGGGGATCCGCGAGGCCATGGCGGCCAAGACCGTGGTGGGCGTCTCCCCCATCATCGGCGGCGCGCCGGTGCGCGGCATGGCCGACGCCTGCCTGGCCGCGATCGGGGTGGAGACCAGCGCGGGCGCGGTCGCCGCGCACCTGGGCGCCGACCTGCTGGACGGCTGGCTGGTGGACGAGGCCGACGCGGGCACCGAGGTGGAGGGGATCGAGGTCCGCTCGCGTCCCCTGTACATGAGCGACCCCGCCGCCACCGAGGCGCTCGCGCGTGCGGCCGTGGACCTGGCCGTGGAGCTGGCGCAGAAGCGGGGAGGCGGCCAGTGAGCACCGAACTGAGCGTGCGCGGGCTCGGCGGCATCCCCGAGGTGCGGTCGGGCGACGAGCTGTCGGCCCTGGTAGCCGGGGCGGTGGCCGCCTCCGGGACCGCGCTGGCCGACGGGGACATCCTCGTGGTCACCTCCAAGGTCGTGAGCAAGGCCGAGGGCCGCGCCCGCCGCATGGACCGGGAGGAGGCCGTCGCCTCCGAGACCGTCCGGGTGGTGGCCCGTACGGGCAGGACCGGGATCATGCAGACCCGGCAGGGGCTGGTCATGGCCGCCGCGGGGGTGGACGCCTCCAACGTCGAGCCCGGCACCGTGCTGCTGCTGCCCGAGGACTCCGACGCCTCCGCCCGCGCGCTGCGCGCCGGGCTGCGCGAGCGCCTGGGCGTGAACGTCGGCGTGATCGTGTCCGACACCTTCGGGCGGCCGTGGCGGGTCGGGCAGACCGACGTGGCCATCGGCGCCGCAGGGCTGTCGGTCGTGCAGGACCTGCGCGGTACCGCCGACACCCACGGCAACCTCATGGAGGCGACCGTCAACGCGGTGGCCGACGAGATCGCCGGGGCGGGCGAGCTGGTCAAGGGCAAGACGAACCGGGTCCCGGTCGCGGTGGTCAGCGGCCTGGGCGGCCTGGTCACCGAGGAGGACGGGCCGGGGGCGGCGGCACTGGTCCGCTCGCCCGACGCCGACCTGTTCCGGTACGGGTCGCGGGACGTGGTCCGCGCCCGGCGGACGGTGCGCTCGTTCACCGACGCGCCGGTGGACCCGGCACTGGTGCGGCGTGCGGTGGCCGCGGCGGTGACGGCCCCCGCGCCGCACCACACCACGCCGTGGCGCTTCGTGCTGGTGGAGTCGGCGCACACGCGCAAGCGGCTGCTGGACGCGATGCTCGCGGCGTGGGTGGCGGACCTGCGCGGCGACGGGTTCAGCGAGGAGCAGATCGCCCGGCGCACGCGGCGCGGCGACGTGCTGCGCGGCGCGCCGTACCTGGTGGTGCCCTTCCTGGTGGCCGACGGGGCCCACCCCTACCCGGACGCGCGCCGGGCCGGTGCCGAGCGGTCGATGTTCCTGGTGGCGATGGGCGCCGGGGTGCAGAACCTGCTGGTGGGGCTGGCCGTGGAGGGGCTGGGTTCGGCCTGGGTCTCCTCGACCATGTTCTGCGCGGACGTGGTGCGCGAGGTGCTGGAGGTACCCGAGGAGTGGCAGCCGATGGGCGCGGTGGCCGTGGGGTACGCGGCCGAGGCGCCCGGGGAGAGGGCGCCGCGCGACCCGGAGGACTTCGTCTCCGTGCGCTGACCCGCTGACCCGCTGACGCGCTGACGCGGTGGTCGCCGGGGGCCCGTCTCCCGGCGACCGGCGCGTCAGGGCGACCGGCGGGCCCGGCAGCGCCATGCTGGTGCGTGCGGGGGTCGGCGGGGAGGTGCGGGGTGTCCGTCGAGGGGTACGTGGTCGCCACGCTGGTGATCGTGGTCGCGGTGATCTGCGGCCGACTGGTCGCGGGGCGGCTGCGGGTGCCGGGGGCGGTCGTGCTGGTGCTGCTGGGCATGGCCCTGGGGCTGGTGCCCTGGCTGCACTCGCTATCGATCTCCCCCCAGGTCATCCTGCTGGTGTTCCTGCCCCCGCTGATCTACAACGCCGCCTTCTTCTCCTCGCCCAAGGACATGCGCGAGCTGGCGCGCCCCATCGTGGTGATGGCGGTGGGGGTGACGCTGCTGACGGCGTTCGGACTGGCGGGGATCGTCCATCTGCTGATGCCGTCGGTGGGGTGGCCCGCGGCGATCGCCCTGGGCGCCGCCGTCGCGCCGACCGACGCGGTGGCGGCGTCGGCGATCCTCAAGCGGGTGGGCACCCCGCGCAGGGTGCTGACCCTCCTGGAGGGCGAGTCCCTCATCAACGACGGGGTCGCGCTGACCCTGTTCAGCCTGGCCGTGACCGCCATGGCGCACCCGCTCACGCCCCAGGAGGGCCTGGTCGAGCTGGTGAAGGTCGTGGCGGGCGGCCTGGTCTGCGGCGCCGCGGTGGCCCTGGCGGTGTCGTGGTCGCGGACCCGCATGCGGGATCCGTCCCTCCAGCTGATGGTCGTGCTGGTCACGCCGTTCGCGGCCTACATCCCGGCGGAGATGGCGGGGTTCTCCGGGGTGCTGGCGGCGGTGGTGGCCGGGTTCTACCTGGGCACGCGCGGCGAGGGGCTGCTGCCGCCGCGGGTGCGGGTGAACGGGCAGACGATCTGGGGCGCCCTCGTGGGGCTGCTGGAGTCGATGCTGTTCGTGGTGCTGGGGTTGCAGCTGGACTCGGTGGTCACGGCGGTGCGGGACCAGTTCGCCTTCCTGGACCTGGTGTGGGTGGCGCTGGCGACGACGGCCACGGCGGTCGCCCTGCGCATGGGGCTGATGCTGGTGGTGATCCCGCTGCACCGGATCCCGCCGTTCTCCAAGCTGGAGGGCGCCGACCTGCGGGAGCGGCTGGTCATCGGGTGGAGCGGGATGCGCGGGGCGGTGTCGCTGGCGATCGCCCTGTCCCTGCCCGCGACGCTGGGCGGTGAGCCGTTCACCGAGCGGGGCGCGCTGGTGTTCGTGGCGGGGGTCGTGGTGCTCGGGACGCTGGTGGGGCAGGGGATGACGCTGCCGCTGCTGCTGCGCAAGCTGGGCATGGCGCGTGAGGGCGCGCGGCGGATGGAGTTCCTGCGGGCGGACGAGCAGATGAGCTGCGCGGCGCTGAGCAAGGTGGACGAGCTGCTGCGGGAGGGCGAGGTGGACGACCGCACCGCCGACTCGCTGCGCGCGGTGTACACGCGGCGCGTCTCGCAGGTGCGGGGGCTGATGGACGTCGAGGACGGGCGGGCGCGTGAACGGGTGGACAGCGGCAGGGCCGTGCACGCGCAGATCACGCAGGCGCGCAGGGACGCTCTGATGTCGATGTACCGGGACGGCGACATCGACCACGCCGTGTTCCAGGAGATGAGCCGGGACCTGGACATCCGGGACACGGGGGCGGGTCCGTACGGCTCGTGAGTCGCGGGGCTGCCGGACCCTCGGGGCCCGGAACGGCCGGGGCCGGGTCCGCCTTCTCCGTGGGGGCCGGGGCCTGCCGGGACCGTTCCGCACGCCGTGTGTGAATGTGTGGGAACCGGAGCCAGCGGGACGCGAGCGTCCGCGCGGGCGCGCACGGAACGTGACGAGAGGTGCGCGCGGCGGTCGTCCCTCCTGGTACTGGAGGGGCTCCTGAGACCTGGGAAAGGCACTGAGGCCACCAAAAAACTACAAACTTTCCTTACCGTTTTCGTTGACGCGGCCGCGTGACAACTTTAAAGTTTCCTAACAATTAGCGGCTCACAGAGCCCCTTCGTCTCCCCCGCTCGACGACAGGAGCAACCCCCGATGCCCGAACACCGCCTCAGGAAAGCCCCCCGAGCCGCGAAGGCCGCGCTGACCGGCGCCCTCGCCCTCCTGACCGCCGGACTCCTCGCCGGTTTCAGCCAGCTCTCCCCCGCTCCCGCCGAGGTCGAGACCGTGTCCGACAGCGACTCCGCCCAGGTCCAGCAGACCGGCCAGTGGCTCACCGGGTACTGGCACAACTTCGACAACGGCTCCACCGTGATGCCGCTGTCGGAGGTCCCCTCCGAGTACAACCTGGTGGCCGTCGCCTTCGCCGACAACCACCCCGCCCTCGACGGCGGGGTCACGTTCAACCTGGCCAGCCAGGAGCTGAACGGC
The DNA here is from genome assembly GCF_028993595.1 of Nocardiopsis camelliae. Lineage (GTDB taxonomy): Bacteria > Actinomycetota > Actinomycetes > Streptosporangiales > Streptosporangiaceae > Nocardiopsis > Nocardiopsis dassonvillei. The sequence goes on from NZ_CP118614.1 coordinate 5,407,709, forward strand.
TACACCGACCAGCAGTTCCGCGACGACATCGCGGCCGTCCAGGCCCAGGGCCGCAAGGTCGTCATCTCCGTGGGCGGCGAGCTCGGCCACGTGAGCGTCACCAACGCCACCCAGGCGGACAACTTCGCCGACACCGTGTACCAGCTGATGCAGGACTACGGCTTCGACGGGGTCGACATCGACCTGGAGCACGGCATCAACGCGCAGTACATGTCCCAGGCCCTGCGCGACCTTAGCGGCCGGGCAGGAGCGGACCTGATCATCACGATGGCGCCGCAGACCATCGACTTCCAGAGCCCCGACCGGGAGTACTACAAGCTCGCCTCGAACATCTCCGACATCCTCACCATCGTCAACATGCAGTACTACAACTCCGGCTCGATGCTGGGGTGTGACGACCAGGTGTACCACCAGGGCACCCCGGACTTCGTCGCCGCGCTGGCCTGCATCCAGCTGGAGATGGGGCTGAGCCCGGACCAGGTGGGCCTCGGGCTGCCCGCCGTGCAGTCCGCCGCCGGAGGCGGGTACATGGCGCCCAGCCAGATCGTGCGCGCCCTGGACTGCCTGGAGGCCGGGACCAACTGCGGATCCTTCTCCCCCGCCACCCCGTACGGCCCCATCGGCGGTGTGATGACCTGGTCCGTCAACTGGGACGCCACCAGCGGTTACGCCTTCGCCGAGACCATCTCGGCGCGCCTGGCCACCGGCCCCGGCGACGGCGGCGGGCCCACCGAGGAGCCGACCGAGCAGCCCACCGAGCAGCCCGGCGACTGCACCGCCGCCGCCTGGACGGCCGACAGCGTCTACACCGGCGGCGACGTGGTCTCCCACGGGGGCTCGGAGTACCGCGCCCAGTGGTGGACCCGCGGCGAGGAGCCGGGCACCACCGGCGAGTGGGGCGTCTGGAGGCTCGTCGGCACCTGCTGATCCGAGGCCGCGTGGGAGGGCCCCCGCCCCCTCCGCCGCGCGCGGCTCCCCGGCGGCCCGTCACACACTCCCCACGGCTGACGGGCCGCCGCCCCCCTGGAGGAGGGGGCGGAGCGCCGTCCCCCGGCGCTTCGCCCCCTCCTTCGGCGTCTAGACCAGCGGCAGCGAGGGACGCCGGACGCTGGGGGCCACGCCGTCGCTGGCCTCGGCCGCGCGCTGGCGCTCCCCCGGCACCGGACCGTAGGTCGTGGTGCGCTGGCGGACGGGGCGGCCGGTCGGCTCGACCAGGGCGCGGATGTCGCTGATGGTCTTGAACGACCCCTGCCCCGAACCGGCCATCCGGCTGATGGTCTCCTCCATCAGGGTGCCGCCGACGTCGTTCACCCCGCCCGAGAGCAGCTGGCGGCAGGTGTCCTCGGCGAGCTTGACCCACGAGCACTGGATGTTGTCGATGTGCCCGTGCAGCAGCAGGCGGGCCAGGGCGTGCACGGCGCGGTTCTCCCGGACGGTCGGCCCGGTGCGGGCCAGCCCGGCCAGGTAGATGGGCGCGTTGGTGTGCACGAACGGCAGCAGGACGAACTCGGTGAACCCCCGGCGGCCGTTGCGCTCCACCGACCGTTCCTGGAGGGAGCGCAGCAGCTTGATGTGCGCCACCCAGTGCCTGGGCGAGTCCACGTGCCCGTACATCATCGTGGACGTGGTGGGGATGCCCAGGTCGTGGGCGGACGTGATGACGTCGATCCACTCGGCCGCGGGCAGCTTGCCCTTGGTGAGGATCCAGCGGACCTCGTCGTCGAGGATCTCGGCGGCGGTGCCCGGCACGGAGCCGAGCCCGGCCTCGCGGGCGCGCAGCAGCCACTCGCGGACCGGCAGGTTCGTGCGCGCCGCCCCGTTGACCACCTCCATCGGGCTGAACGCGTGGACGTGCATGTCCGGGACGCGCTCGCGCACGGCGGCGGCGATGTCGAAGTAGGCGGTGCCCGGCAGGTCCGGGTGGATGCCGCCCTGCATGCACACCTCGGTCGCTCCGGCCTTCCAGGCCTCCTCGGCGCGGTCGGCCACCTGCTCCAGGGAGAGCGTGTAGGCGTCGGCGTCGGTGCGGCGCTGGGCGAACGCGCAGAAGCGGCAGCCGGTGTAGCAGACGTTGGTGAAGTTGATGTTCCTGGTCACGACGTAGGTGACGTCGTCGCCGACCGCGTCGCGGCGCACCCGGTCGGCCAGGTCGGTCAGCGCCTCCAGTTCGGCCCCGTCGGCGTGCAGCAGGGCGAGCGCCTCGTCGTCGGACAGCCCCGCCGGATCGGACTCGGCGCTGCGCAGGGCCGCCGCGACGTCGGGGTCGAACCTGCGCGGCACGGCCCCCTCGCGGTCCACGCCCGAGCGCAGCTCGTCCCAGTCCCCGTAGACGGCGTCGAAGTCGCCGCGGCGGTCGTCCGTGCGCCCCTGCGTGTCGATCCCCGTGTGCAGGTCGGTGCGGCCGGAGGAGACCAGCACCGCCTCGGGCTCCTGCCAGGGGCGGCCCACCACGGGCGCGTCCTCGCGGGCCAGGCCGGTCCCGGGGTCGGCGAGGGCGGCCACGTGCCCGGCCACGCGCGGGTCCAGCCAGGGCTCCCCGGCCAGGACGTACTCGGGGTAGACGGTGAGCCGCTCGCGCAGGGCGAAGCCGTGGGCGGCGGTGCGCGCGGCCAGGTCGTCGATCTGCGGCCAGGGCCGCTCCGGGTTGACGTGGTCGGGGGTGAGCGGGGAGACGCCGCCCCAGTCGTCGATGCCCGCGCGCAGCATCAGACCGTACTCGTCCACGCCCCCGTGCTCGGCGCCGATGAGGTTGGGCGGCGCCTGAACGTGCGCCCTGGGCCCCATGACCAGGCGGGTGACGGCGATGGCGGCGGCCATCTCCTCGCGTTCGGCGTCGGGCCGGTGCATCATCGCGGTCGCGGGCTTGGCCCGGAAGTTCTGCACGATGACCTCCTGGACGCCGCCGTAGCGCCGGGAGGCGCCGCGCATCGCGAAGATCGACTCGGCGCGCTCGGCGGTGTTCTCACCGATGCCCAGGAGGATGCCGGTGGTGAAGGGGACGCTGGAGCGCCCGGCGTCCTCCAGCACGCGCAGCCGAACCGCCGGGTCCTTGTCCGGGCTGCCGTAGTGGGCCCGGCCCTTCTCGGTGAACAGCCGGGTGGAGGTGGTCTCCAGCATCATCCCCATGGACGGGGCGACGGGCTTGAGGCGCTGGAGGTCGGCCCAGGTGAGCACGCCCGGGTTCAGGTGCGGAAGCAGGCCGGTCTCCTCCAGCACCATGATGGCCATGGCCCGCACGTAGGACAGGGTGTCGTCGTAGCCGTGGGCGTTGAGCCACTCGGCGGCCTGCTTCCAGCGGTCCTCGGGCCGGTCGCCGAGGGTGAACAGGGCCTCCTTGCAGCCCATCTCGGCGCCCCGCCGGGCGATGTCCAGGACCTCGTCGGGCGACAGGAACGGGGCGTCGAGGCGGCCCGGCACCGTGGCGAACGTGCAGTAGTGGCAGCGGTCGCGGCACAGGCGGGTCAGGGGGACGAACACCTTGCGGCTGTAGGTGACGACCCCGGGGCGGCCCGCGGCCTCCAGCCCGGCGTCGCGCACCCTTCCGGCGTGTTCGAGGAGGACGTCCAGGTCCTCGCCCCTGGCGTGCAGGAGCACCTCTGCCTCGGTGACGTCGAGGGTCTTGCCGTCCCGGGCGCGGGCCAGGGCCCTGCGCATGGCGGACGGGGTCGGGGAGGGGACGGGGGCCGGGTCGTTCGCACCACTCATAGGGCGCAACCCTACGCCCCGCTCCTTTCGCGCGTGCGGACGCACCACCGGTGCCGCCGCATGTGTGCGGTGCGTCACCGACGCGTTCCGCCGCTGGTCGGGGTGCGGGAGGGGCCTCGGTGACGTGGTGGGTCCTGTGGAGCAGTTGTGCACGCTGTGACCCGATGGTCCGGGGCGTCCGCGGGGGTCGGCGGGTGCGCGGGCGGCGTAGGGTCGGCACGTACGGGAGGGAGGCCACGTGCTGAGTCGGCTGCGCAGTAGCCCGTGGGTGCGGTTGGCGCTGTTGCTGGTGGTGTGCGTGTGCGTGGGGCTGGCACTGCGCGCGAACTGGGAACAGGCCCGGGACGCCGCGGCGGCGCTGCCCCTGTGGGTGCTGCCCGCGGCGGTGCTGACGGGCATGGCGGGGCTCACCGCGCAGATGCTCGCCTGGCGCGCGCTGCTGGCCGGGATGGGCTCCCCCCTGCCCCGCCGCACGGCGGCCCGCGTCATGTTCGTGGGACAGCTCGGCAAGTACCTGCCGGGTTCGGTGTGGGCCTTCGTCGCCCAGGTAGAGCTGGCCCGGGACTGGAACGTGCCGCGCACGCGCGGTGCGGCGGCGACCCTGCTCGCGGTGGGTGTGACGGTCGCGGCCGGGCTGGCGGTCGCGGCGGTGGCCCTGCCGCTGTCGTCGGCGGAGGCGGCCCGCCGCTGGTGGTGGGCGCTGGCGCTGGCACCCGTGCTGCTCGCCGCGCTGCACCCGCGCGTGGTCGGTTGGGGGATCCGGCTGGCGGCCCGCCCCTTCTCCCGGTTCCGCGAGGTCGCCGAGGCCGGGCCCCTGGACGTGCGCGGACGGTCCATGGCCGCGGCCGTGGGGTGGACCCTGGTGGCCTGGGTGCCCCTGGGCCTGCACGTGTGGCTGCTGACCTGGGCGGTGGGCGGCGAGGCGCTGCGGTCGCTAGGACCGGCGGTGGGCGCCTACGCGCTGGCGTGGACGCTGGGGCTGCTGGTGGTGTTCGCCCCGGCGGGCCTGGGGGTGCGCGAGGCGGTGCTGGTGGTGGCGCTGGCGCCGGTGGTGGACGCCGGGGCCGCGCTGGTGGTGGCGGTGCTGTCGCGGCTGGTGATGACCGTGGCGGACGTGGCCTGGGCGGGGCTGTCGGTGCTGCTGTCCCGGCGGGCCGTGCCGGGGCCGGAGGCCGTGCCCGGACCGCGTCCCTGAGGAGGGCCCCGCCCCGCCACCCGCGCCGGAAGCCCGCCAACCGGGTCCTGAGGCCGCCCCGTGTCCTCCCCCGCGTGGCGGCCTTACGCCTCCAGCAGCCGTTCGGTGTAGGCCCGCCAGTACGGCTCGGCCTCCACCGGGCGGACCCCGGCGCGCAGCCGCTCGGGCTCCCCCGGCGCGTAGAACTCCCCCAGCGCGCGGGCCAGGTCGGCGGCGTCGCCCGGCGCGCACAGCAGGCCGTCGACCCCCTCGCGCACGTGGTCGGGGAGGGTTCCGGCGCGGGTGGCCACCACCGGGATCCCGTGCTCGTGCGCCAGCCACACGTTCTGGGTGGCGGTGGCGGTGCGGTAGGGCAGCACCACCGCGTCGGCCGAGGCGAACAGCTCCGGCAGCTCACCGGCGGGGACGTACCCGTCCCGCAGCCGCACCCGGTCGGCGATCCCCAGCCCGGCGGCCAGTTCCTCCAGCTCCGCCGTACCGCCCCAGAACTCCCCGGCCACGGTGAGCGCCACGTCCTCGGGCGCACCGTCGGCCAGGGCGCGCAGCAGCAGGTCCACCCCCTTGTAGGGGCGGACGATGCCCAGGAACAGCAGGTGCCGCCGCTCCCCCGGCGCCGGGGCCGCACCGCCGCCGGTCTCGGGCAGGTGCGGGGGCATCTGGGCGACCACGGGCCGCCGCGCCCCGGGTCCCCTGAGCCCCTCGGCCAGGCGCGCCTGCTCGGGCGAGTGGGCGACCACGCCGTCCACCCGCCGCAGGAGGGTCCGCATGAGGGACACGTCCACGGCGCGGCGCTCGTGGGGCAGCACGTTGTGGCACAGCGCCACCACCCGCGCGCCCCCGGAACGCCGTACGGAGCGCACCCCGGCGAGGACGCCGAGGTAGGCGGGCACCTGCACCGGGGAGAACAGGGTGAGCACCACCAGGTCGGCCTCGCGGGCCAGGCGCCGCCCGGTCCGCCACCAGCCGTCCGGCCGGTACCAGGCCAGCTTGTGGCGGGTGCCGGGGTGGGGTTCGCCCTCGGGGTCCTCGATGGTCTGCCGACCGGGGTAGAGGGCGGCCGGGTACTGCGCCCGCCAGGACTCCACGGCCGTGGGGTGGCCCAGCGCGCTCAGCCGGTGCGCCAGCTCGGTGGTGTGCCGGGCGCCGCCGCCCTTGTAGGGGTGGGCGGGCCCGACCAGGGCCACCCGCGCCGCCGGGTTCACGCGCTGTCCCTGGAGCGCACGATGAGGTCGGCCAGCAGGGCGATCGCCGCGATGATCAGCCCCGTCATGAGGATCATGACGGTGTTGTTGGGGATGTAGAGCGGGTTGCGCACCTGGTCGAAGACGAACTTGGCGGCGCCGACCCCCAGCAGCACCAGGGCGGGCGGCATGAGCACCTTGAGCGGGTTGAAGTACATCACCATGCGCAGCACCTGGAGGATGTAGCGGTAGGCGTCGCCCACGAAGTGGAACTTGGACTTGCCGGCGCGCTTGGCGTACTCGATCGGCACGTACCTGACCGGGTGCTGGTTGGACAGGAAGGCCAGCGTGATGGTGGTGACGCAGGAGAACCCGGGCGGCAGCAGGCGCAGGTAGGGGCGGGCGACCTCGCGGCGGAACACGCGCAGCCCCGAGTTGAGGTCGGGGATGCGGGTGTTGGTGAGGCGCTCGGCGATCTTGCGGATGACCCACTTGGCGGGCACCCTGAGGGCCTTGTGGCTGCCCATCTCCTGGGTGCGCGCGCCCACGACCTGGTCGGTCTCGGGGTCCTCCTCCAGCATGCGGACCAGCTCGGGGATGCGCTCGTTGGGGTAGCTCATGTCGGCGTCGGTCCACGCGACGAACTCGCCGCGGGCCCGCTGGCTGCCGATCCGGCGGACGGTGCCCGCCCCGCCGTTGTGCCCGAACGCGATGACGCGCATGTGCGGGTACACGGGCTCCACGTCGCGCAACCGGGCAAGGGTGGCGTCGGTGGAGGCGTCGTCCACGGCCAGCAGCTCGTAGGAGTACCCGGAGGCGTCCATGGCGCCGCAGATCCGTTTGACCTCGTCGACGACGTGGTCCTCCTCGTTGTAGCAGGGGAGCACGATGGTGACGCGGACCGGCTGGTCCTCGCCGTGCTGCCTGGGTGCGTCGTCGCTTCTGTGGCTCATGGGTTCTTCTTCGGCGGGATGGGGTGGGTTCGGGAGGGGCCGGGCCGGGCGCTCATCCCCCGTCGGGGAACACGGACACCCACACGTTTCCCCTGAAGGCCCAGGAACCGGTCGGCGGTTCCATGAGGGTACTCGGGTCCATCCGGGCGTTCACGTGGAAGGGCCGCTCGGGCTCGGCCTCGCCGCCCGTGAGGTCCTCCAGGACCTGCCAGTCGGAGGCGGCGAGCACGGCGTCGCGGTCGCGCTTGTGGATCTCGGAGACCACGCGGTCCACGTCGCCGGGGGTCGGCTCGTCCATGGACGCGGTGGGGACCCCGCAGACGTTGCGCAGCAGCGGCATGTAGTTCCCGGCCATGTCGGAGTCGACCACGACCACCGAGGCGTCCTCCGACAGCGCCGCGCAGAGCCGGTGCGTGGCGGCGACGCTGCCGACGTCCTGTCTGTACCCCATGATCCCGGCGGCCGCCGTGGCCGCGGTGGGCAGGAGCAGCGCCACCGAGGCGCTGGCGGCGACCACGACGGGGAGGGCGCGGGCCGCCGGAGTGCTCCGGCCGGAGTGGGCGGCGACGGCGCAGTAGCGGGTGAGCCAGGCCAGGGACCAGACGGCGAACAGGATGAACGCCGGGATGACCAGGGCGATCAGCCGCCTGCTGGCCCAGGGGTGGTCGGGGGTGATGGCGGGGCGCAGCAGGGTGGTGCCGACCGTCCACACCAGCAGCATGGCGGGCAGCAGCCACTGGAGGTCGCGGCGCTGGAAGAGGCGGCGCAGCACGTGGGCGACGCCGAGCGAGGCGAACAGGACCGTGGCCAGGCCCACGTACCAGCCCACCCAGTACAGGCTCATGTCGTAGTAGGTGCGGCTGCCCTCCACGGGCAGGCCCTCGCGCTGCTGGACGTAGGCGACCCAGCCGTCGGTGAAGTCGCTGCCGTGCCCGTAGTCCGGCCACAGCAGGGGGCGGACGGCGAACAGCGCCATGGCCAGCAGGGCGAGCGCGGCCACCGCGTCGGGCAGCCGGCGCACGCGTTCCACCCGCGGAACGCCGTGGCGCCACAGGGCGGCGGTGGCCGCGACGGTGACGGCGATGACGACGGCGCTGATGAGGAGCAGGGGGTTGAGGGAGTCGGAGAGGTACTCCAGGTAGGGCAGGGACAGCCCGTACCCGGCGTACAGGCCCAGCCCCGCGCCCGCGGCCAGCCCGCCCAGCAGCGGCAGGGCCTGACCCCGGCGGGCGAGCAGCAGCAGACCGACGAACCCGACCACGGGCAGCAGGTCGCGGATCGCGTCGATGCGCACCACCAGCCCCAGACCGAACGCCAGTCCCGCCACGGCGGCCAGCGTGTGCGCGGACGACCACCGGTCGGTGATCCGGGTCCGCCGCGCGAGCGCGTCGTAGGCCAGGACCAGGCCGCCCAGCAGCAGGATCTGGGTGACCGGCTCGCTGTAGGTGAAGCGGCTGACCCACTGCTGGGGCAGGCACACGGCCAGGACCAGGGCGGCCAGGGGCGCCCACCGGATCCCGACCAGGCGCGCGGTGAGCCCGGCGAAGGTGAGCACGCCCAGCGCGCCCAGGACCGGCGTCGTGACGAGCATCCCGTCGAGCCCGCCCAGCCAGTAGCCGATGGAGGTCACCAGGGGCGCACCGGCCATGAACTGCGGCCAGATGACGTCGCCGCGCTGGTAGTGGGCCAGGCTCTGGTAGCTGAGCGAGGGGTCGTCGCCCGCGATGAGCTCGCGCTGCTGCGGGATGGGCAGGAACCCGTTCTCGGCGATCCACGCCGTGTACATGGCGTAGGAGGCCGGGTCGCGGCGGATGACCAGGGCCTCGGCGTGGTAGGCGATCTGCACGGCGGCGAAGGCGACCGTGATCAGCACGACGAGGACGACCGGCCACCAGGGCGCGTCCTCCTGGTCGGGCGGGTCGGGGATGAGCCGGGGCACCAGGAGGCAGGCCGCGAGCACGGCGGGCGTTCCGAGGACGGCTGCCGTCAGCGGGGTGAGGGAGCCCAGGGCCAGGAGGGGGAAGGCCACCAGGAGCCAGGCCGAGACGGCGATCGCGGGGAGCGCGGTGGCACGGGCGAGGAACCGTCCGGGGAGCAAGCGCATGGGGCAACTCTGACAGCTCCCCGGCACCAACGCACACCCGTGGCGGCCCGCGCGGGGGCCCGCGCGGAGCCCCCGCGACGCCCTAGAGTGGCGGTCATGTCCGAAACTCCCGCGCAGCTGTGGCGCGCCCTGGTCTCCGACGACCCGTCCCGACCGTTCGTGACCTCCTACGACGCCTCGGGCGGCCGGGTGGAGCTGTCGCGCGCCACCTTCGACAACTGGGTTTCCAAGACCGCGAACATGCTGGTGGACGGCCTGGGGGCCCAACCGGACGACCGGGTGGTGCTCGCCCTGCCGGTGCACTGGCAGTCGCTGGTGTGGCTGGTCTCGTGCTGGTCGGTGGGGGCCGTGGCGGAGTTCGCGCGGCCCGGCGCGGACCTGCCCGAGGGCGCCCAGGTCGCCGTGGCCGACGCCGACCGTCTGGAGGCCGCCCTGGACAGCGGCGCCGAGGAGGTGGTGGGCACGTCCCTGCACCCGCTGGGGCTGCCGCTGGCCGAGGTGCCGCCCATGGTGCTCGACTACTCGGTGGAGGTGCGCGGGCACGGCGACCACTTCTCGCCCTACCCCGTGGACCCGGGGGCGCCCGCGCTGCGCGGTTCCGGCGTCCGGACCGGCGCGGAGCTGACCGCCGGGGCCCGCGACCGGGCGCGCCGGTGGGAGCTGGACGCCGAGGACCGGGTCGCGCTGTTCGCCGAACCCGACGCCCCGCTGCCCCTGCTAGGGGAGGGCGCGGAGCTGCTGCTGGCCCCGGTCGCGGCGGGGGCGCCGCTCGTCCTGACGCCGCTGGCCTCATCGGGCCCGGACGAGGTGCTGCGCAGGACCGGCATGGAGAAGGTCACCGTGGCGGTCCGCGGGGCGGAGGGGGCCGGTGGCGCCGCGCTGCCGGACGGGGCGCCCTTCCGGACGGTGGGGCTCTCCTAGGGAGAGTGCCCCGGGGGCTCCCGGCCCGCTCCCCTCTCCGTGACGCCGCCATGTCGGCTGCGGGCCGACACGCCCGGTCAGCCCGCAGCCCGACCGCCGTCCGGCGGCGGCGGAGCGTCCGGGAACGCCGTGGACCGGGGACCCGGATCCGCCGTTCAGCCCTCCCGGTAGTAGGCGTCGAGCACGGTGCGCTCGCGCGTGGCCTCGTCGTAGGTGTAGACCTCGCGGCCCTCGACGAACACGCGCAGGGCGCGGCTCATCACGTCCAGCGGGTCGCCCGACCACACGGCCACGTCGGCGTCCAGGCCCGGTTTGAGGGAGCCGACCCGGTCGGAGATGCCCATGATCTCGGCGGGGTTGACCGTGAGGGCGCGGATCGCCGAGCGCGGGTCCATGCCCTCCTTGACGCACAGGGTGGCCTGGTGGACCAGGAACTCGATCGGGACGACCGGGTGGTCGGTGGTCAGGGCGACCTTGACGCCCGCCCGGTCGAGGATGCCGGGGTTGGCCAAAGTCTTGTTGTTGACCTCCACCTTGGAGCGGCTGGTCATGAGCGGTCCGGTGATGACGGGGATGCCGCGCTCGGCGATCTCGTCGGCCAGCAGGTGGCCCTCGGTGCAGTGGTTGATGATCAGCCGGTAGCCGAACTCGTCGGACAGGCGCATCGCGGTGTGGATGTCGTCGGCGCGGTGCGTGTGCTGGCACCACGGGAGTTCGCCGTCCAGGACCCGGACCAGCACCTCCAGGGTGGTGTCCCGCTCGAACGGGGTGCCCTCCGAGGCCGCGTGCTCGCGCCTGGCCCGGTAGTCCTGGGCCCTGGTGAAGGCGTCGCGGATGACGGCGGCCACGCCCTGGCGTGTGGAGGGCAGCTTGTCCTTGTTGCCGTAGACCCGCTTGGGGTTCTCGCCCAGGGCGCTCTTGACGCTGGCCGGGTGCCGGATCAGGCGGTCCTCCATGCTGCGGCCCCAGCACTTGATCGCCACGGTCTGGCCGCCGATGGGGTTGCCCGAACCGGGCTTGACGACCGAGCTGGTGACGCCTCCGGACAGGGCGTCGGCGAAGCCGCGGTCGGCGGGGTTGATGGCGTCCAGCGCGCGCATGCGGGCGCCGTTGGGGTCGGTCATCTCGTTGGTGTCGTCACCGGCCCAGCCGATGCCCTCCTCGTCGATGCCGATGTGGCCGTGGGCCTCCACGAAGCCGGGGAGTACCCACTTGCCGGAGGCGTCGATGACGGTGGCCCCCTCGGGGACCGTGACGTCGGCGCCGACGGCGGCGATCCGGCCGTCGGAGATGAGGACGGTGCCCCCGTCGATGGGGTCTCCGTCGACGGGGACGACGTATCCGGATGTGATCGCGATATCCATGGCGGGCAACCTAGCCCATCACGGGGCGTATCCCCAAGCCCCGCGCGGGCTCGGGCCGGCGGCCCCCTACCCCGCCGGCCAGCGGGCGGTGAGCAGCGCCGACCCCGGCGTGAGTTCCTCGGTCGCGGCCTCGATGGCGTCGCGCACCGTGGTGCAGCGGCCCACCTGCTCGGGTTCGGCGGTCAGGTCCCCGCCCTGGGCCGCGAACGCGTAGACCATGCTGGGGCGGTCGGCGAACTCCATCAGGCGGAAGGCGCCGCCCAGGCCGGGGTGGTTCGGGGTCTGCTCGGGGATGACTCCCATGGCGACGATGCCCGCCTCGATCAGGTCGGCGAGGAAGTCGCGCTGGGCGTTGAGGACGGCGGCCCCGCCCTGCGGGCGCTGGAGGGCCGACTCGTTGAGGACCACCCTCAGCACGGGCCCCTCCGTGCCGGTCATCGAGGCCCGGTGGGCCATCTCCTCCTCCACCATCTCCTCGACCTCGTCCGGGGACAGGTCCGGGTGGCGCGGGCGAAGCACGGCGCGCGAGTACTCGCGGGTGCGCAGGAACGCCGGGACCGCCATGGGCTGGTACTCCCACAGGTGGGTGGCGTGGACGCCCAGCTCGCGCTGGTCGCCGAACTCGTTGGGGAAGGCCTCGGCCTGGAGGGTGATCGCCCAGGCGTCCACGAGCTGGTGTTCGGCGCCCAGGGCGGTGTCCACCCGTTCGACCAGCGAGCGGGCCGGCCTGCAGTGCGCGCTCTCCACCTCGCGGAGCTTGTCGTCGGTCACCCCCACCGTCGCGGCGAGTTCGGCGCGTGAGAGCCCCCTGTCGGAGCGCGCGCGCAGTACCCTCGCGGCGAAGGGGAGCCACATCGCGGACGGCAGTGCGGTGTTCAATCCACTTCCCTCCCTCCAGCGCCGGGCGGAGCCTCGCCCCCGGCACACCGCCGGCGCCCCGCCCCGTCCTCTTCCGACCTTCTCCCGTGCCGGGGTCGCCGGTCAAGCGACCGGACGGGTACGGCGATCCGTGACAAGTCATCGGGGCGTCGCGGCGGGGCGGCCGGAGCGGCCGCGGGGGCGGACCGTGGTCGCGCCATGACGGAAAGCCAACCCGCTGACGAGGGCACTTCCCCCGGCCGAGTAGCCTTTGTGCCGCCCAGCCGCGATCCTCATTCCCGGAAGTGAACCGATGAAGCTTCTGCCCCTCCCGGCGACAGCCCTCCTGGCCTGCACCGCCCTTCTCGCCGCCTCCGCCTGCGCCAACGGCGCCGCGGCCCCGTCCGACCAGGGCGGATCGGAGGGCGGCGGCACCCCGGAGGAGACCGCCTCCGAGCAGACCGGCAGCCCCGCCGAGGTGGACGTCACCGGAGTCGAGGGCGCCACCCTGCACACCAGCGAGGGCGACATCGAACTGGAGCTCTTCCCCGAGGAGGCGCCCGTCACGGTGGCCAACTTCGTGGGCCTGGCCGAGGGCGAGGGCGTGCCCAACCCGGCGACGGGCGAGGCCGCGTTCTACGACGGCACCGTGTTCCACCGGGTGATCGACGACTTCATGATCCAGGGCGGCGACCCGCAGGGCACCGGCCAGGGCGGCCCGGGCTACACCTTCGAGGACGAGTTCGACTCCGGCCGCGAGTTCTCCGAGCCGGGCGTGCTGGCCATGGCCAACCGCGGCCCGGACACCAACGGCTCGCAGTTCTTCATCACCGTCGCGCCCACCCCGCACCTGAACGGCATGCACACGATCTTCGGGCACGTCGCGGACGAGGCGTCCATGGAGGTGGTGAACGGCATCGCCAACGCCGAGACCGACATGAACGACCGTCCCGCCCAGGACGTGACCATCGAGTCCGTCACCGTGCACCGCGCGGAGTAGACGGCCCGTGTCCGGGGCCGCCGCGCCCTCCTAGCGGCGTCTGGCGCGGGCGGCCCTGGCCCGCTCCACGGCCGGACCGATGGCACGCCCCAGCGCCGCCACGTCCTCCCGGGTGGAGGTGCGGCCCAGCGACAGGCGCAGGCTGCTGAGCGCGGTCCCGGCGTCGGCGCCCATCTCCAGCAGCACGTGGCTGGGCTGGGCCACCCCCGCCGAGCAGGCCGAGCCGGTCGAGCAGGAGATGCCCTTGGCGTCCAGGAGCATGAGCAGGGCGTCCCCCTCGCAGCCGGGGAAGGAGATGTGCGAGATCCCCGGCAGCCTGCGCGCGGGGTCGCCGTTGACGACCGCGTCGGGGACCGCGTCGCGGACCCGCTCCTCCAGCTCGTCGCGCAGGTCCGACAGGTGCTTGGCGTGCTCCTCGCGTTCGGTGACCGCCAGGTGGACGGCCGTGGCCAGCCCGCGCAGCAGCGGCGGGGACAGGGTGCCCGAGCGGATGTCGCGCTCCTGACCGCCGCCGTGCAGGACCGGCACCGGGGCCAGGCCGCGCGCGACCAGCAGCGCGCCCGCGCCCACCGGGCCGCCGAGCTTGTGGCCGCTGACCGTCAGCGCGCTCACCCCGCTCCCGGCGAAGTCGACCGGTTCCACGCCCACGGCCTGGACGGCGTCGGTGTGGAAGGGGATGCCGTACTCGGCGGCGACGGCGGCCAGCTCCCGGACCGGCTGCACCGTGCCCACCTCGTTGTTGGCCCACATGACCGACACGAGCGCGACCGCACCGGGGCCGGAGCCGCCCTCGATCGTCTCCCGCAGGACCCCGGGGTCCACCCGGCCCAGCGCGTCCACGGGGACCTTCTCGTGCACGGCCCCCTGGTGCTCGGCCATCCAGTGCGCGGGGTCGAGGGCGGCGTGGTGCTCGACGGCACTGGTGAGAATCCTGGGCCTGCGGGCGTCCGGCGTGTTGCGCGCCCAGTACAGGCCCTTGACGGCGATGTTGTCCGACTCGGTGCCGCCCCCGGTGAAGACCACCTCGTGCGGGGTCGAGCCGAGCGCCCCGGCCAGGCGCTCGCGCGCCTCCTCCACCGTGCGGCGCGCGGCGCGCCCGTGGCCGTGCAGGGACGACGGGTTCCCGAGGGCGCCGAGCTCGGCCGCGACCTCGGCGGCGACCTCGGGGCGCACGTCGGTCGTGGCAGCGTGATCCAGATACACCATGGCCTGACAAGGATACGTCCGTCCCGGGTCGTCCTGCCTCTCCGGGCCCGTGGGCCGCACGCGGCGCCCGTCCGACCGCCGGAGCGGCCCGCGTACGCGCGGGTCGGCCGGGTCGGCCGCCGCTGCCCTCCGACGCGTCTCCAACGCGTCGTCCACAGGCGGGAAGGCGTTCCCCTGCGGCCGCGCCGCGCCCGATAACCTTGTGTCATGCCTGAGTCCGCGTCCTCGCAGCCCGTCCAGTCCGGCCAGAACCCCGGCACCGCACCGTCCTCGAGCACGGCCGGGGCCGCCGGCGGGCACTGGCCCGCGCCCACGGCCGAGCGGCCGGTGCGCGCCCGGCTGTCGCTGCCGGGGTCCAAGTCCATGACCAACCGCGCGCTGGTCCTGGCCGCCCTGTCGGAGACGCCGTGCCTGGTGCGCCGCCCGCTGGTCAGCCGGGACAGCGAGCTGATGGCGGGCTCCCTGCGCGCCCTGGGTGTGGGGATCACCACCGAGGGGGAGGACATGGCGGTCACCCCCGCCCCGCTGCGCGGTCCGGCCTCCGTCGACGTCGGCAACGCGGGCACGGTGATGCGGTTCGTGCCGCCGGTGGCGGCCCTGGCCTCGGGCACGGTGGAGTTCGACGGCGACCCGCGCGCCCGCGAGCGGCCCGTGGGCGAGCTGCTGGCCGCCCTGCGCGCCCTGGGCGCCGACATCGACGACGGCGGCCGCGGCGCGCTGCCGATGGCCGTGCACGGCACCGGCGCCGTGCGCGGCGGCGAGGTGACCCTCGACGCGTCCGGCTCCTCCCAGTTCGTGTCGGCGCTGCTCCTGAGCGGCGCCCGCTTCACCGAGGGCGTGCACGTGCGCCACTCCGGTCCCCCCGTGCCCTCCCAGCCGCACCTGGACATGACCGTGGAGATGCTGCGCGCGGCCGGGGTCACCGTGTCCACCGCCGACAACTCCTGGAGGGTCGAGCCCGGACCGGTCAAGGTCTCCGACATCACCGTGGAGCCCGACCTGTCCAACGCCGCGCCCTTCCTGGCCGCCGCCCTGGTCACCGGGGGCGAGGTGACGATCGAGGGGTGGCCGGAGCACACCACCCAGCCCGGCGACGAGCTGCGTTCGCTGTTCACCCGGATGGGCGGCGAGGTCTCCCGCTCGCCCGAGGGGCTGCTCACCCTGCGCGGCACCGGCCGGATCCTGGGCATCGACGCCGACCTGCGCGACGTGGGCGAGCTCACGCCCACCGTGGCCGCCGTGGCAGCGCTCGCCACGACCCCCTCCCGGCTGACCGGCATCGCGCACCTGCGCCGCCACGAGACCGACCGCATCGCCGCGCTGGCCGCCGAGATCAACCGGCTGGGCGGCGACGCCGAGGAGCTGCCCGACGGGCTGGTCATCAACCCGCGCCCGATGCGCTCCGGGGTGTTCCACTCCTACGACGACCACCGGATGGCCACCTCGGGAGCGGTGATCGGGCTCGCGGTGCCCGGGGTGGAGGTGGAGAACATCGCCACTACGCGCAAGACCCTGCCCGACTTCCCGGGCCTGTGGGCGGAGGCCCTGGCATGAGCCGCACGCGGGGCGGGGGACGCCACCTGGACGAGGACGACATCCGCGTGCGCGCCCGGGGCGGTTCGCGCCCCCGCACCCGCACCCGGCCCAAGCACGAGAACGCCGTGGAGGGCCTGGTCACCGCCGTGGACCGGGGCCGGTACCGCTGCCTGGTCAACGGCGTTCCCGTCGTGGCGATGAAGGCGCGCGAGCTGGGCCGCGGCTCGATCGTGGTCGGCGACCGCGTCGACGTGGTCGGCGACCTGTCCGGCAGACCCGACACCCTGGCCCGCGTCGTGCGGGTCAGGGAGCGGGCGTCCGTGCTCAGACGCACGGCCGACGACACCGACCCGGTCGAGCGGGTGATCGTGGCCAACGCCGACCAGCTGGCGATCGTCTGCGCCCTGGCCGACCCCGCGCCGCAGCCGCGCTTCGTGGACCGCTGCCTGGTCGCCGCCTACGACGCCGGACTCTCCCCCCTGCTGTGCCTGACCAAGGCCGACCTGGCCTCCCCGGACGAGCTGGTGCGGGTGTACGCACCCCTGGGCGTGCCCTACGAGGTGCTCGACCCCGAGAGCGGCCTGGACGGCCTGCGCGCCCGCCTGGCCGACCGCACCACCGTGCTCGTGGGCTCCTCCGGGGTGGGCAAGTCCACCCTGGTCAACCGGCTCGTCCCCGGTACCGACCGGGCCGTGGGCCACGTCAACGCCGTCACCGGACGGGGCCGCCACACCTCCACGTCCGCCGCCGCGCTGCCCTTCGAGGGCGGCTGGCTGATCGACACCCCGGGCGTGCGCAGCTTCGGCCTGGCCCACATCGACCCCGAGGACATCGTCGAGGGCTTCGCGGACCTGGCCGAGGCCGCCGAGGACTGCCCCGCCGGGTGCTCGCACCAGCCCGACGCCCCCGACTGCGCGATCCGGGCCGCACTGGAGCGGGGAGAACTCGACCCGGACCGCGTGGCCTCCCTGCGCCGCCTGCTCACCAGCCGCGAGGGGGACACCGGGGAGGTCGCGAACACCGACGAGAACGAGTCCTGACCGGCACCACCCCCTGTTTTTCCGGAGGACCCCCCTGTGAAGGACGACGACAGACGTGTGGGCGCGGTGACCGTCGCGGGAGCCGCCAGCGCCCTCCTCGTGACAGCGGCGGTGCTCCTGGACATATGGATGGGGAACGGCGGGCCGGACCTGACGGTCCTCGCCTACGTGCTCCTCGGGCTCGCCGTCGTCGCGCTCGCCTGGCAGACGGTCCTCCTCGTACGGCCCCTCCGCCGCCGGGGCGCCCCGGGAGAGCACTCCGTCGGACGGGGCGGGTAGTCCGGGGCGTCAGCGCCGGTGCGCGTCCACCGGCCCGGCGGCATCGATGACGTGCGCGCGGCCCCAGGCGCCGAGCGGGGCCAGGGCCCCGTTCAGGGACTCCCCCACCGAGGTGAGCGAGTACTCGACCCGGGGCGGCACCTCGCCGAAGTCCTCCCGGTGCACGATCCCGTCCTCCTCCAGCTCGCGCAGGTGCGAGGCCAGGACCTTCTCGGTGACGCCGTCGAGCATCCGGCGCAGCTCGCCGAAGCGGCGCGGCTCCTCGTCCAGCGCCCACAGGATCAGCACCTTCCACCTGCCGCCGATGACGTCCATCGCCGCGTCGATGCCGCAGTGGTACGCGCCGGGCCTCCGTACGCCGACCATCGCCCCGTCCTCCCACCAGCACGCTTACCCCGGAGTGCGCACGCACTTCGAAGTGCGTACTTGTCGGGGCCCCGACGGGCCCCGAGCCTAGGTCGTGTTCCTCGGATCATTTCGGGCTCGCGACCACCGGGCTGCCTCTCGCTGCGCCGGTTTCGCTTGAAAAGCCAACCAGGCTGACCTGCGCGAACCGTCTTGCGAGAGATTGCCCGGACGGCCGCTCGCTGATCCGAAAGCCTCCGCGGAACACTCCCTAGTCCACATGAACGCACACGACACCGAGAAGCCCCGCGTCGCCCTGCTCGGGCTCGGGGACATGGGCACCGCCCTCGCCCGGGCCTGGCTCGCCGGCGGGTACCCGCTGACCGTCTGGAACCGGACCCCGTCCCGGGCCGAGCCGCTGGCCCGGGAGGGCGCCGACGTCGCCGCGACGGCGGCCGGGGCGGTGGCCTCCGCCCGCCTGGTGGTGGCCTGCCTGCTCGACGACGACTCCGTGGGCGCGGTGCTGGCCGACGCCGACCTGGCGGGCCGGGACCTGTTCAACCTCACCACCGGGACGCCGGACCAGGCGCGTGCCCGCGCGGGGTGGGCGCGCGGGCGCGGCGCCCGCTTCGTCAGCGGCGGCGTCATGGCCGTTCCGCCGATGATCGGCGCCCCCGGCTCGGGCGGGTACGTGTTCTACAGCGGTTCCGAGGAGGCCTTCGCCGAGCACGAGACGGCCCTGTCCGCCGTGGCCGGGACCGTGTTCGTCGGCGGGGACGCCGGGCTGGCCGACCTGCACGACGTGGCCCTGCTCAGCGCGATGAGCGGCATGTTCGCCGGGGTCGCGCACGCCTTCGCCCTGGTCCGCGGCGAGGACGTGCCGCTGAAGGGGTTCGCGTCCCTGCTGGCGGACTGGCTGGGCGCGATGACCATCGGCGTCCACACCGCCGCGGAGCAGTTGGAGAGCGGCGACTACACCAGGGGCGTCGTGTCCAACCTCGCCATGCAGGTGAGGGGCAACCGGACCCTGCTGCGCACCGCAGAGGAGCAGGGGGTGAGCGCCGAACTCCTCGCGCCGTACGCGGAGCTGATGGAGCGCCGCCTCGCCGGGGGCCACGCAGACGAGGACGGCACGGGGGTGGTGGACCTGCTCGCCGCGCCCCGCCGCTGAACGCGGTCGGGCCGCGCCCACCGGGCAGCCGCACCGGCTTCCACCGGCTGCGGCCGCCCGGGTCAGACCTCCACGGTCCCGCCGCAGCGCCAGTACCGGGTGCGGTCGCGCTCCATGAATCCCTCGTCGACCAGGCCGCGGCGCAGCACCGCCACGTTCGCGCTGAACCCGCTCAGGACCGCGTTGACCTCGGCCTCGCTGTAGCGCACCCCCGGTTCGAAGGCCCGGGCGACCTGGTCGAGCAGGACCAGCCGGGCGGTGCGGCGGACCGGGATCGCGGTGATCCGCCCGTCGGCCATGCAGGCGCGCAGCACCTCACGGCGCTCGCTCTCCGTCAGCGGACCCTCCACCACGGCGCCACCCCCTCAGCGGCCGACCGTCAGCATCCCGTGCACGACCGTCTCGACCCTGCGCGCGGCCTCGTCGGGATCGATGGGCTGCAACGAGTAGGACACCGTCAGGCGCAGGGCGACGTCGGCCGCGACCTCGGCGGCGGAGTCGGCCAGCTCCGGGTAGCGCTCCCCCAGCAGGGCGGTGATGCGCTCGCCCAGGACGTCCAGCAGCGGTTCGGCTCGCGTGGTGAGCACCGGCAGGAGCCCGTGGTCCCCGGTCACCACCGCGCGCAGCAGCGGGTTGTCGCGGGCGGACAGCAGCACCAGGCGCGTGGCCCGGCTCACCGCGTGCGGCGGGTCCTCGCCCTCCTCGTCCAGGAGGCGCACCACCCGGTCGAGCAGCGCGTTCACCTCGCGCACCACGACGGCCTGGAGCAGGCCCTCCTTGTTGCCGAACACGTTGTACAGGGTCTGGCGCGACACCCGGGCGACCGCCGCGATGTCGGCCATGCGCCGGTCGGACCAGCCTCCCGAGACGACCTCGGCGTAGGCGGCGTCCAGCAACCGCTCCCGCGCCGAGGTGCCCTCGGCGCGCCCCTGTCGGTTCGCGGTGTCCATGCTCCCCATCCTCGCATCCGCCGCCGCGGGCGACGCCCCTGACGCTCCCCTCCGCCGGGCCGCCGTTCCCGCGGACCCGGGCGGCCGGGAACCAGCACTCCGGTCAGGAGGTGGGGCGAGACGGCGGGTACCGGCACGCGGCGGTTGCGGTCGATCGCCGACCCGTTCCCGGCCCCCGCGCCGACCGGGGTGAGCATGCGTGACCGGCTCACGGGCATCACCCCTGAGGACGAGGCTGTGGCCCAGCCCATCCGGCACCGTTCGGGACGGGTGCGGTGCCAGCGTGGCCCCCGGGGGCCACTGGCCACTTCTGATCACCGTTCAGGAACGGTAGCGTTACCGGTCATGATGTCCTTTGACGATGATCTGCGGCTGGCCCACGTGCTCGCCGACGCTGCCGACGACATCGCGCTCAAGCGCTTCCGGGCGCTTGACCTCGTCGTCGACACCAAACCCGACTTCACCCACGTCACCGAGGCCGACCGGATGGTGGAGGAGACGCTGCGCGGCGTGCTCTCCCGCGCCCGGCCCCGCGACGCCGTGGTGGGCGAGGAGTACGGCAAGACGGGCAACAGCAACCGGGTGTGGGTCATCGACCCCATCGACGGCACCGCGAACTACGTCCGCGGCGTTCCGGTGTGGGCGACCCTGATCGCCCTGCTGGAGGGGGACCGTCCCGTGGTGGGCGTGGTCTCGGCCCCGGCGCTGTACCGCCGCTGGTGGGCCTCCAAGGGCGGCGGTGCCTGGCAGGGCCGCAGCCTGTCCAAGGCCTCGCGCTGCCACGTGTCCAAGGTGTCGGAGCTGTCGGAGGCCTCGCTGAGCTTCTCCTCGCTGACCGGCTGGGAGAAGCAGGACCGCCTCGACTCCTTCCTCGGCCTGACCCGCTCGGTCTGGCGCACCCGCGCCTACGGCGACTTCTGGTCGCACGTGATGGTCGCCGAGGGCGTCGTGGACATCTCCGCCGAGCCCGAGCTGTCGCTGTGGGACGCCGCGCCGCTGCCCGTCATCCTGGAGGAGGCGGGCGGACGGGCCACCAACCTGCGCGGCGAGGGCTTCGAGGACGGCGGCCCCCTGGTGTGCACCAACGGGGAGATCCACGACCAGGTGCTGACCTGGCTCAACGGCGGCCCCACCCCGCTGCGCCGCGCCTGACCCCCACCCCCGCCACGACAACGGGTACACGCTCCACCACCGTACGTAGTAACGTGCGGTGGTGTGCTGACCACGACACCCCTGCGGGCCGTCCTGTGCGCGGCCGCGGTCCTGCTGGCCACCGCCTGCGGCGGCCACGGGCACACCCCCGAACAGCTGCGCGAGATGATCGCCGACACCGTGCGCTCCTCCGTGCGGGGCGAGGGCCCCGGCCTGGGCGTCCCCGGCGCCGCGTTCGACCCCGCCAGGTACCTGTGCGCGCCCGCCGTGGACGACCGGACCGCCCGCCTCTGGCGCACCGAGGCGCCGCGCACGGCCGCGGACGGCACCGTCGGCCTGGGCGTCCTGGCGCCGGAGGGCGCGGACACCGACTCGGTGACCGTCTCCGTCATCGGGCCCCGCGGCGGCACCGCCGCCACCGAGGCGCCGGTCTCCCCCGGCGAGTGGACCCGCGTGCGCTACCCCGACGACTTCGAGGGCGCCGGGGACCGCCCCTCCGCCGGGGCGCACACGGTGGTCTGGTCGGACACCGGCTCCGGGACGCCGCTCACCTGCGACGGCTTCGAGGCGGTCTGAGGCTCCTGCCGCGCGGCGTCCCCGCCCGCCCCTCCCCCCTGTGCACAGCCCGAAACGGCAGTCCGGAATCCGCGCTGTCGGGCTGAACCGAAACCGTCCCCTTCCACGATGAGTCAGGTGAAACCCCGCCACCCCCGCGGGTATCCCGCCGCCGCCGTCGCGGCGTCCGGATCTCACAGACATCACGGGAAGGGGCCGAATGCTGCGTTCCCTCACAGCCGGGATCGTGCTGGCCTTCGCCGGTTCACGGGCCAACGTGGCCCGGACCATCCTGTCCTGCGCGGGCATCGTCGTCGGTGTCGGCGCGCTGATCCTCGTGGTCAGCGCCAGCGACTTCGGCCAGCGCTTCGCCACCGCCTACAGCGAGGCCAACGCGGGCCGCCCGGCGACCATGGAGGTCACCGTGCAGGGCCGGGTCACCGACCGCGCCGCCTTCGAACAGGACCTGGTCCGGGCGGGCGGCCGGGACATCTCGATCTACCACAGGCCCTCCCACGCCCCATCAATCCGCTCCGGCGGCTCCCCCCTGCCCGACGTGGAGTTCCTCGGCGTGGACCCCACGCTGGGCGACATCCGGCGGATGAACCTGGCCGAGGGCCGCTGGTTCACCGAGGCCGACACCGAGTCGCTGGCCCCGGTCATGGTCGTCAACGAGGAACTCGCCGGCGCGCTGGGCGACCTCACCCGCGTCCAGGTCGGCACCGACCGGTGGACGGACGTGCGCGTCATCGGCGTCCTGGAGGGCTCCGCGCTGGACATGGGCTGGTACAGCGCCTACCTGCTGCGCGCCCCCGCCTCCGAGGAACTGCTCTTCGGGGCCTCCACCGGCGCACAGGAGCAGGAGGGGTCGGCCGACCCGTTCCTCATGGGCGACATGACCACCTACCAGGTGCGGATCGACCCGGACGACCCCGCGGCGCAGGACCCGTGGGGCGAGGTCTTCTCCGAGCGCCTGGCGTCGGTGTCCTGGCGCTGGGGCGTGGAGGAGCAGGACGCCGTCATGGCCTACCGCACGGACTACGCCGAGGAGATCGGCGAGGTCATCACCTACATGTCCTGGGGCCTGACCGGCATCGCCGCCGTCACCCTCACCACCGGCCTGCTGGGCGTGCTCAACGTGGGACTGGTCACGGTGCGCGAGCGGCGCCGCGAGCTGGCCACCTACCGCGCCCTGGGCGCGAGCCGGTTCACCCTGTTCGTGGCGGTGGTCATGGAGTCGGTCGTGGTGTCCCTGGTGGCCGGGCTCATCGCGCTGGCCGCCTGCTGGGCCCTGCTGGCCGCCGTCGGCGCGGTGCTGGGCGGCCTCGTGTCGCTGCCCGCCGACGTCCCCCTCGTCATCCCCGCGTCCGGAGTACTCGTCGGCCTGGGCAGCGCCGCCCTCGTCGGGATGCTGGCCGGGATCATCCCCGCGATGCGGGCGCTGCGCGCGTCCGTGGTCGCCGGACTCCGGGAATAGGAGACATCACGTGAAGAAGTGGATCATCATCGGCGCGGTCCTGGTCCTCGTGGGAGGACTGACCGGCGCCGGCTACCTCCTGGTGTCACGCCTGGGCGGCCCGGGCGCCGGAGAGGACGCCGGCCTGCAGGAGGCCGCCATGGACGTGGGCGGGGCCCCGGTCGAGGTGGTGCTGGGCGAGGTCAGCTCCGTGCTGGTGCTGGACGCCGTCGTCCGGGCCGAGCCCGGCGAGCCGGTCGAGGCCCGAAACGGGGGCACGGTCTCCCACCTGTGGGTGGGCGAGGGCGCCGAGCTCGGCCAGGGCGCCCCGGTGGTCAACGTGAAGGTGCCCGCCCAGGGGGAGCCCGTCGTCGGGGAGGACGGCCGGGTCCCCGACGCCCTCACGACTGAGGAGGTCACCCTGTACGCGCCCGCCGCCGGAACGGTGTCGGGGCTGGAGGACGTCATGGTCGGCGACGTGCTGGAGCCCGGCGCGGTGGTGGCCACGGTCGCCCCCGAGGAGTTCCGCGCCGTCGCGTCGATCCCGCCCAACGACCTCTACCGGTTCTACGAGGACCCCCGGGACATCCTGCTCCAGATCGACCAGGGGCCGCCCGCCACCGCGTGCGAGTTCCTGTCCCTGGGCACGGCCGAGGGCGGCGCCCCCGTCCCCGATGACGGGGGCGGCGAGGGCGCCGAGGACGTCGGCGGTGGTGGCGGCGGGGCCGAACTGGCCTGCCGCGTGCCCGCCGACCTGGAGGTCTTCGAGGGCGTCCAGGGGCAGCTGTCGGTCAGCACCGGCACGGCCGCGAACGCGCTCGTCATCCCCGTGACCGCGGTGCGCGGCACCGCCGGGGCGGGCGAGGTCGTGGTGGTGGGCGAGGACGGCACCGAGGAGACCCGCGAGGTGGTGCTGGGCGTCTCCGACGGGTCGTCCGTGGAGGTCACCGAGGGGCTGAGCATCGGTGAGGCGGTCCTGGACCCGATCCCGCTCGACCCCCGGTTCGACGTGCCCGGCGCGCACGACCCCGAGGACGGGTTCGCCGAGGAGGGTGAGGGCTAGATGTCCGTCGACGCACCGGCCCCCGGGGCCGCGCCGCGCCACGCCCGCCCGGCGCCCCTGCTGGACGTGGCGGGGATGACCCGGCACTTCACGGTGTCGGGGGCCCGGATCGACGTGCTGCGCGACTGCACGTTCCGGGTGGGGCGGGGCGAGGTGGTGGCGATCGTCGGCCA
This sequence comes from Nocardiopsis camelliae, assembly GCF_028993595.1. GTDB lineage: Bacteria > Actinomycetota > Actinomycetes > Streptosporangiales > Streptosporangiaceae > Nocardiopsis > Nocardiopsis dassonvillei. Next base: position 5,431,916 of record NZ_CP118614.1, read on the forward strand.
GTCCGGCTCGGGCAAGTCCACCCTGCTCAACGTGCTGGGCCTGCTCGACCGGCCCAGCGGCGGCACGTACACGTTCGACGGCGTGGACACCACCCGCCTGGGTGAGGGCCCGAGGTCGCGCCTGCGCGGCGAGGGGATCGGCTTCGTGTTCCAGCAGTTCCACCTGCTGGAGCGGCGGACCGCCCTGGCCAACGTCGGCGTGCCGATGGTGCTCGACGGCGTGCCGCTGCTGCGCCGCCGGGCTCGGGCCCGCGAGCTGCTGGAGGCCGTGGGGCTGGGACACCGGCTGCACTCGCAGCCGCACCAGCTCTCCGGCGGTGAGCAGCAGCGTGTGGCCCTGGCGCGGGCACTGAGCCGTGAACCCGCCCTGATCCTCGCCGACGAGCCCACGGGCGCCCTGGACGCCGCCAGCAGCACCGTGATCATGGACCAGCTGCTGGAGCAGGCCCGGCTCCGCGACGCGGCGGTGGTCGTGGTGACCCACGACCCCAAGGTGGCCGAGCGGGCCGACCGGGTGGTCGAACTCGTGGAGGGCCGCACCCGCTGAGCGCGCGCCGCCCGGGAGACCGGGCGGCACACGGGCACACGGGCACACGGGCACACGGGCACACGGGCACACGGGCACACGAAAAACGCCGGGCGCGAAATGCGCCCGGCGTTTTGCTGGTAGCGGGGACAGGATTTGAACCTGCGACCTCTGGGTTATGAGCCCAGCGAGCTACCGAACTGCTCCACCCCGCGTCGTGATCTCTATTTTAGGGGTTCAACCCCCGGGTGGCAAATCGGTTTTCTTTGCGTTTCCGCGTGGAAAACCGGTGGAGATCCCACCCTGCGGCAGTCGGTTTCCCGACCGCCTTCGGCAATCCTACCAGCGCTTGCGCCCTGGTCCGACCACCCGGACTTCCCCGGGGAAGCCCGTCCTCCGTTCTCCTCCGCAAAAGGAGGAGCCGGAAAACCGACGGACCCGGGATTTCTCCCGGGTCCGGGTCTGGTAGCGGGGACAGGATTTGAACCTGCGACCTCTGGGTTATGAGCCCAGCGAGCTACCGAACTGCTCCACCCCGCGTCGTTGTGTCTACACAGTAGCGCGCCCTGAACCAAAACCCAAATCGGCGGACCGGGACGCGTCAGCGGGCCCCGGGCCCCCTTCGCGGGAGCCGCTCCCCCTGTTCCCGGGGACACACGCACGGGGAGCGCGCAGACCCTCGGACACGGCCCCTGGCGAACGCCGAGGGGGCGGGGGTCCGAGGACCCCCGCCCCCTCACGGAGCGGTCACCGCCGGAAGGCGGGGCTCAGTTCTCGTCCAGCTGCTGCTGGATGTCCTCCAGCGCCTCACGCAGGCGGTCGTTGGCCTCCTCGTTGGACTGCTGGGCCTCCTCCCAGGCCTCGACGGCCTCGTTGAGGGACTCGGTGAGGTCCTGGTCGCCCCCGCCGCCGTCTCCTCCGCCGCCGCCGGCCCCGGCCTCGGACTCCTCCTCGGGAGTCTGCTCGGCGCCCTCCTCGGGTGCCGCGCCCTCTCCGTCGAAGAGGTTGCTGAGCGCGTCCGGCAGGCTGTTGCCGATGGCCACCTCGTCACCGAAGCCGACCATGACCTGCTGGAGCAGCGGGAAGGAGGCGGCTCCGCCGCCGCCCGCCTGCACGTACAGCGGCTCGACGTAGAGCAGGCCCCCGGCGAACGGCAGCGTGAGCAGGTTGCCCCGCGTCACCTCCGCGTTGGACTGCTCCAGCGGCAGCAGCACCTCGCGGACGTCGGCGTCGGCGTCGAAGGCGTTCTGCACCTGCCCCGGGCCGAGGATCACCGTGCTCCGCGGCAGCTCCAACAGCTTGAGCTGGCCGTAGTTCTCGGAGCGCGGATCGCTGTCCACCGCCATGAAGGCCGCCAGGTTCTCACGGCCGCGCGGCACGAACGTGCTGGTCAGCGAGAAGGTGGACTCCTCGTCCGGGTACTGGATGGTCTGGCGGTAGGGCGGCTCGGGAGCGTCGGTCTCGCTGGTCGGGTCGCTGGGGACCGACCAGAAGTCCTGACCGCCGTAGTAGGCGGCGGCGTCCGTCACGTGGTACTCGCGCATGATCTGGCGCTGCACCTTGAACAGGTCGTCCGGGTAGCGCAGGTGGTCGATGAGCTCCTCGCTCATCTGGTCCCTGTTGACCACGGTCCCGGGGAAGGCGTCCATCCAGGTCTGGAGGACCGGGTCCGCCTCGTCCCACGCGTACAGGGTGACGGTGCCGTCGTAGGCGTCGACGGTGGCCTTCACCGAGTTGCGGATGTAGTTGACCTCGTTGCCCGGCAGCGCGCCCACCTGCTGGGCCGAGCCGTCGGTGAAGGTGTCGGTCACCGCCTGGGTGAAGTCGATCCGGTTGGCGTACGGGTAGCCGTCGGACGTGGTGTAGGCGTCCACGACCCACACGACCCGGCCGTCGACGACCGCCGGGTAGGGGCGGCTGTCCGTGGTCAGGTACGGGGCCACCTTCTCCACGCGCTCCACCGGGTCGCGCTCGTAGATGATGCGCGAGTCGTTGGTGACGGCGCTGTTGAGCAGGATGTTGGGTTCCTGGTACTTGATCGCGTACAGGATCCGGTCGAAGAAGCTGGCCAGCTGGACGCCGCCGTCACCGTCGTAGCGGTTGTAGGCCTGCGAGTCGCTGCCCTCCTCACCGCCGCCGGCGCCCTCGGCGCCCTCACCGCCGCCCTGGCCCCCGCCCTCGGCGGGCGCCTCCTCGGCGGTCTGCTCCGCGGCCTCCTGGTCGGCGTCGGCCGGGGCGCGGGCCTCGTCCGGGCTGGGAGAGACCTCCGGCTCGACCGCGTCCTCCGGGGTCGGGACGTCGCCGGTGTCCTCCTCGGAGTCGAGGGGGTAGTCGTACTCCTCCTCGGCCTGCACGATCGCGTACTCGGCGCCCTCGCGGCCGTAGTAGATGCGCGGCTCGTACTCGCCGACGACGTCGCTCAGCTCACCGCGCGGAGGGATGTTGTACTCGGTGAAGACCGGGCGCCCCTCGGCGTCGATCTGGGTGCCCGCGGCGGCGACCATGCCGTAGCCGTGGGTGTAGATCAGGTGCCGGTTGAGCCAGTTGTCCTGGTCGGCGGGCGGCCCGTCCAGCTCGCGGACGGCCACGATCGTGTCGATCAGGTTGCCCTCGGAGTCCGGGTAGCGGTCGACCTCCAGCACCTCGGGGAACTGGTAGAAGCCGCGGACCTGCTGCATCTGCTGGAAGGTCTGCGAGACGACGGAGGGGTCGACCAGGCGCACGGTGGTGTCCTGGGACTCCTCCACCAGGTCCTGGGCGCTGAGCTCGGTGGTGGCGTCGTAGGCCTGGACCTCGGCGTCGTCGATGCCGTAGGCCTGGCGCGTGTACTCGATGTTGCGCTCGATGTAGGGGCTCTCCAGGCGCTGCTCGTTGGGCTCGACCTGGAAGCGCTGGACGATCTCGGGGTAGGCCGCGCCGACCAGCACCGCGGACAGCACCAGCAGTCCGAGGCTGGCCATGGGCACCATGATGTTCTTGAAGTAGATGTTGGCGAAGAACAGCACGGCGCAGATGACCGAGATGACCGTGAGGATGAGCAGCGCGGTCTTGACGGCGTTCACGTCGGTGTACGAGGCGCCGAAGGTGTAGCCGCGCTCGGAGAAGACCAGGCCGTAGCGGTCCAGCCAGTACGAGCCGCCGCGCAGCAGCACGAACAGGCCCAGCAGCACCGACAGGTGCACGCGGGCCGAGGGGGTGGCGCGCTGGCCGGAGTCGTTCTGGAGGCGGACCCCGCCGTACAGGTAGTGCACGATCACCGCGGCGATGAACGCCAGGATGACCGCCGCGTACAGGTAGCCGAGCAGGATGCGCAGGAACGGGTAGGTGAACGCGAAGAAGGCCACGTCCATGCCGAACTCGGGGTCGTTCACCCCGAAGTCGGTGCTGTTCACGAACTGGAGGTAGGACCGCCAGTCGCCGCTGGCCGCGGCTCCGGCCAGCAGCGCGAGGGCGCCCACGGCGATCCAGAAGAACAGCTTGCGGTGCGGGTCGATGGACTGCCGGTAGCGGTCCAGGCCCTGCTGCTCCAGGCTCATCGGTCGGATGCCGGGCCGGGAGCGGTAGGCGAAGAAGATGCTGGCGCCGACGATGACGGCCATCACCAGTCCGGCGACGGCGAACAGCAGCACGCGGGTCCACAGTTCGGTCAGGAAGACCGAGGTGTAGCCGACGGACTCGAACCACTTGAAGTCGGTCCAGAAGTTCGCGGCGAGCATCAGCCCCGCGATGATGACGACCACGGTCGCCGCGACTGGCGCGAGCAACCTTGATCGGCGAGGCATACGCGCAGGTGGTGCGCCGGGCGATCGGAAGCTCACGCCTCCCCCTCGTTCTGGCTTGGTAGGTGCGTACGGGTGCGCGTGTGGCGCTCTGTTACTGAAAACTTAATCGGTGGCCCCCGGGTTCCCGAAACGGCCCTCGTCCGGGTGACAAGGCTGCATCGTTGCTGTATCGGAGTCGCATCCGGAAGGCCACGTGGCGACCCTACTGTCCGAAAACAGGGGCGTCGCGCTTCCCGCATCGGTCACTATGGAAACGTGTCGAACATTCGCGAAGCCGTCATGGACCTCGAACGCCACGCAGCCGAGCAGGGCTGGGACCGGCCGCTGGGCCTGTACGCCCTGGTGCCGACCGCGGAGCTGCTGCGGGCGGAGCCCGCGCTGGCCGGCCTGCTGGGCATCGACTCCCCCGCCGACCCCGACGAGCTGACCCCCGTCGAGCAGGAGCAGCTGCCCGCCGACGTCCCGCTGGAGGAGGCGCTGGGCCGCATCCTGTGGCCGGAGGGCGTGGCCGGGTGCGCGCTGGTGATGGAGCGCCTGGTGGTCAAGGGCACGGACGAGACCCTGGCCCCGGACGAGCGGCCGGGCTCCTCCGGCCGCGAGACCGAGGAGATCCGCATGGTCGCCGGCGTGCTGCGCGACGGCTCGCGGCACTGCGCGATGCGCATGCGCAGCCACGACAGCGAGTCCGAGGTGCTCAACGGGGCGGACCTCATCCCGGCGCTGACCTCCGCGCTGGCGCTGACCCTGGACCTGGACGAGGAGTCCGGACAGGACTGATCCGGGCCCGCGGGCCCCGGGCGCGCCCGCGCGAGGCGGGGTGCGCCCGGGGTCCCCTCCGTCGCGGATGGCCGGGCACGGGCCGGAGCCCGGGAGGGGCGCCGCGCCCCTACTCGCAGCGCGGCAGCTCGCCCTCGCCGGTGCGGATGGTCTCCAGGGCCCCGACCGCGTCGTCGAGGGTCTCCACCCGGACCACCTCCAGCTCGCCGTAGGCGGCCGACTGGGCGACCTGGGAGCAGCTCTCGGCGGCCACGAGGAAGTACTCGGCGCCGTCGCGCTGGGCGCTGACCATCTTCTGCGGGATGCCGCTGATCCCGCCCACCCGGCCGTCGGCGGTGATGGTGCCCGAACCGGCCACGTCCGCGCCGCCGGTGAGGCCCTCCTCGCTGAGCCGGTCCATGATCCCGAGCGCGAACATCATGCCCGCGCTGGGCCCGCCGATGTCGCCGATCGTGATCTCCACGTCCACGGGGAAGTCGGTCTCGTCGGCGATGAGCACGCCGATCGCCGCGCCGCCGGAGTCGCCCTCCTCGCTGGCGACCTCCACCTCCACGGTCTCGCCGTCGCGCTCCAGGGTGAGCCCGACCGGGTCGCCGGGCTCGCGGTCGCCGACCATCTCCACGACCGCGCCGCTGCCGGCGGGGACGTCGGGGTCGCCGCCCCGGGTGGGCACCGGCTCGCCGTCCACGGCCACGACGGCGTCGCCCGCCTCCACCACGCCGTGCGCGGGCATGCCCTCGACGGTGCCGCTGACCACGGGGACCGCCTCGTACTCCATGCCGAGCTGGGTGAGCGCGGCGGCGGTGGCGTCGGTCTGCGAGTCGTTCATCTGCACCGTCTGGCGCTCGGTGACCTCCTCGGGCGTGCGCCCGGCGGGGAAGAGCAGCTCCTCGGGCAGGACCGCCTGGGTGGGCGAGAGCCAGGCGGTGACGACGGTGAGGAAGTCGAGCCGGTGCTGGGGTCCGCCCGCGTACTGCACGGTCACCATGGACAGGGTGCCGTCGTGCTCGTAGCTCTCGGCGCCCTCGACCTCGATGACCGGCCCCCGGTCGGTCTGCCCGACGGTGTTCACGGTCAGGCCCGGCGCGGCGACCAGGTAGGGCACGGGCAGGTAGAGGCTGCCGATCCCGAGCCCCACGAGGAGGACGAGCGCGACGACGAGGGTCATGGCACGACGGAGCATGCCCCCCAGCCTATTGCCGCGTCCGGACCGGCGGGGGTCCGCCCTCCCTCCGGCCCGCCCGGCCGCCGTGGGCGGTCAGGGGGCGCCCACCCACTCGCTGCGACCGTCCTCGAAGTCCTGCTGCTTCCAGATGGGCACCTGGGCCTTGAGGTCGTCGATGAGGCGGCGGCAGGCCTCGAAGGCCTCCTGGCGGTGCGCGGCCGCCGCGGCCACGACCACCGCGACGTCGCCGATCTCCAACTGGCCGACCCGGTGCGTCGCGGCCATCCGCACCACGGGGCGGCCCGGGACGGAGGTGTCGCTGAGGACCTTCTCCATGACGACCCGCAGCTGGGCCTCCACCGTCGGGTGGGCGGAGTAGGCCAGGCGGGCGACGTCGCGGCCGTGGTCGTGGTCGCGGACGGTGCCGACGAAGACCGCGGTGCCGCCCGCGCGCGGGTCGGAGACCGCGGCGAGGACCTCGTCCACCGACAGGGGGGTGTCGCGTACTGACGCGAGAGTGATCTCTTCCACGTCATGACCGTATCAACCGGATGTTCCCCCATGTGGGGACACGGGTGCGCGTTCCGACGCACGCGCAGGTGCTCCGGAGACGGCGGGGTTCGGGCGGATCCGTGCCTCACGCCCCCTTGCGCCTGCGCAGGTGGCGGATGGCGGCGGCGGTGCCGATGGCCGCAGCGGCGGCTCCGGCGGCGCCCGCCGCGGTGATGGTGACCTCCTTGCGGCCCAGGCTGCGGCCGACCAGGGCGGGCCTGCCGCTGCGCGACTCCAGGAGGGCGGACAGGGCGGACTCGTTGTCGTGGGCGGGCTTCCACCCGGCCTCGCGCAGCACCGCGCAGTCCACCACGCACGGGTAGACGAGGAACTTCAGCTCGCCCTCGGCCGCCGGGGTGATCCGGGCCTGGTGGAGGCGGCGGACGGCACCGAAGGCCAGGTTGGCGGGCACCTCGAAGTGCTTCATCCCGGCGACGGACTCCACCTCGTCCTGGGTGAGGGAGCCCTCGCTGGCCACGGCGACCACGCCCTCGGGCCCGTCCACCCCGTGCAGGGCGCAGAAGGCCAGGGCGCTGGCCAGGTCGTCCTCGTGGCAGAACTGCCAGTGCTGTTCGTGCCCCTTGACGGTGAGCAGGCGCGGGGCGGAGAAGTGGCGGCTGAGGAGGGTGTCGAGCCCGGGCCCCACGAGCGGGGCGGGTCGCACGACGGTGACGGTGAGGCTGGGATGGGCCCGGCGGGCGCGTTCGGCGAGGTCCTCGATCTCGGCGAAGTCGCCCATGAGCCCCTCGCTGTTGTCGGACACGCGCGGCGCGTTCTCCGCCAGGGGCACGGGGCTGTCGGGGGCGGCGCCGTAGACCACGGTGCTGGTGACCAGGATGACGCGGGGGACCCCCGAGGCCGCGGCAGCGGTCAGGACCGTCTGGGCCGCGCGGATGTTGTGCGCGCGGCGCCGGGCGGGCCGGGTCTCCAGGGAGCGGTCGTCGGCGGTGTGCACGAGCACGTCGACCCCGCCGAGCCGGGAGACCAGCCCGGGGTCGCACACGTCGGCGACGCGCCAGGTGACGCCGCGCAGGTCGGCGAGTTCGGCGTCGATGGCCACGACCTCGCGCAGGCGGGCGGAACTCTCCGGCGCGGCCAGGCGTTGCACGAGGAGCCGGCCCACCCCGGAGGCGGCACCGGTGACAGCGACCACCGTGCCCGCTCCCTCGGAGGGGCTGTGCTCTGGGCGAACCTGGCTGCTTTCGGTATTCACTCCGGGCGACTCCCAGCTAACGTGACAGTGGAGACCAAACCTAATCCTGCCTGAGGTCTGATTGTGAGCGACCTGCCATTCGGTTTCAGCATGCCGAACGATCCCGATGACGAGTCCGGACGCCGTTCTGGCGACTCCGGCTCGGGTGCCGGCAGCGGCGGCCCGGGCGGAGGAGGATCCGGAACGCCGGACGGCTTCCCGTTCGGCGACCCGCAGCAGATGGCCAACATGCTGCGTCAGTTCGCCGACATGATGTCGGCCCAACCCGGTCCCGGGCCCGGAGGCGACCAGAAGTCGTCGTCCGGGGTGAACTGGGACATGGCCAAGGACGTCGCGCGCCAGACGGTCGCCCAGGAGGGCGATCCGAGCGTTCCGGCGTCCGACTACGCCAGGGTCGAGGAGGCCCTGCGCCTGGCCGACCTGTGGCTCGACCAGGCTACCGACCTGCCGTCGGGCGTCCACACCACCCAGGCCTGGAGCCGGTCGGAGTGGATCGAGCGGACGATGGACTCGTGGGTGCAGCTGTGCGACCCGCTGACCAGCAAGACCGTCCGTTCGATGGGGCAGAACCTGCCCGAGGAGATGCAGTCCGTGGCCGGTCCGCTGCTGGGCATGATCCAGCAGATGGGCAGCATGATGGTCGGCCGCCAGGCCGGCCAGGCCGTGGGCGAGCTGTCCCGCGAGGTGGTCGGCACCGCCGACATCGGGCTGCCCCTGGCCGGTGAGGGCCGTGCGGCGCTGCTGCCCTCCGGCGTGGCGCGCTTCAGTGAGGGCCTGGAGGTCCCCGAGGAGGAGGTGCGCCTGTACCTGGCCGCCCGCGAGGCCGCCGTGCACCGGCTGTACTCGCACGTGCCGTGGCTGCGCTCGCACGTGTCCCGGCTGGTCAACGAGTACGCGGACGGGATGTCCTTCGACATCAGCGGCCTGGAGGACCGGCTCGGTGGGATCGACCTCACCAACCCCGAGGCGCTCCAGGAGGCCCTGGGCGGTGTCGGGGGCGAGGGGCTGTTCCAGCCCGAGGACACACCGCAGCAGAAGGCGGCGCTGGCCCGGCTGGAGACCACCCTGGCACTGATCGAGGGCTGGGTGGCCACCGTGGTCTCGTCCGCGGTGTCCGGCCGTCTGCCGCAGGCGGACGCCCTGGCCGAGGCGACCCGGCGCCGCCGGGCGACCGGCGGGCCCGCCGAGCACACGTTCGCCGCCCTGGTCGGCCTGGAGCTGCGCCCGCGCCGTCTGCGCGAGGCGTCCGCCCTGTGGTCGGCCCTGGAGGAGGCGCGCGGCGTGGAGGGCCGGGACGCGGTCTGGGAGCACCCGGACCTGATGCCCACCGGCGACGACCTGGACGATCCCGAGGGCTTCGTGCGCGGGGGCGGTGACGGGTTCGGCGACGCCGACTTCGACATCTCCTCCCTGACCGGGGACGCCCCCGGCCGGAAGGCGGGGACCGACGGGGACGCGTCCGCGGAGGGTTCCTCCGGCGAGGGCTCCTCCGGCGCCGACCGGGACGGCGACGGGGACGACGACCGGGGAGAGGGCGCGTAGGTGTCGCTGCACGCGGACGCCCGGGCGGTGCTGGGCGCGTGGACCGCGCCCGACGCCCGGCAGGAGGAGCTGCGCCGCTCCTACCTGGACCACCTGGAGGCGCACGGGGACGGGATGTGGCGCTCCTGCCTGCCCGGCCACGTGACGGCCAGCACGGCGATCATCTCCGCCGACGGCTCGCGGGCGGTGCTCACCCTGCACCGGATCCACCGGATCTGGTTGCAGACCGGCGGGCACTGCGAGCCGGAGGACGCCACCCTGGGCGCGGCGGCACTGCGCGAGGCCACCGAGGAGTCGGGCATCCGGGGGCTCACCCTGCTGCCCGAGCCCGTCGGGCTGGACCGCCACGCGGTGCCCTGCGGGGGCGGCAGCTTCCACCTGGACGTGCAGTACGCGGCCCTCGCTCCCGAGGACGCGGTGCTGGTGCGCGACCCCGACGAGTCGGCCGACCTCGGCTGGTTCCCGGTGGACGACCTGCCCGAGCCCTCCGACGAGGTGTGCCGTTCGCTGGTGCGCGCCGCCGCCGAGGCGGTGGGCCGCCACCTGCGTTCGTCCGCCCCGCATCCGGGCACGGACCCGGGCACGCGCTGACGCGCGTCTCGGGCACCCGTCGACGTCGGCCGCGGCGGCGCGGCTGGCGCCCGCCGACCCGGGCCGCGGGCACGCGCTGACGCGCGTCTCCGCCGTCCCGCGGCACGCGAACGGCCCCGCCGGTCGGCGGGGCCGTCGGCTTCGGGTCAGCCGCAGTTGGTGGCGTAGCGCTCGGTGGCCTGGTTGCCGATGAGCCCCCGCCAGTCGACGCAGGAGCCGCTGGCGTACACGTACACCGGACCGGCGTAGTAGCTGTACTCGCCCGTGTCCGACACGAAGGAGCCGCCGTCCCCCGCCCGGCGCAGGCCCGCGCTCATCGGCATGGCGAAGCCGTCGCTGTCGGCGCTGCGGACGGTGACCACGCAGTTGTAGCCGTTGGAGCTGTTGTAGGTCAGGAACACGGTTCCCAGGTCGAAACGGACCGGGGCCGAGTTGACCACCGAGTAGCCCGAGCCGCAGGCCCCGTTGTAGGCGGCGGCGCTGGCCGGGGAGGCGGTGACGACGCCGGCGGCCAGGAGCGTCAGGGTCGCGGCGGCGGTGGCCAGGGTCTTCTTGAGTGTCCTCATGGGGGTGGGTGTCCGTTCCGGTTCGGTGGGGCCCGCGGCCCGCGTGACCGCAGAAAAATACCCCGGAACGCACGGAAAGAGGAGAGCACCAAGGGCGAAAAAGGCCTTTTGTCCCTGTCCGCATCGGTGACGGCGCCCACCCCTCCGGCGCGCGGCCGGACTCACTCGTCGAAGGCGACCTCTGCGGCGTCGAGCTCCTCCTCGTCCTCCCCTGCTCCGCAGGGGTCGTCGGACTCGGCTCGGGAGGCGGCGCTGAAGCCCTCCAGGTAGCCGCGGGCCCGCTCGGCCTTGGGGTAGCGGCGCACCAGGTCCCAGAACTCCCGGCCGTGGTGCGGGATGAACAGGTGCGCGAGTTCGTGCATGAGCACGTAGTCCACGACCCACGAGGGCATTCCGGCGACGCGGCGGGAGATGCGGATCGTGCGGGTCTCGGGGGTGCACGACCCCCAGCGCGAGTTCTGGTTGTCCACCCAGCGCACGCTCTCGGGGAGTTCGGTGCCGCCCAGGTAGCGGCGGGCCAGTTCGAGCGCGCGCTCGTGGAGTTCGGCGTCGCCGGGGTTGCGGCGCCCCTCGCGGGCCTCCAGTCGTTGCAGCATGCGGCCCACCCAGCGCTTTTCCTCTGCGCGGGAGAACGTCGCGGGCACGAGGACGACCGTGGTGTCCCCGTCCCTGTAGGCCGACACCGTGCGTCGGCGACGAGGACTGCGTCGTACCTCGACTTTGGTGTTCGAGGGCACGAAGTTTACGGTAGCCCAGCGAGGCGCTCCAGGACAGGTGTGTCCTGTCCTGTTATGTCACCGATCTCGTGTCTGTCCCGACTCCCGGAGCGTAACCGGAAAACACGGTACGGTAGCACATTCCGCCCTGACCAGGGTCGTTTTTCGGCTGTGCGGCGGACCACGACGGGGCCCGCCGAGGTGTTCCGGCGCCCTTTCGGATACACAAAAGAGACCGGACGGTGACCCCCGGAGGAGTCCCGCCCGGCCCGTGGTCAGATCAGGGCGCCGCGCGTCCCGTCACGTCAACACAGACGTGACCACGCGATTTCCGTGAGCGCCTGTTCGGCACGGCGCTCCTCGCGCTGGCGGGCGCGCAGCTGGCGGGCGGTGAGCCTTCTGCCCTGCTGTTCACGCGTCTCGACGTCGGTCCGCTCGACCACGCGCATGAGTTCCATCATCATCTGTCTTCGTCCTTCGTGTCCGCGGAGGTGGGGTGGGGCTGTGGCTGGAACGGTCAGGCCGCGACCGGAGCGGGGTTCTTCCGGGGGCGGCCCCTGGGGCGCTTGCGCGCCACGACCTGTCCGGAGACGAGCAGCTGCCCGCCCCAGACGCCCCAGGGCTCACCGCGCTCCAGGGCGTCGGCCAGGCACTGCTCCCGCACGGGGCACGCGCCGCAGACGGCCTTGGCCGCCTCGACGTCGGCGGGCGCCTCGGCGAAGAACAGGTCGGGCTCCAGGCGGCAGGGAACTTCGGTGTCGCCCATCCAGGGCGTTTCCAGGACCGACGCAAGCATCGGTGCCCTCCAAGATCTTTGATCGTTTCGTACAACGCGGTCGGTGACTGGTCACCGGAACCGGTCCGGTGGGGGACCTGGACTTGCGATGCCGCCGCCCTCTCCCTCGTCCCTGGGGGACGGGGAGCTGGCGAAGATACAAAGAAAGCCGCGGCCCCTGTCGGGGTCCGCGGCCACGGTCGAAACTCTCGGCCTGTCCTGCTCTAGGCCGGAATCCTCCGTGGACACTCCCCCGATGCGCCGTACGGGCGCTGGGTAGCTTCTGCTGCGTGCTGCGTCTGGCGCTTGCCGCGATCAAGGGCGAGCCCGGACTCGACGGACACACCACTGCCGTCGCCGAGGACGGTCCGCTCGACCTGGGACACCATCAGCGGGGAACGGGATCCGTGGATCCCGGTGCCGACGTTGCCGACGGTGGTCCCGCCGTAGACGGCGAGGACATCCGTGTGACCGCCCAGGAGGTTGCCCTGAACAGCGGTCGGGGACAGCTGACGCGACGGCATGGCGAAGCCGGTGACGAAGCCTGTGGTCTCCGTGATGCTGGTCATTGGATCGGGCACCTCCTTCACTGTCGGGCGACGGGATCTTGCACCCGCGCCGGGAGCGGTCATTGCGACGGGGTACACACTATGGGCTGGCGCAGAAAGAGAGCAACCCATTTTTGACCTGCGGAAACGTCCGCATCCGGTCAGGGGTTCGCGGGAATGCCGCGGCGTCCGGAGGCGTTGCCTTTGCGCATCCCCCGAGCGCCCTGCCGACACCCCGCACGCCGAGACGGCGAGGCCCCGGTCACGGTGCGCACCGTGACCGGGGCCTGTCCGCGTCCGCGGGCCCGGACCGGGCCGTTGGCGCGCTCCGCGCCGGCCGGGCTCCGGGCTCCGGCCCGCAGGACCCGGCGGGCGCGCGGGCGCGGACCCGGAGGGGCACCGCCTAGAACGGCTCCGGAAGGGTGTCGGACCAGCCCTCGGCGTCCACCACCCGGATCAGGCCCTCCTGCACCACCGAGCACACGAGTTCGCCCTCGCGGGTGTAGACCAGCCCGCGCGCCAGACCGCGGGCGCCCTGGGCGGTCGGCGCCTCCTGCGCGTACAGCAGCCACTCGTCGGCGCGGAACGGCCGGTGGAACCACATCGCGTGGTCCAGGCTGGCCATGGAGATCCCCGCGAAGGAGCGGCCGTGGCGCAGCAGCACGGTGTCCAGCAGGGTCATGTCCGAGGCGTAGGTCATCAGGCACACGTGGGTGAGGCGGTCGTCGGGCAGCTGGCCGTCCACCTTGAGCCACACCGGGTTGTTGGCGGTGCGCAGCCGCGGGTCGCGCTCGGCCTCGTAGGACAGCGGTCCCACCGGGCGCAGCTCGATGGGGTGCCAGCGCACGAACCCCGGCACGCGCCCGAAGGCCTCCCGCAAGCGCTCGCGCGTGCTCGGCAGCTCCTCAGGCGGCGGGACGTCGGGCATCGGGATCCGGTGGTCCAGGCCCGGCTCCTCCTTGTGGAAGGAGGCCGACAGGGTGAAGATCGGCTTGCCGTGCTGGATGGCCACCACCCGCCGGGTGGTGAAGGAGCGGCCGTCCCGGACGCGGTCCACCTCGTAGACGATGGGCACCGAGGGGTCGCCGGGGCGTATGAAGTACGCGTGCAGGGAGTGCACGTGGCGTTCGGCGGGGACGGTGCGCCCCGCCGCGACCAGCGCCTGGCCCGCGACCTGGCCGCCGAACACCCTCTGGGGGCCCTCCTCGGGGCTGCTGCCCCGGAAGATGTCGTCCTCGATCCGCTCCAGGTCCAGCACGGTCAGCAGGTCGGCGAGGGACTGGCCCCGCGCCTGCGCGTCGGCGCTCTCACTCATCCGCCGCTTCCTCCCCGTCGTCCTCGGTCCGGCCGTCGGCGACGTCCGCCGGGTCCGCTCCGGCCACCAGCGCCAGTACCGCCTCACCGTAGCGATCGAGCTTGACCGCGCCGACACCGGACACGGCCGCGAGCTGGGTGAGGCTGCCGGGCTCCTGCTCGGCGACGGCCTGGAGGGTGGCGTCGGTGAAGATCACGTAGGCGGGCACCTTCTGCTCCTGCGCGCACGCGCGGCGCCAGTCGCGCAGCCGCTCCAGCAGGGCCTCGTCGTAGCTGGAGGGGCAGTCCAGGCAGCGGCCCAGCTTGCGCTCGGCCGCGTCGGTGAGGGTGGCCGAGCACACCCGGCAGCGGGTCACGCCGCCCTTGCGGCGCTCGGCGCGCCGGGAGGCGGTGGACGGGGAGGCGGGGCGCAGGCCGTCGAGGAAGCGGGAGGGCTTGCGGGTCTTCCTGCCGCCGGGCGAGCGGGCCAGGGACCACGACATCGCCAGGTGTTCGCGGGCCCGCGTGACCCCCACGTAGAACAGGCGGCGCTCCTCCTCCACCTGCTCGTCGGTCTCGGCGTAGATGATCGGCATCATGCCCTCGGTGAGGCCGACCAGGAAGACGGCGTCCCACTCCAGGCCCTTGGCCGCGTGCAGGGAGGCGATGGTGACGCCCTCGAAGCCGGGCGCGTGCTCGGTGGCCATGCGCACGTCGAGCTCGTCCACGAGGTCGGCCATGGTCACCGGCGCGCCGTCGGGGCGCGGCGCGGCGGCCATGTCCTCGGCCAGCTGGGCCAGCGCGGACAGCGACTCCCAGCGTTCACGGGCCTGGCGCCCCTCGGGCGCGCTCTCGGTCAGGCCGAGCTGTCCGAGGAGCTGGCGGACGGTGCGCACCAGGGGCTCGGCCTCCTCCCCCGCCGCCCCGTGCCGGGCGCCGCGCAGGGTGTGCACGGCCTGCTTGATCTCTGGGCGCTCGAAGAACCGGGTGGTCCCGCGCATCGTGAACGGCACGCCCTCGTCGGTCAGCGCCTGCTCGTAGGAGGCCGACTGGCCGTTGGTGCGCACGAGCACCGCGATCTCGCTGGCCGGGGTGCCTCCCTCCAGCAGGACGCTGATTTTGCGGGCGACCCCGGTGGCCTCGGCGGGCTCGTCGTCGTACTCCTGGTACATGGGGTCGGGGCCGTCGGGGCGCTGGGCCTGGAGGGTCAGGTGCTGGGCGGAGGTCGTGCCGCGCGCGTGGGCGATGACGTGGTTGGCCACCCGCACGACCTGGGGGGTGGAGCGGTAGTCGCGGACCAGCTGGACCACGGTGGCGTGGGGGTAGCGGGCGCCGAACCCGGTCAGGTAGCCGGGGGTGGCCCCGGCGAAGGAGTAGATGGTCTGGCTGGGGTCGCCGACCACGCACAGGTCGTCGCGGTCGCCCAGCCAGGCGTCCAGGAGCAGGCGCTGGAGCGGGTTGACGTCCTGGAACTCGTCGACGACGAAGTACCGGTACTGCTCGCGCACGCGCTGGGCGATGGCCGGGTACTCGGTGATCATGCCGGCGGTGAGTTCGAGCATGGACTCGAAGTCGAGGAGGTTGTGCTCGCGGCGCAGGTCCTCGTAGGCCTCGAAGACCCGGGCCACCTCGCCCGCGGGCATCGGGGGCTGGCGGCCCGCCTTGACCACGGCCTTGTCGTAGTCGGTGGGGCGCACCTGGGTGACCTTGGACCACTCGATCTCCCCGGCCAGGTCGCGCAGGCCGTTGCGGTCGGGCTGCAGGCCTACCGAGTGGGCGGCGCGGGAGACCACCGGGAGCTTGCTCTCGATGAGGGTGGGCTTCTCCCCGCCCACGACCTGGGGCCAGAAGAAGGAGAGCTGGCGCAGGGCGGCGGCGTGGAAGGTGCGGGCCTGCACGCGGGGGGCGCCCAGGGCGCGCAGCCTGCCGCGCATCTCCCCGGCGGCGCGCGCGGTGAAGGTGACCGCGAGGACCTGCTGCTCGGCGACCACACCGCTGGAGACCGCGTACGCGATGCGGTGGGTGATGGCCCGGGTCTTGCCCGTTCCGGCACCGGCCAGGATGCACACGGGGCCGCGCAGCGCGCGTGCGGCCTGGGTCTGCTCCGGGTCCAGTCCCTCCAGGACGCGGTCGGGATCCATGGTGCTCCTGCGTAGGGTCGGGGTGGATGGGGTCCCAGTCTCTCAAGTATCGGCCGTGACGGGGAGCGGATCGGACCCCGTGCCCGCCGCCGGGGCCGCGGGAGGCACATCAGACATTCCAGAACCAGTTGGTCCTGTGAGGCGTCCCACGTTGTGTCGCGCGGTCCCGGGAAGCGGTCCGGACCCCTCGGTGTTGAGATGACCGGACCGACCCATCGACCGTAGACGAAAGAAGGACGTGAGCGACATGACGAGCGCGGCGACCGAACAGTTCACGATGTACACCACCCCCTGGTGCGGGTACTGCAAGCGGCTCAAGAGCCAGCTCGCCCGCGAGGGGATCACCGGTCGTGAGGTGAACATCGAGGAGCACCCGGATGCCGCCGAACTGGTCATGAAGGCCAACAACGGCAACCAGACGGTTCCGACGCTGGTCTTCAGTGACGGCGCGGCGATGACCAACCCGTCGCTCGCTCAGGTGAAGCAGAAACTGGCCGAGCTGTCGTAGGACGGTACGCGGGCCGCAGGGCCGCCCCCCGGGGCGGGCCCCGCGGCCCGCACCGCGGGGCCCGCCGTCGGCGGTGCACCTCCGACGGCGCTCGGGTCGCGAAGGGCTCGGACGATGACGACGGGGAGTGTGGAGTTGGGGGAGGACATGAGGCCTCATGACATTGCGGTCGCCGACACGATGGACACCGGTGTGGTCCGCCGCACCCCGGCCGGGTGGCGGGTGGGCGGCGGCGAGGAGGTGCCCGACCTGGTGAGCGCGATGGTCCTGGCGGACCTGCTGACCGGCGAGTCGGGGGACCGGACCCCGCGTTCCCAGGCGCCCGGCCGGGCCCCGGAGGGCGCTTCGGAGGTGGAGCGGCTGCGGCACACCATCGCGCAGCTGGAGCACGCGCTGCAGTCGCGCGTGGTGGTGGAGCAGGCGATCGGGGTCCTGGCGGAGCGGCACACGATGGCGCCCCGCGAGGCCTTCGAGCGGCTGCGCTCCTCGGCGCGCTCGCGCGGGCGCAAGGTGGCCGACCTGGCGCGGGACGTGGTGGAGAGCAGCACGAGCCCCCTCACCGTGCTGCCCGACGAACTGGGCGCCTCGCCCGGTTCGCGCTAGCGCGGCGACGGGCCGGGCGGGGCCCCGCGCGGAACCCCGAGGCCCCGGCCCCGCCCCGGGCGCGGCGTCCCCGCGCCCGGCACCGACCCCGCGGGCGGCGGCTCCCGGCCGCCGCGGGACCGGTCGGGTCGACCGGTCCGGGGTCACCAGCCGCCGGGGAGCTCCGCGCCGTACCAGTGCTCGATGAGGGTGCGGGCGATCGAGACCCGCCCCGGCAGCAGGATCTCCTGCGCGTGCACGGCCTCGGCCAGTTCGGGGCGGGTGAACCACCGGGTGACGCCGATCTCGTCGTCGGTGCGCTCGGTCTCGCCCACGGCCCGCGCGGTGTAGCCCACCATCAGGCTGCGCGGGAAGGGCCAGGGCTGCGAGGACAGGTAGCGCGGGCGCTCGACCACGATCCCCGCCTCCTCGGCGACCTCGCGGACCACGGCCTGCTCCAGCGACTCCCCCGCGTCCACGAACCCGGCCAGCACCGAGAAGCGGCGGGAGTCCCAGTTCGGGTTGTTGCCGAGCAGCATCTCCTCGCGGCCGTCGCGCTCGCGGTGCACCAGCATGATCACCGCCGGGTCCATCCGGGGGTACTGCTCGGTGCCCTCCCGCTCGCACACGCGCACGTGCCCGGCCGCGGCCGCGGTGGTGCGGGAGCCGCAGCGGGGGCAGAAGCCGTGGGTGGCGTTCCAGTTCGCGAGGGCGACGGCGCGGGTCATCAGCCCGGTGTCGCGGTCGCCCAGCAGCGCGCCGATCTCGCGCAGGGAGGCCGGGGCGGTCCGTTCGGTGGCGGCGAGGTCCCGGCCGGAGCGGACCGCGAAGTAGGCGTCCCGGCCGTCGGTGCCCAGCAGGTAGCGCTCGCCCTCGGGCGCCTCGTCCGGGGGTACCAGGACGAGTTCGGGGTCGTCCCCGGTGGTGATCAGGGCCCGGGACTGCTTGGCCATGACCGCCCGCCAGCCGTGGGCGACGGGGTCCCCGCCCTCCAGGACGAGCACCCGGGTGCCGGGGGCGGCCCACGCCTCGGCCAGCCACTCCCCGTCCAGGCGCCGGTGCGCGGCGGGGTCGACGGAGAAGCGTGAGAGGGAGGGAGTCGCGTCGGCGTCCATGGGTCCTTCCGGGTCGGCGGGCCGCCTGGCGGGGCCCGTGTCCACAACGTGCATAACACCGGTCGGGGCCGCGCGCATCCTGGCGCGGTCCCCCCGTGCGCGGCGGGCCCCCGCGGGCGGGGGCGGGCCCGTGTGCGGGTCGGGCCCCGGCGCCGCGCGGTCGCGGCTCAGACGACGCCGCCGAGTTCCTCCCACAGGTACGCGGCGCTCTCGGCGCCCTTGAGCAGCAGGGGGACCTCCACCTTCTCGTTGGGGGCGTGGATGCGGTCCTCGTCCAGGCCGACGGCGAGGAAGACCAGCGGCGCCCCGAGGATGTCGGCGATGTCGGCCTCGGGTCCGCTGCCTCCCTCGCGGGTGAACAGGACCTGGGTGCCGAAGGCGCGCTCCATGGCCGAGCGGGCCGCCTTTAGCGCGGTGGAGGACAGGTCGGAGGCGCAGGCGCGCACGCCCGGCCCGCCGAACTCCGTCTCGGCGCGCAGGCCCTCGGGGACGGCGGCCTCGACGTGGGCGCGGACGCGGTCCTGCACGTGCAGCGGGTCCTGGCCGGGAACCAGGCGGAAGCTGACCTTGGCGTGCGCGGAGCGCGGGACGATGGTCTTGCCGCCCGAGCCGGTGTGGCCGCCCCACATGCCGTTGATCTCGGCGGTCGGGCGCAGCCAGATCCGCTCCAGCGTGCTGTAGCCCTTCTCGCCCCAGGCGGCGGTGGAGGCGGCGGTGGCCAGCCACTCGCGCTCGTCGAAGGGCAGCCGGGCGATGAGTTCGCGCTCCTCCCGGCTGGCCTCGACCACCCCGTCGTAGAAGCCGGGGACCGCCACCCGGCCGTCCTCGTCGTGCAGGCCGGACAGCAGGTCGCTCATGGCCTTGAGCGGGTTGGGCACGGCGCCGCCGAAGGAGCCGCTGTGCAGGTCGCGCTCGGGGCCGTACAGGCTGATCTCCACGTCGGTGAGGCCGCGCATGCCCACGCACATGGACGGGGTGTCGGCCGCCCACATGGTGGTGTCGGAGATGACGACGACGTCGCAGGCCAGGCGGTCGCGGTTGGCGCGCATCAGGTCGGCGAAGTGAACCGAGCCCGACTCCTCCTCGCCCTCCACGAGCAGCTTGATCGTGACGGGCGGGGCGTCGGCGCCGGAGGCGGCCAGGGCGGCGCGCACGCCGAGGGCGTGGAAGAGCACCTGCCCCTTGTCGTCGGAGGCCCCGCGCGCGAACAGGGAGGTGCCGCGCTCGGTGGGCGTGAACGGGTCGGTCTCCCACTCCTGGACCGGGTCGACGGGCTGGACGTCGTGGTGTCCGTAGACGAGCACCGTGGGGGCGTCGGGGTCGGCGGCGGGCCACTCGGCGAACACGGCGGGCAGGCCGGGGGTCTGCCACACCTCGACGGTGGGGAAGCCGGTCGCGGTGAGGTGGTCGGCGAGCCACCGGGCGGAGCGGACCACGTCGGGGTGGTGCGCGGGGTCGGCGGAGATGGAGGGGATCGCCAGCCACTCCTTGAGGGAGGAGACGAACTCGTCCCGGTGTGCCTCGATGTGGGCGCGTACGTCCATGGGACCGTCCTTGCTCGACGTCGTTGTCGGGAACGAGCCTAGGACCTGCGCGAACCGTCCCGGAACGCGGGCCGGGAGCCCGTCCGCCCGGGCGGCGGGGCCACGGGGGTCGGGGAACCCCGCGGCGCGCGGGACACTCGAAGGTGCACGGGCGGGACGCGCCGCCCGCCGACGAGAGGAATGCACGTGGACACCGTTCCCGCCACCGCGGTCGCCGAGAGGTTCGGCCGCCTCTTCGACACGCTGGACACCGACCGCGACGGGGCCATCACCTGGGACGACTACCAGCGCCTGGTCGACCGCTACACGAAGGGTTACGCGCTGGACCTGAGCGACCGCCGGGCCCAGGCCGTCCACGCCTCCTACCAGATGCTCTGGCTGGAGCTGCTCCGCCACGGCTCGCCCGCGCAGGCGCGCCTGGACCGGGAGGCGTTCGTCGCGGCGATGCACGCGGCCTCCGAGGACCGGAGCCGGTTCAACATGACCGAGGGCGTGGCCGAGGCGGTCTTCGACCTCCTCGACACCGACGACGGCGGGTCGATCAGCGAGGCGGAGTACGTCAGGTACGCCGAGGTCCTGGGGGCCTCCCCCTCCGACGCCCTGGACCGGTTCAGGACCCTGGACACCGACGGTGACGGGTTCATCGGCCGCGCGGAGTTCGTCCTGTCGGCCCGGGAGTACCTCTTCGGCGAGGACTCCGCCGCCCCGGGCGGGTTCGTCTTCGGCGTGATCTGAGCCCTCCCGCCGGCCCCGCGCGCGGTTCCTCCGGCGCGCGGGACCGGCGGCCGCGACCGGGCCAGTAGTGGCCCCGGGCGCCCAACACCGTGATCTCCTCGTCCGTCACCACGTAGACCAGGCCGTGTTCGCCGGTGATGCGGCGTGACCAGCGGTTCGGCCCCAGGTGTTTGAGCGGCTCGGGTTCGCCCGTTCCCCCGAAGGGATCCCGGAGGGCCTCCCCGATGAGCTTGCGGGCCTTCTTCGCCGTGCGGCGGTCGTTCTCCACCCACCGCATGAGGTCGTCCCAGCCTTCGGCGTGGAAGGCCGGTTTCCTCACCCGCCCTCCTCCAACATCCGGTCGATGTCGTCGAGGCTGGCGCTCATGACGTTGCGCCCGGCGTCAGCTGCCGGTGGCCTCGCGCCAGGCGTCGAGGTACTCGGGCAGGTTGGCGTCGATGTCGTCCCAGTCGGGCTCGAAGACCTCCACGCCCTCCATGAGCGCCTCCAGCTCCTCGGCGCCCTCGCCCTCCACCGGGACGTCGGTGCGGGCGGGGAAGCCCCCGGCGACCGGGACGACCTGCTCCTGGGCGGCCTCGGAGAGCAGGAAGTCCAGCAGGGCGCGGCCGTGGTCGGCCTGGGGCGCGCCCTCGACCAGCCCGGCGGTGTAGGGCAGGGCGAAGGTGGTCGGCTGGCCTCCCTCGGTAGCGGGGAACCAGATGCCGAGGTTGGGCATGGTGCGGGCCTGGGCGAAGTTCATCTGGACGTCGCCGTTGGCGACCAGCAGCTCGCCCTTGTCCACCTTGGGGCCGAGCGCGCCGGTGGAGGAGGACGGGCCGACGTTGTTGGCCTGGAGCTCACCGAGGTAGTCCATGGCGGGCTCCAGCCCGCCGAGGTCGTGCATGGTCTGGATGAGCACGGCCGTGCCGTCGCCCGCCACGCCCGGCGTGGAGTACTGGAGGCGGCCCTCGAAGCGGGGGTCGAGCAGGTCCTCCCAGGTGGCGGGCGGTTCCTCCAGTTCCTCGGTGTTGTAGGTGAGGCAGAAGTAGTTGTCGACGATCGTGGTCCACCTCCCGTCGGGGTCCTTGGTCTCGACGTGCTCGGAGCCCTGCGGCTCGTACTCCTGGAGCAGGCCCATGCCGTCGGCCTGCTGGATGAAGGGCGGCAGGGTGACGATGACGTCGGCCTGCGGGTTCGCGGTCTCGCGCCCGGCGCGCTGGACGATCTCGCCCGAGCCCCCCTCGACGTACTGGACGGTGACCCCGGTCTCGGCCTCGAAGTCGGCGAAGACCCGGTCGAGCCAGCCGGTGCCCTCCTCGTTGCGCAGGCCGTCGGCGGTGTAGACGGTGACGGTGTCGGCGGGGTCGGAGGCGGCGCAGGAGGTCAGGGCTCCGGCGAGGGCGAACGCGGCGGTGGCGGCGGACACGCGTGCGGCGGTCTTGCGGACGGCGGACATGGCGGGCCTTCCTGGGAGAAGAGGTCAGCGGTAGGCGGCGCGGGTGCGCACGCGGGACAGCAGCAGCAGGACGGCCAGGGTGGTGGCCATCAGGACGATGGCCGAGGCCGCCCCGGAGAAGAGGGCGCCCCGGTCGGTGGCGGCGTAGATCTGGACCGGCAGCGGCATCCAGCTGGGCGGGTAGAGCATCATCGTGGCGCTCAGCTCACCCATGGACAGGGCGAAGCAGAGCCCGGCGGCGGCGCTGAGAGAAGGCAGCAGCAGGGGCAGCCGCACCTGGAACAGCACCCGCGCCGGGCGGGCGCCGAGGGAGGCGGCCACCTGCGCGTAGGCCGGGTCGAGCCGGTCCAGGGCGGCGGAGACCGACTGGTGGGCGAAGGCCGTCACCAGCACGGTGTGCGCGATGATCACGATGGTCTGGGTGCCGTTGAGCAGCACGGGCGGTTGGCTGAAGGCCACCAGCAGGGCCAGGCCGACGACCACCGTGGGGACCGCGACGGGCAGCATGAAGAGGGCGTCGAGGACGGCCCTGCCGCGTCGGCGCAGCGCGTGCGCGGTCAGCGCGGACCAGGTCCCGGCGACCAGGGCCAGGACGCTGGCGGTGGCGGCGGTGACCACGCTGACGCGCAGCGCCTCCAGGGTGGAGCCCCGCGACAGCCCGGCGAAGTTGTCCAGGGTGGGCCCCGAGGGCAGGACGCCGCTCCAGTTGGTGGACACCGACGCGGTGACGATGACGCCGAGCGGGAGCAGGAACAGGGGCAGGACGAGCGCGGCGAACAGCGCCCACACGACCCGGCGGGCTGGTCGGCTATGCACGAGCACGGCGGCCTCCGGAGGGTGCGCGCAGCCGTGCGGTGGCCGCGCGGTAGACGAGGTAGAGGGAGACCGACAGTGCCGCGTTGACCGTGGCCACGACGCAGGCGGTGGTGTAGTCGGCCTCCAGGATCGCCGCGCTGTAGACGAGCATCGGCAGGGTCACCACGTCCTTGGCCCCGGTGAACAGGACGATCGCGAACTCGTTGAGGCACAGCACCAGCACGAGAGCGCCTCCGGCGGCGAGCGCGGGCAGGGCCTCGGGCAGGATGACGGCCCGCACGATCCTGAGGGGGCGGGCCCCCAGGGAGGAGGCGACCTCGATCTGCGCGGTGTCGAGCTGGGCGAACGCGGCGAGCAGCGGCCGCATGACGAACGGCGTGAAGTAGGTGATCTCCGCCAGGATCACGCCCCAGGGCGTGGCGAGGAAGCTGATCGGCCCGGTCTCGGCGCCGGTGACCTCCGTCCACGCGCCGTTGGCCACGCCCACGGTGCCGTAGAGGAACAGCAGCGCGAGGGTGATGAGGAAGGACGGGAAGGACAGGTAGGTGTCGATGAACCGGGCTGTGGCCCCGCTGCCGGGGAAGGGCACGAACGCCACGACCAAGGCGAGGAGGAAGCCCAGGACCAGGCAGCCCAGGGTGGCGGTGACCGCGATGAACACGGTGGTGACCAGCGCGGACCGGAAGGACTCCGAGCCCAGGACGTCGGCGTGGTGGGCGAGGGTGAGCCCGCCCCCGGGCGCGGTGACCGACTCCAGCGCGACGAGCAGGAGCGGGTACAGGAACACCAGGGCGAGCAGCACGACGGGCGGCACGGCCCACACCCACACGGGGAGGGCGCGGGGCGCCCGGGCCGGGGCGTCCCGGCCCGCGGGGGGCGCGGACTCAGTTCCCGCCGGGGTCGGCGCGGTCCGGACGTTCACGGGGCCTCCTCCTCCGGCAGCAGGACGGCGTCCCGGCGGGCGAAGCCGAGCGTGACCGCCGCACCGGTCTCGGGCGGGGTGCGCATCTCCCGGAGTTCGGCGGTGACGGGGACGCCGTCCACCAGGGCGGTGACCCGGTGGACGGAGCCGCGCCACTGGACGTCGGTGACCCGGCCCTCCAGGGTGTGCTCGCCCTCGCCGAGGGTGAGCCGGTGCGGGCGCAGGCACACGCGGAGCCCGTCGCCGTCGCCGGTGCCGGGAGGCAGGTCGGCGGGGTCGGCCTCCAGGGTGGTCCCGCAGCAGTGCACGCGCCCGTCGGCCAGGCGCGCGGGCAGCAGGTTGGCGCCGCCGACGAAGCGCGCGGTGAACGGCGTCCGGGGGCGCTGGTAGAGGCGCTGGGGCGTGTCGCAGTCGCGCAGCCGGGCCCGGTCCAGGACCGCCACCCGGTCGGCCAGGGTGAGCGCCTCGCTCTGGTCGTGGGTGACGTACAGGATCGTGACATCGGGCAGTTCGCGGTGCAGGCGGGCCAGCTCGGCGAGCATGTCCGAGCGCAGCTGGGCGTCGAGCGCGGACAGCGGCTCGTCCAGCAGCAGGACGCCGGGGCGGATGGCCAGGGCGCGGGCGATGGCCACCCGCTGCTGCTGTCCGCCGGACAGCTCGCGCGGGTGGCGGCGCGCGTAGTCCCCCATCCCGGTCATGGCCAGCGCCTCGGCGACCCGTCCGGCGATCTCGCGGCGGGGCACGCCCTGCGCCCTCAGCCCGAAGGCGACGTTCTGGTCCACCCGCATGTGGGGGAAGAGGGCGTAGCTCTGCACGACCATGCCCACGCCCCGCAGGTGCGGCGGCAGGCCGGTGACGTCGCGTCCGCCGAGCAGGACGCGCCCGGAGGCGGGGCGGACGAACCCGGCGACGGCGCGCAGCGCGGTGGTCTTGCCCGAGCCGGAGGGGCCCAGCAGCGCCATGAACTCGCCGGGTTCGACGGTGAGGTCGAGGTCGTCCAGGACCACGGTCTCCCCGTAGGCGACGCTGACGTGTTCGAAGCGGATGCCCACGCCTCAGCCCTCCCGCGCGGCGAGCAGACCGGGCAGGTCCGCCACGCCGTCCAGGACGTGGGTGGCCCCGGCCGCGCGCAGGGCCTCGTCGTCGTGGGCGCCGGTGCGGACCCCGGCGGCCACCGAGGCCCCCGCGCTCCGTCCGCTGCGGATGTCGGAGGCGGTGTCGCCGACGACGGCGACGGCGGCCACGGAGGAGACCCGCGCGCGCAGGGCGGCGGTGAGCACCATGTCGGGGTGGGGGCGTCCGCGCCCGCCCGCGTCGGCGGGGCACAGGACGAGGTCGGCGGTCTCCCTCCAGCCCAGGGCGCGCAGGATGCGTTCCTGGGTGTCGCGGGAGAAGCCGGTGGCCAGGGCGGTCGTGCGGCCCTGGGCGCGCAGCTCGCGCAGGGCGTCCTCGGCTCCCGGCAGGGGCGCGCAGCGGCCCTCGTCCACCAGGCGGGCGTAGGCCCGCTCGAAGGCGCGGTTGGCCTCCTGGGCGCGATCCTCGTCGCCGCACAGGTGGCGGAAGACGGTGATCTTGGACTCGCCCATGGTGGCGCGCACGTACGCGACGGCCTCGGGGGTGTGGTCGGGCAGGGCCGCCTCGAAGGCCGCCTCGACGAGGCCGTCGTCGGCGACGGTGGTGCCCGCCATGTCCAGGACGACGAGTTCGACGGGCGGGGCGGGGACGGTGGTGGGGTGCATGGTTACCAGCCCAGTTCGTTGGCGGTGGTCTCGGCGATGGCCGGGGAGCAGGTCATCCCGCGCCCGCCCGGTCCGGTGACCAGCCAGGCGTCGGGGCCCACGGGGGCGCGGTGGACGACCCGGGAGGGGTCGGCGCACTGGGCGTAGACGCCCGCCCAGCGCTGGCGGATCGGGGGCAGCGGTCGGCCCAGGAGGCGGCCGGCGACCCCGGCGAGGTGCTCGTAGGGGTCCTCGGCGGTGTCGAAGGAGAAGGGCGCGTCGTACTCGTGGGTGTCGCCGATGGTCAGGGAGCCGTCGGCGCGCTGGACCATGAGCAGCTGCATGCGGTGGTCGCGCGCGGTGGGCGGCTGGGGCTGGGCCTCGTTGAGGGCGTCCAGCTCGGGGCCCCGGTAGGCGGGGTAGTAGCGGAAGCTGTCGCCGTCGGCGACGGAGGTGGTGAGGGTCTCGCCCAGGGGCCCGGTCTGGGCCATCTGGAGGCGGACGCGGCGCACGGGCAGGTCGGGGACGAGCTCGCGGACCAGGCCGCCGAGCCAGGCGCCGGTGCACAGGACGACGGCGTCGCCCCGGTGGACCTGCCCGTGGTCGTCGCGGACGGCGCCCGGTCCGGCCAGGTCGCGGACCTCGCGCCCGGTCAGGAGGGTGTAGCGGCCGCTGCGGCCGAGTTCGGCCTGGAGGGCGGCCTGGGCGGTGCGGGGTTCGACCTGGGCGTCGCTGCGGCACCACAGGGCGCCGAGGTGGTCGCCGCGCAGGGCCGGGTTGACCTCGCGGGTCCGCTCGGGGCTGAGGAGTTCGTAGCCGCGCTCGGCGGCGTCGCCGCCCCGGGCCGCCGCCTCGGCCACGGCCAGCTCGTGGTCGGTGGTGGCGACGGTGAGGGAGCCCGAGGCCCGGAAGCCCAGGGCGGGGACGCGCTCGGCGATCTCCTGCCACAGGACGCGGGACCGGCGGGCGGCCTCCAGTTCGGGGCCGGGGGCGCGTCCGCCGACCCAGACGAGGCCGAAGTTGCGGACGGAGGCGCCGCGGGCGGCCGCCTCCCGTTCGAGGTGGACGACCTCGTGGCCTCGGGAGACGGCGTGCCAGGCGTGCATGGTGCCGAGGACTCCGGCACCGACGATGATCACTCGCATGGTCCGAGGTTCGCCGGTGCGGATGGAGGCGACCGAGCGCGGCGGGGACGCCCCGGTGAACCGGGGTCAAACTTTGGACCAGACCCGTTATCATTCCGATACAAAAGTGCCCGGCGGGCGGGGCCGCGCTCCGGCGTCCGCCGGCGGACGCCCCTACTCGCGCCCGTCCCCGGCCAGGTGGACGCTGAAGCTGAACCGGTCGCCCCGGTAGAGCGAGCGCACCCGCTCGAAGGGGCCGCCCTTCTCGTCCCGGGAGACGCGGTGGATGAGCAGCATCGGCAGCGCCGGAGGGGTGCCGATGAGCAGGGCCTCGCGCGGGGCGGCCAGCACGGTCTCCAGGCGCTCGTCGGCGTCGCCGAACGTGATGCCGACCCTGTCGGCGAGGTAGCCGTAGAAGGTGGAGTCCGGGTCGAAGTCCACGTCCAGGCGGGGCACGCGCGCCACCGCGATGTAGGTGGACTCCAGCCCCACCCGCTCGTCGTCGGCCAGCAGCACCCGCTCCAGGTGCCAGACCGGCTCGCCCGGGCTCAGGTGCAGCTCCTCGGCCAGCCGGGGCGGGCAGGGCCAGCTGCGCAGGTCGATGAGGGAGCGGCCCGGCCGCAGCCCCTGGCGGCGCACGCCCTCGGTGTAGCTGGCCAGGGACAGGGGCTGCTCCAGCTTGGGTCCGGCCACCACCGTGCCACGTCCCCGGCGGCTGAGCCTGCCCTCCAGCAGGAGGTCGCGCAGCGCCTGGCGGACCGTCTCGCGGGCCGCGCCGAAGCGCTCGGCCAGCTCTCGCTCGGTGGGCAGCGGCTGGCCCACCGTCAGCCCGGACACCAGCTCGGTGAGCTGTATCCGGACCGCGTAGTACTTGGGGACGCGCCCGTGCTCGGGGACGCCCGCGCGCACGGGGGCGCCGCTGTCCTGGGGGATTCCTGGGATCGACACGCGGGTCATTGTCCACCACACCGGTGAACGGACGGCGACCCGCGGTGGTGGCGGAGCTCTCACCCGGGTTCGGGGACGGAGTCGATGAGCGCGGCCAGCCCCTCGGCGTCGAGCAGGTCCGCGGGGCGCACGGTCAGCCCGGCCCGCACGTAGTGGAAGGCGGCGCTCACCTCCTCCAGGGCGACCCCGGCCAGGTCGGCCCAGGCCAGCCGGTAGGCGGCCAGCTGCACGCCCACGGCGCGGCGCTCGGGGCCGTTGCCGGGCGGGCTCCCGGTCTTCCAGTCCACCACGTCGTAGCGGCCGGAGGCGGGGTCGTGGAAGACCGCGTCCATGCGCCCCCGCACGAGCCGGTCGCCGATGACCGTCTCGAAGGGCACCTCCACCTCGACGGGCACGCGCGGGCCCCACTCGCTCTCCTCGAAGCGGCTCTGGAGGTCGGCGAGGTCCTCGTCCCGGCCCGCCGTCTCGTCGGCGGCGCCGGGCAGCTCGTCCAACAGGGCGGCGCGCTGGCCGAACCGCTGCTCCAGCCAGGCGTGGAACGCGGTGCCCCGGCGCGTGTGCGGCGCGGGCGGCCGCGGCAGCGGCCTGCGGATCTGCCGGGCCAGGGCGGAGGGGTCGCGGGCCAGCCACACCATGGACGACACCGACAGGTGCGCGGGCAGCTCGACCTGGACCGTGCCGTCCCCGGACCCCGGCCCCTCGGCGCGGCGGTGGGCGAGCAGCAGCTCGGTGTCGCGCTCCCAGCCCCCGATGCGGCGGCGCAGCCCGGGCGGCGGCGCGGCCTCCTCGGCGGGGTCGGCCTCCCCCGCGAGCAGGCGGGCTCGGGCGCGCTCGACCAGGGCCGCCCCCTCGGCGATCTGGGCGCGGCGGTCGCGCGGCCGGTCCGGTTCGGCGCCCTCCTCCGGCGGGACGGAGGCGTCGTCCTCCGGCGGCGGCCACTCGGCCGTGCCGTCGTCCTCCTCCTCGTAGGGGTTGTCGTCGGGGTCGGGCCTGGGCTCCCAGTGCGCTACGTCCTCATCACGACAGACCTCACGGACCTCCTCCAGGAACGGGGAGGGGCCGCGCTCGCTCGCGGCGTCGGTCCCCCACCAGTGGCCGGTGCACAGCAGGGCGAAGGAGGCGCGGGTGACGGCGACGTAGGCCAGCCGCCGCTCCTCCAGCAGGTGGCGCTCCCGTTCGGCCTCCTTGAACGCGTCGATGCCCTTCTTGTCCACCGCCAGGAGCTCGGGCAGGTTCTGGCGGTCGCCGCGCAGCCGGTAGGGCAGCAGGTGCTCGCCCTTGATCCACATGTCGCCCTCGGACAGGCTCGTGGGGAACAGCGGGGCGTACTTGCCGCCGCTGACGCCGGGCACGACCACCACGGGCCACTGGAGCCCCTTGGAGGCGTGCACGGTCATGAGCTTGACGGTGTCGCTCCCGCCGACGCGCTCGCCGGGGGCCAGGCCGCTCTCCCGTTCGGACGCGGCACGCAGGTAGCTGAGGAAGCTGCCGAGCGTGGGGTCCTCGCTGCTCCCGGCGAAACGGACGGCGTGGTCGACGAAGGCGTCCAGGTCGGCGCGGGCGGACAAGGGGTCGCGGCCGCTGCGGGCGCCCACCTCGATGTCCAGGCCGAGCATCCGCTCGGTCTCGGTGACCAGGTCGGGCAGCGGCTGGCCCACGAGCTTGCGCAGGGAGCGCAGCTCCTCGGCGAGGCGGCCCAGGCGCTCGTAGGCGGTCGCGGAGTACTTCGCGGCGGGGCCGGGGTCGTCCACCGCGTCCACCAGGCTGCCGCTCTCGGCGGTCAGGTCCAGGACCGTGCGGCGCAGGACGTCGTCCTCGGCGCCCCCGTCGGGCTCGGGCCCGGTGAGGTCGCGCCGGGTCTGGCGGGCCAGCTCGGCCGCGCGGGCCCCGAGGGCGGCCAGGTCGCGCGGGCCGATCCGCCAGCGCGGCCCGGTGAGGATGCGGGCCAGCTCGTTGCCCGCGGAGGCGTCGTGGACCACGCGCAGGGTGGCGATGATGTCGCGGACCTCGGGCACCATCATGAGCCCGCCCAGGCCCACCACCTCCACCGGGATGTCCAGCGCCTCCAGGGCCTCCCGGATCGCCGGGAACTGCGAGCGCTTGCGGCACAGCACGGCGACGTCGCCGGGGCTGACGCCGCCGTCCGCGGCGCCGCCCGACTCCCCGGGCGGCCAGGGCAGCCCGTCGGGGGCGGTCGCGGCGCTGCCCGCACCGCCGGGGGCGGCGCGCAGGTAGCCGGCGACCTGCTCCGCGATCCACCGCGCCTCCTCCCGCTGCCCGATGAACAGACCGGTCCGGACGGCGCCGCGGCCGCGCCGGGCAGGACCGGGGTAGAGCACGGGCACCTCGGCGCTCTCGGCGCGCAGCGGCTCGGAGATGTGCTTGGCCACCTCCAAGACCCTCTCGCCGTTGCGGAAGCTGGTGGCCAGGCGGCGCACGGACGCGGCCCGGCCCGGGGCAGCCGGGAAGTCGTTGGGGAAGTTGGCGAGGTTGGCGGCGATGGCCCCGCGCCAGCCGTAGATGGACTGGCAGGGGTCCCCGACCGCGGTCACCGCGTGGCCCTCGCCGAAGAGGGCGCGCAGCAGCACGAGCTGGGCGTGGCTGGTGTCCTGGTACTCGTCCAGCAGCACCACGCGGAACCGGCCCCGCTCGATGAGGCCGACCTCCGGGTGGTTCTGGGCGATGCGCGCGGCCAGGGACACCTGGTCGCCGAAGTCCATGGCCTCGCGCACGTGCTTGGCGTGCTCGTAGCCCTCCACGAGCGGCAGGAGCTGTTCGCGGCGCAGCTGGGCGTTGAGCAGGTTGCGGGTGGGCACCGCGGGTCTGCGCGGCAGGGCCTCGACGGCCGCGCGCAGCCACCGGCCGATGCCGCGCACCTGCTCGGTGGTGGTGAGGTGGTCCGCGATCTGGCCGGACAGCTCCAGGACCCGGCGGGTGACGGTGTCGGCCCCGACCGTGATCAGGTCCATGGGTCCGTCGTACTCGCCGACCACGCGGGCGGCGATCTGCCAGGCCTGCCCCTCGCTGAGCAGCCGTGATGTGGGCTCGACGGCCTCGCGCAGGGCGTGGTCGGCGACGATGCGACCGGCGTAGGCGTTGTAGGTGGACACGGTGGGCTCGCCGTCGAGCAGCTCCTCGGGCAGCTGTTCGGTGGCGCGCAACTGCTCCAGGCGTTTGCGCACGCGCTCGGCCAGCTCGGCGGTGGCCTTGCGGGTGAAGGTCAGGCCGAGGATCTGCTCGGGGCGCACGTGGCCGTTGGCGACCAGCCACACCACGCGCGAGGCCATGGTCTCGCTCTTGCCCGACCCGGCGCCCGCGATGACCACGCCCGGCTCCAGCGGGGCGCTGATGACCTCGGACTGCTCGGCGGTGGGCTCGGGCTGGCCGAGGAGGCGGGCGAGTTCCGGGGGCGAGAAGCGGGGACGGGGGCCGGGTTCGGGTTCGGGGTGGGGGCGGGAGGGGGAGCTGCGGGGGTGGGGGTGGGTTTCAGACATGTCTGCCCTCGTCCTGAACCGGGCAGCAGGCGCGCACTGCGCACGACCTGCATCCCTTGTTGCGTGTCGCGGTGAAGCGGGACCCGCCCATGCCGGTGGCGACCTCGCGCACCAGCGTCCCGGCCCATCCGGGGTCGGGGTCCTCGCTCAGGGGCGGCTGGGGTTGTTCCCGGGCCTTCTGGATCTTCTCGCCGACCTGCACGAGCGCGGCGCCGCCGGGCTCGGTGAGGCCGAGCTTGGCGAAGGCGCCCTTGAGCACGGCCATCTGGTAGACGCCGAGCTGGGGGTGGCGGGCCAGGTCGTCGGCCTTGTTCTTGCCGGTCTTGATGTCCACGACCACGGCCCTGCCCCGGTCGTCGCGTTCGAGGCGGTCCACGCGGCCGGTGATCTCGATGCCGCCCACGTCCACCCGGAAGCCCTCCTCGGTGACGACGAGTTCGCGGTCGTTGGCCGCCTCCCAGTCCACGAGCTTGCGGACCATCGTGTCGGCCCGGTCGCGCTGCGCCCTGGCCTGCCAGGGGCCGCCGAAGTCCAGGTCGGCCCAGATCTCGTCCATGCGCCCGCTGATCTCGTCGGGGGTGCTGCCCTGGGCGACCAGGACGGCGACCGCGTGCACGACGGTGCCCAGGGCCGAGGCGGAGTCGCCGGAGGAGGCCCCGGCGGCGCGTTCGAGGAGCCAGCGCAGCTGGCAGTTGGTGAAGCTCTCCACCTGGGAGGGCGAGACGCGGATGGTGTCCTCCGGCTCCGCGAGGGGCCGGTCGTCGGTGAAGGGGGTGAGCGCGTACCACTCCGCGGGGTCGGCGCCGCGCACGCCCTCCTCGGCCAGGCGGGCCAGGTGGGTGGCGGCGGCCTCGCGCAGCGGAACGGGCGCGCCTGGGTCGGTGACCACCGAGCGCAGGTCGGCGACGAGCGAGGGCAGGGACAGCCAGCGCAGGCCGGTGCTGACGGGTTCGGGCTCGCCCACGCCCATCTCGGTCAGGAAGCGCGAGGGCCGCTCGTCGGTGTCCTCCCCGCCCACGGCGGTCACCACCAGGGTGCGGCGGGCGCGGGTGAGTGCCACGTAGAACAGGCGGCGCTCCTCGTCCAGGAGCTTGGAGGCCAGGGCCGCCCCGGAGGAGTCGGCGGAGTGCACGTCGGTGTCGACGAGTTCCTCCACGCCGAGCAGGGAGCCGCGCAGGCGCAGGTCGGGCCAGTCCCCCTCCTGGGCTCCGGCGACCACGACCAGGCCCCACTCCAGCCCCTTGGAGCGGTGGGCGGTGAGGATGCGCACCGCCTCGCCCTCAGGCGCGCGCTCGGCGAGGCTGTCGCCGGGGATCTCCTGGGCGGCGAGGTCCTCCAGGAACCCCGCGGGGCTGCCCGGCGGAAGCCGGTCGCAGTAGCGGGCGGCGCTCTCGAAGAGGGCGACCACGGCGTCCAGGTCGCGGTCGGCGGCGGCGCCCCGGCGGCCCCCGGCCAGGCTGGCGCGCAGCAGGCGGTCGGCCAGCCCGCTGTCGCGCCACAGCTCCCACAGGACCTGTTCGGCGTCGGCCCCCCTGGCGTCCAGGTCGCGGACGGTGCGCAGTGCCTGGGCGACACGGGTGGCGGGCGCGGCGATCTCGGGGTCGACGAGGGTGAGTTCGGCCGGGTCGCGCAGGGCGTCCACGAGCAGCTGCGAGGAGGGACGGTAGGCGCCGCCCCTCTCCGGGCCCGCCTCTTCCCGGCCACCTTCCTCCGGGGCGTCCCCCGCCGGGGCGCCGCCGTCGTGGGCGCGGTCCAGGTCCAGGCGGCGCAGCGCGCGCACGAGCCTGCGCAGCCGTACCGTGTCGGCCTCGCCGAAGGGACTGGTGAGCAGTTCGCGCGCGGCGTCCTCGTCCAGCTCGGCCGGGGCCAGCCCGTAGCGGATCAGCGCGAGCATGGGGCGCACGATCGGCTCGGCCGCCACGGGCAGGTCGTCGGAGCCGACCGCGACCGGGACCGAGGCGGCGGTCAGGGCGCGGCGCAGCACCGGCAGCTGCCGGGTGGAGGAGCGCACCAGCACGGCCATGTCCGACCACGGGACGCCGTCCACCAGGTGGGCGCGGCGCAGGGTGTCGGCGACGACCGCGGCCTCCTGGGCGGCGCTGTCGGCCAGCAGCACGCGGACCTCGCCGTCGGGCACGCCCTCGGCGGGGGTCAGGTCGCGGTGCTCGTTGACGTGGCCGCGGGCGGAGGCCACCGCGGGCAGGCGCCGGGTCAGTCCGCGCGAGGCCGACAGCAGGGCGCGGCCGCTGCGGCGGCAGGTGCGCAGCGCGACCACGGGCGCCTCGGTGCGCCGCGCGGTGGGGAAGCGGCGCGGGAAGTCGAGGATGCCCCGCACCTCGGCGCCGCGGAAGGCGTAGATGGACTGGTCCGGGTCGCCGACCGCGACCAGGTCGCGGCCGTCCCCGGCCAGGGCGCGCAGGAGTTCCTCCTGGGCGGGGTCGGTGTCCTGGTACTCGTCGACGAACACCGCCTCGTGGGCGGCGCGCTCGCGCTCGCGGACCCCGGGGTCGGAGAGCAGGTTGGCGGCGACGCGCACGAGTTCGGCGTAGTTGAGCGTGGGCACGGGGGCGATGTCGAACCGGCCGGTGTAGCGGTCCAGGAACCCGGCCGCGGCCACCCAGTCGTCGCGGTCGCGCTCGCGGCCGAGCGCGGCCAGCTCGTCCGGGCCCATGCCGCGTTCCTGGGCGCGCATGAGGAAGTCGCGCAGCTCCTCGGCGAACCCGCGGGTCTCCAGGGCTGGGCGCAGGCGCTCGGGCCAGTCCGGTGCGCCGTCCAGGGCCTCGCCCCGCAGGAGTTCGCGGACCTCCATGAGCTGCTCGGGCCCCGAGAGCAGGCGCGGCGGCAGGTCGCCCATGCGCTGGAACTCGCGCCGGATCAGGGCGTAGGCGTAGCTGTGGAAGGTCAGGGCGAGCGGTTCGCGGGTGGTGCGGCGCAGCCGGGCGGTGATGCGCTCTCGCAGCTCCTGGGCGGCCTTGCGGCTGAAGGTGAGCACCAGCACGCGTGAGGGGTCCGCGCCCCGGTGGTCGATGCGGTCCACGACCGACTCGACGATCGTGGTGGTCTTGCCTGTTCCGGGACCGGCGAGCACCAGCAGGGGCCCGCCCTCGTGCTCGACCACGCGCCGCTGGTTCTCGTCCAGCACCGGCGGCGGCTGCACCCGGTGGGCGCGCCGCACGAGACGGTACGGAGATGTGTTCACCCGTCCAGTTCACCAGAGGGTGGCGACCATCCCGCACGTCATCCCCGCCACAACGGACCGCTCAGCTCCCGCCCTCCCCGTCCCAGCGGGCCCTGCGCATGTCCACGCGATCGCTTCCCGGGCGCATGGGCGTGCCCTCCGCCGCGTAGTGGGACAGGGCGCGGACCTCGTTGCATGAGGGCGGTCTGCCGTCCGCGCGCACCACGCGCCACCAGGCCACCGCACCGCCCCAGGAGGACATGACCGAGCCGACCTGGCGGGGTCCTCCCCTGCCGACGTACTCGGCGATGTCGCCGTAGGCCATCACCCGTCCCGACGGGATCCGCTCGACCACCGCCAGGACCTCCTCGGCGTAGTCGTCCGGCCCGCCCTCCGCGTCCTCGAACACAGGCGGCAGCCTACCGGGGACCGCCGACACGGCGGGGCCCGCCGCGGAGGCGGACCCGGCGTGCGCGCGGTGCCGCGGTCAGGCGGTGACCTGGTCGCCGTGCGCGCCCCAGGCCAGTTCGGGGTCGCGCCTGCGGGCCTGGCGCGCCTTGACGAGGCCGAACGCCCCCAGCAGCGCCACGACGGCGCCGAGGACCCACGCCGTCCAGGCGGCGGCGGTCAGGTCGGTGAAGCCCAGCAGCCACGGCATCACGAAGACCAGGACGCCGATCGCGAGGACGCCCGCCTCGCTCGACAGCGCCCCCGGCCGGGTGATGGACATGACCGAGGCCACGATGACGCCCAGCCCGAGGACGAACATCGCGCCCCCGCCGAAGCCGTACATCCCGTGCCAGATCCAGCTCAGTCCCAGGGCCAGGCCGGCGAGGATCGCCACCCAGTCCGCCCAGCGTCCCCTGCGTCCCATGGAGCCACCTCCCGAGGAGCGGGCCGCCGTCGGCCGACGGCCCCTGACCGACCCCTACCCACCCGGCGCGCTGAGCAGGCACGACGGCGGAACGGGGTCCGGGTCCCGGGCCGGGGCGCGAACGCGGCGGGGCGGTGCCGGAAGTCGCCTCCCGGCACCGCCCCGCCCCCGTCGGGCCCGTCCGTCTAGTACTCGGGCAGGCTCGGGTCGACCTGGTTGATCCAGGCCAGGACGCCGCCGCCCACGTGGACGGCGTCGGAGAACCCGGCCGCGTGCACCGCGGCCAGCGCCTCGGCGGAGCGGACGCCCGACTTGCAGTGCAGGACGATGCGCCGGTCCTGCGGCAGCTGCTCCAGGGCCCTGCCGTTGAGGAACTCGCCCTTGGGGATGAGCGTGGCACCCGGGATGCTGACGATCTCGTACTCGTTCTTCTCCCGGACGTCCACGAGGAAGATCTCCTCGGGCTTGTTGTCCAGCAGGTCCTTGAGCTCGCCCGCGGTGATCGTGGAACCGGCGGCGGCCTCGGTGGCCTCCTCCGACACGGCGCCGCAGAACGCCTCGTAGTCGATGAGCTCGGTAACCGGCTCGGTGTCGGGGTCCTTGCGGACCTTGACCTCGCGCCAGGACATCTCCAGGGCGTCGAAGATGAGCAGGCGGCCCACCAGCGGCTCACCGATGCCGGTGATCAGCTTGATGGCCTCGTTCACCATGACCGAGCCGATGGAGGCGCACAGCACACCCAGGACGCCGCCCTCGGCGCAGGAGGGCACCATGCCGGGCGGCGGGGGCTCGGGGTACAGGTCGCGGTACTGGGGCCCGTACTCGTTCCAGAAGACGCTGACCTGGCCGTCGAAGCGGTAGATCGAACCCCACACATACGGCTTGTCGAGGATGACGCAGGCGTCGTTGACCAGGTACCGGGTGGCGAAGTTGTCGGTGCCGTCCAGGACCAGGTCGTAGTCGGCGAAGATCTCCAGCGCGTTGTCCGACTCCAGGCGGTCCTGGTGCAGGATGACGCGGACGCCCGGGTTGACCTCCTTGATGCTGTCCCGGGCGGACTCGGCCTTGGGGCGGCCGACGTCGCTCTGTCCGTGGATGACCTGGCGCTGGAGGTTGGACTCGTCGACGACGTCGAAGTCGATGATGCCGAGCGTGCCCACGCCCGCGGCGGCCAGGTAGAGCAGCGCCGGGGAGCCCAGGCCGCCCGCGCCGACGACCAGGACCTTGGCGTTCTTCAGGCGCTTCTGCCCGTCCATACCCACGTCGGGGATGATCAGGTGACGCGAGTAACGGCGCACCTCGTCCACGGTCAGCTCGTCAGCTGGTTCCACCAGCGGCGGCAGCGACACGGTGACTCCTCATGTCTGTTCGGGTTGCTTCGCACCGCCCGTAGCGCGGGGGCCACCGGGCGAGGGGGCGGGGAGGCGAAGCGTGCTTGCACTTATACCCAACCTAACGGGTGGGGTATTGCATTCCCGTCACCGGGAGGCGTGGAGCACACCCTTCGCGGGCCCGTCCCCGCCAGTCACAACCAACGCGGCGTGCGAGTTCATCCCCGGGGCCGCGCGTACCGGCCGGGGCGGCGGGTAGTGGTCGGGCGTACGCACGGCGACGACGTTGGGGAGGACCCCGTGGCACAGGAGAACCGTTCCGTGGGACGACGCCCGGCCGCCGGAGGGGACCCCGGGGCCGAGGTGCCCGAGGCCGACGCGGTCGAGCAGCGCGCGTCCGCCGGGGCCGACGGGGGCGGGGACGGGTGGGAGGAGCCGTCCGAGGAGAGCTTCGAGCACGCCGCCGAGGCCGACGTCGTCGAACAGGCCCGCGAGGCGGGCGCGGACGACGAGGAGCGGCGCTGACGGGGGCTCC
Source organism: Nocardiopsis camelliae (assembly GCF_028993595.1). Taxonomy (GTDB): domain Bacteria; phylum Actinomycetota; class Actinomycetes; order Streptosporangiales; family Streptosporangiaceae; genus Nocardiopsis; species Nocardiopsis dassonvillei. Next base: position 5,468,962 of record NZ_CP118614.1, read on the forward strand.
CCCGCCCGGGACCGCGTCCTTTTTCCTCCGCTTCCTCCCGGCCGCCGATCGCGGCCCTGACCACGTGTTCGGCCGGTGCCGCACCGTGCCCGCCAGGGGCCCCGACAGGCTTCCCGCTGCTCACGGGGAACTTACGCCGGAGTAGGATGAGGGGGACCGCTGTGGAGCGCGCCACTGGCCGCGGTCCGCAAGCACTAGCCACGCAGATGTCCGGTTATGGCGTGCATCTGCCATGCCGAGTTCGGAGGGTCGGTGTGACAGCTCCTTCAGACTCCCGCGCCCGGGGAACCCGTCTGCCCCGGGTCAGGCGCCGTCGCCAGCTCCTGGCGGCGGCCCAGGAGGTCTTCGTCGCGCGCGGGTACCACGCGGCGGCGATGGACGAGATCGCCGACCGCGCCGGAGTCAGCAAACCGGTCCTGTACCAGCACTTCCCGGGGAAGCTGGAGCTGTACCTGGCCCTGCTGGAGGAACACTCCGAGGTCCTGGTCGACAAGCAGCGCGAGGCCCTGGAGAGCACGGACGACAACCGCCAGCGCGTCATCGCGAGCTTTCGCGCCTACTTCGACTTCGTCGCGGGCGACGGCGAGGCCTTCCGCCTGGTCTTCGAGTCCGACCTGCGCAACCTCCCGGCCGTGCGGGCCAAGACCGAGGAGACCTTCCAGCGCTGCGCCGAGGCCATCGGCGAGGTGATCCGCCAGGACACCAGCATCTCCGACGAGGAGGCGCACCTGCTGAGCATCGGGCTGGTCGGCATGGCCGAGACCAGCGCCCGGTACTGGCTCAACAGTCGCGGCTCCGTGCCCAAGGACGCCGCCGAGCAGCTGGTGGCCCGCCTGGCCTGGCGCGGGATCAGCGGCTGGGACCTCCACCGCGGCTCCGGCGAACAGGCCTAGCGGGCGCGACCGCCCCGAAGGCCCCGTGCGCGCACGGGGCCTTCGCCTTTCCCTGCGGTTCCCGGAAAGCGCCCCGGAACACGGAAAAGGGATTTCTTCCCACCTTCGGGCAAGGAATGCCCCAAAAAAAGGCAATCACCTCCGCTTGCGTGGGACAAGCGATTCAATTGCCGCCCTCCGGGTATCGCCGGAATGAGAAGTAACGCACTTCTCTTCGCCGTATCCGCCCGGTCCTTCGCCTCGAAGCCCCGGCGGAGCAAGCGATTTGGGGGTGAAGACGTTATGGACATGGGTCAGGGCCTGTCGACGGCCTGGCAGGCGGTGGCGAGTTTCGTGCCGCTGCTGATCGGCTTCCTGGTGATCCTGGTCCTGGGATGGATCATCGCCTGGCTGGTGGGCAAGGCGGTCGCCAAGGGTCTGCACGGAGTCGGACTGGACCGCGCCCTGCACCGCGGAGGTGTGGGCGAGTACTTCGAGCGCAGCCGGTGGAGCGCCAGCGAGCTGTGCGGAAAGATCATCTACTACGTCGGGCTGCTGTTCGTGTTCACGCTCGCGTTCAGCGTCTTCGGACCGAACCCGATCAGCACGCTGCTCAACGACGTCATCTCCTGGATCCCGCGCGGCATCGTCGCGCTGGTGATCGTGGTGGTGGCAGCGATGATCGCCAAGGCGGTCCGCGACATCGTCTCCGGCGCGCTGGGCGGCCTCTCCTACGGCCGCTTCCTGGCCAACGCCGCGGGCGTGTTCATCCTGGCCCTCGGCGTCATCGCGGCGCTGAACCAGATGGGCGTGGCGGTGACCGTCACCGTGCCGGTGCTGATCGCGGTCCTGGCCACGATCGGCGGCATCCTCGTCGTCGGCGTGGGCGGCGGCATGATCGAGCCGATGCGCTCGCGCTGGTCCCGCTGGCTGGACGTGGCCGAGCGCGAGACCGGCCGCATGAGCGAGGAGAGCAGCTACCGGGCCGGACGCGAGGCGGCCCTGGGCCGTCCGGCGGCCGCCGAGCGCACGGAGCCGCGCGAGGGCGCGACCTCCCAGAGCGCACGGCGCGGCACGGGCGGCGAGCCGCCCGCTCCCTAGCCGGGGGCGCGGACACGGAACGAGGGCGGGGCCGTGCGGCCCCGCCCTCGCCGTGTGCCGTCGGGGGCGCTCCGCGGACCGGTGCGAACGGCCCGCGGGCCCCTACAGGAACTCGGAGTCGCGCAGTTCCAGGCGGGAGAGGTGCTCGATCCGCCGGAAGGTCAGTACGACGGAGGCGATGATCGGGAGGAAGGCCAGCCAGAAAGCGGCGTTCCCGGGCCCGGTGAAGACCATCGACACCAGCGCGACGACGAAGATCAGTGCGAAAAGCGCGAAGTCGACGCGGTCCTGTTGGATCAGGACGCCGACCGGTGGGCGCGCCGCCCCATGCCGACCGCTCCTCATTCGCCTTCCTTTCTCGCGGCTCTGCGGGCCGCTCCGCCAGTTACGGCGCCTGTGGGTCCGTTTTCCGGACCGACATAACGCCGTCAGTCCCAGGTTGCATTCCGCAGGGCCCTGGTTCCGCCGCGGTGCGCCGGGCCGTCGTCGGCCGCTGTGGAGTCACCGGTACTTTTCAGCGTACGCCCGATGACGGGTTTCCACCGGAGAACGGGCAGGGGCGGGGGCCACGAGGAGCTCGGGTTGTGGACCACACCGTTCTGCGGACGCCACCAAACCTAGCGGACGAAACCGCGCTCCTTGGCCAGTCGGCAGATCGCGAGGATGCGCAGCGTCTCCCAGTCGTACTCGACCGCCTCGGAGTCCCAGCCCCGTTCGAGGCAGCCGTCGAGGAACCCGTGCAGGTAGGTGCCCAGGGTGCGGGCGTTGAGCTCGCCGCCGGAGGAGGTGATGCCTTCGCACACCTGTGCGGCGTGCTGGTCCAGCTCAGCGCACATCCAGGGTTCGATCGGGGCGCCGAGGGGGCCGATCCGGTGGAAGTCACGGGTGAGTCCGGCCAGCGGATGGCGCACGGAGGTCCCACTGGGCATGGAAGTACCTACTCGCGTGGTCAGGAGACGGAAACTTCATCGATTTTACGGCCAGTGCCCAACGAATCGTCACGAAAGTGTTGGATATTACCCGCGCTTGACCAAGGTCGCACAGGTCCCGGTCAAGGACGGGCAAGGAATCGGGCCGCCGCGACGGCGGGTCAGGCGGTCAGCCCCATGGCCTTGAGGCGGTCGGAGTGGCGGTCGGTGAGCGAGGCGAACATCCGGCTGACCGCGGCGAGGTCGCCGAGCCCCGTGCCGTCCGCGTCGTGTCCGCCGCCCCCCGCCAGGAGCGCGGCAAGCCGGGGGCGCGAGACCGCCACCGCCTGCGCCTGACTGAGCGCCTCGCCGACCAGGCGGCGCGCCCACAGGGACAGGCGTCCGACCAGTCTGGGGTCCTTTTCCACGGCGGCGCGCACCGTCGCGGAGACGAACTCGGCCCGGCCGGTCTCGGCCAGCACGCCCTCGACCAGGGTGCGCGTCTCCTCGTCGGCCAGCTCGGCGACCTTGCGGTAGAAGTCCCCCGCGATGCCCTCGCCGACATAGGTCTTGACCAGGCTCTCCAGCCAGCTCTGCGGCTCGGTCCTGGCGTGCCAGGCGTCCAGCGGCTCCACGAAGGGCGCCATGGCCTCCTCGGGCACGGTGCCCAGCTCCTCCAGCCGGTCGCGGAGCGACTGGTAGTGCGCCTGCTCCGTGGCGGCGAGGGCGGCGAGCTGACCCTTGGAGCGCAGCGACGGGGCCAGGCCCGCGTCGTCGGCGAGGCGGAAGAAGGAGCCGAGCTCCGCGTAGGCGAGCAGGCCGAGCAGGTCGATCACGCCGGGCTCGGCGGAGGGGCCGTGGGTCATGCCCGCCAGGGTATCGCCAGGCCGTCCGGGCGCCGAACCGGGGACTAAACGGACCGAAGGCACGGTTGTACACGCCGGGAGCGGGTACGGTCCAAGCCGTCCACAGCCCGGTGAACTGGTATGTCCACCTGGCGAGTCACCAGCTAGACTCTGCGTGATGACCGGTGTGTGCGCCCGACGCGGACATCTCCCTCACACACGCGGGATCTCCCACGTACCGGCGCCGCGGAGGCGGCGCCCGCACAGGCGCGGACCCCACCGACGGTGGCCCGGACCGCGCGAGGAACAACGACGAACCACGGATGCACCCCGTTCCGAGCGGGGACGGTCCCGATCCGCGGCCGGACAACCCCTGCGCCGCACGGGACATCACGGCAGCGCCACCGCACCGTTCCGCGAGAGGAACGACCGGTGAGCCGCGCCCCCGCGGCGGCCAGGAGCCGTCCGCGACCGCATCCCGCCGCGGCCACGCCAACGTTGCGGCCCGCCAAGATGGAGGCTTGAGCCCTGAGCAGCACAGAAGAGACGACCAAACCCAAGACGACCTTCCGCGACCTCGGTGTGAACACCGAGCTCGCGGACGCCCTGGAGGCGGAGGGGATCGTCGAGCCCTTCCTCATCCAGGAACTCGCCCTGCCGATCGCGCTGGGCGGCAGCGACATCATCGGCCAGGCCCGTACCGGCACCGGTAAGACCCTGGCCTTCGGCCTGCCCCTGCTCCAGCGGTCCCAGAAGGACCCCGGCACGCCCAAGCGGCCGCGCGCCCTGGTCGTGGTCCCCACCCGCGAGCTGGCCATCCAGGTCGCCGCGGACCTGACCACCGCCAGCAAGCGCAGCGGGACCCGCATCCTGACCGTCTACGGCGGCCGCTCCTACGAGCCGCAGGTCAACGGGCTCAAGGAGGGCACCGACGTCGTCGTCGGCACCCCGGGCCGCCTGCTGGACCTGGAGAAGCAGAAGCACCTGCGCCTGGACGGGGTGTCCGCGGTGGTGCTGGACGAGGCCGACAAGATGCTCGACCTGGGCTTCCTGCCCGACATCGAGCGCATCCTCACCAAGACCCCGGACGAGCGCCAGACCATGCTCTTCTCGGCCACCATGCCGAGCGAGATCGTCTCCCTGTCGCGCAAGTACCTGCACCGCCCCACGCACGTGCGGGCGAGCGACGACGACGAGATCGACGGCTCGGCCATCACGGGGCAGATCACGCAGCACGCGTTCCGCACCCACCAGATGGACAAGATCGAGATGCTCGCCCGCCTGCTCCAGGCCAGCGACCACGGCCAGAGCATGGTGTTCTGCCAGACCAAGCGGGCCTGCGACCGGGTGGCGGGCGACCTGGAGGCGCGCGGGTTCGCCGTCGCGGCCGTCCACGGCGACCTGGGGCAGAGCCAGCGCGAGCGGGCCCTGCGGGCCTTCCGCAACGGCAAGATCAACATCCTGGTCGCCACCGACGTGGCCGCCCGGGGACTGGACGTGGACGACGTCACGCACGTGGTCAACTACGAGACCCCCGAGGACGAGAAGACCTACACGCACCGCATCGGCCGCACCGGCCGGGCCGGGCGCAGCGGCACCGCCGTCACCTTCGTGGACTGGCAGGAGATGCCGCGCTGGAAGCTGATCAACGGCGCCCTGGGCCTGCCCTTCCACGAGCCGGAGGAGACCTACTCCACCTCGCCGCACTTCTTCGAGGCGCTGCGGATCCCGGCCGGGACCAAGGGCAAGCTGGCCGAGGACCGGCGCGACGAGCACGCGGGCCTGGAGGCCGAGGAGATCGAGGACATCGGCGACACCGGGGTGGCCCGCGGTGAGCGCGGCGGCCGGCGTGGCCGGAGCCGCGGCGAGGGCGCCCGCTCGGGCGGCGGACGCGGTGAGAGCGTCCGTGACGAGGGCGGGCGCGGCCGCGGCCGCAACCGTTCGCGCCGGCGCACCCGCGGCGGCCAGAGCGCGGCCGGGGCCGAGACCGCCCCGGGCGCGAAGCCCGAGAGCGCGCCCGCGGTCCAGGAGGCGCCGCGCGAGGGCGCGGCCCCCTCCGACGAGGGCGCGCGCAGGGTACGCCGCCGCCGCCGCACCCGCGGCGCGGTCCGCAGGGACCCCGAGAACACCTGACCCCTCCCGGCGCCCGCCCGTGGCGGGCGTCGCGGCCGTGCGCCCCGCGGCCCGGTCGCGGGGCACTGGGACCGACGTCCGCGCCGGTCCCGGTCCTCGGCCACGGCCCGGGTTGTCTCTGCCCGGGCCGGCGATCGTCTAGGGTGACCCGACGTGAGTACACCTCAGTTCATCGACCTGCCACCGGGCGTGCAACGCGCCGATCTGAACCTGTCGTACGGTCCGGTGGCCGCCCTGCGGGCGCTGCCCACCTCCGGCGGCCCCGAACTGGCCCCCGCTGTCCTGGTGCACGGGTTCACCGGCAGCAAGGAGGACTTCATCGCCCTCCTCCAGAGCCTGGCCCAGGCCGGGCGGGAGGTGGTCGCGATCGACCTTCCCGGCACCTACGAGTCGCCGGGCCCCGAATCCCTCTCCCCTCCCCCGGGCGTGCGCAGACCGGACTACGGCCTGCCCTCCCTGGGCGCGGTGGTCGCCGAGGTCATGGACCAGGTCGGTGACGGCGGCCCCGTCCACCTGCTGGGCCACTCCTTCGGCGGGCTGGTCTCCCGGGAGGCCGCGCTGGTGGAGATGGCTCCGCTGGCCTCGCTCACCCTCCTGTGCTCGGGCCCCGGCGCCCTGAGCGGCCCGGGCGCGCGCACGGCGAGCGCCCTCGTCGCCGCCGTGTCCATCAACCCCACCGCCGAGCGGCTCCGCGAGCTGTGGGAGGAGCAGTTCGACTCCATGGCGCGGACCCGCAGCCCCCGGGCCGAGATCCGCGAGTTCCTGCGCGAGCGGCTGCTGAGCAGCAGCGCCGTGGGCCTGATGCACACGGCCGAGGAGCTGATGTCCGCGCCGGACCGCGTGGACGAGGTGGCCCGGCTGGAGGCCCCCAAGCTGGTCCTGTACGGCGAGAACGACGACGCCTGGCCGCTGGAGGAGCAGGACCGGATGGCCGAGCGGCTGGGCGCCAAGCGCATCGTGGTGCCCGGTGCCGGGCACTCCCCCAACGTGGAGGCGCCCGAGACCGTCGCGAGCGCGCTGACCGCGTTCTGGAACGAGGCGGAGTCGGTGGGCCGCCGCTGACCCCGGCCCGCACGGCGACGGCCGCCGTCCCGTCCGGGCGACGGGGCGGCGGCCGGACGGGGGCGGGGCCCCGGGAGGTCCTTGCTCAGACCCAGGAGTCGAAGTTCTTGCCCTCGGCCGCCGCGGTGGTGGCCGGACCGCGGTCGGGCAGGATGCGCGTGTCCGGGGGCAGGGACAGCAGCGCCTCGCCGATGGAGGCGAGCTGCGTGGTGTAGTCGATGTAGGTGTTGCCGACCATGCCGGGCTCGCCCTTGCGCAGGGTGTCGCCGCCGAAGACGACGCCGCGCTCGCCCAGGTAGTAGCCGACGGTGCCCGGGGAGGTTCCGGGCAGGGCCAGGACGTCGATGTGCAGCTTGCCGATGTCGAGGGCGCCCTGGCCCTCCACCTCGATCTCGGGGCGGTGCTCGGCGCCGTGGTGGCGGCGCCAGGCGCGCATCTCGCGGGGGTGCAGCGCGATGGGGGCCTCGGACTCCTCGGCGACCTTGATGGCCGACTCGATGTGCGGGCTGTAGGCGTTGGTGCAGGCCACCAGGTAGACCTCGCGCTCACCGACGGCCGCCAGGACCGCCTCGGCGTCGTGGCCGGGGTCGATGACGACGACGCCCTCGTCGTCGGCGTCGATGATCCAGGTGTTGCTGACGACCGGGTACTCCTCGCCGTCGAACTCGAAGGTCCCGGCGGTGCGCACGCGCGTGATGCCGTCGGCGTCGGGGCCGGTCACCCCGGCCTCCTCGCCCTCGTCCGCGAAGACGTCGGCCTTCACCGGCACCTCGTCCTCGGCGTCCTCAGCGTCCTCTGCTTCCTTGGCGGACTCGTCGTCCTCGGCGGAGTCCTCGGAGCCGTCCGCCTCACCGGCCTCGTCCGTCTTCTCGTCGTCGGCGGGGTCCCCGGCGTCCTCGTCCTTCTCCGCCTCGGCGGGCTCCCCGGCGTCGGCGGCGGGCTCCGCGGCGCCGTCGTCAGCGGCCTCCGCAGCGGCCTCGGCGGTCCCGGCCGGGTCCTTCGCCGCGTCCTCCGTGTCCCCGTCCCCGCCTGCGGCGGCGGTCTCCTCGCGCTCCGCCGCGGCCTCCGCAGCGGAATCGGTGGCCTCCTGGCCCTCCTGCTTCTTCGACTTCCGATTCCAGAACACGGCTCAGACCTCTCGACTTCGTCCGGGTATGGGTGGTTGCGCTGCGACCATTGTCGCGCTCCCGCACAGTGGTCGGTACCGTACCGGACCCCGGGGCGGCGACACGCGGTTCACCCCCGCAGAAGGGGGACCCCCGTCGCGGGCGCCACCAGCCGTTCGAACGCCTCCGGGTCGGTGGTCCTGCACCCCAGGCGGCGGCCGGTGAGGCTTCCGTGGTCGTCGCTGGAACCGGTGACCAGCACGCCCAGCTCCTCGGCCACGCCCCGCCAGTGGCGGGCCTGGTGCCGGTTGTGCGAGGGGTGGTCGGCCTCGATGGCCCCCAGTCCCGCCCCGGCCATGCGCTCCACGAGTTCGAGGGGGACCGCGCCGTTGAGGGCGCCCTCCGCCCGCCCCGGGTGCGCCAGCGAGCAGACCCCGCCCGCCGCCCGGACCAGCTCCACCGCGCGGACCGGGTCGATCGCGTACCGCGAGACGTGGGCCGGACCGCCGGAGCCGATCCAGAGGTCGAAGGCGTCCTGCACGTCCTTGGCCGCGCCCGCCTCCACGATCGCGCGGGCCAGGTGCGGGCGGCCGATCGTGTTGGCGTCGGCGTACTCGTCGCGGCCGGCGCCCGCGATCTCCAGCACCCGCTCCCAGGTGACGCCGACCCCGTGCTCGTGGAGCTTGCGGACCATCTCCTCGGCGCGGGAGGCGCGGTCGGAGCGGACCCGGCGCAGTTCGCCGTCGAGCGCGGGGTCCTCGGGGTCGAACAGGTAGCACACCAGGTGGACGCTGGATCCGGCGTGGGCGCAGGAGAGCTCCATCCCGGGGACCAGGGTGAACCCGGGGGGCAGGTGCTCGGCCGCCTCCCGGATGCCACCGACCGTGTCGTGGTCGGTGAGGGCGAGCACGTCGAGGCCCGCGGCGACCGCGTGCTCGACGACTTCGGCGGGTGTGTCGGTTCCGTCGGAGACCGAGCTGTGGGCGTGCAGGTCGATACGTGTCACCGGGCGATTGTACGTAGGGCGCGGTCGGGCGCGCTCGGCCGGGGCGGAACCCCCCGCCGGTTCAGTCCGCGTCCCGCCGGGGGGCCAGGGCCCGGGTGAGGAACGGGCTGGGGGCGCCGAAGGGCGGTTCCAGGGAGAGACCGCCGTCGCGGATGTCGCGCAGGTCCCGCAGGGAGCCGATCTCACACATGAGCACGCCGGTGTCGGCGGAGGCGAAGACCAGCCACAGCCACTGGGCGAGCGCCTCGCCGGTGTAGACGGCGCGGTCGGGGCCCACGTCCAGGCTCCACAGGGCGATCTCGTGGCCGTCGAAGCGGACCTTGGCGTCGGCGGCGGAGGCGTCGAAGCCGTGGCCGGGGTCGGGGCCCTCCAGCCCGGCGAGGCGGGCGCCGAGCCCGACCCCCGGGTCCTCGGCGACGATGACCACCTCGCCGACACCGCCGACCAGGTCGGGCCCGGAGAGGGCCACGGCCGTAGCGAGGGCGCCGCTGCGGTCGTCACCGGCCTCGGCGAAGCCGGTGACCACCCAGTTGGCGGGCAGCGGCCAGGGGATCCAGACCGGGACGTGCGCCTGGGGCAGGAGCGCCTCCAGAGCGGCCGCCCCGGGGGCGCGCACCTCCTGGAGGGGCGCCACCGGGCCGTGGGCGTCACACTGCCAGGCGCTGGTCCACAGCCCCGGAGGCTGGACCGCGCGCCCGCAGCGGGGACACGTGGGCTCGGACTTCATGCTGCTCAGGGGTCTACCCGAGGGGACCGGCCGGAAAACGCGCCGTGGGCGGGCCGCCGGAGCGGCCCGCCCACGGGCGGCGGCAGCGATCCTACTGCTGCTGGCGCTTCTTGTTGGCCGTCATGCGGCCGCGCTCCTTCTGGTCCAGGACGACCTTGCGGATGCGCACGTGCTCGGGGGTGACCTCCACGCACTCGTCCTCGCGGCAGAACTCCAGGGCCTGCTCCAGGGACAGCTTGCGCGGCGGCACCAGGCGCACCAGCTCGTCGCCGGTGGCCGAGCGCATGTTGGTGAGCTTCTTCTCCTTGGTGATGTTGATGTCCATGTCGTCGGCGCGCGAGTTCTCGCCCACGATCATGCCCTCGTAGACCTCGGTGCCCGGCTCGACGAAGAGCGTGCCGCGCTCCTGGAGGTTGAACATCGCGAACGCGACGGCGGCGCCGGCGCGGTCGGCCACCAGCGACCCGTTGGGGCGGGTGCGCAGCTCGCCGAACCACGGCTCGAACTTCTCGAAGACGTGGTGGGCGATGCCGGTGCCGCGGGTCTCGGTGAGGAACTCGGTGCGGAAGCCGATGAGGCCGCGGGAGGGCACCAGCCAGTCCATGCGCACCCAGCCGGTGCCGTGGTTGACCATGTTCTCCATGCGGCCCTTGCGGATGCTGAGCAGCTGCGTGATGGCGCCCATGTACTCCTCGGGGGCGTCCACGGTGAGGCGCTCGACGGGCTCGTGCACCTTGCCGTCCACGACCCGGGTGACCACCTGCGGCTTGCCGACGGTCAGCTCGTAGCCCTCGCGGCGCATCTGCTCGACCAGGATGGCCAGCGCCAGCTCGCCGCGGCCCTGCACCTCCCAGGCGTCGGGGCGCTCGGTGGGCAGGACCCGCAGGGAGACGTTGCCGACGAGCTCCTTGTCGAGGCGGTCCTTGACCAGGCGCGCGGTGACCTTGGCGCCCTTGACCTTGCCGACCAGCGGCGAGGTGTTGGTGCCGATGGTCATGGAGATGGCGGGCTCGTCCACCTGGATGAGCGGCAGCGGGACCGGGTTCTCCAGGTCGGCGAGGGTCTCGCCGATCATGATGTCCTCGATACCGGCGATGGCGACGATGTCGCCGGGCCCGGCCTTCTCGGCGGGCTTGCGCTCCAGGCCCTCGGTCATGAGCAGCTCGGTGATCTTGACCTGCTGGGTGCTGCCGTCGGTGCGGATCCACGCGACCTGCTGGCCCTTGCGCAGCTCGCCCTGCTGGATGCGGCACAGCGCCAGGCGGCCCAGGAACGGGGAGGCGTCCAGGTTGGTCACGTGCGCCTGGAGCGGGGCCTCGGGGATGTACTCGGGGGCCGGGATGGTGTCCAGGATGGTGCTGAACAGCGGCACGAGGTTGTCGTTGTCGGGCACCGTGCCGTTGGCGGGGCGCTCCAGGGAGGCCTTGCCGTCGCGGGCGCAGGCGTAGACGATCGGGAACTCGATCTGCGACTCGTCGGCGTCCAGGTCCATGAACAGCTCGTAGGTGTCGTCCACGACCTCGGCGATCCGGCTGTCGGGCCGGTCGACCTTGTTGATCACGAGGATGACGGGGAGCTTGGCCTGGAGGGCCTTGCGCAGCACGAAGCGGGTCTGCGGGAGGGGGCCCTCGCTGGCGTCCACGAGCAGGACCACGCCGTCGACCATCGACAGCCCGCGCTCGACCTCGCCGCCGAAGTCGGCGTGGCCGGGGGTGTCGATGATGTTGATGACCACGTCCTCGCCCTCGGGCGTGGTGTAGTGGACGGCCGTGTTCTTGGCGAGAATGGTGATGCCCTTCTCGCGCTCCAGGTCGTTGGAGTCCATCACCCGGTCGTCGACGTCCTGGTTCTCCCGGAACACACCGGACTGCCAGAGCATGGCGTCAACGAGGGTCGTCTTGCCGTGGTCCACATGGGCCACGATCGCGACGTTGCGGAGGTCGCTGCGGCGTGCGGAGCCCTCGACGGGCGTAGCGCTGGACATGGGAAAGCTCGATCTCCTGGTACTGGGAAGAACCGCGGAGTGCCACGGCCCACCGCCAGTTTATGCGGTCATGGTGGACTGCTGGGGAAACGTGCAGGCCGCCGCCGTCACGGCCCGGTGGAAGCACGCCCCCGTGAAGGTGAGCGCCGTGGATGATGGCCCGGTGAAGGCGGAACCCGGTGGAGTGCGCGGCGGCACCGGAGTGCGTTCGTTCGCCCGCGGGGGTCAGGAACGGGGAACGGCGCCCGGGGCGAGCAGGGGTTCGACGAGGTCGAGGAAGGGCACGTCGGCGGGCAGCCAGTCCGGGCCGCGCAGCTCGTCGGCGGCGAGCCAGCGCAGGGACAGGTGCTCCAGGGGCCGGGGCTCCCCCGCGACCAGTTCCACGCGCCAGAGCCGCAGCACGGCGGGGCGCGTGTGCCTCCTGGCGGGCGCGGGGAAGGGCGCGTCCGCGCCGAGCTGGTGCAGGGGGCGGACGGTGGCGCCGAGTTCCTCGCGGCACTCGCGGACCAGGGCCTGCTCCGGGGTCTCCCCCGGGTCGACCTTGCCGCCGGGGAACTCCCACCGGCCGCGCAGGGCCTCGGGTTCGGCGCGCTGGGCGGCCAGGACGCGGCCGTCACGGACGAGGACGGCGCCCACCACGATCAGGGTCTGCTGTTCCACGGTTGCGAGCCTAGCCAGGACCGGTGACGTTCGGGGCGGCGGGTGTGGACCCGGGCGCCGACGCGGAGAGGCCGGCGCCCGGGGGTGCCGCCGCTCTCCGGGGGGAGTGGAGAGAGCGTCGGCCTCCGATGTGGCTGGCGGTCCGGCCGGGACGGGACGCGCGCGCCCGGAACCGGAAGGTCGGGGCAGAGCCTATGCCGCCGGGCGGACGCGCGTGAGGGGTATCGGCGAACGTTCACCTCCTCTTCCCGTGGCGTGCGGTCAGGGGGCGTCCGGGACAGGGGGCTCCTGCGGCGGCCGACCGGCCGTCCGCAGCCGGTGCGCCAGGGCCGTGTGCCTGCGCCCGGAGGAGGCGTTGCGCACCGCCTGGGCCAGGGCGCGGCGGGAGCCGACGAGGACGACCAGCTTCTTGGCCCTGGTGACGGCCGTGTAGAGCAGGTTGCGCTGGAGCATCATCCAGGCGCTGGTGGTGACCGGAACGACCACCGCGGGGTACTCGCTGCCCTGGGAGCGGTGCACGGTGATGGCGTAGGCGTGGGCGAGCTCGTCGAGTTCGGCGAAGTCGTAGGAGATCTCCTCGTCCTCGTCGGTGCGGACCAGGACCTCCTGGGCGACCGGGTCGAGCCCCGTGACCACGCCGAGCGTTCCGTTGAACACCCCGTTCCCGCCCTTGTCGTAGTTGTTGCGGACCTGGGTGACCTTGTCGCCGACGCGGAAGACGCGCCCGCCGAACCGGCGTTCGGGGACGTGCTCGCCGGAGGGGGTCACGGCTGCCTGGAGGGCCGTGTTGAGGTTGGCGGCCCCGGCCGGGCCGCCCTTCATGGGGGTGAGGACCTGCACGTCCCGGCGCGGATCGAGGCCGAACCGGCGCGGGATGCGGCGGGCGACCACGTCCACGGTCATCTCGGCCGCGTCCTCGGTCTCCTCGCACGGGAAGAGGAAGAAGTCGGACATGCCGTGGAACTCCGGCTGCTCACCGCCGTTGATCCGGTGGGCGTTGGTGATCACCCCGGAGTTCTGGGCCTGGCGGAAGACGTGGGTCAGGCGCACGCTCGGCACGGGCGAGTCCCCGTCCAGCAGGTCGCGCAGCACCTGGCCCGCGCCCACCGAGGGCAGCTGGTCCACGTCGCCGACGAACAGCAGGTGCGCCCCGGGCGGGACCGCCTTGACCAGCTTGTTGGCCAGGATCACGTCCAGCATGGAGGCCTCGTCCACCACCAGCAGGTCGCAGTCGAGGGGGTTGTCGCGGTCGTAGGCGGCGTCGCCGCCCGGGCGGAGTTCGAGGAGCCGGTGCACCGTGCGGGCCTCGATGCCGGTCATCTCGGTGAGGCGCTTGGCGGCGCGCCCGGTGGGCGCGGCCAGGACGATCGTGGCGTGCTTGGCCATGGCCATGGTGACGATGGAGGCCACCGTGAAGGACTTGCCGCAGCCGGGCCCGCCGGTGAGAACGCACACCTTCTCCGACAGGGCCAGCCGCACGGCCTCCCTCTGTGCCTCGGCGAGGTCGGCGCGCGTGCGCGAACGCAGCCAGTCCAGGGCCACGTCCCAGTCCACCCCGGCGAACGCGGGCATGCGGTCCGCCGGGGCGTGGAGCAGGCCGCGCAGGCCGGAGGCGAGGCCGATCTCGGCGCGGTGCATGGGCAGCAGGTAGACGGCGCGCACCGGCTCGCCCTCGGGCCCGGGCACGGTCTCGCGGACCACGCCCTCGGTGGCCACGAGTTCGGCCACGCACTCGATCACCAGCCCGGCCTCCACCTGGAGGATCTTCACAGCCGCCGAGATGAGCTTCTCCTCGGGCAGGTAGACGTGCCCGTCGCCGGTGGACTCCGAGAGGGTGAACTGGATGCCCGCCATGACCCGCTGCGGGCTGTCGTGCGGGATGCCGACCGCGCGGGCGATGGTGTCGGCGGTCTTGAAGCCGATCCCCCACACGTCGGTGGCCAGGCGGTAGGGCTCCTTCTGCACGATCTGGATGGAGGCGTCGCCGTACTTCTTGTAGATGCGCACGGCCAGGGAGGTGGTGACCTCCACGCCCTGGAGGAAAACCATCACCTCCTTGATGGCCTTCTGCTCCTCCCAGGCGTCGGCGATGAGCCGGGTGCGCTTGGGCCCCAGGCCCGGGACCTCGATGAGCCGTTCGGGGTGCTCCTCGATGACCTCCAGGGCGTCGGTGCCGAAGTGGTCGACGATCCGCTCGGCCATCTTGGGGCCGATCCCCTTGATCAGGCCGGAGCCGAGGTAGCGGCGGATGCCCTGGACCGTGGCGGGCAGGACGGTCGTGTAGTCGTCCACGTGGAACTGGCGGCCGTACTGCGGGTGGGAGCCCCAGCGGCCGTGCATGCGCAGCGCCTCTCCGGGCTGGACGCCCATGAGGGAGCCCACGACGGTGAGGAGGTCGTGCGCGCCCCGGCCCGTGTCGACCTTGGCGACGGTGTAGCCGTTCTCCTCGTTGGCGTAGGTGACCCGCTCCAGGACGCCCTGGACGACGGCTGGTCGGAAGGTCGCGTCGGGCACGTGGCCGTCCTCTCCTCGTTCACACCCTCTCCGGGGCCCGCGGGGCCGGTCCGCCGGGCTCCGGCGCGCCGTCGCCCAGCGCCGCGAGCACGCGGTCTCGGTCGGCCCGGCGCAGGCTCCCCGCCACCAGGACGTAGGAGTGTTTGAGCATCTCCAGGATCTCGTCCTCGGGCACCGTGCCGTCCAGGAGCACGGAGTTCCAGTGCTTCTTGTTCATGTGGTACCCGGGCGTGACGGCGGGGAACTGGTCGCGCAGTTCCAGGGCCAGCTCCGGTTCGCACTTGAGGTTGACCGTGGCGGGGCCGTTGCCGTCGTCTCCCCCCATGAGCAGGGCGAACATCTTCTGCCCGGCCACCTTGTAGACCAGGTAGCCGGGGCCGAAGGGTTCGGTCTCCCCGGCCTCGGGGAACCACAGGGCGGCGTCGATGAACTGTCCGGGGGTCATGCGGAGCTCCCTTCCTCCCCTACGACAGTGCCAGAGACCGCCGACGTTCGGCGGACCCGGCTCCGGCCTGTGGACAACCCGCGCGGGAGCGGCTCAGTCCTGGTCGTCGGCCAGCGCGGCCACCCGCAGGGCCACCTCCTGGGCCCGCACGAGGGAGTCGAGCGTCTCGGCGCTCTGCTCGTGCACGGCGCCCGCCTCGGCCGCCTCGGCGGCGATCGCGTCGAGCTCCCGGGCCGAACGGCGGTCCTGGTCGTCCAGCTCGGCGGCGCGCACGCGGTCCGCGTAGTCCTCCAGGACGGCGATCCGCGCCGTCACCTCGGCCGTCTCGGCGGCCAGGACGGCACCGGCGCGGGCGGCGGCCTCGCGGCTGCGCTCCCCGGGCGTGGGGGTGCGGGCGATCCGCTCCCTGACCCGGGTCTGGTGGAGGAGGCTGCGCGCGAGGGACCACTCCACGTCGGCCAGCACCACGCGGTTGCGGACGGTGTCCAGCAGGAGCCCGCGCTCGTGCAGCGGTGAGCCCAGGACCGCGTCCGCGGCCCTCTGCGCGCGCTCCAGGAGGGCGCGGGACTCCTCGTCGAGCGCTCCGGGGGACACGAACTCCCCCTCCGAGGCCGTCACGATCCGTACGGGGTCGCGCTCCCTCTCCGCGCGCTGGTGGCGTGTGCGGACCGCGACCGCGCCCGCCACCGCCAGGGAGGAGGCCGTGACGAGGGCGAGTTCGGCACCCAACGGCAGGTCCAGGACCAACCAGCACGTGACGAGGGCCCACAGGAGTGCGTAGACCACCCGGGCGAACGCCTTGTCGCGTCCGCTGACGCCGGTGCCGCGCCGGGGGCGTCCGCCGCGCACCGCTTCCAGGGCCAGACCCAGTCTCCGGGCCCGCTCCTCGGGGAGGGAGGGGTTGAGCGTGGGCCTGCCCTCGTGTCCGAGTTCGCCGACCAGGCCGGCCAGCGGCAGGAGCAGGGACCGCACCTCGACCCCGCGGCCGGTGAGGACGAGCACCCCGTGGGCGTCGCGTTCGGCCAGGCCCTGGGCGATGAGGGGTGCGCTCTCCCCCGGTTCGCGGACGTCGGGGCACCACACGTCCCGCCGGTCGCCCAGGGGCACGGCGAGGCGGATCGACCGGCGCATGGCGGAGGTGAGGATGACGTTGTACCCGCCGGAGAGGGTGAGCTCCATCGCGTCCTTCCCGGTTCGGGCGCGTGACCACGCATGGGCTTTACGACATCTTTATACCGAAACCTCCTGTCGTGTAGGGGTTTTCGACCACGCCGACCCGCGTCGCCGCGCCCGCGGCGGATAGGATCGCGTCTCCTGCGTCCCCGGTGGGACGCGCCCCCGGTGGAGAGGGAGTCCCCATGAAGGCGCGAGGCGTGCGCAGACTCGACCCCCTGGAGCCGGACGACCCCCGCGAGATCGGCGGGCACCGGGTGCGGGGGCGGATCGGCTCCGGGGGGATGGGCACGGTCTACGCCGCCGACTCCCCCGGCGTGCACGGCTACCTGGCGGTCAAGGTCGTGCACGCCGAGCAGGCGGCGGACCGGCGCTTCCGGGAGCGCTTCGCGCACGAGGCCCGCCTCCTGGCCAGGGTGAACAGCCCCTCGGTGGCGCGGTTCGTGCGCGCCGACGTGGAGGCGCCGCGGCCGTGGATGATCACCGAGTACGTGCCGGGGCCCACCCTGCGCCACCACGTGGAGCGGTACGGCCGTCTGCGCGGGGGGATGCTCCTGGGTCTGGCCGTGGGCACCGCCGAGGCGCTGCGGGCCGTCCACGCGGCCGGGGTGGTCCACCGCGACCTCAAGCCCAGCAACGTGGTGCTCTCGGGCCGGGGGCCCAAACTGCTGGACTTCGGGATCGCGCATCCGGTGGAGGACCCCGACCCCACCAAGTGGATACGTCTGCGGCGGATGCGCCGCGCCTACCGGGACCTGGGGCTGCCCTCGCCGGAGGGGCTGGCCGACGGGCGGGTCAGCGAGCGGGTCGACCGGCTGGGCACCCCGGGGTGGATCAGCCCCGAGCAGTACCGGCGCCAGCCCACCGCGCAGAGCGCGGACGTGTTCCTGTGGGGCGCGACGGTGGCCTTCGCGGCGGCCGGGCACGACCCGTTCGGGCGGGCGGGGGCCAAGGAGATGGCCCGGCGCGTGATGTTCGAGGAGCCGGACCTGGAGTACCTGCCGCCCGGCCTGGAGCGGCTGGTGCTGGCCGCGATGTCCAAGGACCCCGAGGAGCGGCCCGACTCCGCCGGGCTGCTGAGCGCCGCCTTGGGCCTGGAGAACGCCGGGGGCGGGGTGCGCGCGTCCGGGGAGGGCGGGGACGCGGCCGTCGCGGGGGCGGCGGCCGTACGGGGGCTGCTGGAGCGGCGGTGGACCGAGGCGGCGGTGCGCCCGCCGAGGCCCCCGCGGGCCGGGCTGTTCGGCCGCGGGGAGGGCTGAGGGGGCTGTGGACAGCCCCCGGTCAGAGGAGCCCGTAGTGGGCGCGGCCCTCGCGGGAGAGCATGTACGCCACCATCATGACCGCGAAGCCCAGCGGGACGAGCGCCAGGATGTCCCCGGACAGCACGGTCCACAGCAGGAGCGCGCCCGCCGCGCCCTGGAAGAGCACCACGCCCCAGAACACGCCGACCGTGCGGCGCCGGATCCTGCCCGCCAGGAGCGTGGACAGCAGCCCGTACACGCCCGTGACCGCCGCCATGACGACCATCATGGCGCGCATGGCCTCGGCGCTGACGGCGAGCTCCAGCCCCTCCTGGGCGGCGAGCTCGGCCTGCTGGCTCAGCGCCTCGTCCATCGCGTCGGCCGGGACGCTGAGCCCCATGAGGAAGAGCCCGGACAGGGCGAGGCCGCAGGCGCCGCCCACGAACATCAGGGCGCGGACGACGGCCACCTTCCGGGGAAGGGGGGCGTCGGGGTGGAGCGCGCCGAAACCGGCCCCGGAGCCGGGCGCACCGTACGGCGGGACGCCGCCCGCGCCCTGTGTCCCGTTGGGGTCGTACGGGTCCTGGCCAGAGGAAAACACGGACGTCCTCCGAGGGATGTCGAGACGGCTTGTCCCAACCAATGGTAGGGGTCCGGGGCGCGCGAGGCGCGGCTCCGGGCGGACCACGGGAGCCGTCCGGTAACGGAGCGCGATACGGGCAGGCCGAAAGCCGGTATCGGAACCGCGGATTCTGCAAATCGTAACCGTGGGAACCATGTGCCCCGACCCCGGCGGCTCTAGTGTGAACCTCTCCGGGCCTGTCCGCCCTCCCCCGTCCGCCCCGGCGGATCCCCCGTCCCCGCCCGCGAAGGAGCCCCGCAACGATGTCCAGACTCGTGCGCGCCTCGGCCGCGCTGGTGCTGACCGGCGCCCTGGTGGTGCCGTCCGCCCCCGCGGCCGGAGCGCCCGTCCCCATGAACCCGGGGGACGGCGCCGACTTCACCCTGACGATCCTGCACGCCAACGACCCCGAGTCCCAGCTCCTGTCCGCCTCCGGGCAGGAGGACTTCGGCGGTGCCGCCCGCTTCACGACGCTGCTCGACCGGCTGCGCGAGGCCGAGGGCGGCGGCGCCGCGGCCGGGGAGGACGAGGCCGACGAGCGCGGCGTCGTCACGGTCAACGCGGGGGACATGTACCTGCCGGGGCCGGAGTTCGCCGCCTCCCGGGAGGAGGGCGCCCCCTTCTACGACGCCCTCGCCGCCGACCACGCGGACTACGACGCGGTCTCCATGGGCAACCACGAGTTCGACTTCGGCCCGGACGTGTACGCCGACTTCCTCGGACAGCTGGGCGGGGACGCAGCGGTGGTGGCCGCCAACGTGGACGTGTCCGCCGAGCCGCGCCTGGCCGCCCTTGCGGACGCGGGCCGGATCGCGCCCAGCACCGTGGTGGAGGCCTCCGGCCACGAGGTCGGCGTCGTGGGCGCGCTGTACCCGCCGCTGGACACCGTCACCAGTCCCCGTGACGTGGTGGTGGAGGACCTCGTCGCCCCCGTGCAGGCCGAGGTCGACCGGCTGACCGCCGAGGGCGTGGACAAGGTCGTCCTCCTCTCGCACCTCCAGGGGATCGCCTACGAGGAGCGCGTGGCCCGCGAGCTGACCGGCGTCGACGTCATCGTCGCTGGCGGCGGCCACGAGGTGATGGCGGGCCCCGAGGACGCCCTGGTGCCCGGCGACGAGGTCACGGCGCACCCGGAGAGCGGCGAGCCGCTGACCTACCCGCTCATGGCCACCAACCCCGAGGGCGTCGAGGTGCCCATCGTCACCGCCGGGTCGAACTACAAGTACGTGGGCCGCCTGGTCGTGAACTTCGACGGAGGCGACCTGGTGTCGGTCTCCGAGCGCTCGGGTCCGGTCCGGGTCTCCGGCGTCGGCGAGGACGCGGTGGAGCCCCACCCCGAGGTGGAGTCGCGGGTCACCGCGCCCGTGTCGGAGTACGTGGCGGGCCTGGCTGAGACGGAGGTGGCCGCCAGCGAGGTCGACCTGAACGGCGTCCAGAACCCCGGCGTGCGCACCCAGGAGACCAACCTGGGCAACCTGGTGGCCGACGCGCTGCTGGACACCGGCGTGCGCAACGCCGGCGAGTACGGCGTGCCCGCTCCGCAGATCGGCATCCAGAACGGCGGCGGCATCCGCAACGCCTCCGTGCTCCCGGCCGGTCCGCTGACCGCGCTGGACACCTACTCGATCGCCCCGTTCGCCAACCAGGTCGCGGTGGTCCCCGACATCCCGCGCCCGCAGGTCAAGGAGCTGCTGGAGCAGGGCGTGTCCGCGGCTCCCGCGGCCAGCGGCGCGTTCATGCAGGTCGCCGGGGTCAACTTCGCCTACGACCCCGGGCGCACTGCGCAGGTGGTGGACGAGGAGGGCACCGTGACCACGCCCGGCGAGCGGGTCCGCGGCGCGATCCTGCACGACGGAACGGTGCTCGTGGAGGACGGCGAGGTCGTGGACGGCGACCCGATCACGGTCGTGACCAACGACTTCTCCGCCCGGGGCGGCGACATGTACCCGTTCCGCGGGGCGGACTTCACAGTGGTGGGCGCGACCTACCAGGCCGCGCTGGAGGGCCTGCTCACCGGAACGCTGGAGGGCCGGGTGACCGGGGCCGCCTACCCCGAGGGCGGTTCAGGCCGCATCGTGGTGGGCGAGCGGGCCACCGTTCCCGACGGTGACGGCGGCGGAACTCCCACCGACCCGCCGACCGGCGGACCCACCGACGAGCCCACCGACCCGGACGGCGGTCCGGGCCCGGACCCGACGGACCCGCCCGCCACGGACGGACCGGACGACGGCTCCGGCAAACCCGGCGGCGGCGCCGACGGCTCACTGCCGCGCACGGGCGGCGCGCTGCTCGGCCTGGTGGCGGCGGCCGTGGTCGCCGTGGCGGCGGGCGGGGCCGCGCTCTACCTGGGCCGCCGACGCGGTGGAACGGCGGGCGCGGACTCCCCCGGCTCGGACTCCTGACACCGAGGCCGACCTCGCAGGGCTGACACCGAAGGCGGCCGGACGGCCTCCCGACTCCGCGCACGCGGTGTCGGGAGGCCGTCCGGCCGTCGCGCTTCGCGGGCCCCGGCGCCGTACCGGCCGCCCCCACGGGGTCCGGCACCCCGACCCGGGCCGGTCAGGGGCAGCCCACGATCTCGCGTGTGGCCTCGGCCATGTCGTCGCGCTCCTGCTGGTCCAGACCGTTCTCCTCGAACCACACCAGCACGAAGTGGCAGGCGTCCTGGATGTCGGCCGCGGTGTTCTCCTCGCTCTCCAGCATGGCCATCGCGGCGATCATCGCGATCCCGGAGTTCTCGAAGGCGGCCACCCGCACCAGGTTGGTGTCCATCGACGAGGTGCACTGGAAGAGGGTCGTCTCCTCGGCTCCGGGGTCCGAGCCGCAGACCTCGTCGGTGATGTCCAGGCGGGCGTCGATCTCGAAGTCGCGGCGCAGCTCGTCGATCAGCTCCTCCGAGCTGATGAGGTTCTCCGCCTCCGGGGTCGGCTCGTCCGTCGGCTCCGCGGAGGGCTCGTCGGTGGGCAGGGGCTCCCCGGTGGGCTCGGGGGCGGCGGTGGGGGCGGGGTCCCCGGTCGGCGCCTCCCGCGTCGGCCCGCCACCGGGCCGCGCCGAGGGCTCGGAGTCCCTGTCCGCGGCGACGAGGCCGGTCAGCCTGCCGCCGACGGCGAGGCCTCCGCCGAGGAAGGACGCACCCGCCAGCACCGCGATCACGGCGAGCACGGCCACCAGACCGGTGCCGTAGCGGCCCGGGCGGGGCGACTGGGGAGGCTGCCCGTAGGGCCCCTGCGGGCCCTGGGGAATTTGCGGACCCTGAGGCCCCTGTGCGCCCTGGGGGTGACCGGCTCCGTGGGGAGGCGGTCCTCCCCGGGGCGGGTGCGCACCCGGCGGTCTCCAGGGCGGTGGCGAACTATCGGGGTTCACGTACGTTCTCCTCGCTCTCGGGGCCGGTGGCGGGCGCCTCGGCTCCACGCCTCGCCGTCCTGACACCGACTTACCAAACGTTTTGCAATGAATCGTCCCATTTTCTCCACCACACTGTTCACCGGGGGGCACGATCCGGACGACACGGAACCCGCAGCAAGCTTCCCACTATCACCATGTAAGTGTAAAGAAAAGTACCAAGATGGCGAATTGAACCTTTTGCCCGTTATGTGATTAGCGTATTTTCGACCAACCTTGGGACATCCGGCGCGCATAATAGGGAAATGCGCGTCCCCGGACCTACGATCGACAACATGACCTGCGTTTTGCTGGCCGAAGACGATGTCTCGATCTCCGAGCCTCTCGCGCGCGCGCTCCGGCGCGAGGGCTACACGGTGGACGTGACCGTCAACGGCGTTGAGACACTCGACCGTGCCCGTGCGGGAGACATAGACCTCATGGTCCTGGATCTCGGGCTGCCCGAAATGGACGGGCTAGAGGTGGCGCGTCGGCTCCGGGCCGAGGGTCACGGAACGCCGATCCTCATCCTGACCGCCCGCGCCGACGAGGTCGACACCGTCGTCGGCCTCGACGCGGGCGCCGACGACTACGTCACCAAGCCCTTCCGGCTCGCCGAACTCCTGGCGCGCGTGCGCGCCCTGCTGCGCCGGGGCGGTGCCGAGGTGCCCGTCGTGCACGGCGTGCGCATCGACAACGACTCCCGCCGGGCCTGGCTGGGCGAACGCGAGCTCCAGCTCACCACCAAGGAGTTCGACCTGCTGCGCGTGCTCGTCCGCGACGCGGGCAAGGTGGTCACCCGCGAGCAGATCATGCGCGAGGTGTGGGACACCAACTGGTGGGGTTCGACCAAGACCCTGGACATGCACATCTCCTGGCTGCGCCGCAAGCTGGGGGACGACGCCAACCAGCCGTCCTACATCACGACCGTCCGGGGTGTGGGCTTCCGGTTCGAGCGGGACTGACGCGACCTCTCGGGGCGCCCCGCGCCGGTCGGTCGCCTCCGGGTCGCACGGACATGAGGTGACATGCGCAGGCGGATGGTTTTCTCCACCCTGGTGGTGACCGTCATCGCCGTCATGCTGCTCGGGCTGCCCCTGGGCGCGCTCACGTACAAGCTGGTGTACGACGAGAGCACCCGCCAGCTCCAGGGCGAGGCGGAGCTGATCGGCGCCGAGAGCGACACCATGCTGGAGCTGCACGGCCAGCTCGACCTGGGCGAGTTCGACCGCGACCATCCCCATCGCTTCATCCGGATCACCCCGGCGGAGGAGCCCACCTCGGTGACCGCGGGCGATCCCGCGCTCAACCCCGAGGCGCCCGACTCCCCGAGCATGCTCAAGGCCACCGCGACCACCGGCCGGGGCACGCGCGTCGAGGTGTGGATGAGCGCCGAGAGCGTGCAGCAGAGCGTGGTCCGCGCCTGGATGGGGATCGCGTCGCTGTCCCTGCTGGCCATCGGCGTCGCCGTGGGCCTGTCGATGTTCCAGGCCCGCAGGCTGACCCTGCCCCTGCTCGACCTGGCGGCCACCGCCGAGCGCCTGGGCTCGGGCGTGACCACGCCGTGGGGCCACCGGTACGGGATACCGGAGGCCGACCGGGTGGCGGAGGTACTGGACCGCAGCGCCGAACGCATCGCCGGGCTGATCGCCACCGAGCGCCACTTCGCGACCGACGCCTCGCACCAGCTGCGTACGCCGCTGACCGCGCTGACGATGCGCCTGGAGGAGATCCTGGCCGAGGCGGACAACCCCCAGGCGGTCCGTGAGGAGGGCGAGGCCGCCCTGGCCCAGACCGAGCGCCTGGTGGAGACCGTGGAGAGCCTGCTGGGACGGGCCCGTAAGAGCCAGAACCCCGAGGTGGAGGCGGTGGAGATCGACCCCGTCCTGCACCACCTCCAGGAGGAGTGGCAGCCGGTCTTCCAGTCCGCGCAGCGCAGGCTGCTGGTCACCGGGGACCCGGGGCTGACCGCGATGACCGTCTCCGCCGACCTGGCGCAGATCATCGCGACCCTGGTGGAGAACGCCTACAAGCACGGCGCGGGAACGGTCACCATCCGGCGGCTGGACACCGGGCAGTCGGTGCGCATCGAGGTGAGCGACGAGGGCGAGGGCGTGCCCGAGCACCTGTCCGGCCGGATCTTCGAGCGCGAGGTGAGCGGCGGGGGCGGGACCGGGCTGGGCCTGGCCCTGGCCCGCCACATCGCCGAGTCCGAGGGGGCCCGGATCGAGCTGGTGCAGACCAAGCCGACCACCTTCGCGCTGTTCCTGCCGGCGGGGGCGGGGGGCCTGTCCAAGATGACGGGCCCGGTGTAGGCGGTGTTTTTCACGGACGCCTACGGCGCAGTCCTGCTTGCAGCCTCACCTCCAGCCCCTCCAGAACCCCCTGGGCACCCGAACCAACCCCCAACAAGCTGAGACCGGTTCAAATAACAGACCCTGGGCACCGGGGCTCCGCGAGGGGCGCGGGCCCGGGCCGACTCCTCGGCCCGGGCCCGCGCCGTGCCTCAGGCGCCCGCGGCCGCGGTGGAGTGCTCCGCCCGGGGCGCCCTGCCGCGGACCACCAGGTCGCTCCACAGTGACCGCACCCGGGACAGGCCGTAGGCGGTGGTGACCTCCTCGCGGGCGCGCGCGGCCTCGGCGGAGAAACGCCCCTCGCTGACGGTCGCGTGGATGGCCTCGGCCATCGCCACGGCGTCGTCGTGGATCCAGTGCGGGTCGTAGATGGTGTCCGCGCCCGGCCACGGCAGCAGGGCGGGCACGCCGCCCGAGGCGGCGCACTCGGCGGGCGCCAGGTGAAAGGACTCGTCGTCGCTGGTGGAGAGCATGAAGCCCACCCGCCGCAGCCAGGTGGCCACGTCCGGCCCGAAGGGGTCGAACACCACCCCGGCGGCGAGGCGCTCGTCGCGCTGGATCCGCCGGTAGACGCGCTCGAAGTAGGCGCGCTCCTCCGGCCGGTTCCAGATCCACCAGTACTCCCACGGCTGCTTGGTCTTGACCGAGAGCGTGTACCGCGGGTCCATGCGCCGCAGCTCGGCGATGACGTCCAGGCCCCGGTCCAGCCGCTTGCGCGAGGGCGCGATGCCGACCATGCCCAGGGAGTACTCGGCCCCGGGGAGCTTGGGGCGGCCGAGCTGCTCGTCGTCCACCCAGTTGGGGACCACGACCACCTTCCCGGCGGGCCACCCGGTGATCTCGCGGGTCAGGTCGGCGTAGTGGGGGCTCACGCACACCACCGCGTCGACCTTGTCGATGTCGAGCTTGCGGGGCCACTCCGCGTAGAGCTCGAAGCGGTGCAGCCGCACGATGAGCCGCTGGTCGGGGCGCTTCCACTTGGAGTAGAACAGGGCGTTGGGCCCGCACCACTCGCAGATCACCACGTCGGCCCAGGCGGCCAGCTCACGGGAGCGGTACTGGTCGTGGGTGCTCAGCCCCTCCCACTCGTCCATGCGCACGTCGAGGCCGGGCAGCGAGTCCAGGTACTCGGCCAGACGGGTGAAGAACTTCATGTCGTGCCCGGCGATGACCACCTTGAGCGGCCGCTCGGGGTCGGCGCCCTCGGGGGTGGGCGGCAGGGCGTCGGCGAGGTAGCCGCGCAGCCGCTCGGCGGCCCGCTCCAGCGTGTGGTCGGCCGCGGCGGCGCGGCAGCGCGCGGCGGCGTCCGCGTAGACCGCGCGGTCGCCGTGGGCACGGGCCACCACGTCGGCGACCGAGGCGACGTCGGTCCCGGCGAAGAGCGGGTAGTCGGCGCCCAGCATGGCCTCGTGCATGGGCGTGCGGTTGAGCACCACCGGCAGGCCGAGCGCGCCCAGCTCCAGCACCTTGGTGGACAGCTCCAGGCTGGCGTCCATGGACGGGTCGCGCCAGGACAGCCCGAAGCCGCACTCGGCGGCCTGGCGCAGCGCCTCGGCGCGCGACATCCCGCCGCGCCAGTCCACGTTCGGGGTGCTCTCCAGGGCCCTGCGCATGTTCTTGGCCCAGTCGGCGGGTTCGGCGTGGATCTTGTCGCCGATCATCACCAGTTCGGCGTCCACCCCGCGCCGCGCCAGCTCGGCGGGCAGCCCGGTCATCTCCAGGGTGTTCCAGCGCGGCGCGAACTTGCCGGTGTAGGCCAGGCGGGCGGGGCCGACGGCCGCGCCGTCGGCCCGCACGTCCTCGGGGACGACCACCACGGGCGGGAAGAGGACCGACCGGCCGCAGGCGGCGGGCACCGTCGACTCCAGGAAGGCGCGCAGCTCCTCGGTCTGGCAGAGCAGGAACCGCGAGGCCAGCGCGATCTCGGTGAGCTCGGCGGTGGCGGTCGCGGTCAGCTCCCCCACGCTGTGCGGGAAGTCGGTCAGGTAGGTCCACAGGCGGCCCGCCAGCGCCTCCTCCTGGGCGGCCAGCCCCGCCAGGCGGCGCCCGCGCACGACGACGAGGTCGAAGGGCTTGCGCTCGTGGTGCCTGGTCATGAGGGTGACGGCCTGCTCCGGGGTGAGCCCCCTCGGCCCCAGGTCGGGCAGCGCCTTGTCCTCGTAGGGCCGCAGCAGACGGACCCCGGGCACCCTGGTGAGCGGCTCGGTGAGCCGGTCGGTGCGCACGGGCGCCTTCAGCAGCAGGGTCACCTCGCATCCGGCGGCGGCCAGGGCCTGCGCCATCGACTGCGCCCAGATCGCGGAACCGTCGATGATGTTGAGGTCCACGTCCCCGTACAGGAGTGCGCGCGGAGGCGGTGTGCTCACGTTCTTCCCTTCGGATGCTTTCTCGTTGCCCGTACGGCTCATCCGACGGCGCCGGTCGAGGCGTCGGCCGCGTCGGACACGGGGTCCTCCGCGTCGTCGCCCGTGGCGTGGTCGGGGCCCAGGGCCAGGAGCCGGGTGCCGCGGCGGTTCCACTCCGCCGGGTCCCAGGCGCGCCTCAGCAGCGTGGTGCGGACCAGTTCCGGCACGACCGCGCTGACGAAGACGTACTGACGGTCCGCGGTGTCCGGACGGTCGAAGAAGCCGTGCTCGCCCGGCTCGGCGGCCGACGCGTCGACGGTACCGACCGCGTCGGCGTCCGTGCACTCCACCGCGCACACCAGGTCGGCCAGGCGCCTGCGGCCGACCGGGGCGGTCCACAGGTGCGACCACGGCGCGGTGGCGCGCTCGGCCAGGGCGGCCCAGGGCTCCCCGGCGCGGGCTCCGGGCTCGTCGCGGGTGAGTTCCTCGGGGGTGTCCGGGGCGTTGAAGCGCACCGAGCGCACGGTGACGCCCTCGGCCCGCAGCCGCTGGATCCCGGGCAGGCGGGAGGCCGTGCCGGGCACGACCACCTCGGCGGGCCTGAGCGCGGCGGCCAGCAGGTCGTCGGCGAGCCGGTCGGCGTCGGCCTCCCCCGCCGGGTCGGCCAGGACGGCCACGGACCGGCCGCGCAGCGGCAGTTCACGGCCGGGCGTGCCGGGCGGGAAGTCCAGGCCGTCCAGGACCTCGGCGAGGCGGACCGGGGTGGCCTCGCGCAGGAAGACCTGACGGAGCATGCCCCGCTGCTCGGCCGCGGTGGGCTCCTCGGCGCGCATGCGCGGCACCGTGACGGCCAGGCCCTCCCCCGCGGTCACCGCGCGGGTGCCGCAGGCCCAGGCCCGGCTGTGCAGCCGGGGCTCCTCGGCGGTCAGGGGCGCCACGACGGCGACGTTGGCGGCGCGCAGGGCGTCGGCCAGGCCGCGCGAGTCGGCCTCCACCACGCCCGCGCCCAGCTCGGCGAGGACGTCGGGGACGGGCTCCTCGCGGTGGACCCGCACGAAGACCGTCTCGGGTCCGGGCGTCAGGTCGGCGGCCACGGGGTTGAACAGGTGCAGGGGGACCCCGGCGTCGCCCCGGTGGACCCTGTCGAAGCCCAGCTCGCGCAGGGCGGGCGGCGAGGGGACGTCGTCGAGCAGGACCGTGGGGATGCCCCGGGAGGCGGCGGACTCCAGCACCCAGTGCAGGGCGCGGGTGCGGTCGGCGGCCGCGGGGTCGCCCACGTGGGCCCACGGCGAACCGGGGGCGGCGGCCGAGGCCGAGACCAGGACCAGGTCCACGTCGACGCCGTCCATGACGATCTGGGCGTCGTGCGGGCGCAGCGGCACCGCGCGCACGTAGGGGTCGATCGCCTCCGCGATGGAGGGGCCGACGACCGTGGCGACGACCAGCAGGTCCTCGCTGCCGCCGCTCAGGCCGGTGAGCAGGCGCGACTCCTGGCGCTCGGCGTCGAAGGAGCGGACCGGCTCGGCGCCGCCGCGGCGGCGGCGCTCGGTGTGCCGGGTGCTGCCGCTGCTGCGCCAGAGGCGGTAGAGGTCACGGGGAAGTTTGACCAGGGACCGGCCGGGGCGCTTGGCGGCGGCCGTGAGCGCCTTGCCCACCTGGAGCGAGGTGGAACCCTCCAGGGCGGCGAGCCGGCTGCGCGCCTCCTGGAGCTGGGCCTCGCGCTCGGCCAGCGCCTGCCGGAGCTGTTCGGTCTGGCTCTGTTCACGCCGTTTCACGGTCTGCCACCTTGTGTTCGGTTCGGTTCGGCGAAACCACCGCGCCGTGCGTCGGGTCCGACTGCCACGTGCGGTGCACCCTACGAGCTCCCGGCCGGGTGCGGATGCCCTTGGCCAGGCGTGTCGCGGGCCCGGCGGGGCCCCTGGGGTGCGGGACGGTTGGAGGGACGTGTGCCATGGTGGATCACCTGGACCGCTGCGGGGGAATCGGGGCCGCTCTTCGGCGCGCCCCGCGTGCCTGGACCGGGACCGCGCCCCGTACGGCGCGTTCCCGCGCGCTGGCGTTCCTGGGTGCGGGAACGGGTGCGCGGTGTTCGTGTGTCATCGGGTTCACCTCGACCACTGGGTGAGCACGGAGGCGATGCGCTCCCCGGCGCGGCCGTCCCACAGGGGCGGG
This sequence comes from Nocardiopsis camelliae, assembly GCF_028993595.1. Lineage (GTDB taxonomy): Bacteria > Actinomycetota > Actinomycetes > Streptosporangiales > Streptosporangiaceae > Nocardiopsis > Nocardiopsis dassonvillei. The sequence goes on from NZ_CP118614.1 coordinate 5,497,613, forward strand.
GTGTCGCCGATCCGCTCCGGGCTGTGCCCGTGCAGGACCTTGGTGACGGCCTGGAGGAGGTCGGCCTCCGTGACGAGCTGGTTGGTGCCGTGGGTGATGGTGACGGGGCGCTCGGTGTTGGGGCGCAGGGTCAGGCAGGGGACGCCGAGGATCGTGGTCTCCTCCTGGACGCCGCCGGAGTCGGTGACCACGGCGGCGGCACCGCGGGTGAGCGCGACGAAGTCGAGGTAGCCCAGGGGTTCGAGGAGCCGCACGCGCGGGTGGTCGCCGAGCCCGGCCCGGTCGAAGGCGGCCTTGCCGCGCGGGTGCACGGGCATGACCACGTCGACGAGGTCGGCGATCTCGTGCAGGCGCGCGGCGAGGCGGGCGACGGTGTCGGGGTCGTCCACGTTCGCGGGCCGGTGCAGGGTGGCGGCGACGTAGCGCTCGGGCAGGTCCAGGCGCTCGCGCAGGGCGTCGGCGTCGAAGCGGTCGAGGTTGCCCAGGAGGGTGTCGATCATGGGGTTGCCGACCAGGTGGACGCGGGAGGGCGGGACGCCCTCGGCGGCCAGGTGGCCGACGGCCTCCGGGCTGGTGGCGAAGCACACGTCGCTGAGCTGGTCGGTGACGCGGCGGTTGATCTCCTCGGGCATGGTGTTGTCGAAGGAGCGCAGCCCCGCCTCCACGTGGGCGACGGGGACGTGCAGCTTGGCGGCGACCAGGGCCGCGGCCACGGTGGAGTTGACGTCTCCGTAGACGACCACCATGCCGGGCCTGCGCTCGGTGAACTCCTTCTCCAGGCCCACCATGAGCGCGGCGGTCTGGGCGGCGTGGGAGCCCGAGCCGACGCCGAGGTCGACGTCGGGGGTGGGCAGGCCCAGGTCGCGGAAGAACACCGCGGACATGCGGTCGTCGTAGTGCTGGCCGGTGTGCACGACCGCCTGGTGCGCGCCGCGTCGGCGCAGGGCGGAGACCACGGGCGCTGCCTTGACGAAGTTGGGGCGCGCGCCGACGACGTGCACGATCCCGGTGTCCTGGCTCCCCAGGGGGGCACTCGTTGCCACGGCTCTCACGTTTCCTTCTGTTGGGGTGGTGTTCCCGCCGTGACCGGCGGGACTGGTGTGGTCCGGCGGCGTTCCTTGCCCGAGCCGTCCCGTCCGTGTCGCCGTGGTGTCACCGTACGGTCACGTCCGCGTGGTTGTGTGACTGACCGTGCATGACACCCAAGCTTCCGAATCCCAGGTTCCGCGTTCGCGCACCCGCTGGCCGCGGGCGGCGACGTTCACCCTCTCGTTGGCCTGGCGACACCTGCGGGCCGAACCGGCCCGGCTGCCGCTGCTGGCGCTGCGGCTGACGCCCGGTCCGCCCCGGCGCGCGGTGCGCGCCCTGGCCTCCCGGGCGGGCGGCCGGGCCCGCGCCTACGCCCTGTGGGACCAGGGCCGGCGCGCGGACGCCCGCGAGGCGGTGCTCGCCGCGGCGAGCGGTGCCTCCCCCCGCCGGGTGGGCCGCCTGGTGGCGTCCTGCCTGGCGGCGGGAGACGCGGCCACCGCCCGGGAGCTGGTCGAACAGCTTCCGGAGGGCGCTCTTCGAGAGGCCGCGGAGCATCGGACGGCCCTGGCCACGGGACGCGCTGTCGCCGCGCCCCCGTCCACGTCGCCCGACCGTCACGCCATCACGTTAACCCGCGATCCACGAACGCCGCCCGACGCCACGGTGAACGCTCGGCGACCGGAGGCGTCGGAGGGTGAACGGTGGCGTGTGGCCGGGGACCCGGCGTCACCCGGAGCGGGTCTGCGGGTGCTGCACCTGGTGACCAACGCGCTGCCGCACACCAACGCGGGCTACACCCAGCGCACCCACAAGATCGCGGTCGCCCAGCGCGAGGCCGGGATGGACGTGCACGTGGTCACCAGGGCGGGGTACCCCCTGGTCAAGGGCGTTCCCGACCCGCGCACGCTGGTGCGGGTGGACGGCATCCCCTACCACCGGCTCCTGCCCTGGACGGCGCCCGCCGACGCCGCGGAGGCGCTGGCCGCGGGGGTGCGGCTGGGGTCGGAGCTGGTGGAGGCGCTGCGGCCCGACGTGCTGCACGCCGCGAGCAACCACCACAACGCCCGACTGGCCCTGGAGCTGGGCCGCAGGTTCGGCCTGCCGGTGGTCTACGAGGTGCGGGGCTTCCTGGAGGAGTCCTGGCTCTCGCGCGATCCCTCGCGCAGCGTGGACGACGCCTTCTACCGGGCCGAGCGCGCGAGCGAGACCGAGTGCATGCTGGCCGCCGACCTGGTGGTCACCCTGGGCGAGGCGATGCGCGCCGACATCGAGGCGCGCGGCGTGCCGCGCGAGCGCCTGCTGGTGGTGCCCAACGCGGTGGACGCCTCCTTCCTGACCCCGCTGCCCCCGGGCGCCGGGGTGCGCGCCGAACTGGGGATCGGCGGCGAGGACTTCGTGGTGGGCACCACCACCAGCTGCTTCGGCTACGAGGGCCTGGACACGCTGCTGGAGGCGGTGGCCCTGATGCGCGAACGCGGGGAGGCGGCGCACGCCCTGATCGTGGGGGACGGCCCCGAGCTGCCCGTACTGCGCTCCCTGGCCGACTCGCTGGGTCTGGAGGGGGCCGCGCACTTCACCGGCCGCGTCCCGGCAGTGCGGGTGCGCGACCACCACGCCGCACTGGACGTGTTCGCGGTGCCCAGACGCGACGAGCGGGTGTGCCGTCTGGTCACCCCGCTCAAGCCCGTGGAGGCCATGGCGGGCGGGCTTCCGGTGGTGGCCAGTGATCTCCCGGCGTTGCGAGAGATCGTGGAACCGGGAGTGACAGGAGAGTTAATTCCGGCAGGCGAATCGGCGACCCTAGCCGATGTGCTGACAAAACTCGCTTACAGTCGTGAAAAGCGGATCTCCTACGGCAGTGCGGGTCGCGATCTCGTCAGCGACCGCACCTGGGCCGAGGCCGCATACCGCTACAACCAGGCGTATCGGGTTCAGATTCGCGAAATGACCGAACCAGGCCAGAACCCGTAAGCGTGGACAACACGTGCCTACACTCAGACGTCTAACGCACTGAGCAATGGCAGTTCCCGCTATTTACGCCCGTTCACGAGATGAATGCGAGTGTGACCACGAGTGGATGCCGCAGCCTCCAACCCAGCCCTTGTCTCCGAGCAGTCCGCCGGTGCGGTCAGCGACCTCGTCGTTCTCGGCCTCGGCTACGTCGGCCTGCCGCTTGCGGCCGAGGCCGTGTCCGCCGGCCTGAAGGTCACCGGTCTGGACGTGAGCAGCCGCGTCGTCGACGGGCTCAACAGCGCCGTCTCGCACGTGGACGACCTCTCCGCGGAGGACGTGCGCGGGATGCTGGACCGCGGTTTCACCGCGACCACCGACCCGGCCTGCCTGGCCACCGCGCGCACCATCGTGATCTGCGTGCCCACGCCCCTGTCGGCGGAGGGCGGCCCGGACCTGGGCGCGGTGACGTCCGCGGCCGAGTCGATCGCCGCCCAGCTGCGGCCGGGCACCCTGGTCATCCTGGAGTCGACCACCTACCCCGGCACCACCGAGGAGGTGGTCCGCCCGCTGCTGGAGAAGTCCGGCCTTGTCGCGGGCGCCGACTTCCACCTGGCCTTCTCGCCCGAGCGCATCGACCCCGGCAACCCGACCTTCGGCGTGGCCAACACGCCCAAGGTCGTCGGCGGCCTGACGCAGGAGTGCGGGGAGGCCGCGGCGGAGTTCTACAGCGCCTTCGTGAACACGGTGGTGCGGGCGCGCGGCACCCGCGAGGCCGAGATGGCCAAGCTGCTGGAGAACACCTACCGCCACGTCAACATCGCCCTGGTCAACGAGATGGCCATCTTCTGCCAGGAGCTGGGCGTGGACCTGTGGGACTCCATCGCCGCGGCGGCCACCAAGCCGTTCGGCTTCCAGGCCTTCTACCCGGGCCCGGGCGTGGGCGGACACTGCATCCCCATCGACCCGAACTACCTGTCGTACAAGGTCAAGACCCTCGGCTACCCGTTCCGGTTCGTGGAGCTGGCCCAGGAGATCAACGGCCGCATGCCCTCCTACGTCATCCAGCGGGCGCAGGAGCTGCTCAACGACTCCGGCCTGGCGCTGTCGCGCTCCAAGGTGCTGCTGCTGGGCGTCACCTACAAGGCCGACATCGCCGACCAGCGCGAGTCCCCGGCCCGGCCGGTCGCGCGCAAGCTGGCCGCCAAGGGCGCCACGCTGACCTACCACGACCCGCACGTGGAGTCCTGGCAGGTCGACGGTGTGGACGTGCCCAGGTCCACCGACCTTGACCGCGCCCTGGCCGAGGCCGACCTGACCATCCTGCTCACCGACCACGCCGAGTACCGGCCCAAGCGGCTGGAGGAGTACGCGCGGCTGCTCCTGGACACCCGGGGCGTACTGCGCCGTCCCGACCCCGAGACGGACTCCGCGGTCCCCTCGCAGGTGCGGCGCCACGTCACGCGGGAGGGCATCGAGGTCCTGTGAGCTGAGGGACCCGTCCCGACGGGCACGCCGATCCGCGAGCACACCGCGTTCATCGGCGTGCCTTTCGGCGTTCACCTTCCCCCGGCCGAAGGTTCACCCGCTGCACTCCGTGCGGCCACCGGGCTTTCCTCGGCGCGTCTTTCCCGCTGAATACCGTGACGAAGAGCTGATACCGCTCCGACAGGAGCGGCCAGGCCGATCCGCCCGAGAGGGCCTCAGACGGCGACACAGGTAGGTGAACTCGATGCACGCGCTCGTGGCCACGGTGGTGCACCACCCGGAGGACGCACGGATCCTGCACCGGCAGATCCGCGCCCTGTTGGACGCCGGACACAGCGTGACCTATGTGGCGCCGTTCCGCGAGTGCGGGGTGACCCCGTGGTCGGAGCTGCGTTCGGTAGACGTGCCGCGCGCCTCGGGGCGCGAGCGGCTCGCCTCCCTGCGCGCCGCCCGCGCAGTCCTCGCCGAGCAGGCGCCCCTGGCCGACCTGCTCCTCTTCCACGACCCCGAACTCCTGCTGGCCCTGCCGTCCAGACGCCCGGTGACGGTGTGGGACGTGCACGAGGACACGGCGGCGGCACTGCTCACCAAGGCGTGGGTGCCCCGGTCGCTGCGGCGCCCGCTGGGCACGGTGGTGCGCTCCTTCGAGCGGCACGCGGAGCGGCGGATGCGGCTGGTGCTGGCCGAGGAGGGGTACCGCTCCCGGTTCCGCATGGAGCACCCGGTGGTGCCCAACACCACCGAGGTGCCGGAGTTCCCGGCGCGCGAGCCGGGCGACGACCGGATCGTGTACCTGGGCCAGGTGTCCGAGGCGCGCGGCGCGCGCGAACTGGTGGAGCTGGGGCGCATGCTGCGCCCGCACGGCGTGCGCCTGGAGGTCATCGGCGGCGCCGACGCCGGGGTGCGGCCGCTGCTGCGCGAGGCCCAGCAGGAGGACGTCCTGCACTGGTACGGGTTCGTGCCCAACGACCGGGCGCTGCGGATCTGCGCGGGCGCCATGGCGGGGCTGAGCCTGCTGCACGACACGCCCAACTACCGGCACTCGATGCCGACCAAGGTCGTGGAGTACATGGCGCACGGCCTGCCGGTGGTGACCACGCCCAACCCGATGGCGCAGGAGCTGGTGACCGGCCGCCCGGAGGGCCCGTCGGGCCTGGTGGTGCCGTTCGGCGACGTGTCGGCCGCGGCGGAGGCGGTGCTGCGGCTGCGCCGGGACGCGGAGCTGCGCCGCGATCTGGCCCGCACCGGGCACCGGATCGCGCGGACCTCCTTCCACTGGCCGGTCCAGGCGCGCCTGTTCGTCAAGCGCCTGGAGGCGTGGGCGGACGAGGCCTCGGGCGAACCGCTGCCCGTGGTGCCGCCCCCGCGGAGTCGCCAGCGCACTCCCGTGCGTGATTGACCCCACTTCCAGCTCTCCGGGAAATATCTTCCTCGTCAACAAGTGTTGTGGTCCGTGTCGGAGCCGACTCCGCACGGCCCCCCGCCACACCACGAGCACGACCGAGGAAACACATGACTGACGCGCTGGTACTCGACAAGGCGGCCCAGGACCTGCTCTTCCGGGACGCCCGTACCGCGAACAGCTTCACCGACGAGCCGGTGACCGAGGAGCAGGTCCGGGCGATCCACGACCTGGTCAAGTACGGGCCGACCGCCATGAACAACCAGCCCCTGCGGGTCACCGTGGTGCGCTCGGCCGCGGCCCGCGAGCGACTCGTGCCGCACATGGCGGGCAACAACGCGCCCAAGACCTCGACGGCGCCGCTCACCCTGATCCTGTCCGCGGACTCCGACTTCCACGAGCACTTCCCGAAGACCTTCCCCGTCGCGCCCGACGCCCGGGACAACTTCTCCGGGATGCCCGTCGAGGCCCGCGAGAGCATGGCCCTGCAGAACGCGTTCCTCCAGATCGGCTACCTGCTCCTGGGCGTGCGCGCCGCCGGCCTGGCGGCCGGGCCGATGACCGGATTCGACGCCGAGGGCGTGCGCCGCGAGTTCTTCGGCGAGGACTCCACGCTGCGGCCCCTGGTGGTCATGAACGTGGGCAGGCCGGGCCCGGACGCGTGGTTCGACCGCCTGCCGCGCCTGGAGTACGACGAGGCCGTCACCGAGGTCTGATCGGCGTCCCCGTCGTCCGCCGGACCTGAGGGGGCGGACGAACGCGGGACGGGACACCGTGTCGGAGGGCCGGGCGCCGAGGGGGCGCCCGGCCCTCCGCGTGCGGGCCCGGAGCGCCGCTACCCGTCCCGTTCGGCGGCGAGGAAGACCAGCAGGCACACGTCGTCGTCGCAGTCCTGGTACTTGACCATGGCGTCCAGCAGGTCGTCGGCCGCCTTGTCCGGGCCGCCCCGCCAGTACGGCGGTCCCCCGAAGCCCTCCACCAGGCGCGCGATCCCGTCGTCGATGGACTCCCCGCGCCGCTCGATCAGGCCGTCGCTGTACAGCAGCAGCGCGGCGCCCGGAGGCAGTTCGACGGTGTGGTCGGTGTAGGACAGCTCCACCGGCAGGCCGAGCATGCCGCCGGACGGCAGCGGCACCGCCTCCGCCCTGCCCTCGCCGTCGCGCCACAGCGGCGGCGGGTGCCCGGCCCCGGCCATCACCACCTCGGGGTCACCCGGCCGGAAGCGCACGATGACCGCGGTCGCGAACAGGTCCGGTTCGAGGTGGCCCAGCAGCCGGTGCAGGCGCTCCAAGAGCACGGCCGGGCTGCGCTCCTCCAGCGCGTAGGCGCGCAGGGCCGTGCGCAGCTGGCCCATCATCACCGCGGCGTGGATGCCGTGCCCGGTGACATCGCCGACCACGCCGATGAACTCGCCGTCGCCCCGGGAGAAGACGTCGTACCAGTCGCCGCCCACGTTCATCCCGCGCGTGGCGGGCAGGTAGCGGGCCGTCATCTCCATCCCCGGGGTCTGGGGCAGCTCGGTGAGCATGGCCCGTTGGAGGGTGGCCGCCGTGTCGCGCTCGCGCTCGAAGCGGCGCGCGTTGTCCAGCGACGCCGCCGCCCGCCGCGCGAGTTCGTCCAGCACGACCTCGTCGTCGGCGTCCAGGGGTTCGGCGCGGCGCAGCAGCAGCACCCCGAGCAGCCCCGAACCCGTGAGCAGGGGGAGCGCCAGCTCCCCCTCCCCGGCCGGGGCGTCCGCCGGGCGGCGCCGGGCCGCGGCCAGGAGCACCGTGTCCGGCACGGCGGCCTCACCCGCGCCGGAGGCGCACAGGCCGCCGTCCTCGCCGGTGAGCCACACCTCGACGGCGTCGGCGCGCTCGGGCACGAGCAGGTCCCGCAGGCGGGCGAAGATCTCCGACTGGTTCAGGGAGGTCATGAGCCTCGCGCTGGCCGTGGAGAGGAACGTGAGCCTGTTGCGGGCGGCCTCGGCCTGGTCGCGGGCCGCGCGCTCGGCCGCCAGGAGCCTGCGCTGCTCGTCGCTGGCCTCGGCGAGCTCGGCGTGCAGGGCGAGCACGCCCTGGTTGGTCTCCTCCAGCTCGCGCTGGTGCCACTCCAGTTCGCGTGCGCGCTCGGCCGCGACGGCGGCCACCCTCCCCGCGCGCTCGGAGGTGCGCAGCAGCTCCGCCGCCAGGAGTTCGGCGTCGGCCTCCCCGGGGGCCCCGTCCGCCGCGGCCCCCGCGTCGAGGGGCTCGGAGAGGGGCAGGTCGGACTCCCACCAGCTCTCCCCCGCGCCGTCGCGGACGGTGGCGCGCAGCACGAGCCCGTCCTCGGACAGGTCCACCGCCAGCGCGGCCGGACCGCCCGGCCCCGACGCGCGCAGCGCCCACGAGGAGGCGCCGTTCAGGAACTCCAGTTCGGCCTCGTCCCCGGCGCACGCGGCGTCGAGCACGCGCGCCACGGCCGCGCGGGCCCGCGCCGCGTCGACGGCACCGCGGACCCGCAGGTCGAGCAGCGGTTGCGTCATCGTCCTCCCCCGTCAGGGCGTGCGGTGTGCGTGACCACGGCGACGCTCGTGTCGTCGCGCAGCGGACGGGCGGCGCTTCCCGAGTCCCGGAACACCGCTCCGGCCACGACCGCGGCGTCGTGGCCGCGCAGGGCCTCGACGCCATCGGGCTTCCACCGTCCCGGCACCCCGTCGCTGTGCAGGATGAGCATGTCCCCCGGGGACCACTCCCGCCGGGCCGGGACCAGCGTCCGCAGGGAGAAGGCCCCCACGATCCCCGGTTGGGAGAGCAGTGTCTCCCAGCGCCCGTTCCGGTACAGGCGCGCACCGATGTTGCCGACCCCGCAGAAGGTGAGGCGGCCCCGGGACTCGTCGATCTCGACGATCGCCACGGCCGCCCCGCGCGTGCGCCGCAGCGCCTCGTGCAGTCCGCGCAACAGCGTGTCGGGGGTCCCTCCCCTGCTCCCGGTCACGAAGCGCGAGGCCACGTCGGCGGCGTCCGAGGCGGCCTCACCGTGCCCGAGCCCGTCCGCGAGCATGACCGTGCGCAGGGCACCGCCGCTGCGGAAGGCCAAGGCGTCCCCGGAGAGCTTGTAGCCGCCCAGGGGGACGTGTATCCCGCCCGTGGCCGCGCGCGCGCCGAACAGGGCGCGGTCGGCGGAGCGGGCGAAGCGGGCCACCGCGACCGTCCCCCTTCCGGGAGCGCTGTGGACCTCGAAGAAGTCGGCGGCGCGCGCGCAGGCGCCGAGCCCCGAACCCAGGGAGTCCTCCGAGGTGGAGAAGCCGTCCTTCATGGCGCGCGGGACGTCGGGGATGCCGGGGCCGTGGTCCAGCGCGAGGACCTGCAGGGCCCGGGCCGTTCCCCACGGCTCCCTGGCCTCCTCAGCCACGAAGCGCCCGCCGCCGGCGTACCTGCACATGTTGGTCGCCAGTTCGGACGCGGCGAGGGCCGCGGCGTCCGCCGCGGCCCCGTCCAGACCGATGCCGAGCGCGGCCTCGCGGGCGGTCCGGGCCGCGTCGGACACGTGCGTGGCGTCGGTGACCGCCAGGTCCCAGACCCTGGTCATCGGGCTCCGCGCCCGTAGGGGTCGGCCCAGGAGGTGATGGTCACCCTGGTCCCCCCCTCGGGGAGGTTCTCGATCTCGAACTCCTGCACGAGGCGTTTGGAGCCGCTCAGGCCCATCCCCAGACCGCCCGCGGTGGAGTAGCCGTCGGTCAGGGCCATGTCCACGTCGGGGATCCCCGGCCCGGAGTCGACGAAGGACACGCGGACGCCCTGTCCCGTCTGGCCGTGGACGACGCGGATCTCGGTGGCCCCGCCCCCGCCGTGCAGGAGCGTGTTGCGGGCCAGCTCGCTGGCCGCGGTCACGAGCTTGGTCTGCTGGACCAGACCGAACCCGGTCTGCTGTGCCAGGGCGCGCACCTGTTGGCGGACCGCCGTCAGGTCGGTGTCCCTGCGGATGGGCACGTGGATCGGCTCCGTGGAGGCCTGGCTCACGTCGCGCCCCGTTCCGGCCGTTCCTTCCGTTCGATGGTCACCCCGAAGCTGGCCGCCGCCTCGGTGACCGTCCGGGCGGTGTCCATGCCCGGCAGGGTCAGGCCCAGTTCGACCAGGGTGATGGCCACCGCCGGGCGCATGCCGACGAGGACGGTCCGGGCGGCGAGGAGCCGTGAGGAGGCCGCCACCTCGGCGAGGACCCGTGCGAGGAAGGAGTCGACCATGTCGAGCGAGCTGATGTCAATGATGAGTCCGCGCGAGCCGGTGTCGGCCACCGCGGTGGTCACGTCGTTCTGGAGGTCGACCGCGGCCTCGTCGGGGAGCTCGCCCTGGATGCTCACCAGTAGCAGCCCGCCGAGGTCGAGGACCGGGATGGTGGGAGGACTAGTCACGTACCTGTCCAATCAGCTCTCGGGGCCCTTGACGGACGGCGCCCTGTTCTGGCGCCGCTCCAGGGCCCACTCCAGCGCGTCGGCCAGGCTGGCGCGGGTGGTGACCGGGCCCAGGTCGAGGCCGAGTTGGACGATGGTCTGGGCGATGGCGGGGCGGATGCCCGAGATCACGCACTCCGCGCCCATGAGCCGCGCCGAGGCGACGGTCTTCATGAGGTGCTGGGCCACGAGCGAGTCCACCGTCGACACGCCCGTGATGTCCAGGATGGCGATGGTGGCCTTGTGCTCGACGATGGCCTCCAGGAGGTTCTCCATCACCACCTGGCTGCGCGCGCTGTCGAGCATGCCGATGAGCGGCACGGCGACGAGGCGGTCCCAGAGCTTGACGACCGGGGTCGCCATCTCCAGGAGCTGCTGGCGCTGGCGCTGGATGATCTCCTGGTTCTCCTGGAGCATGCTCTCGACGACCATGACCCGCAGGGTGGCGAACAGCGTGACGAGCTGGACGCGGATGTCGGACAGCTCGTCGGACCCGGTCCCGGGGGAGTCCGCTCCCAGCAGTTCCATCGCGGCCTCGCCCAGGACGCCGACCTCGCGGTCGACCTGGGCGATGGACAGCCCCGACCTGGTCCGCGAGGCGGTCATCGCGACGAGCTGTTCGCGGACGGGGTGGAAGCCCGGGGCCTCCAGGTCGTCGACGCGTCCGCTGTCGGCGACCACCGCGAGGGAGTCGACGACGGCGTGGCAGGCCTCGACGGCCTCGTCCCGGGTGACGGTGAACACCGTCTGAAAGAGGGGCAGATCGGCCCACCGCTGGGCGATCTGCTCCCTGCGGCGCCGGAGGAAGGCGGACACGATCCGCGCGCCCGACCCTGAGTGGTCGGATGCTCCGTCAGTCATACATCTCCTCGTGGTCCTGCGTGTCGCTGGAAGGGGGGTCCCGCGTTGTTGCCGCGTGGCAATTGTCTACCAGACCGGAGGTGTGTGGAAACGGGGCGCGGCGCGCGCCGGAGCGGGACGCGGCGCCTACTCCGGCTCGCTCCGCCCCCGCCAGTCCAGGCACACCACCAGTGCGTCGTCGAGGGAGGCGTGGTCGCCCCGGTACTCGGCCAGGTGGCGCAGGACCTCCTGGGGCACGGAGGAGCTGGGCACCAGCCTGGTGGCCAGGATGGCCAGGGGCAGGGCCCGGGTGCCGAAGGTCTCCTCCTCGGACGACCCCTTGGCGTCGAACACGCCGTCGCTGACGAACACCAGCCGGTCGCCCGGCTCGACCCGGAAGCCCTCCGCGGTGTAGACGGTGTCCTCGGCCATGCCCATGGGCAGCTGGGCCTCGAAGGGTATCTGCTCGACCCGGTCGCCGCGCAGACGGTAGAGGAGGGGCGAGCCCGCGTCGACCACCTGCACCTCGCCGGTGGCCAGGTCGAAGCCGAGCAGGAGGACGTCCAGGTAGCGCTCCCCCCGGTAGTGGGAGTAGACGGCCTTGTCGGCGAGGGCGACCTGGTCCGCGAGCGGGATCCCGCTGCGGCGGGCGTTGCGCAGGGCGTTGACCGCCAGGCTGGTCAGCAGCGAGGCGTCGATGCCCTCGCCCATGCCGTTGGTGATGCCCAGGGTGAGCCCGTCCGGCGCGGCCGACCAGTCGAAGTTGTCGCCGCGTATGGAGTAGGCCGGTTCGAGCTGGGCGCCGATGCTGTACTCGGGGCACTCGAAGCCCCGGCCCGGCAGCAGGTCCCACTGGACCTCGGCGGCCAGGGTGAGCCGGTCCCTGCGGCGCAGCGTCCGGTAGACGTCGGTGTCGCGCTCGGCGACGAGGATCTCGTGGCCGAGCACGCAGGCGACCTGCTCCAGTTCGGCGAGCACCCCGGCGGAGTAGTCGCCCGCCTTCAGCTCGACGGTGAGCACGCCCAGCCGGTCGCCGCGGGCGCTCACCGGGAGGTGGACGGTCACGGCCTCGGATCCGAAGCTGTCCTCGACGAAGGTCTCCTGCGCGCCGAAGACCCTGCCCACGACACTGTTGAAGACGGAGTACTCCCCCGCGCACTCCCCGGGCGGATCGGGGACGTGGCAGAGTACCTTGAGTCCGTAGTCAGCGAGGAAGAGTTCGGCGGACACCGCCGCGTAGTCCTCGGAGAGAGCCCCGCGGAGGACCGCCATGAGCCCGTGCGGCTGGGCCTCGCGGAGGGACCGCGCTACGGTCTCGTATCTGTTCACTGGATCGACCTGTGTTTTCTGTGCCGATTGGAGAAGTATCCCGCGCACCGGCACGGGTACGGTCGGCGGGCGCGGAACTGGGCGTTCCGTTATGGTCGTAGAGGTACCCCATTTCCGATGCCGGATGGGTACAACTCACAGACGCGACGTGTGAGAGTGGAAAGTGAGTCCTGAATCGCAGGAACCGACAGCCGAAGCAGCCCGTGCGGCCTCCACCGTCACCGAACTCATGGAAGTGCTCTGGGGGCGCGGCCGTGAGGTCGCCTCCTCACCGGTCTCTCCTCCGCAGCTCAAGGTCCTCTTCATCCTCGAGGAGGAGGACGGCGTGAACCTGCGTACGGTGACCGAGCGCCTGGGTTCCACCCCTCCGTCCGTCAGCAGGCTGTGCGACCGCCTCCAGGCGGTCGGCTTCGTGACCCGGACGCCGAGCCCGAACAGCCGTCGTGAGCTGAGGCTCTGGCTGAGCGAGAGCGGCCGGACCTTCCTGCGCGACCTGAGAGCTCGCAGGGAGGCCGAGCTCCACGAGGTCATCGCCCGCATGCCCCCGCGCAAGCGGGTGATGCTCATGGAAGGGCTCATGTCCTTCCGCGAGGCGGCGAGTCGCTCCGAGGAACACTCCGACAGCTCCGAGCAGCCGAACTTCCGTACGGCCTGAGCCACTGGTGCGGACCGGGCGGTCGGTCCGGCGCCACGTGTGGGTGGAACCCCGGCGTTCCCGCCCTGCCCTGGGCAGCCGCCACCTCGGGGCGGGCTTCCCAACCGTAAACAATGCCGCCAGAGTCAACTATTGTCAAGCGGCAACAGTTTTCCGACGCCGCGCCGAGTTCCCGCCTGCCGCCCTGTCCCCACTGCGTCCCGTTCCGAGGAATCCGTGCCGAAAACACCGAACCGCCGATCCGTCGGAGGCCACTCCCCTAGGCTTCACCCACGCTTGGGCCACACCCGCTCGGGTGCTGCCCCTTCTTCCCCCTGAGTGACCGGCTGGGACTGCGCATGGTTCGTCCACGACACCCGAACAAGGATCTGGAATCCGCGCTCCGGGCGGCCGAGGCCAGACAGTGGAGGGTCGAGCGCAGGAAGAAGTACTACAAGATGTACTGCCCGTGCCCGGAGAAACACTTCAAGACCGTTAAGCTCACGCTCTCCGGGGCAAATCACCTCAAAGACCTGCTGGGGCAGCTGCGTCGGGCCACATGCTGGGAGGAGCGGGACCTGTGACCACACACCACCTCGTAGCCGACCTTTCCTTCGAAGCACGGAACGGCGCCAACAGTGACGGGGACTTCGACGACTTCGTCGACCGCTTCGTCGACGAGTTGGACAACCTCCAGGAGCGCGATCCCGGCATCGTCGATCCCGACGTGGTGGGAAGTCTGGCCAACCGCACGCTCTCGGTGACGATGGGCGTGGAGACCGCGACCCTGGAGGACGCCTCCCGCCTGTTCTCCGCCAACGTGCGCGCGGCACTGCACGCGGCCGAATGCGGAACGCCGACCTGGCCCCACTTCGCACCGAAGGAGCGCATCCCCAGGGTGCGCCACCGCGACGCGGCCACCAGCTGAGCGAAGAGCCCCCTCGACCACTGGGTCCGAGGAGTTCTGGAACTCCGGGACCCGTCGGTCGAGGGGGCTCTTCGCTGTCGTGACCGGGCCGTCCACCGGCGCCCGGAGGCGGCGGGCACCGCCCGCCGCCGGGGTCGAACGGGGGCTCAGATGATCGGCGGGCGTCCGGCGCGGGTCATCCTCCACGCGGTCGACCAGCTGATGGGGGTGCGCTGACCGGCCTCCTCGCGCCAGCCCTCCCGGAAGCCCCCGAACCACGAGCGCAGCGCGTCGCGGTCGCGCTCGCGCAGCACGGTCAGCCCGACCCAGGTGCCGAGGTAGGCCGCGGCCAGGGGCCAGGGCAGGTTGCGGCGGGCCAGCCACACCCGGTTGCGGGCGTTGAGCCGGTAGAAGTTCTCGTGCCGGGTCGGCGCCACCGCCGGGTGGTACATCACCGCGTCGGCGTCGTACTCGATCCCGTAGCCCGCGTCCATGATCCGCCAGGCGAGGTCGGTCTCCTCGTGCGCGTAGAAGAAGTCGCCCGGCAGGCCGCCCCCTGCCTCGAAGGCGGTGCGCCGGATCGCGCACGCCCCGCCCAGGAACGTGGTCACCACGCTCGACTTGCGGGAGTCGCCCACGCGAAGGCGCGGCACGTGGCGGCGCTGGTCGGGGCCGCCGTCGGGGTCGGCGATGCGGAAGGACAGCGCGCCCAGCGACGGGTCGGCGGCGAAGCGCTCGCGCACGTGGCGGGCCAGGTCCCCGGAGCGGTACCAGCCGTCGTCGTCCAGGAAGAGGATGATGTCGCCGCTGGTCGCGCGCACCCCGTGGTTGCGCCCCTCGGGGATGCCCACGTTCTCCGGCAAGCGCACCCGCGTGACGCCCTCGGGCAGTTCCGGCAGGTCCGCGCCGTTGCCGACGACCACGACCTCGACGTCCGCGTCCTCCTGCTCGAACACGCTGGTGATGGCCCGGCGCAGCTCGGCGGGACGGTTGCCCATCGTCAGCAGGACGCAGGACAGGGTGGGCGCGGACACCTGGGGGCGGCTCCGTTCGGCTCTGGGCGCTGGGGAGACCGTCACCTCCGGCTTCTCCGGGCTCGGTGAGGACGGAATCACGGGTGTGGCCATGGTTGCGACCGTTCAGTGGACGAGGTGTTACTGGAAGGTTGACACACGGCCAACGATCGCAGGAACAGACTAACGAAAGAATAAAGGGAAGGTGGACGGGACCGTGGACAGGGTAACCTGCACGGCCCCGTTCGTGACGTCAACGTCATCGGCGCGTCGTTCGTGACGTTCCGACCCGGTTCGGGCCGGGGGCTCCCGAACTGTCCGCGCTATTCGAGGCGGCGCGAGGCGAGCACGCTCACGAAGTGCGCGAAGCTCATCAGCACGCCCACCGCGGCGCACACCGCGACCAGGATCCGGGTGGCCGTCAGGTCGCCGAGGAAGGCGTCCACCACGGCCGCCACCACGACGATCAGGGACAGTTCCACGGCCTGGATGAGGCGGTGCACCATCAGCGCCGAGGCCAGGCGGCGGGCCAGGCTCAGACCCGACGAGCGCGGACGCATCGCCTCGTCCGAGACCTTCTCGGGCAGGCCCGCCTTGGCGCGCGCCACCACCACGTTGTCGGTCTCGGCCTTGATGAGCGCCACGCCGATCGCCGCGGCCATGCCCAGGATCACCCAGCCGCCCGCCTCCCACTCGCCCTGGGCGCGCACGCCCAGGCCGATGAGGAGCGCGATCTCGGACACGTAGTGGCCGATGCGGTCCAGGTAGATCCCGGCCACGCTGGTGCGTCCGGTGTAGCGGGCCACCTCGCCGTCGGAGCAGTCCAGCAGCAGGTACACCTGCACGAACAGCGCCGCCACGATCGCCGACCACAGGCCGCCGAAGGCGACCACGACCCCGGCGAGCACACCGAAGGCCATCATCAGGTAGGTGATCGGGTTGGGGGGGACGCCGAGCCGGACGAAGAACGTGGTCAGGTACGGGGACAGGTCGCGCATGTAGAGGCGGCCCGCCCAGTGCTCCTCGTTCGTCCTCTCCTTGATGCCGGCGGGCTGGCCGCCCGCGCGGACCTCAGCGACCGACGGCTTCGACATAGTCCTTGACGCTCCGTCCGATCTCGCCCTCGGAGAGGTTCAGGTGTTCCAGGATGGTGAACCGGCCCGGACGGGTGTCCGGGGCGTGGACCACCGCCCGTGCGAACTCCGCCTCGTCGAGTCCGACGTCGGAGGGCACGACGGGCAGCTCGTGACGGATCAGGCAGTCGCGGATCTCGTTCATCCGCGCCTCCGACCAGTCCAGGTGCCGCACCCGCAGGAAGGACGCGTACAGCGCGCCCAGCCCGGCGAGCTCGCCGTGGTTGCTGGTGCCCGGGTGGAGCTGGGTCACCGCGTGCAGGATCTCGTGGCACGCGCCGCTGGCGGGACGGCTGGACCCGGCCACCGACATGGCCATACCCGAGAGCACCAGGCCCTCGGCCAGCACCGTGAGGAAGGCCTCGGACTCCACCGAGTCCGGGCGGTGCAGGACCGCCTCGGCCGCGACCCTGGCGAAGGTGACGGACATGCCGTCCACCGGCTCGCCGTTGACCCGGCCCGCCAGCTCCCAGTCCTCGATGGCGGAGATGTTGCTGACCACGTCGCCGATGCCCGAGCGCACCAGGTGCGAGGGGGCCGCCCGGACGTAGTCGACGTCGATGACCACGGCGATGGGCATGGTCACGCCGATCGAGGGCTTGCCGCCCTCGTGCTCCAGCGAGCTGACCGGCGAGGCGATGCCGTCGTGCGCCAGGTTGGTGGCCACGGCCACCATGGGGATCCCCGCCATGGTGGCGGCGAACTTGGTCACGTCGATGGTCTTGCCGCCGCCGATCCCGGCGACCGCCTCGTAGGCGCCCGAGCGGAGCTTCTTGCCCAGCTCGGTCGCGGCGTCGACGGTGCCCTCCTCGACGTGGAAGACCTCGCAGTTGGGCAGGTCCAGCTCGGAGGCGATCTGCGCCCCCTGGCCCGGGCCGACGGCCACGGCGATGCGGCCCTCGGTGGCGATCCTGCGGTCGGCGAGCAGCGTCCCGAGGGACGCGACGGCTCCCCGGCGCACGTCGATCGCCAGCGGGGAGGGGAGCATGCGGGCTAGTAGCGGCATGCGATCTCCCTCGCCTTGGCCAGGTCGTCGTGGTTGTCGACCTCGACCCAGTCCACCTCGCCGATCGGCGCCACGGCGACCTTCTCGCCGCGGTTGACCAGCTCCTGGTAGCCGTCCTCGTAGTACAGCTGCGGGTCGCGCTCCCAGGTGGCCTTGAGGGCGTCGGCCAGACGGGCGTCCAGGGAGCCCTCGATGAGGGTGGCGCCGATGTACTCGCCCGCGGCGGTGGCCGGGTCCATGAGCTTGGTGATCGTGCGCAGGTGGCCCTCCTCGTCGAGGGTCACCTTCATCTCCTCGTCAGCGAGGCTTTTCACGCTGTCCACCGCGAGGAGCAGTTCCGGTCCCCGCGCGGCGAGTAGCGTTTCCTCGACGCTCACGGGGTGAACCGTGTCGCCGTTGACCAGGAGGACGCCCTCGGAGAAGAACTCGCGCGCGGTCCACAGGGAGTAGGCGTTGTTCCACTCCTCGGCCTTGTCGTTGTGGCTGAGGGTGAGCTTGACGCCGTGGCGCTCCTCCAGGGCCTCCTTGCGCGCCTCGACCGCCTCCGCGCGGTAGCCGACCACGACGACGACGTCGGTCAGCCCGGCCGCGGCCAGGTTGCGCAGCGAGATGTCCATGATGGTCGTCTCGCCGTCGACGGGCACCAGCGCCTTGGGCAGGGTGTCGGTGTAGGGGCGTAGACGGCGCCCCGCGCCTGCGGCGAGAACCATTCCGAGCATGAGGGCGTGTTCCTCCTTAGTCGGGGAGGGCTCTCACGCCTCCCCGTTCGTTCCGGCGGCCGGTTGGCCCCCGTCTGCGTGGCCTGGTCGGGGGATCCGCTGATCCCCCGGGTCCGTGTCGCCCTCGCCGGGGGCGGCGCTGGCGCGTACGTCGGCCACCGGTGTCGCGCTCCAGGTGCGCACGGCCTCGCGGACGAGCAGCACCGCCAGGTATCCGGCGAGTATGCCGTAGGCGGGGGCGAGCGCGTGCAGCGCTCCTCCGACCGCGATGACGAGCATGCGGCCGTCCCAGCCGAGGGCCGCGGCGCGCACCCCTGCGGGGCGGGCCGCGCCGACCGCGGGACGGGCCACGTCGTCGCCGTGGTGACAGGCGACCGCCATCAAGAGTACGAACACCAGTGGACCCGGTACACCGGACGCCAGCCCCAGGACCGCCAGGTATCCGTACTCGGTGACGCGCAGGACGGGTGGCACGAGCCAGTCGAACCGTCCGTCGTGGGGATGGCCCGAGGCCAGTCCGGACAGTAGCAGGGCAGCGACCGGTGCGAACAGGGTAATGCCTGCCAGCCGTCCCTGGCCTGCCGCCAGGAGCGTTCCGACGACCAGGAGTCCGGTGAGCGCCGTGAGCAGGGGCGGCGCTCCCCCCGGGGCGATCCGGCCGAGCAGCAGCGCAATGTGACTGTCATCACGAAGAAACCGCAGGTCGGGACGGACCGGGACGGACCACTCCCGGTCCGAGCCCCCGTGCGCGGCGCTCGCGTTCACCGTCGGCTCCGCGCGGGATCGGCGAGTCGGGCGGTGGCTGCGACGACGCAGCCGACGACGAGGGTGACGAAGGCGACGCGCGCGTCCCAGAGCGTGGCGGTCACCGCGATGGCCAGGAAGCGCACGGGTTGGGGGAAGTCCGCGATCCGGCGCAGCGGCGAGGGGGCGGGTCGGGCACCCTCCTCGGGGCTTCCGCACAAGGGCGTCCCGTGCCCGGTGGCCGCGTTCACCGGGGCGGCGCTGGCGGGGACGGCGTTGACCGCGTGCCCGTTCGCGGCCGTCGCCTCGGCGCGGGCCCCGGCGGGGGCGCGGACCGGGCGCGAACCGCCCGTTGTGCCGTCCACCACAGTGGCGCCGAACAGCCGCGCGGTCAGTCCGGGGTCGCTGACGCGCGGCCCCTGCGGCGGGCGGGGCGCCAGGCCCCCCAGGAGGCCGTCAGCGGGCCCCTGGGCGGACGAGGGGGACCTTCTTCGGCCGGAACCCGCCTCGGGGTCGGCCGGAGCGGACCCGGCCGCCAGGAGCGAGTCGCGCAGGGCCAGGGCGACGAGCGCGCCCGCGGCCCACCCCCAGGCCCCGTCGATCCCGGCTGCCACGGCGCCCGCCGCCAGGCCGAGGTAGACCGCGTACTCGCGCAGCTGCGACAGCATCGCCGCGAGCCACAGGGTGAGGGCGTCGTGCCGGTCGGCCCGCATGCGCTCGCGGACCGCGTCGCAGAACAGGACCGCGCCGAGGAAGGCCGAACCCGCCAGGCCGCCGACCGCGTCGGCGCGGGAGAACCAGACCGCCGCGCCGACGGCGCCCAGGACGCCGATCCGGGCCACCCCGGCGCGGGTGACGTGTCGGCGTTCGAGCATCCGCGCGGCCAGCCGCGCCACGGTGCCGCTGTGGGCCATGGACGTGTCCTCTCCCAGCTCTGATGGGAGACACCGTTTCTCACTCTGTGTAACGGTTCAATCACTGACACACGCGAGGATCATCGCGACGGGAGGGGACGGCACGGACCCCTGTCCGGACATGTGGCGAAACGCCGGACGCGCACCGCCGGACGGTCTCCGGTGGTGCGCGTCGGTGCGTCAGCGCGTTCGGCGGGGGTCGGACGGGCCCGGGCGGCTCAGACCGCCTGGCCGCCGTCGCCGCCGTTGTCGGCCTCGGCGGCCTTCCTGGCCTTCTCCTCCGCGCGCTTCTTCTTCTCGGCGTCGCGCTTCTTGCGCTCCTCGATCTCCGCCTGGGTGTCGTCGTTGTAGGCGGCGAGCGCTGCGTCGATGTCGGTGTCCAGGGCGAGCCCGCCGTCCTTGACGTAGAGCCCGCGGTTGCAGAACCGGCGCAGGTCCCTCTCGCTGTGCGACACCAGGACCATCGTGCGCTGGTTGGCCAGCATGCGGTCGATGGCCTCGTAGCACTTGCGCTTGAAGGCCTTGTCGCCGACCGCGAGCACCTCGTCGACCAGCATGATCGGGTGCTCCAGCTGGGAGATCAGCGCGAAGCCGAGCCGGACCTTCATGCCGCTGGAGTAGTGGCGCACCGGGGTGTCCACGAACTTGGGCTTGATCTCGGCGAAGTCGACGATCTCGTCGAAGCGCTCGTCGATCTGCTTCTCGGTCATCCCGTGCAGGGAGCCGACCAGGTACACGTTCTCGCGGCCGGTCAGGTTGTCGTTGAACCCGGCGCGCAGCTCCAGCAGCGGGGCGACCTTGCCGTGGACGTGCACCTCGCCCTCGTCGGGGATGAGCACCCCGGCGATCAGCTTGAGCAGGGTCGACTTGCCGGTGCCGTTCTTGCCCACGATGCCCACGCACTCGCCGCGTCCGATCTCGAACGTGACGTCGCGCAGCGGCCAGAACTCGTCGCCCTCGGCGTTGGGGTCGCGCTTGGTGCCGTGGATGAACATCTCGCGCAGGCTGCGCTTGCGTCGGCGGTTCACGGCGAACTTGACGCCGAGGCCCTTGGCCTCGATGACCGGACCGGTGGTCCCGGCGCCGTAGGTCGTCTGCGCCATCACAGCTCCTTCAGGACGGACATCTCCAGACGGCGGAACGTCCAGTATCCGATGATCAGCATGAGGACCGAACCGACCACCGACGAGGTCAGCGCGAGCGTGCTCGGGGTGAGTTCGTCGAACCCGGCGAACCACACGGCACGGTGCATCTCGAAGATACCCAGCAGCGGGTTCAACTGGAAAAGTGTCTTCGCCCACTCCGGGACGCTGGGCTCGGTGAGCACCAGCGAGGCGGGGAAGAGGACCGCCGAGCCGTAGAACAGGATGCGCGAGGCGATGCGCACCAGGCGCTCGACGTCGCGCAGCAGCACGTTGACCGCGGACAGGAACAGGGTGAGGCCCAGCCCGAAGACGAACTGGAGCACGATGGCCAGCGGCAGCCACAGCAGCACGCCCTCCCACGAGGGCCTGCCGCCGAGGAAGATCACGAAGAGGATCAGCACGGGCCAGGTGAGCAGGTACTCGACGAACTTCGTGCCGACCGTGGCGATGGGGAAGATCTCCCGCGGCACCTTCATGGTGGTGATCAGCTTGGCGTGCGTGATCATCGCGCGGGGGGCCTCGGACAGGATCGCCCCGAAGGTGTTCCAGGGCAGGATCCCCGCCACCAGGAACAGCAGGAAACCGCCCTGTGCCAAGGCCTCCGGCGGCATACCCCGTTCAGCGTTGAGGATGACGCCGAAGACGACGAAGTAGACCATCGTCAGAGCCAGCGGCTCCAACATCGTCCACGCGTACCCCAGTACGGACTGCTGGTACTTGACCTTCAGGTCGCGCCGGACCAGGAGGCCGACGACCTTCCGGTGCTCCCAGACGGCCAGCGCCCTTGACGCCACCGCCACCTCCAAGGGTTGATGTCTCGTCCGGTCCACGCTGAGGCCGGACGGGCGTGCTCGTACTCGCCTGTGCGCACCGGCCGGGATACGCGGTCCACCCCGTACGGCGTACCGAAACGGGGGAGCGTGTCCGGGCGACCGGGGGATGTCACGGACCGCGCCCGGTTCAACGACCGCTTCTGGGAGGAGGTCGGCACCGGGCACGCCATACAGGCGTCCATAGGTTACCGCTGCGAACGACGGGCTGTGCCACCCCACCTGTCACCAATGCGCGTTTTGTACCTTCGCCCAGAGAGGCCGGAAGAAGCGTGCGGAGGCCGCGCGGGGCTCGGAGTGCCGTGTGGAACGGGGCGCCGTGCCGGTCGGATACGCCGTCGGGCGGGGGCACCGGCCCTGCAGAAGTGGTACCGGAAGGCGGGATGGTCCCCGCACGGGGCGGGGCGGCGCGGTGCCGACGCACACCGTCCGCACACGGGTGGTCGCCCGCGCACGAGGAAGCGGGCGGGGCGGGAGGCGTCGGGCGGGACGGAGCAGGGCCTCGGGTGGGTGGGGCAGGGAATGCGCCAGGCGAGGCAGACCCGGAGCGCCGGGCGGAGGCGCCGCGCGGCGGACCGTCGGCTAGCCTCGGCCGGGAGCGCATCGGGCCCGCGGGCAGCACGGTGCGCGGGCAGCACGGTGTCGGCGAGTCCGGAGGAAACTGCGCGCGGAGCGCGTCCGTTGAGGGTGGTGGAGGGCGACGGGTGGGCCCCCTGTACATCCAGGAAACCCGAACGCGACCGGGCGCACCAGGGGTATCCGGCCGCTGTGGACGGCGGCCGTGGACGACGGAAGAGGTGGAGCCATGCGTCCGCGCGTGATCGCGGCGGTTCTGGCCGGAGGGGTGGGCGCGCGGATGGGTGCGCCCGCGCCCAAGCAGTTGCTGCCCCTGGAGGGCCGACCCATCCTGGAGCACGCGATCGCCGCCTTCGAGGCGTGCCCGGACGTCGACGAGATCGTCGTGCTCATGGTGGAGGAGTACCTCGACCGGGTCCGGGGGATCGTCGACGCGGCCGGGTTCACCAAGGTCACCGCGGTGCTCCCCGGCGGAGCGACCCGCACCGGCACCTCCCTCGCCGCCCTGGCCGCGATGGGCGGCGCCGCCGACACCGACCTGGCTCTGCTGCACGACGCCGCGCGCCCGCTCGTGAGCCCGGCCGTCATCAGCGCGTGCGTGGCGGCGCTGGCGGAGGCGGGCGCGGTCGGGGTGGCGGTGCCCAGCGCCGACACCGTGGTGCGGGTGGCGCCCGGCGGCTCCGGCGGCGAGGTCATCGCGCAGGTCCCCCCTCGTGCGGAGCTGCGCAGGATGCAGACCCCGCAGGGCTTCCGGCTCGGCGTGGCCCGCCGCGCCTACGAACTGGCCGCGGCCGACCCGGACCTGGTGGCCACCGACGACTGCGGCGTGGTGCTGCGGTACCTGCCGGAGGAGGAGGTGCGGATCGTGCCGGGAGAGGAGACGAACATCAAGGTGACGAACCCGGGCGACGTGGAGGTCGCCGAGACGCTGCTGCGCCGCGCGCGCGAGCGCGCCGCCCTGTCGGGGGCGGACGCGTGAGCCGGGTCTTCGAGGCGACCGAGGTGGTCGGGCACCGCGGCGCGGGGCGCGGCGTGGTGGACGGCGCCCGGGAGAACACGCCGGAGTCCTACGCCGCGGCGGCGCGGGCCGGGGCGCACTGGGTCGAGATCGACGTGCGCCGCACCGCCGACGACGCGCTGGTCCTCTACCACAACGCCGCCCTGGACGACGGCCGCGCGGTCGTGGAGCTGACCGCGCGCGAGTGCGCCGAGGCAGGGCTGGTCGGCCTGGAGGAGGGACTGGCCGCGATCCCGGCCGGGGTGGGTCTGGACGTGGACGTCAAGTCGGTGATGGAGGACGCGGTCGACGCCCCCTCGCGCCGGACGGTCTCGCTGCTCCTGCCGTACCTGCGCAGGGAGGCCGGGCGCCGCCGGGTGTTCGTCTGCTCCTTCGACCCGGGCGTCCTGCTCGCCGTCCGCGAGGAGGTCCCGGCGGTGCCCACGGCGTGGATGCCGTTCGTGCGCAACCCGCTGGACCAGGCCGTGGCGGGCGCCGCCGGGATGGGGTGCCCGGTGGTGGCGATCGACGCGCGCTCGTTCGGGCTGTCCGGTGACGCTCCCCGCCCGGACCGCCGGTCGGTGGAGTACACCGTGGACCTGGCGCACCGGGCGGGGATCGAGGTCGTCTCCTGGTGCCCGGACCCGGTGGACGCGGCGCGGTTCGCCGAGGCGGGGATGGACGCGGTCGTGGTGGACGACGTCCCCGGGGCGGTGTCCGCGCTCAAGGGCGGCGCCTCCGCGGGGTCCTGAACCGGGTCCCCGTCCCGCCGCGCCGGCCCCTCCGGCCGGGTTCCGCCGCCGGTCCCGGGCCAACGGGTCCCGGGACCGGGCGTGGCCTCAGATGCGGCCGAGCAGCTCGGCCTTCTTGGCGGAGAACTCCTCGTCGGTGAGCAGCCCCCTGGCGTGCAGCTCGCCCAGGCTCTCGATCTGCCGGAAGATCCACTCGGTGTCGGGTCGGCCGTTCGCCTCCTCCTCGGCTTCCCCGGCCCGCAGCGCCGGGGCCGTTCCGCCCTCCGCCACCGCCGCCGGTCCCGCGCCGGGTCCGGCGCCCTCCCCCGCCGTGTCCGCGCCCGCGCCCGCGTCCGCGTTCGGGGCCGCGGGCCCCGCGGACAGGCTCCGCAGCTGGTCGGTGGAGCGCACCGCCGCGTCCAGCCACCACCGCGGGTCCCTGAGCCTGGCCGCGACGCCGCGCCCGTCCCGGCCGCCGGGCCCCGACTCCTGCGCGGCCCACACGTGGGCGGTGACGGCCGCGGCCATGAGCAGGGTGTCGTAGCCCTCCGCCCCCTCCTCGGCGACGAGGGCGTGCAGGTCCTGCTTGGGCTTGCCGGTGTCCTTGCCGCCGGTGTCGGCGGTGACCAGGCGCATGTAGCCCCACTCCCAGCCGTCGGAGGGCGCCCAGTCCACCCCGGTGATCTCGGAGAGGTCGTACTCACGGCGCTGCGCCCTGCGCTTGCGCCCGCCCGCCTCGCCGCCGGACCAGACCAGGCGCACGGTGGAGCCGTCCAGGGTCGCGGTCCCCTCGGAGGTCTGGATGTGGAAGGGCAGCCGGGGCACCAGGCGCACGGCCGTGTCGGGGGCGGGCGGCCCGCTCTGCTCGGCGGCGAAACGGATCTGGTCGGCCAGGTACTCGGCGACCAGTTCTCCGCTGGCCTGGCCGGTGAGCCGGAAGGGCTGGGACTTCTCCTTGAGCATCGCGCCGACCGCCGCGTAGGGGTCGGTCCGCTCGTGCAGGCGCAGTTGCAGCAGCCACCCCTTCCTGGGGCCCGCTCCGGGCTGGAAGTCGACCTCGGCGATCGCGGCCACGGGGAGTTCGAGCTGGCCGATCCGTTTGAGCAGGGGGTCCTTGAACCAGCCCTGGGCCTCGTACCTGATCGCGACCGTCTCACCGTCGAACCGCCACACGGCCTGGTTGCCGCGCAAGTCGTCCATGACACCCACTTTCCCTCGCCCGTCCCTCACCCCTGCTTAGCAGAAGGCCCTCTCCCGCACGAGAGAGGGCCGAGGCCGGAAGCGGCCGGGGAGGGAGGGCGGCTCAGGTCCGGGCGGCCTGCGCCGTGCGCGAGTCCGAGCCGAGTCCGGGCGGGCTGGTGATGAACCCGGCGCCCCAGGACATGTGCATGGTGGCCAGCGCGAGCGGGATCATCGGCAGGCTGGCGGCGGGCAGGCCGCGGCCGAGCGGCACCGAAGCGGCGGTGACCAGGGCCAGGTAGGCGGCCGGGACCAGGAACAGCGGCCAGAGGAAGAAGCCGCCGACCAGCCCGGCGACAACACCGGCCAGGGCGACGGGCGGGGCCAGGTAGCGCAGGTTGATGGTGCCCTTGTGCTGGCGGGAGACCACCCTGCGCCAGCGGCCGTAGTGGAAGTACTGCTTGGCGAGCAGGCGCACGTTGCGCCGGGGGCGGTAGGAGACCCGCATGCGCGGCTGGAACCACACCGTGCCGCCGGTGGTGCGGATGCGGTGGTTCATCTCCCAGTCCTGGGCCCGCAGGAACGCCTCGTCGTAGCCGCCGACCCGCTCCAGCGCCGAGCGCCGGAAGACGCCCAGGTACACGGTGTCGGCCGGGCCGCCCTCGCCGCCGGTGTGGAAGCGCGCGTTGCCCACGCCCACCTTGGAGGTCATGGCGGCGGCGACAGCCTTCTCCCACGGGGTCGTGCCCTCGGCGGCCATGATCCCGCCGACGTTGTCTGCGCCGGTCTCGCGGAGCGTCTCCACGGCCACCCGCAGGTAGTCCGAGGGCATCATGGCGTGCCCGTCGATGCGGGCGACGATGTCGTGCGAGGAGGCCCCGATGGCGGCGTTGAGCCCGGAGGGGGTCCTTCCCGTGGGGTTGTCCACCACCTTCACGCGCGGGTCGGCGGCGGCGATCCCGTCGGCGACCTCGCGGGTGCGGTCCGAGGAGGGTCCGACCCCGAGCACGACCTCCAGTTCGCCCGGGTATTCCTGGGCGAGGACGTGCTCCACCGCGGCGGCGAGGTGGCGCTCTTCGTTGAGTACGGGCATGACGACGGAGACAGGCGGCCAGGACACGGGCACTTCCCAGGGTCAAGACGTGTCGGGACTGCGTAGGAGGGTGTCGTACGCGCGTCAACGGTACTGCACCACCGCCGCGGCCCCGGCCCGGCGAGTCAGCCGGGCCGGGGCCGCCGTGGTTCAGGCCTGGTTCTTGACGGGCCTGCCCTCGGCGTCCTTGAACGAGCCGACGATGATCATGATCAGGTCGATGAGCGTCCACACGCCGGCGCCGCCGCAGGTGAGGATCATCAGGACGCCGGTGCCGATCTTGCCCGTGTAGAAGCGGTGGACGCCGATCGTGCCCACGAACAGGCAGAGTAGGAGGGCCACGAGCCAACTCCTGCTGGAGACGGCCTCGGGGTAGGGGTGGGTCACTGGAACTCCGTGCTGCGAGAGGGATGTGTGAGGGGAACCGCGCGGCTGGTGCGCCCGCGCGGACCCTGCCGGACGCGACAGGGGCCCCGTTCGGCCGTGGGCCGGGCCCGGCGTGGCCGGGCCAGGACATTGTCACCGCATCGGAGCGCGATTTCGGTCACGTGGAGGTACCGGATACGGCTCAGGATGACACCGCCCACGCGGAACCCCCGCGCAGTTCACGGCGTCACAACAAGGAGAGGGACAGGCAAAGAGGAGGACAACACGCCGGGGGTTGACATCCCGCGCGCTTCGGCGAATCGGGTGACAACCTAGAGATAAGGACACCGTTGACCGGTTGGGACGGGGACGCCGATGAGCGATGACAGGGCGGGACGGCAGGGACCCGCGAAGGAGTTCCGCCGCCGGCGCTCGCAGCCCCTCCCGCCCGAACGCTCCCCCAGGTCCGGCCGGGTGACCGTGCCCAGCGCCGCCACCCGTCGGCGCCGTACCGGCCTGCTGGTGATGAGCGCGCTGTCGGTTCTGGTCCTGCTCGCCTCGGGCACCTCGTGGGCGCTCACCGGGTGGATGTCGGGGGCCCTGAACCGGTTCGACGTGTTCGGCGGCCTGTCCGAGGAGGGCCGCCCCGAGCAGACCGGCGGCCTGACCTTCCTGGTGATCGGCTCCGACAACCGCGACGAGATGAGCGCGGAGGCCCAGGAGGACCTGAGCGTGGGCTCCACACCGGGCCAGCGCTCCGACAGCATGATGCTGGTGCGGCTCAACCACGACCGCGACCAGCTCACCGTCATCGGCATCCCCCGGGACCTGTGGGTGGACATCCCCGGCCAGGGCCCGGACAAGATCAACGCCGCCTACGCCCACGGCGGCCCCCAGCTGGCCGTGCGGACCGTGGAGTCGGTGACCGACGTGCGCGTCGACCACTACGTCGAGGTGGACTTCAACGGCTTCGTGGACGTGGTGGACGCCCTGGGCGGCATCGAGGTGTGCCTGCCCGAGGCGATCCACGACCCCAAGGCCCAGCTGGACATGGAGGCGGGCACGCACCGGGTGGACGGGGCCGAGGCCCTGGCCTTCTCCCGCACCCGCGCCACCACGCGCGGCGACCTGGACCGGATCGAGCGCCAGCAGCAGGTCCTGTCCGCGATGCTCGACCAGGCGATGAGCACCGAGACCCTCTCCGACCCGGCCAAGCTGACCGACTTCCTGGACAGCGCCCTGTCGTCGGTGACCGTGGACCAGGGGCTGGACACCAGCACCATCAACGAGCTCGCCTACCAGATGCGCGACATCGACCTGGGCGAGGTCACCTTCACCCAGGTGCCCATCGCCGACATGGAGTACTGGACGCCGCGCGGCGACGTCGCCGTGCTGTGGGACGAGCCCGCCGCCCGCGAGCTGTTCGCCGCGGTCCGGGCCGACCGGCCCGTCGACGGGTCCGGGGAGGAGGACCGGTCCGGGTCCGAGCCGCGGCCCGAGGACATCCGGGTCCAGGTGTTCAACGGGATCGGCACCGCGGGCCTGGGAGCGCAGCTGGACGCCGAGCTGGCCGCGGCCGGGTTCCAGGTGGCCTCCCCGGCGCAGAACTGGAGCAGCCTCGACGTCGCTACCACCCAGGTGCGCCACGGCCCCGACGACGCGGCCGCGGCCGAGTACGTGGCCGGGATGATGCCGGGCTCGCAGACGGTCGAGGACAACGCCCTGGACGGTGGGCTCCAGATCGTGATCGGGTTCGACTACACGGCGTTCGAGGCCCCGCAGACCGCGGACGCCACTCCGCGGGAGGAGCCCTCGGCCGCGGAGGAGGCCGGTTCGGTCTCGACCGCGCGGGAGAACGTCTGCGGGTGACGCGAGGGAAGGAATCACCGTGCTGCACCATCTGGTAGGCCTGCTCGGCGGCGTCGCCCTGGCCCCCGTGCTGTGGGTCGCCGCGGCCTGGTCGTCCGGCCTTCTCCCCCGGTTCGCCGAGGGGGAGGTGACCGTGGCGACGGTGTCGTCGGCGGTGGTGCTGGGCCTGCTGGGGGCGGTGTGCGCCTACCTGGTGGCGTCCCGGCTGTCGCCGCTGGTGGCCGGGGCCAGCGGCGCCCTGCTCACGGCGCTGAGCCTGTGGCCGGTCGCGCACCCGGCGTCCATGGGGGCGGCGCTGTCCTGGCTGAACGAGGACAGCTTCCTCTACCCCTCGGGCGCGGGTCTGGCCGTGGCGCTCCCGTTGGGGACGCTGCTGCTCTTCTCCGCCGCGATGCCCCTGCGCTGGTGTGCCGCGAACGACGGAATCATGCCCTCCGAGCGCCGGGTCGTGGCGCGCGCCAGCCGGGAGGAGTACCGGCGCGGGCCGGTCGGTGACACGGTCCCCGACGCGGTCCCCGGCGTCCCGGACCCGGCGTGGCCCGCCGACGACCCCGCAGCCGGCCCCGGTGCCGGGATCGGCGGCGATCCCGGCGGCTTCGAGGACGACCCGGACAAGACGACCACGCCCTTCCGCCGCGGGGAGGACGGCTCCGGGTGGACGCCCCTGGGCGGGGGCGGGCGCGGGCCGAGATTCGGTCGGAGGCGCTGAACACGCCCCCGTGGCCGATACGCCGCGCCCACCGGTAGCCTGAGCGCCTGACTGTTCACGCGGCGTTCGGTCGTGCGCCACGCCCCGGCGCGTAAGGTGATGCATCGCGCCCCGGGCACACCCGTAGGCTGAACAATGTCCGTTTTCTGCCCTCAAGCAGGGTGTTGACCGCCTTCAGCGGGCACAACCAGCGAAACGGGAGCGGACGAAAGCGAGGAAGGACACCACCAGTGGTCGAAGCGGACCGTATGCGCGTCTCCGTCATCGGTACCGGGTACCTGGGTGCCACCACCGCGGCCTGCCTGGCCGAGATGGGGTTCGAGGTCCTGGGACTCGACGTCGACGACGCCAAGATCGACATGCTCCGCTCCGGCAGGGTCCCCTTCTTCGAGCCCGGGCTCGAAGAGCTGCTCACCGCCAACCTGGGGACCGGCCGCCTGCACTTCACGACCTCCTTCGCCGAGGCCGCGGAGTTCGCCGACCTGCACCTGATCTGCGTGGGCACCCCTCAGCGCGACGACTCCGGCGCGGCCGACCTGCGCTACGTCAACGCGGCGGTGGACCAGCTGGCCCCGCACCTGACCCGCCCCACCGTGGTCGTGGGCCGCTCCACCGTCCCGGTGGGCACCGCGGCCACCCTGGCCGCCCGGCTGTCCGCGCTGGCCCCCGTCGGCGAGGAGGCCGAGCTGGGGTGGAGCCCGGAGTTCCTGCGCGAGGGCTTCGGGGTGGAGGACACCCTGCACCCCAACCGGATCGTGATCGGCACCGACTCCCCCCGGGTCGAGAAGGCCGTGCGCGCCCTGTGGCAGCGCCAGATCGACGACGGCGTCCCCTTCCTGCTGACCGACCTCCAGACCGCCGAGCTGGTCAAGGTGTCGGCCAACGCCTTCCTGGCCACGAAGATCTCCTTCATCAACGCCATGGCGGAGGTGTCGGAGGTGGCCGGGGCCGACGTCATCCAGCTGGCCGAGGCGCTGTCCTACGACGACCGCATCGGCGGCAAGTTCCTCGGCCCGGGCCTGGGCTTCGGCGGCGGCTGCCTGCCCAAGGACATTCGCGCGTTCATGGCGCGCGCCGACGAGCTGGGCGTGGAGCCCGCGCTGTCCTTCCTGCGCGAGGTGGACGCGATCAACCAGCGCCGCCGCGCGCGCACCATCGACATCGCCCGCCAGCTGATCGGCGGGAGCTTCGCCGGGCGCACGGTGACCGTGCTGGGCGCGGCGTTCAAGCCCAACTCCGACGACATCCGCGACTCGCCCGCCCTGGACGTGGCCTCCACCATCGCCTCCCTGGGCGCCCAGGTGACGGTGTACGACCCGCGGGCGCTGGAGCGGGCGCGCGAGGCGCACCCGGAGCTGAACTACGCCGACTCCATGCTGGCGGCGGCGCGCGGCGCCGACGTGGTGCTGCTGCTCACCGAGTGGGCGGAGTTCCGCGAGGCCAACCCGGAGGAGCTGGCCGGGGTGGTGGCCCGCAAGCGCATCGTGGACGGGCGCAACGCGCTCGACCCCACGTACTGGCGCGCCTCGGGCTGGACCTACCGGGCGCTGGGCCGCCAGTAGCCCCTCCCCCGCATCGCGCACGACGGCCGGGCCCGCGCGGGCCCGGCCGTCCGCTTTTCGGGCCGGAACCCCCGTCGTGACACGGTGATCATGGTTGACTTCACTCCGTAGCTGCCTGTGTGCGCCCGGCACCGTGCCGGGCGTCCGAGGACGGACGGAGTCCCACCCGTGAAGTTTTCCGTGACGGTCGGCACCGCGCTGGCCCTGCTCATCGCGGCCCAGCCCGCCCACGCGGTGCCCGCGCCCCCCGCGCCGTTCGCCCCGCAGGAGGTGCGGTGCCCGGTGCTCGACCCGCCGCCGAGCGAGGAGGACCTGAAGCGGTACCTGTGCGGCGACCCCCGCCTGGGCCCCGCCGACCTGCCCGAGGACGGGCCGGTCGGCGCGCTGCTGGAGGGGTACGAGCGGCTCGGCGGCCTCTCCCCCGAAGCGTTCCTGGACCGCTGGGCCACACCCGAGGGCTGGGACTACCCCGACCACATGGGCTTCGTGGTGGAGGACGGCGAGCCGGTGACCGAGCTGCGGGTCCTGCCCGAGGGGTGGATGCTGGACCGCTTCGGCTCCCCGCGCGGCACGTTCCTGGCCCCGGCGGGGGCTCCGTACGAACGGCGCGCCCTGCCGCCGGACTCGCTGAACACGTGGCCGGACGGGCCCGAGCACAACTACAACTGCTACGAGGTGACCGAGGAGTTCACCGCGCTGGTGGGGCCGATCGCCCCGCACTTCGAGCAGTCCGGCGGCGGCGAACAGGTGCTCGTCCCCGCCGAGGGGGTCGTGGAGGCGCCCGAGGCGGAGTACGCCTCGGTCGACCAGCTCATGGAGGGCGGCCACCTGGAGCAGCGCCCGGCCGGGGAGTGCGTCCCGGCCGGGGGCTCCGCCGGCCGCCTCGACACCGCACCGAGGTGAACGGGCGCCGGTGCGCCCGTCCCCGTGGGGCACAGGCGCACCGGCCGGACCCCGCCCGCGACCGGTGCGGGCCCGGCGGCGGGAACGGCGGTCGGCGCGCGGGGCGCTCCGGTCACGGACGGGCCGGTGCGCCGCCTGCCGGGGCCGGTGCGCCGGACTCCTCGCCGGTGCCGGGCGGCAGCCTCCGCAGGGCGACGGCGACCAGGAGCGCTACCGCGGCCAGCACGCCCGCGCCGATGAGGGCGGCGGTGTTGACCCCGGCCGTGTAGGCGGCGAAGGCCGCGTCGAGCAGGGCTCCGGGGTCCTGCGCCCGCGGGGCGGCGGCCAGGGCTCCGGTGACGGTCTCGGCCGCGGTCCCTTCCACCGAGGGCAGCGCGTCCGCCACGGAGGTGCGGTAGACGGCGCCTGCGGCGGTGCCCAGGACCGCGATGCCCAGGGCGGTGCCGAACTCGGTGCTGGTCTCGGAGATCCCCGCGGCGGCTCCGGCGCGCTCCCGGGGGGCCGTGGCCAGGACCAGGGTGTTGGCCAGGGTTCCGATGACACCGGCCCCGAAGGTCAGCAGGGTGTAGCCGCCGAGGAACACCGCCAGGCGGGTGTCGGTGTCCACCAGGCCCACGACCGCGAACCCCGCCGCGCTGAGGGCCAGCCCCGCCGCCATGAGCGCGCCGGGTCTGGCCCGGGGCGCGAGCGAGCCGGCCAGGACCGCGCCCAGGACGGTGCCCAGGATCGTGGGCAGCGCCCACAGGGCGGCGTGGAGCGGGCTCAGGCCGTGCACGGTCTGGAGGAAGGTGAAGGTCAGGAGCCCCATCCCCCCGACGGCGAAGGACAGGGCCAGGTTGCCGATGATCGCGGCGGTGAAGGCGGGGCGGGCGAGGAGCGAGAGGTCCATCAGCGGGTGCGCGGCGCGGCGCTGCCGGAGCACGAACAGCGCCAGGAGCGCCGCTCCGGCCGCCAGGGCGGTGAGGGCGTGGGGGTCGGCCCCGTGCTCGGCCAGGCGCTTGGCACTGTAGACCAGGCCCAGGACTGCCGCGAGCGAGAGGCCCGCGCCCGGCAGGTCGAAGCCGGAGGCCTCCGGGTCGCGCGACTCGGGCACGAGCAGGGGTGCGGCGGCCACCAGTACGACCATGAACGGCAGGTTGACGAGGAAGGCCGAGCCCCACCAGAAGAACTCCAGGAGCAGTCCGCCGAGGATCGGCCCGGCGATGGCGCCGCCGGTGAAGGCGACGGTCCAGGCCCCGACCGCGGCGCCGCGCTGGCGGGGGTCGGTGAACATGTCCCGGACCAGGGAGAGCGTGGAGGGCGCCAGGGTCGCCCCGGCCGCGCCCAGCAGGGCCCGCCCGGCGATGAACAGCTCCGGCGAGGGCGCCAGCACCAGCAGCACGGACGCGGTGCCGAAGAGCACCCCGCCGGTGAGCAGCAGGCGCCTGCGGCCGACCCGGTCGCCCAGGCTTCCCATGGTGACGAGCAGTCCGGCGAGCACGAAGCCGTAGACGTCCATCATCCACAGCCACTGCGCGGACGTGGGTCGCAGCGCCTCGGCGATGGCGGGCGCGGCGACGAAGAGCACCGAGATGTCCATGGACACCAGCAGTGCCGGGATCAGTAGAAGGGCCAGTCCGGCCCAGGTACGGGCGGTGGCGCGTTGGGGGTTCATGGCCGTGATCGTACGTACGTCAAAATCAGGTGTCAATATGTACGTACGTTCAGATGCTAGGATCGCGGTCATGAGCCAACGCGACGACCTGCTGGCGGGCGCCAGGAAGTGCCTGGTGGAGAAGGGCTACAGCAAGACCACGGCGCGCGACATCGCCGCCGCCTCCGGAGCGCACCTGGCCTCCATCGGGTACCACTTCGGGTCCAAGGACAACCTGATGAACACGGCCGTGATCGAGGCGACCGGGGAGTGGGGCGACACCTTCGAGGCCGCTGTCGCCGCCTCACGTACCGAGGCCCCGGCCGACAGGCTGCGCGTCCTGCTCGACTCGCTCTTCCGGACCCTGCCCGAGGAGCGCGACCTGCTCGTCGCCAGTGTCCAGGCCTACGCGCAGGCCCAGTTCGACGACGGTGTCCGCGCCGTGCTGGCCGAGGGCCTCAGGGGCGCCCGCCGGGGGCTGGCCGCGCTCCTGCTCGACCTGGAGCCCGGGGAGGTCGACCCGGCCGTCGAGGCCGGTCTGGGTTCCATGGCCTACAACTTCGTCACCGGCTACCTCATCCAGTACCTCATCGACCCGGAAATGCTGCCGACCGTGGAGCAGGCCCTCGAGGGCCTGCGCGTCCTCCTGCCCTCCGAGGGCTGAGCGGGCACACGAGGGCCCCGGCACCCGTGTGACGGGTACCGGGGCCGTTCGGGCGTCGGCGGCCTGGGGTCCGTTTTTGAACCGGCCTCAGCTTGTGGGGGGGTTGGTTCGGGCGCCCACGGGGTTCTGGAGGGGCCGGAGACGGGTTCGTGGGGAACGAGCGAACCCGTCGTAGGCGCCGAAGGTTCCCGTGCTCCGGGCGCCCGAACAGGGACCGAAGCGGAGCGGAGGTCCAAAAAACACTGCCTAGCGGCCGAAGCCGGTGGGCCTGCCCCCGCTCTCCACCTCGCGGCGCAGCCGCTCGCCCTTGGCGTGGGCCTGCTCCCTCAGCTCCTCCTGGAAGCGGGCCATGCGCTCGGTGAGCGCGGGGTCGCCCGCGGCCAGCATCCGCACCGCCAGCAGACCGGCGTTGCGGGCCGCGCCCACGGCCACGGTCGCCACCGGCACCCCGGCGGGCATCTGCACGATGGACAGCAGCGAGTCCATGCCGTCGAGGTACTTGAGCGGCACCGGGACGCCCACCACCGGCAGGGTCGTCACCGAGGCCAGCATGCCCGGCAGGTGCGCCGCCCCTCCCGCGCCGGCGATGATCACCTTCAGGCCGCGACCGGCGGCCTCGGCTCCGTAGGAGACCATCTCGTGCGGCATGCGGTGCGCCGAGACCACGTCGGCCTCGAAGGGGACGTCGAACTCACGCAGGGCCTCGGCCGCCTCGCGCATCACCGGCCAGTCGGAGTCCGAGCCCATCACGATGCCCACCACGGGGCCCCTCGCGTCCCGCCCGTTGGCGCTGTCGGTCACTGTTCGTCTCCTCGCAGGTAGGCGGCGGCGTCTCGCGCGCGCGCCAGCAGGTCACGGTAGTCCTCACCCATCACGGTGACGTGCCCGATCTTGCGGCCCGGACGCACGTCCTTGCCGTAGAAGTGCACCTTCACCTCGGGGTCCTTCGCCATCACGTGCAGGTAGCGGCGGTAGACCTCGGGGTCCTCGCCGCCCAGCAGGTTGGCCATGACGGTGTAGGGGGCGTTGGTGCGCGGCGAGCCCAGCGGCAGGTTCAGCACGGCCCTCAGGTGCTGCTCGAACTGGGAGGTGCGCGCGCCCTCGATGCTCCAGTGGCCGGAGTTGTGCGGGCGCATGGCCAGCTCGTTGACGACCACGCCCTCGGCGGTCTCGAACAGCTCCACGGCCAGGACCCCGGTCACGTCCAGCGCCTGGGCGATCTCGATGGCCAGCTGCTGGGCGCGGACGGCCTTGTCCTCGGACAGGTCCGGGGCGGGGGCGATCACCTCGTGGCAGATGCCGCCGCGCTGCACGGTCTCCACGACCGGGTAGACCGCGACCTGCCCGTGCGGGGAGCGGGCGACCTGCACGGCCAGCTCGCGCGAGAAGTCCACCTTCTCCTCGACCAGGAGCGGCACCTCCTCGGCGGCGGCGCGGTCCACGACCCCGCGCGCCTCGTCGGCGCCGCCGACGACCCACACGCCCTTGCCGTCGTAGCCGCCGCGGGCCGCCTTGAGCACGACCGGCCACCCGGTCTCCCCGGCGAAGGCGGTGACGTGCTCCAGGGTGGTGACGGCCCGCCAGCGGGGCGAGGGCGCGTCCAGCTCGGCCATGCGGGTGCGCATGCGCAGTTTGTCCTGGGCGAAGCGCAGCGCGTCGCGGCCGGGGCGCAGCAGGCCCCCGGCCTCCTCGACCGCGCGCAGGACCGGTTCGGGCACGTGCTCGTGGTCGAAGGTGACCACGTCGTGGGCCTTGGCGAAGGCCAGGACGTCGTCGAGGCCGCGGTCGTCGCCCAGGGAGACGTCACCGCACACCAGCGCGGCGCTGTCGGTGGGGCTGGTCGCCAGGACCGAGAAGTCGACCCCCAGGGCGATGCCCGCCTGGTGGGTCATCCGGGAGAGTTGGCCCCCTCCCACCATTCCCACGCGCGGGACGGTGCGGTTACGCTCGCTCACAGTTCCTCAACTCACATGCTGCTCGTCAACCGCGGTGACGGGACGGCCCCGCGCGGCGGGACCTGGCCGGATCGGCTCGGAACCCGCGGCCGGGGTCCTGGTGCGACCCCCGGCTAGAGTCTAGGGCGTGCGGACGCGGCGGTCCCGGGCCCCTCCGCCACTGGTCGGCGTCCCGGCCGGGACGGGTCCGCGCGGAGGCGGACCCGACCACCCAGACCACAGGACCGGAGGCGCAGAACGTGCGCGACTTCCTCTCCCGCCATCCCGGGATCGCCAAGCTCGTCCGGGAGGTGGGCAAGTTCGGCTCCGTGGGCGCCGTGGCCTACGCGGTGCAGCTGGGGACGACCAACCTGCTGTGGAGCGCGGCCGGGGCGGGCCCGCTCACGGGGCAGGTGATCGGGACGCTGTGCTCGATCGCGGTGGCCTTCGTGGGCAACCGGTTCTGGACCTTCGGCGACCGGGCCCGGACCGGCTACGGCCGCGAGACCGCGCTGTTCCTGCTGATGAACGGCGTCGGGATGCTGCTCCAGCTGGCCTGCCTGGGCTTCTCGGTGTACGTTCTGGGGTTCGACGGCCCGCTCGCGAGCAACATCGCGGGCAACGTGGTCGGGGTGGGCCTGGGCACGCTCTTCCGGTTCTTCTCCTACCGCACGTGGGTCTTCCCCGAACAGGGCGGCGACGCGGTCCGCGAGCCCGGGGAGGCCCCACTGGGCGAGCCGGTCGCCCGGCCCGGAGCCGACGGATCCTAGCGGACGGCGGACGCGCTCCTGCGCCGCACCCCGCGGCGGCCCGCCAGCCACACCACCGCCAGCGCGTACAGCCCCACCTGGATCAGGGTCAGCACCAGCACCAGCGGCGTGCCCGCGCCCAGGGGCAGGCCGGAACCGACCATGACCCCGGTGCCGATCTGCTCCATGCGGCCCTCGAACACGCACAGCGTGAACTGCACGAGGCTGTTGACCACGTGCAGGCTGATCGCCGCCTCCAGGCCGCCGGTGCGCCAGGTCAGCCAGGACATCCCCAGCCCCATCACCGCCAGCGCCGCGGTCGTCCACGGGTCGCCCGGGTGCGTGGCCAGGTACAGCGCCGCGAACAGGGTTCCGCTGGCCAGGATGGCCGGGCCCGGGGAGCGCAGAACCCGCGAGACCGCCGACCGGCCGCGCCGCTCGTCGGGACGGGCGCCGAGCGCGCCCACCAGCTGCATGAGCATGCCGCGCAGGGTCAGCTCCTCGGCCGCCGACTGCAACGGCACCAGCAGCACGATGGCGGTCATCGCCGCGGCGAACACCTCGGTTCCGCCGGAGGCCTCCCGGGGCACCAGGTCGGGTTGGAGGAATTCGGCCAGCGGCAGAAAGGCCACGACGCACAGGGCGACCGGGACGACCGCCACCGCCGTGCAGCGGACCAGCCACCCCCGGCGCAGCCGTCCCTCGACGGAGAACAGGGAGCCGATCCGGCGCCACTGCACGACGCGGACCAGGAAGATGACGATGGGGATGAACAGCGCCGACGCCAGGAGCCCGAAGGCCATCTCCGCGATCACGCTCAGGGTGACCGAGTCCGGGGCCAGCCCGCTGCCGTTGATGATCGCCACGATCGTCACCGACAGGATGATGGCCATCCACAGGAAGAAGACCAGCACCGCGAGGACGGCCAGGGTGAGCGGCGTGAACCACCAGCGGAAGCGGGACGTGCGGCCCAGCCTGTGGTAGGACTCGTCCGCGGGGAGTTCGGCGCGGGCGAAGTGGTTCCTGCGCACCGGCCGCGGCGGCGGCCAGGCCCACACGTCCGGGTCGGCGGCGGCCACGGCGTAGCCCCCGGGCGGCGTCAGCCTCCCCCCTCCGGGAGGATCCGCCCAGGTCTGCTCCTGCGTGTAGGACCCGGCAGTCCGCCCCTCCGGCCCCTCGGGCGCGGCGGGCCAGGACGAACCAGGCGGTGGCGGCACATTTCCCATCGTGGGCCGAGACTACTATCCGGGCATGTATTGCCAGCGTTAAGGCCACGCCGTTATCGCCTGGTCACGGCACGCACAGAGTGGTGCGCACGGTGCCGGACGAGCCCCTCCCCGCACCCTTCTCCTGCGCGACATCCCTCACACCTTTCTCCCCTGCCCCTTGCGCGACGCCCTCGGCGCGCCGTCCCGGCGGCGGCGTGCGTCACGGGCCCGCGGGGCGCGGAATGCGCGGCGCGGCGCCCTCGTTGAACCAGGTGGCCCGCGGGAGCGATCCGGCAGGCCGCCGTCCCGTCCCGCTGACCTACGATTGAGCACATGTCCTCCACACCATCCACCGAGCAGGTGCACAAAGCCCTGGCCACGGTGCAAGACCCGGAGATCCACCGCCCCATCACCGATCTCGGCATGGTCAAGAGCGTCGACGTCGCCGACGACGGTACCGTGAGCGTCGGCGTCTACCTCACGGTGGCCGGATGCCCGATGAAGGGCCGTATCGAGAAGGACGTGACCGCCGCGGTGACCAAGGTCGCCGGGGTCACCTCCGTGCGCGTCGAGCTCGACGTGATGAGCGACGAGCAGCGCAAGGAACTCCAGACCAAGCTGCGCGGCGGCCAGGCGGAGAAGGAGATCCCCTTCGCCAAGCCGAACTCGCTCACCCGCGTCTTCGCCGTCGCCTCCGGCAAGGGCGGTGTCGGCAAGTCCTCCGTCACCGTGAACCTGGCCGCGGCCATGGCCGCCCAGGGCCACAAGGTCGGCGTCGTGGACGCCGACATCTACGGCCACTCCGTGCCCCGCATGCTCGGCGCGTCGGACTTCCCGACCAAGGTCGAGGACATGATCCTGCCGCCCACCGCGCATGACATCAAGGTCATCTCGGTCGGCATGTTCACGCAGGGCAACCAGCCGGTGGTGTGGCGGGGCCCGATGCTGCACCGCGCCCTCCAGCAGTTCCTGTCGGACGTGTTCTGGGGCGACCTGGACGTGCTGCTGATGGACCTGCCCCCGGGCACCGGCGACATCGCCATCTCCACCGCGCAGCTGCTGCCCAACGCCGAACTGCTCGTGGTGACCACCCCGCAGCAGGCCGCCGCCGAGGTGGCCGAGCGCGCGGGCGCCATCACCGCCCAGACCCACCAGCGGATCGCCGGCGTGATCGAGAACATGTCGTACTACCTGCCGCCGGACGGCGGGGAGCCGGTCCACCTGTTCGGCGAGGGCGGCGGCCGCACGGTCGCCGACGCCCTCACCCGGACGCTGGGCACCGACATCC
Source organism: Nocardiopsis camelliae (assembly GCF_028993595.1). Taxonomy (GTDB): domain Bacteria; phylum Actinomycetota; class Actinomycetes; order Streptosporangiales; family Streptosporangiaceae; genus Nocardiopsis; species Nocardiopsis dassonvillei. Next base: position 5,536,568 of record NZ_CP118614.1, read on the forward strand.
CGCTGCTGGGCCAGGTGCCGCTGGACACCCGCCTGCGCGAGGGCGGCGACGAGGGCAAGCCCCTGGTGCTGACCGAGCCCGAGGCCGAGGCCAGCAAGGTGATCGCCTCGATCGCCGACACCCTGGTCGGCAAGCCCCGCGGACTGGCCGGTATGCAGCTGGGCATCTCCCCGGCGGGCCGCTAGGCAGTGTTTTCAGGCACCTGCGCTCCGCTCCGGCCCACCCGTCGCCCGCCACCGCCCGTCGGGGACGCTGCGCGTCGGGACGGGCCACCGCCCTCAACGGACGCCTGCGGCGCGGTCCTTCCCGTGTCCGGCACGCCCGGACGGCGCCCCGTGCGGGGCCCGCGGCCCTGAACGGCGACGAGGCCCCCGAGCTCCGTGCTCGGGGGCCTCGCGTGTGTCCGGAGCCGGTCCGTCCGGTCGGGTGGTCCCGATCGGTCCGGGTCGGTCAGTCCGACGAGCCCAGCGTGACCGTGGCGGTCTCGCGCTGGCCGTCGCGGTCGTACTCGACCTCGACCTCGTCGCCCGGGCTGCGGCTGCGCAGCATGGCGAGCAGTTCCTGGCCCGAGTTCACCGGACGCCCGTCCAGGGACAGGATGACGTCGCCCGGCTCCAGCCCCGCCGCGTCGGCCGGGCCGCCGCTCTCCACCGCGCCCCCTCCGTCGGCGATGACCGCGCCCGCGACCGGGCTGTCCAGGTCGATCTCGGCCCCGATGTCGGCGTAGCTGGTCTCGCCGTACTCGATGAGGCGGTTCACGACGCGTTCCGCCTCCGCCGACGGGATCGCGAAGCCCAGACCGATGTTGCCCGTGGGCTCCCCCATGGAGCTCATGGTGACGATCATCGAGTTGACCCCGATGACCCGGCCCTCCAGGTCCACCAGCGGGCCGCCGGAGTTGCCGGGGTTGATGGCGGCGTCGGTCTGGAGCGCGTAGAAGCGGCTGGCGTTCTCGCCCTCGCCGGAGCTGACCGGGCGGTTGACGGCGCTGATGATGCCCTGCGTGACGGTTCCGGACAGGCCCAGGGGCGCGCCGATGGCGATCACCTCGTCGCCGACGATGACCTGCTCGGAGTCGCCGAACTGGAGCGGCTCGACGTCGATCGGGTCGTCCAGCGACAGCACCGCGAGGTCGGAGCTGGGGTCGGAGCCGACCACGGAGGCGTCGGAGAGGCTGCCGTCGCTGTACTCCACGACGATGCCGTCCGCCTCCAGCCCGGCGGAGACGTGGTCGTTGGTCACCACGTAGTTTCCCTCGATCACGAACCCGGAGCCGCTGCTCGGGACGGTGGGATCGGCACTGTGGATGAACACCACGCTCGGGCTGACCCGCTGGGACACACCGGCGATGGTGTCGGGGTCGCGCTGGGGGGCCTCGGGCGGCGGCTCGTTCATGACCGGGCCCTCCTCCTGCGCGGTCTCGCCGCCGGAGGAGCCGTTGAGGAGGTTGCCCGCGACACCGCCCGCGCCTCCGGCGATGAGCGCGACGACGAGCATGCCCGACAGGACCATCCACACCGGGACGCCGCGCCTGGGCCGCTTGGGCGCGGGGGGCTGCGGGGCGGCGTGGTGGCCGCTCGCGTGGGGTCCGGCGAGGCCGGGGGGCGGAACGCCCGGGCCGGGGGCGCCGGGCTGTCCCGAGGGGGCGGCGTGCCCCGCCTGGAAGGCCGCGGCGTAGCCGCCGTGGGCGGCCGACTGGCCGGTGGGGCCGGTGTGCTGCACGAGAGCCGGGGGAACGCCGGGGTTCATGGGGTTGCCGGTGCCGGAGGGGGCTCCAGGGTTCATGGGACTGGCAGGACCGGAAGGGCCGCCGGGACCCGAGGGGGCACCGGGGCCAGAGAGGGCACCGGGACCGGGGTAGGCGGGACCGGAGGGATGGGCGGAGCTGGTGTGAGCGGCGGGGCCCGAGGGGGCACCGGAACCGGGGTGGGCGGCGGAGCCGCCGTAGACGGTGGGGCCCGAGTGGTCACCGGAGCCAGCAGGGTTGCCGGGGTTGGTGTAGTCGGCGGGACCGGAGGGGCTGCCGGGGTTGGTGTGTTCGACAGGGCCGGAGGGGCTGCCGAGACCGGGGAAGCCTCCGGTCACACGGTCCGTACGGGGGGTGCCGGGCTGCTCGCCCGGTGCGGGGTCAAGGTTCATGGGGTCTCCACTGCCGGGAGGCGGGGTGGGGGCGGCCTGCGCGCCGGGGACTCCCTGTCCGGGCCGCGGGGCCGACCCGGAGTGAAGCGGGGACGCGGGGTCGCCCCCCTCTTCCTCGGAGGTGTTCCGGGAGGGCGTCGACGGCGTTCCGGCGGCCCGGGCGGGCCAACGGGGGCGCTCCGCCCGGGCGGGCCAACGGGGGCGCTCCGCGAACGCCCGGTCCGGCGCGTTCGCCGGATCGGGAGCGGCGCGCTCGGGGGGTGTTCCACCGCCCGGCGGGGTCGCCCGGCCGGGCTCTCCCCCGTGTTCCGGGCGGCCGTTTTCCTCGCTCAAGACCTGCTCCGTAAGTCGCTCGGCTGTGGGACGGCACGGGACCGGCCGGGGCCCTAGAGGAACCCCAGCCGGGACAGACCGCGGTGCACCCGGGCCCAGAAACCCGAACCCGGCCCGGGCAGCGCGGTCACGGCGGACGAGGCCAGCGCCGCGGGGGCGTCGGCGAGCACCGTGTAGACGAAGCCGTTCGCCTGCCACATGCTCTGGTACTGGCCCGCGTCACCGCCGAAGATCGTGCCGTGTTGTGGTGTGACGCCGCTTCCCCCCGTCCCGGTTCCGGCGTATCCGTTCGGTTCTGTGGGGGAATGCTTGCTGTCCAGCTTCCCACGTTGGGTGAAAACCGACACCTGGGACAGACCGTCCGAGTAGACGGCGTGCACGACGCGGTGGCCGCCGTGCTCGGTGGACCGGGCGTCGACCAGCCGCAGGTTCCAGGCCAGGTACTCCGGGAGGGGCCACTCCTCGGCGCGCAGGTCCTCGCGTTCGGTCCGGGTGAGGGCGTCGCTCCAGGGGGAGTCGCCGAGCGCCTCCTCCGGCCAGTCCTCCTCCCCCAGTTCGAGCCCGGTGAGGCGGAAGCCGATCGCGTGCTCGCCGCCGGCGCCGTAGACGGTCCGGCCCAGGAGCAGGCCGGTGGCGGTGTCCACCCAGAAGCGCCCGGCGACGGTGCCGTCGGCGTGCCTGGCCTCCACCAGGCGGGCCTCCCGGCCGTCCAGGCGGGTGGGGCCCGCGTCCGAGACGGCGTAGGTGTCGCCGAGCATGCTGAGCAGGCGGTCGTCCAGCGACTCCAGGGCCGAGGAGGCGTCCACCACGAGGGCGGACCCCTCGTCTCCGACGGGGGCCAGGGCGATGCCGTCGCCGGGCCTGCTCACCACGCGCACGCGCAGCGCGCCGCCCTCGGCGGACTGTCCGTCCTCCGCGTCCTCCGGTCCGGTGATCTCGCGCACGGCCGAGTAGGCGACCTCGTCCTCCGCGGCGGCGGCGCGGTGCAGCACCGACATCCCGTCGTCGTCCCCCTCGGCCGGGACGGCGGTGGGGTGGGGGTGCGCGGCGGCCGTGAGCAGCAGCGCGCACAGCAGTACCACGACGAGGATCGTGACCGGGGCGGAGTGCGCGGAGGAGGGTTCCTCCGCGCTCACCGGGTGGTTTCGGTGGGGCCGTCGGGGGCTTCGGCGGCGGTGGGCCGAGCGTCGAGCACCGGGATGTTGCGGCTGGTCAGCGCGTGCTCAACCGCGTAGTCGGCCAGACGGGGCTCGACCACGGGCGTCTCCTCGGCCTCACCCCCGGCCACGAACGCGCTGCCGAGCAGGGCCGTGGCCACGGCGAAGCCCGCGACGGCGTAGCGGCCGCCGGGGAAGACCGGGAACAGGTGCGCGAGGCGGTCGCCGCGGCGGCGGCGCTCGGGCGACGCGGCGCGCTCCGGCCGTGAGGGGGCCGGGCCGCCCGCGGCGGGCGGCGTGCCCCCCGCGGCCGGGGGCGCGGCGGCCAGGGCTCCGCCGGGGAAGCCCCCCAGGGGGCGCGAGGAGCCCAGGGGCGGGCTGCTGCCGAAGCCGGTTCCGCCGATGGAGGGGCCGGAGGGGCCCCGGTCCGAGGGCCCGTGGTCGCGGGACAGGCTGGTGAGCCGTCCCATGAAGTCCATGTCGGGCTCGGGCTCGCACAGGCCGTTGAGGCGGCGCTTGAGGCGGCGCATCATGTCGGCCTCGAAGCGGCACGACTCGCACTTGGCCAGGTGGATGAGGGCGCTCTCGTGGTCGACCGGGCCGAGCTCGCCGTCGATGAGCGCGGAGAGCCGCTCTCCGAGGTGGTCCATACTCACTCCGCCTCCCCGTTGATGACGTTTCCGCCGCTGCGCGCCTCGTTGTCGGCGACCAGGGACCGCCGGTGCTCCAGGGCCCGGCGCAGCTGGGCGCGGCCCCGGTGGATCCGGCTGCGGACGGTGCCGAGCTTGACGTCGAGCGTCGCCGCGATCTCCTCGTAGGAGAGCCCCTCGATGTCGCACAGGACGACCGGGGCGCGGAACTCGGCGGGCAGCGCGTCCAGGGCGGACTGGATGTCGGCGTCGAAGTGCCGGTCGTCGTAACGCTGCGCGGGGGAGGGCTCGCGGCCCTCCAGGCGCTCGTCGGCGTTCTCGGCCAGGCCCTCGAAGCGGATGCGGGCCCGGCGGCGGGCCATGTCGAGGAAGAGGTTGGTGGTGATGCGGTGCAGCCACCCCTCGAAGGTGCCGGGGGTGTAGTTGGCCAGCGAGCGGAAGACCCGGATGAAGACCTCCTGCGTGAGGTCCTCGGCGTCGTGCTTGTTGCCGGTCAGCCGGTAGGCGAGCCGGTACACGCGCGGAGAGTGGGTCCGCACGACCTCGTCCCAGCTCGGGGGTTCCCATGCCTCGAATTCCACGGCAGGGCCGGACTCTGGCACCGCTGCTCCCTTCATCCCGTCGATTCGCCGCCAGGTTGGTCGGGGGGAGTTTGCTTCGTGGCGATCAACGTACGTTCATCCCGTTTCAACGCCCGGGGACGTGGATTAAGTTCCCGCCGCAACGCTCGGAGTTCGGTCCGGTTCAGGCTAGTCTTTTGCCAGGGACATGACCTGGCCGCGACCGACATTCTACGGTGGGTGACCACCCCCTGGTCAGAGCCCCACCAGACACGTGAACGCTGTGGGAGGCCGTTATCGCCAGCCCGGAGGAGACCGCGGCCCGGATCACCTGGGTCCGCGCCGAGCAGTCCCGGTTCGAGCAGGACGCCATGGAGGACGAGCCCCTGGCGGACGCCTACGAGGCGGGGAGCCGGTCGTCGGCCCCGCCGGTGGACGCGGCGACGGGCACGGCCCTGCGCTTCCTGGCCGCCTCCATCGGCGCCCGCTCCGTGGTGGAGATCGGCACCGGGTGCGGGGTGTCGGGGATCTGGCTGCTGCGGGGGATGACCCCGGACGGGATCCTGACCACGGTGGACACCAACGCCGCCTACCAGGACTACGCGCGCTCGGCGTACTCCCGCGCCGGTTTCGGCCCCGGGCGGGCCCGGCTGATCCGCGGGACGGCCCTGGAGGTGCTGCCGAGGCTGACCGACGGCGGGTACGACCTGGTGTTCGTGGACGCCGACACGGTGTCCTACCCCCTGTACATGGACGAGGCGCTGCGCCTGCTGCGCCCGGGCGGGATGGCGGTGTTCAACGGCGCCATGGTGGCCTCCAGCGAGCCGGACGGGCCGCTGCGCGTGCCCGACCCCCGCGAGACGGCCGTGCGCGAGGTGATCCGCCGCGTGCGGGAGGGCGAGGAGTTCATCCCCATGCTGATGCCGGTGGGCGAGGGCCTGCTGGCCGCCATCCACCAGGGGACCCGCCAGCAGTGATCAGCCGCATCGACAGCGCGGACCCCGTCGCCTTCGACGCCTGGTACGCGGCCGTGCGGGCGGCCTCGCTCGCCGACCGCGATCCCGGCGTGGTCCCGCTCCCCCACCCGGACTCCCTGCGCGCGGTGCTGCGCGGGCGCGGCGGCGAACGGCGGGCCCTGGCCTGCGCGGCCCACGGGGAGGACGGCGGGGTGGCGGGCGCGCTCCTGCTGGAGCTCGGGGACCGGGACAACCTGCACCTGGCCGAGGTCGACGTCAACGTGCCCGTCCGGACGCGGCGCCGCGGCCACGGGACCCGCCTGTGGGAGCACGCGGAGCGCGTGATGGCCGAGGAGGGGCGCACGACCGCGCTGGCCGAGGTCCAGCTGCCCTCGGGCCGCTCCTTCGGGAACTGGCCCGGCGCCCGCTTCGCGCTCGCGCTCGGATTCGGCGTGGTCCACGAGGAGGACTACTACGTCCTGGGGCTTCCGCTGGCCGCGCGGACGCGCGAGGACGTCGGCGCCGACGTGCTCGCCCTCGGGTCCCGCTACGAGCTTCTGACCTGGACGGACGCGTGCCCGGAGGAGCTGCTGGAGGACTACGCGCGGCTGCGCACTCGGATGGAGGCCGACGTCCCGCTCGGGGAGACGGCCTTCGAACGTGGGCTCTGGGACCCCGCGCGCGTGCGTGCCCAGGAGGAGCGCCGCCGCGCCCAGCGGTACCGCACGCTGGTCTGCGCGGCCCGGGCCGCCACCGGCGGCCTGGCCGGGTACAGCGAGATCGCCCTGCCCGAGGGGGAGGGCGCCGCCTACCAGGAGGACACCCTGGTGGCGCCCGAGCACCGGGGCAACCGCCTGGGCTCGGCGCTGAAGCTGCGCAACCTGGAGGTGCTGGCCGCGGAGTTCCCCGAGCGGGTCCAGGTCCGCACCTGGAACGCGCCGGGGAACGCCCCCATGCGCCGGGTCAACCTGCGCCTGGGCTTTCGCCCGGTGGAGCGCATGCACGAGTTCCAGCGCGTCCTGCCGGGCGCGGGCGGCTAGCGCCCGGCGAGCCAGCGCAGCAGCGTGCGCGTGGCGAAGGCGGTGCCGCCCTTGCTGAGCAGGCCGCTCTCCTTGGTCGACCGGCCGGGACCGGCGATGTCCAGGTGGGCCCAGGGCACGCCGCCGGTGAACTCGCGCAGGAACAGGGCTGCGTCGGTGGCCCCGGCCGGGCCGAACTCGCGGCGGGTGCCGATGTTGGCCAGGTCCGCCACGCGGGACTTGGTGGTCTCGACGTACTCCTCGGTCAGCGGCATCCGCCACAGCGGCTCGCCGGAGGCCCGGCCCGCGGTCTCGATCTCGGCGGCCAGCGCGTCGTCGGTGCTGTAGAGGGCGCCCGTGCCCGTGCCGAGCGCGACCTTGGCCGCGCCGGTGAGCGTGGCCACGTCCACGAGCACGTCGGGGGCCAGCTCGGCGACCGCGTAGCCCATGGCGTCGGCCAGGACCAGGCGGCCCTCGGCGTCGGAGTTGAGCACCTCGACGGTCGTGCCGCCGTAGGTGGTGAGCACGTCGCCGATGCGGGTGGCGTCGCCGCCGAAGGCGTTCTCGGCCAGGGCCAGCAGACCGGTCACCCGCACCGAGGCGCCCACGGCCGACAGCGCGGACAGCACGGCGAGCACGACCGCCGAGCCGCTCATGTCGGTCTTCATCAGCGACATGTTGTCGTTGGGCTTGAGCGAGAGGCCGCCGGTGTCGAAGGTGATGCCCTTGCCGACCAGCACCACGTGCGCGGTGGGGTTCTCGGGGGTGTAGGAGAGCTGGACCAGCCGGGAGGGGCGCGAGGACCCCCGGCCGACGGCGAGGATCGCGCCGAAGCCGTCGCGCTCCAGCTCCGCCTCGTCCCAGACCCGCACTTGCAGGCCCGCGTCCGCGGCGACCTCTGCGGCGCGCGCGGCCATCCACGCGGGGTCCTTGGTCAGGGACGGGGTGTTGATGAGGTCGCGGGCCAGGGCGGTGGCCGCGGCCAGCCGGGTGCCGCGCTCCAGCGCGTCGGCGAGGTCACCGGCGCCCGGGTCCACCACCTCGACCACCGGGGCGGGGCGCTTGTCCGCCGGGGGTTCGGCGGTCTTGAGGCTGAAGGTGTAGGAGGCCAGGAGGGCGCCCTCGGCGAAGGCGGTGGCGGCGTCGGCGCCGACCCCCGGCCAGGCCAGGGCGACCCGCCCTCTTCCCCGGGCGGCCCGGGACAGGGCTGCGCCGGCCTTCCGGAGGTCGTCGGGGGAACCCGAACCGACCCCCAGAAGGGCCAGCCGTACCAGCCCCTGGTCCCGGGGCACCGGGAACTGGGCCAGCTCACCGGGTTTCCCGGTGAGCGAGTAGTGCGCGAACAGGTCGGTGAGCGGAGCCGGAAGCACCTGTGTCAGGCCGCCCTCGGCGACCCCTTCGACCTCCGCGGGTCCGCCGTCTCCCGAGAGGACGGGAAGGACCAGCAGGTCCGCGGTGGATTCGGCGAGGCTCCCCGAACGGGGCTGGATCTCCGTGGCGAATGGCACAGGCCGCTCACAATCGTTCGCTGTCATGGGGGTCTACGACCTCGGGGGGCCGTCGGGCGTTCCGGCCCGGACGGGGGAGGGAAGAACGTGGTGCCGGACCTAGCCGACGACACCCTTGAGCGCGTCCCGGAGTTCGGTCGCCTCGGCCGGCGTCAGCTCGACGACCAGGCGTCCGCCCCCCTCCAGCGGGACCCGCATGATGATGCCGCGACCCTCCTTGGTGACCTCCATCGGCCCGTCGCTGGTCCTCGGCTTCATCGCCGCCATGCCATTCCCCTTTCTAGGTGTTCCTCGCGGGTGACCGGGGCCGACCCACAGCACCGGCGCCGATCCGCTTGGCCCGTCTCGGCTCCGGAGCCGTAGGCCGGTTCCGCGTGACTCGCGCCCGTGTGGCTTAAGGGACGTGAATCACTCTTCGACCATTATCTCGGAGGTTGGCCCCCGTGTGTGCGCCAGTCGGCGGCCGGGCCGCCTCCGGCGGTTTTCACCAACGAGGAAACGTCGGTGAGTAAGGTTATATCGGTACTGGCCGAAACCCGGTGAGCGCACGGAGGTCCGTGCAAGCCCCACCCGGAGGCGGCGGACCGGACCCGACAGTCCGGCTGCACCTGAACGACATCCCCGAACTGGGCTTTCGTCCCCATGGGAAATTCTTCGCCCCGGGGACCGCGGTCGGACGGCTCCGGGACGGTACCGCCTCCCGGCGGCCGGACCAGCGCCCGGGGCGGGCGGCGATCCGGACGACCGGATCAGCTCAGGGGACCCGTCGACGTCATCCGGGTGCCCTCGTCGGTGACCGAGGACCACTCCGCCCTCAGTCCGCCGCCCGCGACGGGCGACACAGTCAGCTCGGCCTCGTCGACACAGCGGTCCTCGGGGTCGGCGGTCTCGGTGTAGGCGTAGACGCGCCGGTCGTTGTCGCCCGCGGACAGCACGAGCGTCCCCGAGCAGGCGAAGGTCGTCCAGGCGGTGCTGCCGCGCTCGGCGCCCTCCTCGATCCGCACCTCGGCGTGCCAGTCGGCGACGTGCTGGCCCTCGGTGTTCACCTGGACCATCTCGCCCGCCCAGGATCCGACGAAGTCCTCCGCCGGGGCGACGGCCTCCTGCGCGGCCTCTTCGCCGTCGGCCAGCAGGGCCCACGCGGTGGCCCCTCCGCCGATCAGGAGGACGGCCAGCGCGACCGCGCCCAGAACGGTGAACTGGCGGCGGCGCCTGCCGCTGTGCCGGGTCGACCTGGGCGGCGGCCACAGGGACAGCTGCACGGGGGAGGCGGCTGTCACGGAGGAAGCGGGCTCTTCGCGCCGGTCGTCGGCTCCCGACTCCAGTTCGGCTGCTGTGTCCATCCTCGCCATCCTCAACGGTGATGCACCCGCTCCGGCGGAGCGGGGGGAACGCGGATACAGCGACCGAGGATAGAGCACCCGAACCCGCAGGTTTCGCCCTACAACCGCACGGGGGCTGTGATGCACGGCATAGAAAAAGGCGAAGGCCAGGTCAGAGCGGCACAGCCAAACGTGACCCGCGCCACAGGTTTGGGTGCGGGGTCAGCGCTCGTCGCCGCGCGACGGGGAGGCGTCGGAGGCGTCCGAGGCTCCGGATCCCCCCGCCACGCCGGGGCGCTCCCCGGTCCCGGCGGAGCCCTCCGCGCCCCCGGAGCCCGGCGCGGACTCGGAACTCCCGGCTGACTCGGAACCCCCCGCAGATCCGGGGTACCGGTCGAACCCGGAACCCCCGGCGGGCTCGGGGCTCCGTGAGGCCCCGGGGTCCCCGGGGCCCTCCGAGCGCGCGGCGCTCTCCACGTCCTCCCCGGCCTCCCGCTCGTCCGCGGCCTCCGGGGTGTCCTCGCCCCCGATGACCTCGGTGGGCGCGGTGGCCCCCGTGGCACCCATGGGCGCGGTGGTCCCCGCGTCCCCGGCGGGCGCGAAGCCCCGGCCGGCGGGGCCCGCCGGTCCGGTCGCGTACCCGGGCCGGAAGGCACCGCTCCCGAAGCCCGCGACCGCAGTGCTCCCGGCCCCGGCGGGGCCGGGAGCGCCCTGCCCGGGGGCGTAGGCGTCGCCGGGAAGGTGCGCCCCGGGGACCGGGCCGGTGCCCTCCGGAACGTAGGAGGGGTCCAGGCGCGACAGGCGCCACTCCAGGTCCTCGATGTGCTCCTCGCGCTCGCGCAGCGTGGCGGTGAGGCGCAGCAGCAGCTCGTCCACGGCGCGCACGTGGTAGCCCCACATGGCCAGGGGCAGCATCAGGCGGCCCAGGTCGAACGCCTTGACGGGCCGGTCTTCGGGCAGGGCGAGCGGGGGGTGGTCGGCCTCGAAGCGGGCGAGCTGGCCGCCCTTGCCCAGCACGATGTAGACGACGCCCACGAGGACGGCGAGCGCGGCGGCGGCGACGAGGACCATGATGAGAACAGGCACGGACACGATCGTGCCACACGCCGCCCGGGCCGGGTACGGCCGTCGCGGTCGGCCGCGGCCGCACCCCGCCGAGGCCACCGCGCCGGAGCGGCGCGCGGCCGGGGCCGTGCGCCGCCGTCCGCCCGGCGCCCCTACTGCCCGGCGCCCCTACTGTTCGGGGCCGGGGTGGACCTCCGACTGCTCGTGCTGGCGGTGGATGTCCAGGTGGGACTTGCGGATGATGTCGACCACCTCGTCGAGGTCGTCGGTCACCTGGACCAGTTCCATGTCGTGCGACTTGATGAGCTGGTTCTCCAGCAGGCTGGAGCGGATCCAGTCCCGCATCCCGCCCCAGAACTCGGTGCCGATCAGCACGATCGGGAAGCGGGTGACCTTGTTGGTCTGCACGAGGGTGGCCGCCTCGAACAGCTCGTCCAGGGTGCCGAAGCCCCCGGGCAGGACCACGAACGCCTGGGAGTACTTCACGAACATCGTCTTGCGGACGAAGAAGTACCGGAAGGTCACCCCGATGTCGACGTAGTCGTTGAGCGTCTGCTCGAACGGCAGCTCGATGCCGAGCCCGACCGACAGCCCGCCCGCCTGCTGGGCGCCCTTGTTCGCCGCCTCCATCATCCCCGGCCCGCCGCCGGTGATGGTGGCGTACCCGGCCTCCGCCAGCTTGGCGCCCATCTGGACACCGATGTCGTAGTAGCGGTTGCCCGGGCGCAGGCGGGCCGAGCCGAACACGCTCACCGCCGAGGGCAGCTCCGAGAGCAGGCCGAAGCCCTCCACGAACTCCGACTGGATGCGCAGCACCCGCCAGGGGTCGGTGTGCACCCAGTCCGTGGGGCCCCGCTGGTCGAGGAGGCGCTGGTCGGTGGTGGTGTTGGGGATGGAGTCGCCCCGGTAGGTGAGGGGCCCGGCGCGTCGTACGGTCTCTTCTTCTTCCGTCATGACGTAAAGCTATCCGCGTGGAACCTGCTCACACCTGAACCACACGTTTCACCCGGGTGGCCGCAAGCGGCCTTTTCGCCGCCCCGGCCGGTGTCGGGACTGGCCACGGACCCGCCGACCGGGGCGCGGCGGGGCTCAGCGGGCGCCCGACAGCCAGGCGACCATGCGCTCCTCGGCCTCGCGGATGCGGGGGATCTCGGCGTACTCGTCCTTGGTGTGGGCGAGCGTCGGGTCGCCGGGGCCGTAGTTGACGGCGGGCACGCCCAACTCGGAGAAGCGGGAGACGTCGGTCCAGCCGAGCTTGGCGCGGGCACTGCCCTCCCCCACCGCGGTGACGAACGCCGCGGCCGAGGGCTCGTCCAGCCCGGGGCGGGCGGGGGCGGCGGCGTCGACCACGGCGACCTCGAACCCGGCGAAGACCTCGCGCAGGTGCGCCTCGGCCTCGGCGACGGACAGGTCGGGGGCGAAGCGGTAGTTGACCCGGACCACGCACTCGTCGGGGATGACGTTGCCCGCGACCCCGCCCTCGATGGCCACGGCGTTGAGGCCCTCGTGGAAGCGCAGCCCCTCCACCTCGGGTTCGCGCGGGGTGTAGGCGCGCAGGACGTCCAGGACGGCTCCGGCGCCGTGGATGGCGTTCACGCCCATCCAGGAGCGGGCGCTGTGGGCGCGCTTGCCCCGGGTGGTGACCTCCACGCGCATGGTGCCCTGGCAGCCGCCCTCGATAACGCCGTCGGTGGGCTCCATGAGGACCGCGAAGTCCCCCGCCAGCCACTCCGGGTGGTTGCGGGCCAGGCGGAGCAGGCCGTTGCGGGAGGCGTCGACCTCCTCGTTGTCGTAGAAGACGTAGGTGACGTCGTGCACCGGCTCGGCGACCAGGGCGGCCATCCTGAGCTGGACGGCGACACCGGCCTTCATGTCCGAGGTGCCGCATCCGTAGAGGCGGTCGCCGACGACGCGGGAGGGCACGTTGTCCACGATGGGGACGGTGTCGATGTGCCCGGCGACGACGACGCGGCGGGGGCGGCCCAGGTCGGTGCGGGCGACGACGGCGTCACCGTCGCGGCTGACGCGCAGGTGGGGCAGGGCCGACAGGGCGCTCTCGACCGCGTCGGCGAGGACCTTCTCGTCGCCGCTCTCGGATCGGGTGTCCACGAGTGCGGCGGTCAGGGCCGCGGCGTCCGAGGTCAGGTCCAGCATGTGTCGCCCCGTTTCGGTGAGGTTGGAAGCCGTCGGACCGGGGGTGCCCCCCCGCTCCGGATCACTGTCCCCCAGTCTGGGGCAACCGGGTGTGCGACCGGAACTCACCGTGGGACAAGACGGGGCGCCCTCCCGTGCGGAAAGGGCGCCCCGGTCGGGTGCGGACGGGTCAGGCGTTGACGCCGTGCTCGCGGAGCAGGTCGTTGAGCGCGAGCTTGTCGTGCTCCTCGCCCTCCTTCAGGCGCCTGAGCACGAGCAGCACCGGCATGCCGAAGTCGCCGCCGGGGAAGCTCTTGGCGCGGTTGGCGGTGACGCACACCGACCAGGCCGGGGCCTCGCCGCGAGGGAGCTCCTCGCCGGTCTCGGCGTCGAACACGCGGGTGGAGGAGGTGAGGATGGTGCCCGCGCCGAGCTTGGCGCCCCTGCGCACGCGGGCGCCCTCGACGACCATGCTGCGGGAGCCGAGGAAGGCGTCGTCCTCGATGACCACCGGGGAGGCCTGCGGCGGTTCGAGGACGCCGCCGACGCCGACGCCGCCGGACAGGTGGACGTTCTCGCCGACCTGGGCGCAGGAGCCGACCGTGGCCCAGGTGTCGACCATCGTGCCGGAGCCGACGTGGGCGCCGATGTTGGTGAAGGACGGCATCAGGACGACGCCGGGGGCGAGGTAGGAGCCCCAGCGGGCGATCGCGCCGGCGACGACGCGGACGCCGTCGAAGCGGGTCTTGAGCGGCATGCGGTCGTGGTGGTAGAAGTCGCCGACGTGCGACTCCTTCATCTCCAGGACCTTGAAGCCGAGGAGGATGGAGCGCTTGGCGCGCTCGTCGACCACGACCTCGTCGGTGGAGGGGTCGACGAAGGCCACGCGGGCCTTGCCCTCGTCGATCTGGTCGATCGCGCCGATGATGGTCTCACGGGCCTCGGTGTGGCCGGGCGTGAGCTCGGCGCGGCTCTCCCAGAGTTCGTCGATGCGGTCGGGCAGCGGGCTGGAGTACGAGCTGGTCATGTGCACACACGTTAGCCGCTCGCTCCGGGTGCGGGGGCACGCCCTCCCCGAGGCGGCCGTCACCTCCGCGCACGGCCCGCCACCGCGGCGGGCGGCGGCTACAATGCGGCCGTGGCGCCGCGTGCGCCCCCGCGCGACGCCCCCTGCCGGTGCGGAGCGTTCACCTGTCGCCGACCCTTGGTTCGCCCGTGCCCAGTAAGCGCCGGAGGCTCTCCGCCTTCGTCAAGATCCTGCTCTCCCTGGTCCTCGTCTGCGGTTCGCTCGTCGCGGGGGCCTACTACGTGCTGACCACGTTCGAGCCGATCGACACCACTCCCCCGCCCGAGCCCGGCTGCCGCCTGACGATGTCCGACGGCCGGTACCCGATGGAGAACGCGCAGGCCGCGAGCGCGGCCACGGTGGGAGGCGTGGCGTTCGGCCGGGACCTGCCCCCCGAGGCCGTGACGATCGCCTTCGCGACGGTGTGGCAGGAGTCGGCGTTCTACAACGTGGAGTACGGCGACCGGGACTCCCTGGGGCTGTTCCAGCAGCGGCCCTCGCAGGAGTGGGGCGACCCGGAGCAGATCCTGGACCCGGTGTACGCCAGCAGCTCGTTCTACGAGGAGCTGGTGGAGGTGGATGGCTGGAGGTCCATCCCGGTCTACGAGGCGGCTCAGGCGGTGCAGCGCAGCGCCGACGGCTACGCCTACGACCAGCACGAGCGCCTGTCCACGCGGATGGCCGAGGTCTTCACCGGCACGCAGGGGGCCGCGCTGACGTGCTGGTACGGCACCGAGGGGCTGGCGGACCTGCGGTCCGGCGAGGCGGACACCGAAGCCGCCCTGGAGGAGATGGAGCGGGTGTTCGGCGCCGCCCCGGCGGACCTGCCGCCGGACGGGGACGAGGAGCCGCGGACCGGCGACCTGGGCTGGGCGATGGCCCTGTGGGCGGTGGCCCACGCCGAGGAGTACGGGCTGACGTCGGTGTCCTACGACGGGCAGCGGTGGCGGGCCTCGGACGGCACGGACGACGCCGAGGACTGGGCGGTGGCCGACGGGGGCGACACCGGGGGCGGCCTGGTCCTGGAGTGATCCGGTGGTCCGGGACGGTTCGCGGACCGGCTCGGGTGGCGGGCCGCTTCGAGTGGCGGACCGGCTCGGGTAGTGGGCCGGTCCGGGTGGCGGACCGGTTCAGATGGTGGGCCGCGGAACGGTCCCGGGCGCCGGTTGCCGGACGCCCGGCAGCCCGGGCGGACAGGCGGGCACGCCGCATGGCACCGGGGCGGGTGGGCCCCCGATACGACAAGGGGACCACACCCCGGCACGCGGCGGCCACCGCCTCCGTCCGCCTGTGGACGACCGGCGGGGCCGCCCGGACGGCGGCCCGGCCTCAGGCCAGGCGCTCGACCGCGGCCTCGACCCGCTCGTCGGTGGCGGTGAACGCCACGCGCACGTGTCCGGCGCCCGCCGGGCCGTAGAAGTCCCCGGGGGCGACCAGCACACCGCGTTCGGCGAGGTGGGCCACCGCGCCCCAGGCGTCGTGGTCGGGGTGGGCCGCCCACAGGTACAGCCCGGCGTCGGAGTGCCCGATGCGCCAGCCCGCGCCCTCCAGGGCCTCACGCAGCCTGGCGCGGCGGGAGCGGTAGCGCTCCTTCTGCTCGGCGGCGTGCGCGTCGTCGTCCAGGGCGGCGCTCATGGCCGCCTGGACGGGCGCGGGGACGATCATCCCGGCGTGCTTGCGCACCGCCAGCAGCTCCTCGACCAGCGCGGGGTCCCCGGTGACGAAGGCCGCACGGTACCCGGCCAGGTTGGAGCGCTTGGACAGCGAGTGCACGGCCAGCAGGTTGTCGTGGGAGCCGCCGCACACGTCCGGGTGCAGGATGGACACCGGTTCGGCGCCGTCCCAGCCCAGGTCGAGGTAGCACTCGTCGGAGGCCACGATCGCGCCGCGCTCGCGGGCCCACTCCACGACCTTGCGCAGGTGCGCGGTGCCCAGCACCCGGCCGGTCGGGTTGCTCGGCGAGTTCACCCACAACAGGCCGACGGGGGCGGGGCCGAGCGAGGTCAGGCCGTCGGAGGCCACCGGGGTGGCCCCGGCCACGCGCGCGCCGATGTCGTAGGTGGGGTAGGCCAGTTCGGGGTGGACGACCGTGTCGCCCGCGCCGAGGCCCAGGAGCGTGGGCAGCCAGGCCACGAGTTCCTTGGAGCCCACGGTGGGCAGGACGGCGCCCTCCTCGACGCGCACGCCGTGGCGGCGCTCCAGCCAGCCCGCGACGGAGGCGCGCAGCGCGGGCGTGCCCCAGGTCTGGGGGTAGCCGGGCGCGTCGGCGGCGTCGGCGAGGGCCTTGCGCAGCAGGGCGGGCACCGGGTCCACGGGGGTGCCCACGGACAGGTCGACGATGCCGTCGGGGTGCTCGGCGGCCCTGCGCTTGTAGGGCGCCAGCCGGTCCCACGGGAAGGTCGGGAGCCGCTTCGCCACGGGTCGCCGCTCGGCCATCGCACTTACTCCATCCAGGTCGGGTCTGTTGCCACAGGTCACACAGGACCGCACGTCACACAGGAATCGCGCCGACCCCCGCCACGGGGGTCGGCGCGAGACGTCGTCCAAGCCGGGCCGGTGGGCCCGCGCACCCTCTGCGCCATAGGGGTGCCGCGAGCGTTCCCGGCCCCGGAGCGCCGGAACCCGCCCGGCGCGCCGCCGGGCTACTCGGCCTGCGGCGGCAGCTTGGCCACGAGCGGGTGGTCGCGGTCGATCTTGCCGACCTTGGAGGCGCCGCCCGGGGAGCCCAGGTCGTCGAAGAAGTCGACGTTGGCCTTGTAGAAGTCGGACCACTGCTCGGGGAGGTCGTCCTCGTAGTAGATGGCCTCCACCGGGCAGACAGGCTCACACGCACCGCAGTCAACGCACTCGTCCGGGTGGATATAGAGCATGCGGTCGCCCTCGTAGATGCAGTCCACGGGGCACTCGTCAATGCACGCCTTGTCCAGTACATCAACACAGGGCTGCGCGATGACGTAGGTCACGTCGTACTCCTTGTCTCACCCCCGCGTCCCACGGGGGAGGCGGGGATCTTCGCAGACTCCGGGCCGGGACCGGCGTGCGGGCGCCCTGGCCCCTGTTCCCGGGCTCTGCAAGCAATTGGCACAGATGTCGTAGTCCTAGTATGACGGCGGAGAACACCCAGCGCACAATCGGGGGGCATTTCCTTGCACATGGGAGGACGTCTGGTCCACAGGATCTCTCCCGCCGACATCGGTCGGCGCGTCTCCGTACGAATACGCCTCCCCGAGGGCGGGTTCACCGATATCGTCGGTGTCGTGGAGTCCTGGGACGACGGCGTCCTCACCGTGCGCCGCCGTGACGGCTCCGCGGTGGAGGTCGCCGAGTCGACGATCGCCGCGAGCCGGGTCGTTCCCCCCGTGCCCCCTCGCCGCCGCGGCGGGAATCCGCCGCGAACGCCCTGAGCCCCGTGCGTTCCGGGTTCCACGGAGTGAGACGGCGTCCGCCCGGCGGGCGTCGCGAGGCGCGCAGGTCGCGCCTGGACAGTGGCATTCTTCGGGCCCTGCGGGGTAGAAAACGCACAGTTCCGCGGCGGGTCCAGCCGGTCCGCCGGGGAACCGACAACGAAGCATCGCGCCCCCGGCGGCACATCCACGCGGAACGGGCGCCGGTACGCGGGGAGGTGGTGAGCGCCCGTCATGCGCGAAGCAGTAGCGTCCGCCCTCGCCGAGCTGGCACGCCGGGACGAGCGGGCGGCCGACATGGCCCGGTCGGCCCTGGACACGCTGGCTCCGGAGCAGGAGATCGAGAGGCTCAACCAGCACGCCGTCCAGCGGTTCTGCTGGTTCGAGCTGCCGGTCCGCTTCCACGACCGCGCCGAGGACCGGCTGTTCGCGGTCAGAGCCCTGAGCAGCCTCTTCGCCCTCCTCCAGCTGCACCGGTACGCGCAGATCTGCTCGGCGCCGGAGACCTCGGCCCTGCTCACCGTCTACGACGGCGACCACGCCGCGGGCCTGGCGATGTACGAGCGGCTCATGTGGGAGTCGGGCGTGGAGCCGCCGGACCTGCCCGAGCTGACCTGGGGGACGGCGGTCGGCGACGCCGAGATCGTGGCCCGCGACGAGACCGCGTCGGCGCTGGAGCTGGCGATCACCCTGGGCGACGTGCGCCCCGGCAAGCGCGGGTGGCGGCCCGCCCAGGAGCGGTTCGCCCGTTCCTTCCTCACGCAGCCGGACAACCGGGGGCTGAGCCACCTGGACCGCATCCGCGAGGAGCGGGTGCGCGCCTGGTTGAGCTCGTCCGCGCACCCGCACCGACAGCGCCTGTGGCCGCTGGTGGGCCAGATCATCGCGGGCGCCGACGTGCCGCGCGGCGCCGAGGCCGCGATGGCGCCGCTCCAGCGGCTGCTGGACCTGGCCGCGGAGGGGATCGCGCTCACCCAGATCGGCTACATCTCGCCGGGCGTGGTGCGCCAGATGTGCGAGGACTTCGGGTGGCGGACCACCCCCGAGCCGCCGCGCAGCGAGACCGACGCCACCCAGCTCATCGCCCTGCACCAGGCGCTGCGGGGGATGCGCGCGGTGCGCAGGTCGGGCCGCCGCCTGGTCCTGACGCGGCGCGGGCGCCAGTTGCGGGAGGACCCCGAGGCGCTGTGGCGGGCGGCCACCGAGACCCTGTGCCGCACCGGGGGCCTGGACCAGGCCGCGGCGGAGACACTGCTGGGCATGCTGCTGGCGCGCACCCCGCAGGGCAGCGGTTCGCACGCGCGCCGCGGCGAGTCGGACGTGGAGGCGGCCGAGAGGGCGCTGACCGAGTCGGGGTGGGTCCCGGCAGAGCCCCCGGCGCCCTCGGGCAGGCACGCCGCGTCGCACCGGCGCACCGCGGAGGCCGCCTCGGACCAGGTGCGCGCCCTGGTGATGGCGGTGAGCTGGCTGCTGGAGACCCTCGGCCTGCTCACCGACGACGACGGCGCGGGGCGCCGGGAGCTGACCGCGCCGGGGCGGGCGTTCGCGATCGCGTGCCTGCACCAGTCGGCGGTGGCGCCGCGGGCCGTGGTCTGACCGGCGGGCCGTCCCCTCCCGCGCCCCGGGCCGCCCTCCTACCGCGCCCCTCATCGGCCACCCGCTGCGAACGGGTGCCGACCAGGGCCTAACCTGGAGCGCGAACCATCCGAGACCAGCAGGAGCACCATGCCCGCGCCCGAGCCGCCGCGCAAGGCGGAGACGACCGACGTGCCCGAGGCCGGCGGGGCAGTCGCCGACCCGTGGGAGCAGATGCCCGAGGACGCCCTCAACCGGCCCGACCTGGGACGGGACACCGAGGGCCCCGGCGCAGGGGGCTCCGGAACCGGCGCCCGTCCCCGGGACGCCGCGGGGGCGGAGGACGCGAAGGCCCCGTCCGCGCCCCCGGAGGCCACCGGGGACGCCGCCCCGGACGCCTCGGAGGACGCCGCCTCAACGAGCGGCCCCGACGCCGCGCGCCCCGGGAGCCGGGCGGACTTCCTGCCCAGCCCGGTGTTCGTGCTGCTGCTGGGCCTGACGGGGTTCGCGGGCTGGCTGTCGTGGACCGCCGCGGAGCTGGAGTGGGCCGCCGAGGGCACCAGCGTCACCCCGCTGGTCCCGCCGCTGTTCATCCTGCTCTGCTGGATCGCCTCCCTGGCCGTGCACGAGTTCGCGCACGCGCTCGCCGCCTACCTGGCCGGTGACCGCTCCCTGCGCGGCAGCGCCTACCTGAGGCTGAACCCGTTCGCCTACCGGCAGGCCTTCGCCGGACTGGTCCTGCCCTCGGCCTACCTGGGCCTGGGCGCCTTCGGCATGACCGGTCCGCCCACCTACGTGGACTGGGACCGCATCCCCTCCCGGGGCCGCCGCGTCCTGGTGGCGCTCGCCGGACCGCTTGCCAGTCTCCTGGTGGCCGCAGCGTTCGCGGTCACCGTGTCCGTCCTGGTGCCCCCGGGCAACGACACGACCAACTGGGCGATCTCGGCGATGGCCTTCCTGTGCTTCGCGAACCTGACGGCCGCCCTGGTCAACCTGCTGCCCGTGCCCGGTCTGGACGGCTTCGAGATGCTGGCAGCCTGGACGCGCGGCACGTGGGTCGCCACGGCCCGGGCCAACGCCCTGTTCGGCTCGGTGGCCGTGTTCGCGGTCCTGTGGTTCCCGGGCCTGAACGACCTGCTGGTGGACGCGGTGTACGGCCTGTTCGACCTGGTGCTGCCCAACCCGGTGTTCCGCGGCATCGCCTTCTACGGCGAACTGCTCCTCCAGTTCTGGGCCTGACCGGAACCGGGGCCGCTGGAGGCCCGTGAGGCGCTCGCCTCACGGGCCTCCCGCTTTTGAGGGTTGGTTCGGGCGCCCACGGGGTTCTGGAGGTGGCGGAGGCGGGTTTCCGTGGGAGAACCGCGCCGCAGGCGTCCGCTGAGGTTGGTGGCGGGCGACGGGTGGGACGAAGCGAAGCGGAGGCCCGAGAAAGCACTGCCTAGCCCTCGCGCCAGGGCCGCGCCCTGTCGGAGGGCCGCGCCCGCCGGTAGCCCCCGGCGGCGGGCGGCGCGTCGGCTCCGGGCGCCGCGGCACTCGGGGAACCGGGCGGCGGGGCGAACGACCAGCTGCGGATCACGGCGAACACCAGCACGAGCATCACCCCGAAGAGGTACGCGTTGTGCATGATGTGGTTCGTGAGCACGATGTCGCCGCCGGGCATGTAGCCGATCATCCCGATCAGCGCGGCCAGGTAGCCGAGCGCGAAGGCCGCCGCCCCGGAGGCGCGGCGGCTGCCCCACGCGCACAGGCGGCACGCGCCGTACAGCAGCACCAGGAAGGCCAGCAGCCCGAACGCGCCCGCGGCCTGGACCGCCGTACCCGCGCCCCAGTAGAGGGTCAGCCAGCCCGCGCCGGTGGTGGCGAGCATGCTCGCCGCGGCGCCGAGCAGCAGCAGGACCACGAGGGTCGTCCCTGTCAGTACCGGTGACAGGAAACGGGCGGAGGTCTTGCCCTCGGCGGGCGGGGCGGTCTCAGGTGTGGTGGTCACAGCGACGAGGTTAGACGCTCGCTCCCACCGGTCGCGGTCACAGCCCCGCGAACAGGTCGGTCTCGTACTCCCCGTGCTGGATGCGCTGCGTGGGCCCCACCAGCAGGGTGAAGTACTCCACGGCGTCGATCTCCTGGGCGATGTCGTTGGACAGGGCGAAGCGCTCGCCCTCCACCGTGATCTGCGTGGCGTGGGCGCGCATCGCGAGCGCCTTGGCCGCCCAGTGGTCGGTGGCGTCCACGCGGGTGGTCACCGCCGTATCGGGGGTGCCCCGGGCGATGTCGGACACCCGGGCGGGCGGGGTGAAGGAGCCGGACTCCTCGCTCAGCCGCGCGATGGACTCCTCGATGCGCGAGACCGGCTGGGCGATCGCGTAGAGCTTGCGGACCTGCCAGGGCGTGCCGGGCATGGACCGCTCCCCCGCCCGGAGGAAGGCCCGGCGCGCGACCCTGTGCGCTTGGACGTGGTCGGGGTGCCCGTAGCCGCCGTGCTCGTCGTAGCTGACCAGCACGTGCGGGCGGACCTCGCGGATGACCTGCGCCAGGAGTGTGGCGGCCTCCTCCACGTCCGCGCCCCAGAACGCGCGGGGGTGCTCGTTGGTGGGCGCGCCCGTCATCCCCGAGTCCCGGTAGCGGCCGGGGCCGCCCAGGAAGCGGTGGTCGCGCACGCCGAGCGCCAGACAGGCCTTGTCCAGCTCGCCGATCCGGTGCTCGCCGAGGGTGTCCTCGCGGTCGGAGGCCAAGTGCGCGAGGTCGTCCGGGATGACCTCGCCCTCCTCCCCCAGCGTGCAGGTCACCAGGGTCACACCGGCCCCCTCGGCCGCGTACTTGGCCAGGGTGGCTCCGGTGACGATGCTCTCGTCGTCGGGGTGCGCGTGCACCATCATCAGTCGCCTGTCAGTCACGTAGCGAACGATACCGGTCGCATCCGCCCGCCACCTCCCGCACCGCACTCTCCACCGGGGGGCATCGGGCCGCCGTCCGGCTCCCCGCGCGGGTGCGGCATGGGACACAATCGGCCTATGAGCTTTCCTCGCCAACAGGCCCGCACGCAGCGCTTCTCGATCGGTGTCCCCCGCGCGTTCCAGATCTCGCCGGACGGACGGCGCGTCGCCTTCCTCCGGGGACGCGACGGGGTGGACAAGGCCACCTGCCTGTGGGTGCACGACACGGAAGGGGCGGGCACGGACACGGTGGTCGCCGACCCCCGCTCCCTGGGCGCCGACGACGAGAACCTCCCGCCGGAGGAGCGGGCCCGCCGCGAGCGGCTGCGCGAGAGCGGCGGCGGGATCGTGTCGTACTCGGTGGACGAGGCGTTCACCCGCGCGGTGTTCACCCTGTCCGGGCGGCTGTTCTACGTCGACCTGGTCGGCGACGACACCGCTCCGCGCGAGCTGCCCGCCGCCACTCCCGTCGTGGACCCGCGCATCAGTCCGGCGGGCGACAGGGTCGCCTACGTCAGCGGCGGCGCGGTGCGCGTCCTGGACATCGCCGCCGCAGAACCGGACCACGGCGACCGCCCGGTGGCCGAACCGGACGGCCCCGACGTCACGTGGGGCCTGGCCGAACTGGTGGCCGCCGAGGAGATGGGGCGCTACCGGGGCTTCTGGTGGGCGCCGGACGGCTCCGCGCTCGCCGTCGCGCGCGTGGACGAGTCCGGGGTGAACACCTGGTACGTCTCCGACCCCGGCAGCCCCGCCCAGGAGCCGACGGCCCTGCGCTACCCGCCCGCGGGCGGCGCCAACGCCGACGTGCGCCTGGCAGTGTTCCGGGTCGGCCCGAGCGGGGGCGGGCGGCCGGAACCGGCCTGGATCGAGTGGGACCGCGGGGCCCTGCCCTACCTGGCCACGGTCGGCTGGACGACCGGGCCGGACGGCACGCCCACCGTGGTGTTCACCGCGCAGAGCCGCGACCAGCGCACGCTGACCCTGTTCAGCGCCGACCCCGCGACCGGCCTGGTGGTGGAGTCGCGCACCGAGTCCGACGGCGTGTGGGTCGAGCTGATGCCGGGCGTTCCCGCGTTCACCGG
Source organism: Nocardiopsis camelliae (assembly GCF_028993595.1). Classification (GTDB taxonomy): domain Bacteria; phylum Actinomycetota; class Actinomycetes; order Streptosporangiales; family Streptosporangiaceae; genus Nocardiopsis; species Nocardiopsis dassonvillei. Next base: position 5,559,470 of record NZ_CP118614.1, read on the forward strand.
TGCGGGCGACCTGGTGTGGATCGGCCGCGAGGCCGGGGGCGAGCGCCGGGTCTACGTCGGCGACGCCCCGGTCAGCCCCCCGGACGTGTACGTGCGCGGTGTGGTGGACGTGGACGGCGACCGGGTCCTGTACTCGGGCTCGCCCGCCGGGAGCCCCGCGGACGTGTCGCTGTGGCTGGTCGAGCTGGGCACGGGCCTGGCCGCGCCGGTGGAGGTGCCCGGGCACGGGTGCAGCAGGTCCGCGGACTCGGGCGCGCACAGCGGCGTGCGCTCGGGGCGGCTGCGCGGCGACACGCTGGTGGTGCAGCACCGGTCGATGGACTTCCCCGGCGCGCACACGGTGGTGCTGCGCGGCGCGGGCACCGAGACGCGCCGGTCCTGCTCCGAGATCGAGAGCCTGGCCGAGGCCCCGGACCTGCCGGAGCCGCGCGTGGAGTTCTGGCGCGCCGGTGAGCGGCGGATCCCGAGCGCCCTGGTGCTGCCCTCCTGGTACCGGGAGGGGCTGCGCCCGCTGCCGGTGCTGATGGCGCCCTACGGCGGCCCGCACGCCCAGCGGGTGCTCAACGCGCGCGGGGCGTACCTGACCGCCCAGTGGTACGCCGAACAGGGGTTCGCGGTGCTCATCGCGGACGGCCGGGGCACCCCGGGCCTCGGGGTGGAGTGGGAGCAGAGCGTCCACCTCGACCTGGCCGCACCGGTCCTGGAGGACCAGGTGGCGGCGCTGGAGGACGCGTCGGAGCGGTTCGACTTCCTGGACGTGTCGCGGGTGGGCATCCACGGCTGGTCGTTCGGCGGGTACCTGGCGGCGCTGGCGGTGCTGCGCCGCCCGGACGTGTTCCACGCGGCGGTGGCGGGCGCGCCGGTCATCGACTGGGAGCTGTACGACACCCACTACACCGAGCGCTACCTGGGCACCCCCGGGGGCGAGCCGGAGGCCTACGGGCGCAGCTCGCTCCTGGCGGAGGCGGCCAAGCTGGAGCGCCCGCTGATGATGATCCACGGCCTGGCGGACGACAACGTGGCCTTCGCGCACACGCAGCGGATGTCGTCGGCGCTGATGGCGGCGGGGCGCCCGCACACGGTGCTGCCGCTGTCGGGGGTGACGCACTCGCCCTCGGACCCGACGGTCGCGGAGAACCTGATGCTGCTCCAGGTGGAGTTCCTCAAGGAGAACCTGCGCGGCGAGGGGTAGCCCCCGCCCCGGTGCCGCGCGCGGGACGGCGCGGCACCGGGGCGGGTCCGGCGGCGCTGCCGTCCCGGGAGCCCCTCCCGGGTTCCTCACGGGCGCCCGCGTGCGGCGCTCAGCCGGTCCCGGTCTGCGGGGCCGCCTCCTCCTGGCTGGCGGCGATCTCCGACTCCTCGGGGACCTCGACCTGCACGGGTCCGTTGAACTGGAGGAAGCCGACGGTCGTGGAGTGCCCGGTCATGAAGGCGCCGTTGACGCCCTCCTCCTCCGCGGACTCGTAGGTCTGGAAGTGCTGCGGGTAGCCGTCCTCACCGATCCACAGGTCGAAGGTGAGCTCCGCCTCCTGGCCCGGGGCCGCGGCCGACTCCCCGGCGTAGGTTCCGGTGTAGTGGTGCCCCGTGCGCCCGCTCAGGTCGATGCCCTCGGTCATGTCCTCGGGGTAGTCGGTGACGGGGGGCGCCGACTCACCCTGGTAGCTGGTCCGGCTCCCCTCGCCGAGGACGGCCCGGAGGGACTCCACGTCGGACGTCCAGCCCGCCCGGGGCCCCTCCTCCGGATCCCCCGGCGCGGGGCGGTAGTACGCGCCCTCGACCAACCCGACCAGGTTGGAGTCCGTGCGGGCCAGGACGTCGTCGGGCCCCTCGCCGATCTCCAGGGTGATGAAGGTGGCCGGTCCCGCGTAGACGCTCTGGAAGTACCTGGGTTCGGGGTCCTCGGTGTAGGAGTAGCTGGTCGTGCTCCCCGTGCCCATCTCGGCGTCCCTCGTCGCGGAGTAGGCCGTGAAGCTCGACGCGCCGAGGGCCAGCTCGACGGCCTCGGCCACCACCGCCTGCGCGTTCTCGGGATCGGCCAGCACGGCGGGTTCCCCGGTGTCCGCCGCGCCCTCGCCGCCGCCCGCCTCGTCCCCGGTCGCGGAACCCCCGTCGGCGGCTCCCCCGCCCGCGGTCTCCCGGCCGTCCTCGGGGCGCACGACCAGCCAGGTCCCGACCAGCGCGGCGGCCAGGACGGCCGCGGTGGCCGCGAGCAGCGGCGTCCGGCCGGACCGGCGGACCCGGCGGGGCGCGGGCGCTTCCACCCCCCGCCACTCGGTGGCGAGCAGGCCGGGGACGACCTCGGTGACCGGGTCGCCCTGGAACGGCTGGACCCGGGTGGCGTTCCAGCCGGAGGTGAGCTCGGTGACCACCTCGGCCGCCGTGGGCCTGCGGCCGGGGTCCTTGTCGAACGCCCGCCGCACCGGCTCCAGGAGTTCGGGCGGCACCCCGTCCAGGTCCGGCTCGCCGTTGCGGACCCGGTGGGACACCACCTCGGCGGACTCCCTGCCGAAGGGATCGCGGCCGGTGGCGGCGAAGGCGACCAGGCCCGCCCAGGCGAACATGTCGGAGCGGTCGCTGGCGGCCCGCCCCTCGTACTGCTCCGGCGCCACCCACCCCGGGGTGCCGAACAGGCCGCCGGTGCGGGTGAGCGCGGTGCCCTCCACCGCGCGGGCGATCCCGAAGTCGAGCACCTTCGGGCCGGCCGGGGACAGGATGACGTTGCCGGGCTTGAGGTCGCGGTGCACCACGCCCGCGCCGTGGATCGCGGTGAGCGCCTCGGCGAGGCCGACCGCCAGGGCGAGCAGGACGCCCCCGGAGAGCGGCCCGTGCCGCCGCACGTGCTGGCGCAGGGTCAGGCCGGGCACGTACTCGGTGGCCAGCCACGGCGTGTCCGCCTGCGTGTCGGCGTCCAGGAACGCGGGCGCGCAGGCCGCGCGCACCCGCCTGACCATCTCCACCTCGCGGGCGAAGCGGGCCCGGAAGTCGGGGTCGGCGGCGAAGTGGGCGTGGACGACCTTGACCGCGGCGCAGCCGTCGGCCGGGTCCAGGCCGGCGTAGACGGCTCCCATGCCGCCCGCTCCGACGCGGCCGACCACGTGGTAGCCGCCGATGCGTTCGGGGTCGGCCCCGGTGCGCGGTTCCACGCCGGGGGGAAGCCGCTTCCGGTCGAAGGCGGGAGTGGTCGCTGTGGTCAACGTGGGCCCTTCCTGGGGGTCGGGGGGTCGGAGGCGGTGGGCGCGGCTCAGGAGAACGGGTCGGACTCCTGGTACACGCAGCTGTTGACGGGGACTCCGTCGACAGGGGTGGCGTCGTGCGGGGCGAGTCCCGGCGAGTCGGTGAAGCCGGGGTAGGTCTGCTCGCGGCCCGGGTTCGGTGCCACGTGGCAGAAGCCGCCGGGGTAGCCGGGGGTGATCCGCTGCTCCTCGTCAAGGGCCTCGGCGGGCAGGTAGTAGAAGACGCCGAAGGTGACGGCGCCGACGATCGTCACGGTGAACTCGGCCACGGGGTCGTCCGGGTCGAGTTCGGCGAGCACGCCCCGGCTGCCGGGCCGGGAGAAGTCGAGGTGGCCCTGGTCGGGGGTGATCTGGCTCACCCAGGCGAAGTCGTCGCTGTGGACGTTCAGGCCGCCGAAGTCGGGGAGGTACTCGGCGGTGGCCGTGACGGTGACCGAGTTCGTGAAGCGCTCCCCGCGGGTGAGGGTCAGCCGCAGCTGTTCCAGCGCCTCGCCGCTCCCCTCCGCGGGTTCGAGCGTGCGGACCAGCTGGGCGCTGTCGCCGGGGACGGGCTCCACGGCCACGGTCCCGGTGGTGTACAGGTCCCGGTACTCGGCGGGGACGTCCTCCCCCGGGCCGCCCTGCCCCGCGCCGTCGGCGGCGCCCGAGGTGGCGGTCCCCCCGTCGGCGGTGGCACCGCCCGGTGCCACGGATCCCTCCTCCCCTGCCCCGGAGAGGGCGGTCAGCCCCGTCCCGACCAGCACGGCGAGCGCGAGTCCGGCCGCGCCGACCGCCAGGGGCCGCTGGTTGCGGCGCGCCCAGGAGCGCCGGGGCGGGGCGTGGAAGCGCCAGAGGTCGGTCCGGCCGTCGTCGGGGGCGACGGCGCCGGCCCAGACCCGGGCAACGAGCCCGGGGAGGTCCGCGCCGGGGTCCGTACCGGGGCCGGTGGCGCCGTTCCCGGGAGCGCCCGCCGGGGGAACGCCGCTTCCGGGAGCAGCCGCGGCGAAGGCACCCGCCGGAGCGGCACCGGCCGTGGGACCGCCCGCCTGGGCGCCCGTCGCACCGGAGGCACCCGCCCCGCCCGGAGCGGCGCGCAGCAGCGCGGCCGTCTCCCGCAGCGCCGCGGCCGCGTCCGGACGCCGCGCGGGGTCCTTGTCCAAGGCCCGCTCCACCAGCGCGCGCAGGGCCCCGGGAAGGCCCTCCAGGTCCGGAGGCTCCGCCAGTACGCGCGGCACCAGGGTGTCGGTGCCGCCCGCGCCGAACGGGTTGCGTCCGGTGGCGGCGAAGGCCGTCAGCCCGCCCCAGGCGAACATGTCGGAGCGGTCGGTGGCCTCACCGCCCGCGTACTGCTCCGGGGAGGTCCAGCCCGGCGTACCGACCAGTCCGCCGGTCCGGGTGAGCGCGGTGCCGTCGACCGTCCGGGCGATACCGAAGTCCAGCACCCTCGGACCCCGCGGGGACAGGATCACGTTGCCGGGTTTGAGGTCGCGGTGCACCACGCCCGCGCCGTGGATCGCGGTCAGGGCCTCGGCCACGCCCAGCGCGAACGCGGTGAGGGCCGCGCCGGTGAGCGGTCCGTGGGCCCGCACGCGGGCGTCCAGGGTCGGTCCGGGGACGTACTCGGTGGCCAGCCAGGGGACCTCGGCACGGGTGTCGGCGCCCAGGAAGCCGGGCACGCAGGCCGCGCGCACCCGGCGCAGCAGGGCGACCTCCCGGGCGAAGCGCTCCCGGAACCCACCGTCGGCCGCGTAGACCCGGTGCACGCACTTGACCGCCACCCGCCGGTCGGCGTCGTCCAGCGCCGCGTAGACCACGCCCATGCCACCCGAGCCGATCCGGCCCACCACCCGGAAGGGGCCGACGCGTCGGGGCTCGTCGGAGGCGAGCGGCCGCACGCCGGGCGGCAGGGGAGGCGGCGCGGAGCCGGGGTGCATGGGCGAGGGGGCTGCGCTCATGTGGCGTGGACGACCTTCTGTTGTCGGGGGTTCGGGTGGGGCCGGGGGCACGAACGGCGCCGGAGAGCGGAGCCGTCGGCGGACACCAACCTAGGACACGGCCGCGACGGTCGTGGTTCGCGCGCACTCCACCCGGTCCACTGTCTTCCCGTCCCCACCGTCCGCCTCGCTGGTTCCCGCCCGCACCACCGCCCCGGCCGGGACCGGAGTCCGCCGACACGTCGCGGCGCTCCACCCGCCCCGCCCGGACGTTCCCCCGACCCGGGCATAGCCTGGCCGTATGCGTTCCTCCACCGCGCCGCGCGCCCTGGCCGCGCTGCTGGCCGACCTGGTCTGCGTGCTGGCCTTCGTCGTGATCGGCAGGACCGACCACGGGACCGGCACGGCCCTGGCCGAGATCGCCTGGACCGCGTGGCCCTTCGCCGCCGGGACGGTCCTGGGCTGGGCGGTCACCCGTGCCTGGACCGCCCCTGTCCGGATCTGGCCGACGGGGTTGTTCGTGTGGGCCGTGACCGTGGTCGGGGGGATGGCGGTACGCGTGTTCCTCGGGGAGGGCGCCCCGACCAGCTTCGTCATCGTCACCGCCCTGTTCCTCGCCGCGACCATGCTCGGCTGGCGCTGGGTGGCGCTCGTCGTCGCGAAGAGGAGACAGCGCCGCGTCTGAGAGGGAACACTGGGTGGCGGAACACAACCACCCTCGCGAAGGAGCCCCCCGTGGCCGATCCCGTCACCCTCGCCATCACCGCCGCCGTCGTCACCGGCGCGGTCGGCAAGATCACCGAAGCGGCGACCGAAGGCACCGTCGCCGCCTTCAAGTCCCTGCGCAAGGCGGTCTTCGCGCGCTTTCGCTCCGACCCCGAATCCCAGCAGGTCCTGGACGACGCCCTCCTGGAGCCGGAGGACCCCGGGGCGCTGGCCGCCGTCGCCGAGCGCCTGGAGCGGGCCGAGGCCGAGGAGCCCGCGATCCGCTCGCTGATGGCGGAGCTGCGCGGCGAGTTCGTCCAAGAGGGCGACGGGGCCGTGCACAACAGCATCCAGGGGGACGTCAGCGGCAGGGCTCGCGTGTTCCAGGGCCGTGACTTCCACGGGGACATCCACCTGTAGGAGGTCCCACCGCGGAGCGTTCGTAAGCTGGAACAGATGAACGAGCACCCCGCACCCCAGTCGCCTCCCTCCGGCTCCGTCCGCGGTCCCGCCTCCCGCGCGCCCTCGGACGGAGCCGGTGAGGACGAGGCGCGCGAGGTGGGCGTGGGCCCGTGGGAGGGCCCCTGGCCCGAGGGCGACCACTACGATCCCGAACTGCTGGCGGGCGGTGACCGCCGCAACGTCGTGGACCGCTACCGGTACTGGCGGCGCGAGGCGATCGTGGCCGACCTCGACACCGTGCGCCACCCCTTCCACGTCGCCGTGGAGAACTGGACGCACGACTTCAACATCGGCTCGGTCGTGCGCACCGCCAACGCGTTCGGGTGCGCGGCCGTGCACATCGTGGGCCGCCGCCGCTGGAACAAGCGCGGCGCGATGGTGACCGACCGCTACCAGCACGTCCACCACCACCCCGACACCGAGGCGTTGGTGGCCTGGGCCGAGGAGCACGGGCTGGCGCTGCTCGGCGTGGACAACCTGCCGGGTTCGGTGCCGCTGGAGACCTATCCGCTGCCCAGGAACGCCGTGCTGGTGTTCGGCCAGGAGGGCCCGGGGCTCTCCGAGGAGGTGCGGAGGGTGTGCCGGGCGGTGCTGTCGATCTCCCAGTTCGGTTCGACCCGGTCGATCAACGCCGGGGCCGCGGCCGCGATCGCCATGCACGCCTGGGTGCGGGCCCACGTGTTCGACCAGCCGGTCCCGGCCGCCTTCTCCGCGGACGCCCCGGCCCCCACCACGGCACTGTCGTGATGGTTCCGTGATCTACCATGGCCGAAAGGCCCCTATCAGAGAGATTCCGGGATGAGTCCAACCGTCACAGCAGCCTCCCGTACCGCCACGATCGACGACGTCGCCGGTGTCGCGCGCGTTCTGGCCAGGTCAGCGCAGGAGGATCCGCTCTTCCGGTGGCTGTTCCCCGACGACGAGCTGCGGATGGCCCGGACGCGCCGCTTCTTCGCCCTGACCGCGGGCTTCGGCTACGTCCCCTCGGGTGACACCCGCGTCGCCGAGACCAGGGACGGCAGCGAGGACGCGCCGGTGGTGCGCGGCGCGGCGCTGTGGGCTCCGCCCACCGCCAACCCGGAGGGCCAGCTGGTGTCACTGCGCACCTGGCCGCACTGGGGCCCCCTGATCGGCCGCACCCGCCTGGCCGCGTTCGTGCGCGTGTTCGCCGAGTGGAAGCTGGCCGCGCCCCAGGAACCCCACCTGTACCTGGCGGCGCTGGGCGTGGACCCGGCCGCCGTCGGCACGGGCGTCGGCGGCGGGCTGCTCACCTCGGGTCTGGACCGCGCCGACTCCCAGGGCCTGCCGGTGTTCACCCAGACGCTCAACCCCAAGACCGTCGGCTTCTACGAGCGGTTCGGGTTCCGGCTGGTCCGGGAGGCGGAGGGCCCCGAGGCGGGAACCAACTACTTCCTGCTGCGCGACCCCTCCTGAGGGCCCGCGGGCCCGCCGCCCCTCCCCGGGGAGCCGCCCCTCACCGGAGGGCCTCCCCTTCCCGGGGAAACGCCCCACCCGCGACGGTCTCCCGCCCTACCATGAGCGGTGATCGGAGCCCCGGGTACAGGGGTACCCCGGCCCCAGGGAAGAGGCAGCCCCCGTGACCCCCACAGCGGTACAGGCGGTCCGCACCGCGACCATGAACGACGTGCCCGCCGTGGCCGGGGTGCTGAGCCGCGCCCTCTACCACGACCCGCTCTTCCGGTGGCTCTTCCCGGACGACGGCCTGCGCATGGCGCAGAACTTCCGCGCGTGCGCGCTGCTGGCCGGGTTCGGGCACGTCCCCGGCGGCCACGCCACCGTGGCGGAGTCCCCGGAGGGCCCCGGGCGTGTCCCGGTGGTGCGCGGCGCGGCCCTGTGGACCCCGCCCGACGCGGGACGGGAGGGAGCGGCGGTCCCGCTGAGGTCGCTGCCGCACTGGTTCAGGCTGGTGGGCCTGTCCCGGCTGCCGGAGCTGACCTGGTACAACGGCGAGGTCAGGGCGTCGGTGCCGGAGGGCCCGCACTGGTACCTGTGCGTGTTGGGCGCCGACCCCGCCGCTGCGGACGGGACCGACGCGGGGGCGCGGCTGCTGCGCCAGGGCCTGGCGCGGGCCGACGCGGACGGCGTACCGGTCTACCTGGAGACGGCGGACCCGGCGGACATCGGCCGCTACGAGGACTACGACTTCCGGGTGGTGCGGGCGGTCCACCCCCCTGCGGCCCCCTCGACCTACTGCATGCTGCGCCCCGCCGCCCCCTGAGGCCCGCCCGTCGGACGGCCCCGCCTCCTCTGGGGTTCCGGCGCCTCTGGGGTTCCGGCGCCTCCCGAAGCCCGGCGGTCCGCCGCCGCGTCGGCTCCGGAGACCTGTGTCTCCGGAGCCCCGGCGCACGCGGAGACCGGCCGGGAGCGGACCGCGAGCGGGCCCTGAAGGCGACGCGGACCGATCGGGGCCTTCTGATCCACCGGACCCCCTGACAGGATGGCCGCGTGGACATCCGAGGAATCTCCCACCACACCGACGGCGTGTCCGAGGACGCGGCGGCGCGCGACATGCGCGTCATCCGCGAGGACCTGCACTGCACCGCTGTGATGCTGATCGGCGCCGACACCGGACGGCAGCGGGCCGCCGCGCGCGCCGCCCTGGAGGCGGGTCTGGACGTGTGGGTGCGCCCGCAGCCGGAGAACCCGCCGGTCGCCGAGCGGCTGGAGCACCTGGCCGCCACCGCCCGCATGGCCGAGGAGCTGCGCCTGGAGCACCCCGGCCGCGTGACCCTCATGGTCGGCACCGAGTTCTCGCTGACCTCCCCGGGCCTGCTCCCCGGCGGGAGCGAACCCGTCCGCCTCCAGTTCGTCACCCGCCCGTGGCTGCGCCGCCCCTTCGAGCACAGGATGCGGCGCAGGCTCGCCGCGCTGCTCGCCTCGGCCCTGGACGTGGCCCGCGAGCACTTCGGGGGGCCGGTGACCTACGGGGCCGGGGGCTGGGAGGAGGTGGACTGGTCGGGCTTCGACCTGGCCGGGGCGAACCTGTACCGGTCCGGGACCGACGCCGACGCCTACGAACGGCGGCTGGACGCGCTCCGGGACGGTTGCGGCAGGCCCCTGGTGATCACCGAGTTCGGCTGCGGCGCCCACGACGGGGCCGAACTGCGCGGGGCCGCGTCCTTCCTCGCGGTGAACTGGTTCGCCGACCCGCCGCGCCTGCGCCGGGGCACCGCGCGCAACGAGGCCGTGCAGGCCGGGTACCTGGACGCGCTGCTGGGGCTGTACCGGGAGCGGGGGGTGCACGGCGCGTTCGTGTTCACGTTCGCCATGCCGGGCTTCCCGCACAGCGAGGACCCCGTGTACGACCTGGACGCGGCCGGGTTCGGCGTGGTGCGCACGGCCGGGGACGACCCGTCGTCCTGGGAGCCCAAGGAGGCCTTCCACACGGTCGCGCGGCGCTATCGGGCCTGAGAGAGGCCCACCGCCCCCGAGGCGAGGACCGCCGTCCCGAGGCACGGCACGGCCGCCGGGCAGCACACCGCGAACGCCCAGGTGACACGCCGCGGATGGGCGCGGCCGCCGGGCCCGCCCGCGGTTAGGGTCCTGAGCCATGACGGGTAGCGAACGGCCGCGGCCGGGGCGCCCCCGCGGGACCCTGGACCTCCTCGCGCGGTGCGCGCCCGCCGCCCTGGCGGCGGCCCTCGCGCTGGCGTCCGCGGGCTGCACCGCCCCGGCGCTGACCGAGGACGCCTACCGCGACGACGCCCGGCAGACCACCGGGGACCTGCTGTCGGGCGTCCGCACGGGGACGCTGGTCGCGGAACTGGCCGAGGACGACCGGGCGTTCCAGTCCTACCTGGAGGTCAGCGCCAAGGACGCGGAGGACTCGGCCCGCTCCCTCACCGACACCTTCGGCTCCCTCCAGCCGCCCTCTCCGAACTGCGACGGCCTGCGGGACGAGGTGACGGACCTGTCCGACGCCGCCGTCCACGGCCTGTCCGACCTGCGCGTCGCGCTGGGGAGGGAGGACCGCGACGGGGTGGCCGGGGCCGCCGAGGCGCTCCGCGGGACCGCCGACGCGCTGGCGGGACTCCAGGAGGAGCTGCGGTGAGAATCCTCCTGTCCTTCACCCTGGGCATGCTCACCGCCGTCGGCGGGTTCCTGGACATCGGCGACCTGGTCTCCGCCTCCGTGGTCGGCTCCCGCTTCGGGATGTCCCTGGCCTGGGTGATCCCCGTCGGCGTCATCGGGATCATGCTCTTCACCGAGATGGCGGCGCGCGTCACGGCCGTCAGCGGCCGGGCCGTCTTCGACCTGGTCCGCGAGCGGCTCGGCGCCCGCGCGGGCCTGGCCAACCTGCTGGCGTCCTACGTCATCACCCTGCTGACCATGTCGGCGCAGATCGGCGGTATCGCGCTCGCCCTCGAACTGGCCAGCAGCGTCCACTACCTGCTGTGGGTCCCGGTGGCCGGGTTCCTGGTCTGGGTGGTCGTGTGGCGGATGCCGTTCGGGTGGATGGAGAAGACCTACGGGCTGCTCGGCCTGGCCCTGGTCGTGTTCGCCGTCGCCCTGTGGCGGCTGAGCCCCGACTGGGGCGGTCTCCTGGCCGACGCCGCGAGCTTCTCCCCTCCCCCGGAGGAGGAGTGGCCGGTGTGGTCCTACTACGCGATCGCGCTGTTCGGCGCGACGATGACCCCCTACTCGGTCCTGTTCTTCTCCTCCAGCGGGGTGGAGGAGAAGTGGACCCCCCGCGACCTGTCCACGGCCCGGATCAACATCTTCCTCGGCTTCCCGGTGGGCGGCCTGCTCGCCCTGGCCATCATGGGCTGCGCGGCGGCCTGGCTCATGCCCGCCGACGTCCACGTGGAGGACCTGGGCCAGGTCGCGCTACCCGTGGTCGCGGCGCTGGGCAAGGTCGGGCTGGTCGTGGTCCTCGTGGGCTTCTTCGCGGCCACGTTCGGCGCCGCGCTGGAGTCGTCCCTGGCGTCGGGCTACAGCGTGGCCCAGTACTTCGGCTGGCCGTGGGGCAAGACCCGGCCGCCCGTGCGGGCGGCGCTCTTCCACTCGGTCATCCTGCTGGGCCTGGTGGCGGGCACCCTCTTCGTCCTCACCGGGATCGACCCGGTCAAGGTGGTCGAGTACAGCATCGTGCTGTCGGCGGTGGCGCTCCCGCTCACCTACCTGCCGATCTTCGTGGTCGCCAACGACCGCCGCTACCTGGGCGACCGGGTGAACTCGCGGTTCACCAACATCGTGGGCTCGGTCTACCTGGTCCTGCTGCTCGCGGTGTCGGTCGTGGCCGTCCCCCTGATGCTCTACACGAAAGCGGGGCAGTGAGATGCCGGAGGACCGGGAGCGCGAGTCCGTGTTCCGGATCGGCTTCACCGTGCTGGACCGCCAGATCGTCGACCGCGACGGGCAGCCGGTGGGCAAGGCGGACGACGTCGAGTTCTCCTGGGAGGAGGGCTCCCCTCCGGTCATGACGGCGCTGCTCACCGGTTCCGCCGCCCTGGGCCCCAGGCTCTCGGGGCGCCTGGGGAGGCTGTGGCGCACGGTGTTGAGCAGGCTGCGGCCCTCCGAGCACGAGCCCGTGCGCATCCCGGTGGGCGACGTCGAGGACTTCGCCCCCACGACCCGTCTGTCCACTCCTGTGCCCGAGGGGAGCCGCGCGGCGGAGAGGTGGCTGAGCCGCAACGTCATCGGCCGCATCCCGGGGGCGGGGCGATGAGCGGATTCCTGTTCAGCGAACTGCTCGGCCGCCGGGTCACGGACAGCTCCGGCCGGACGGTCAGCGAGGTCCAGGACGTGGTCGTGCGCCGCGACGGGGAGGTCTACACCGTCCTGGGCCTGGTGCTGGGACGGGGCGCGCTCGCGGGCCGCCTCGGCTACGGGGGCTCGCTGGAGCCGCCCTCCCCGTGGCACCGGGTGCTGGGCTGGATGCGCCGCCACGAGCGCTACGTGGCCTGGGATGACGTCCGGAGCCTGGACGGGGACTCCGTGGAGATCGGCGTCGGATACGGGGACCTGCCCCGGCACTGGCGCGAGCACGAGGGCTGAGCCGCCCCGGAGGGGGCCGCGTTCCCGCCCTCCACCGTGTACCAGAGAGTGATACCACTTCCAGGTATCATTGCGGCATGAACATGCATCTACGCCTGCCCGACGACGTACACGCGGAGATCAGGGAGGTGGCCGAAGAGGACGGCAACAGCGTCAACACCGAGGTCGTCATCGCGCTGAAGGAGTTCCTCGCGGCCCGTCAGACCGAGAGGATCCGCCGGTACGCGCTGGAGATCGCCGAGGAGGACGCGGAACTGCTGGCGAGGCTCGCCGAGTGACGCGCTACCTCACCAAGGCCGATGTCCGCGTGATCATCGAGGTGACCCTTCCGTCCTATGTGACGGTGCGGGACATCGGCCAGCTCCACGCGGCACTGCTGCGCCCGCAGACCACGGCCTTCGGTGACGACGCCTATCCGGACGTGTGGCAGAAGGCCGCCGCCCTCATGCAGTCGGTCCTTATCGGCCATCCCCTGTCGGACGGCAACAAGAGGCTGGCCTGGATCAGCGCCAAGCTGTTCCTCCGCCTCAACGGCCAGAAGGTGGGCAGACCCGACCAGAACGCCGCCTACGACCTGGTCATCGCGGTCACCACCGGCGACCTGGCGGACGTCCCCGAGATCGCCGACCGGCTGAGAGGACTCATGCCTCCCGCTGAGTGACCCCGAAAGCGGCGACGGCCCGCGGCCGGGCCCGGAGGCGCCGGTCTCCGCGTTTTCCCCTCGCCCGGGCCCGGCAGCCGCTACCTTCGAGCCATGGACATGCACCTGCACATGCACGACGGCCTCCACGCCCTGCTCAGGGAGGTCGCGGAGCGGGACGGCGTCAGTGTCGAGGCCGCGGTCGTCACCGCCGTCGAGGACTTCGTCGCGAGCCGCCAGACGCGCAGGGTCCCGGAGCAGTCCCAGGAGCCGGTGGAGCGGGACGCCGGACGGCTCCGGCCCCGGGCGGAGTGACCCCCGGAAGCGGCGACGGGCCGCGCCCCCGAAGGAGCGCGGCCCGTGCGGTGCGACAGGGGCGGCGGTCAGCCGACGCCCTTGCTGAGCGAGCCCAGCAGGTCGCGGTTGAGCTGCGAGATCGTGTCCAGCGGGATGCCCTTCGGGCAGACCGCGGCGCACTCACCGATGTTGGTGCAGCCGCCGAAGTCCTCCTCGTCCTGCTGGTTGATCATCTTCACCACGCGCGAGGACCGCTCGGGCTGCCCCTGCGGGAGCATGCCCAGGTGCGTGACCTTCGCGGCGGTGAACAGCATGCTGGAGGCGTTCGGGCAGGCCGCCACGCACGCGCCGCAGCCGATGCAGGTCGCGGCGTCGAACGCGCGGTCCGCGTCCGGCTTCGGGATCGGGTTGGCGTGGGCGTCGGGCGCGGTACCCGTCGGGGCGCTGATGTAGCCGCCCGCCTGGATGATGCGGTCGAACGCGCCGCGGTCCACGACCAGGTCCCTGACGACCGGGAACGCCTTGGCCCGCCACGGCTCCACCGTGATGGTGTCGCCGTCGTTGAAGCTGCGCATGTGCAGCTGGCAGGTCGTGGTGCGCTCGGGGCCGTGCGCCTCACCGTCGATCACGACACCACAGGCGCCGCAGATGCCCTCGCGGCAGTCGTGGTCGAAGGCGACCGGGTCCTCGTTCTCCAGCGTGAGCTTCTCGTTGAGGACGTCAAGCATCTCCAGGAACGACATGTCCGGGGAGACGTCGGTGAGCTTGTACGTGGCCAGCCGACCCTCGTCGTCCGGCCCCTTCTGACGCCATACGCGCAGGGTGATGTTCACTTGTAGCTCCGCTGCTTCATCTCGACGTACTCGTACTCCAGGTTCTCCTTGTGGAGCACGGGCTTGCTGTCATCGCCGCCGAACGCCCAGGCAGCCACGTAGGCGAACTCGTCGTCGTGGCGCAGCGCCTCGCCGTCCTCGGTCTGGCTCTCGGCGCGGAAGTGGCCGCCGCAGGACTCGCGGCGGTGCAGGGCGTCGATGCACATGAGCTCGCCCAGCTCCAGGAAGTCGGCCACGCGGTTGGCCTTCTCCAGCGCCTGGTTGAACTCCTCGTTGGCACCGAGCACCTTGACGTCGCGCCAGAACTCGGCCCGCAGCGCCCGGATGAGCTCGATGGCCTTGGTCAGGCCCTCCTCGCTGCGCTCCATGCCGCAGTACTCCCACATGATGTGGCCGAGCTCCTTGTGGAAGGAGTCGACGGTGCGGGAGCCCTGGACGGACAGCAGCTTGTCGATGCGGGAGGTCACCTGGTCCTTGGCCGCCACGGCCTCGGGGTGCGACTCGTCGAGGGCCTCGAAGGGACCCGACGACAGGTAGTCGTTGATGGTGTTGGGCAGGACGAAGTAGCCGTCCGCCAGCCCCTGCATCAGCGCGCTCGCGCCCAGGCGGTTGGCGCCGTGGTCGGAGAAGTTGGCCTCACCGGTCACGAACAGGCCCGGGATGGAGCTCTGGAGGTCGTAGTCGACCCACAGACCGCCCATGGTGTAGTGCACGGCCGGGTAGATGCGCATCGGAACCTCGTAAGGGTTCTCACCGGTGATGCGCTGGTACATGTCGAACAGGTTGCCGTACTTGGCCTCGACGGCGTCCTGCCCCATGCGCGCGATGGCGTCGGCGAAGTCCAGGTAGACGCCCAGACCGCCGGGGCCCACGCCGCGGCCCTCGTCGCAGACGTTCTTGGCGGCGCGGGAGGCGATGTCGCGCGGCACCAGGTTGCCGAAGGCCGGGTAGATGCGCTCCAGGTAGTAGTCGCGCTCCTCCTCCGGGATCTGGCGCGGGTCGCGGGTGTCCCCGTGCGCCTTGGGCACCCAGATGCGGCCGTCGTTGCGCAGCGACTCGCTCATCAGGGTCAGCTTGGACTGGTAGTCGCCGCTGACCGGGATGCAGGTCGGGTGGATCTGCGTGTAGCACGGGTTGGCGAAGAGCGCGCCCTTGCGGTGCGCGCGCCAGGTCGCGGTGACGTTCGAGCCCATCGCGTTGGTCGACAGGAAGAACACGTTGCCGTAGCCGCCGGTGGCCAGCACCACGGCGTCGGCGAAGTGGGTCTCGATC